>DIVW01000009.1 GCA_002428365.1 Propionibacteriaceae bacterium UBA6122
GGTTGACCTCCTTGGCCTGCAGCGCCTGCACTGCCTTGGCCATCGCCAGGTAGGTCTTGCCGGTTCCGGCCGGCCCGATGCCGAACACGATGGTGTGCTTGTCGATGGCATCGACGTATCGCTTCTGGTTCAGCGTCTTGGGCCGGATGGTCTTGCCCCGGGTCGAAAGGATGTCGTGAGTGAGCACCTCGGCCGGGCTGATGTCGCCAGCAGCCATGCCCAGCACCCGCTCGACAGTGTCAGCGGCCAAGCCCTGGCCGGTGCGCACGATCGTGATCAGCTCGGTAAGGACGTCAGCAGCCACCGTCACCTCGGCCGGCGTGCCGGAGAAGGTGATCTCGTTGCCGCGAACGTGGATCTCAGCGGCCAACTCGCGCTCCAGGATGCGCAGGAACTCGTCGTGCGGTCCCAGCACCGAGACCATGTTGATTGAGGCCGGAATGGCGACGCGACGCTCTGCGGTCGCTTTTACTGGCGGGTTCAGCGGATCCTCCTGAGTTTGAGGGGACCATCCTAGTCAGCCCACACCCACCACAACCGACCGGTTATTTGCCCGCGAACCGATCGGTGGCGGCCACCAGTTGCCTGGCGATGGCAGGTTCGCTGGCGGCGTGTCCGGCCAGCACCAGGTGATAGTCAGCCTCGGGCCAGGCCCGGTGCAGTGCCTCAGCGGTGGTGACCGGGCAGGGCAGGTCGTAGAGTCCCTGCACGATCACGCCGGGAAGGTGGCGAATCTTGGCGACCTCATCGATCAGTTGCCCTTCGCGCATCCAGCCCGCGTGGACGAAATAGTGGTTTTCGATCCGGGCGAAGGCCAGCGCGAAGCCCGGATCCGAAAACTCGTCCACGTGGGCCTGGGAATACTCCAGGGTCGAGGTCGCTGCCTCCCAGGTGGTCCAGGCGACCCCGGCTGGCAGATGGACGGCCGGGTCGGGGTCGAACAGCAACTCGTGATACTTCGCCACTCGATCACCGCTGAAACCCGCGGACAGCGGCTCACAGAAGGAACGCCACCAGAGGGGCGCCAGGTGACCCGCACCGCCGTTGTAGTACCAGTCGATCTCGCTGCGCCGCAGGGTGAAAATGCCGCGCAACACCAGCTCAGTGACCCGCTCAGGATGGGCTTCGGCATAGGCAAGGCCGAGCGCGCTGCCCCAGGAACCGCCGAAGACCTGCCAGGAATCAATGCCGCGGTCAACGCGCAACTTCTCCATGTCGGCAACCAAATGCCAGGTGGTATTCGCGCTCAGATCGGCGCCCGGTTCGCTCGCATGCGGCAGGCTCCGCCCGCAACCACGCTGATCGAAAAGCACCACCCGGTAGCGCTGCGGGTCGAAGTAGCGCCGATAGTTGGCCACGATTCCGCCGCCTGGCCCGCCGTGGACGAACACGACCGGCTTGCCGTTCGGATTGCCGCATTCCTCCCAGTACACCTGTTGGCCCTCGCCCACCGCCAACCGACCGTGGGCGTAGGGCCGGATCGGTGGGTAGAGGATGTCGCCGAGCTCGTCCGGGTCAGTCATCGTCGAAATCGTCGGCTTCGTCGATGATGTGCATCGCGGCTTCTTCGGCAGTGGCGGCGCCACCGTCGATGCCGACATCGTGACCAATGCTGCGGGGTTCGTTGTCTTCGCCGGGGATGCCGCCGTTGGCGTCCACCAGCCGTCCGGCTCGGGCCCGGCCCACTTCCCGTTCTTCGGTTGGATCAGGGTTCCACGGACCTTCGATGACGACTCCGGGTTGCTCCTCCTGCGCGATCCGCATCTCCAGGGTTTCCCCGGTGCGCATCTCGGTGACGGTGTTGCCAAAACCCTGAGCGGCCGACCAGTTCTCGCCCGTTACGTACCCCTCATCGAGCACGTCGTGCACGCCCCGGTCGACCAGGGTTTCATCTGCCTGCAACTGGTCGAGCTGCTCGGATTCCTCCGGCACGCTTACGTCGTCATACTCGCTCATGCCCCTAGCCTGCCACGGGTTGAGGCGGTAAGCGCCCCGCACGAGAGCTTCGATAGTTTCCGGCGTGGCTGGGTCGAAAAGCTGGCTGAGGAAACCTGACACCAACGCGCTTACCGGCCGCCAGCGGTCTAGAATCCGCTCTCGTGCCCGACCCAACTGTCATTGACCATCCGCAGCGTAAATCCAGCTATGACCTGGTGCTGGCGACCTTCGTTGGCATGCTGCTGATCTCAAACATCGGCGCCACCAAACTGATCGCGTTTGGCCCCGATTGGCAGGTGGGCGGGGTGCAGTTGCTGCCACTGATCACCGATGGCGGTGCGATCCTGTTTCCGCTGACCTACATCCTCGGCGATGTGCTGGCCGAGGTGTACGGACTGCGCCGCGCCAATCGCGCCATCATCACCGGTTTCGTGCTGGCGGCGTTGATGTCACTCACCTTCCTCGCCGTGGACGCCGCCCCGCCGGCCGCGGACTGGCCGAACCAGGACGCCTGGCATGCCGTACTCGGCTTCGTGCCCCGCATTGTGGTGGCCAGCCTGCTGGGCTACCTGGCTGGCCAGCTGATCAACGCCCTGGTACTGGTGCGCATCAAGCAGCGCTGGGGCGAGCGGCGGCTGTGGGTGCGCCTGATCAGCTCCACCCTGATCGGCGAGTTCGCCGACACTTTGGTGTTCTGCCTGATCGCCTTCGGCCCACTGGGGAACGTGCTTGGCGGCGATTCGATCAGTTGGCCTGCGCTGATCAACTACATCGTCGTGGGTTGGTTGTACAAGGTTGGCGTCGAAGTGCTGTTCCTGCCGGTCACCTATCGGGTGATCGCCGTGATCAAGCGCCGCGAGGCCACCGGCCAAGCCTGATCAATCACTTGGCGTAGAAGCGGCCAAGGAAGGTCTCGCGGAACTCGGCAAATCGTCCGGCTTCGATGCTGGCGCGAATATCGTCAACCAACCGGACGGTGAACCGCTCGTTGTGGATGGTTGCCAGCGTTGAGGCCAGCATCTCCTTCGCCTTGAACAGGTGATGCAGGTAGGCCCGGGAATAGTTGGCGCAGGTGTAGCAGTCGCAGCCCTCCTCCAGGGGGGTGAAGCTGCGCCGGTTGGCCGCCGTGTTCACGTTGTAGCGCCCCTGGGCGGTGTAGATCGCGCCATTGCGGGCCACTCGCGAGGGCATCACACAGTCGAAGGTGTCCGCGCCAGCGGCGATCGCGGCGAAGAAGTCATCCGGCTCGGAGATGCCCAGCAGGTGTCGCGGCTTGTCGAAGGGCAGTTCCTCGGCCACCCAGCCCACGATGGTGCCCAGGTTCTCCTTCTCCAGCGCTCCGCCGATGCCAAAACCGTCGAAACTGCGACCGTCCACCTCAAGGGCGGCCAGATCACGAGCAGCTTGGCGGCGCAGATCTTCATATTGAGCACCCTGCACCACGCCAAAGAGCGCCTGGTAAGGCTTGCCGACCCGCTCGGTGGTCTGCCGCTCATGCTCGGCCAGACAGCGCACCGCCCAGGCCTGGGTGCGTTCCAGCGAGCTCTCCTGGTAGCCGCGAGTGTTCAGCAGCGTGGTGCATTCGTCGAAGGCGAACATGATGTCGGCCCCCAACTCATGCTGAATCCGCATCGAAACCTCGGGAGTGAACCGGTGCCGATCGCCGTTGAGATGAGAGGTGAAAGTGACGCCTTCGTCATCGACGTGGGCCAGCCGGGTCTTGCCGGGGGCGATCACGTCGTCATCAACCAACCCGGTGGCGTCCATCGCGAGCACCTTTTTGAACCCAACGCCCAGGCTCATCACCTGGAAGCCGCCCGAATCGGTGAAGGTAGGGCCGGGCCAGTTCATGAAAGTGCCCAGGCCACCAGCGGCATCGACGATGTCCGAGCCCGGTTGCAGGTAGAGGTGATATGCGTTTGCCAGCACCGCCTGGGCACCAAGCCCGGCGACAGCTTCGGGCAGGACGGCCTTCACGGTCGCCTTGGTGCCAACCGCGATGAAAGCCGGCGTGCGGATCTCGCCGTGCGGGGTTTGGATCACCCCGGTGCGTCCCAGGCCGTTCTCCAACACCGCACCAGGAGTGAAGCCGAAATCAGCCACGCGCTACCAGGGCCTGCAATTGGGCCAGCGCCACCACTCCAGCAGTGGACGTCCGCAGCACCGCATCGGCGATGAGCGCGGCCTTGGCGCCAGCATTGGTGAAGGTGGCGACCTCTTCATCAGTCAGGCCGCCTTCGGGGCCGACGATGAACATCACTTCACCAGCGGTGGGTAGTTCCAGGTCAGCCAGCTTGGTCTGCGCCACCTCGTGCAGCACCACCGTCAACGCGGTCTGCTCGATCCGCAGCGCCAGCTCTGCAGTAGTCATCGGCATCGCCACCGTCGGCACCCGAAACCGACGCGACTGCTTGGCGGCCTCCCTGGCCGACGTCCGCCAACGGGTGAGCCCGCGTTCGGTGCGCTCCGGCGACCAGCGCACCACTGAGCGGGTCGACTGCCAGGGCACTATCTCGTCGACCCCCAGTTCGGTCAGCATTTCGACGGCAAGCTCAGCCCGATCACCTTTAGGCAGGGCCTGCACTGCCACATAGCGCACCGCTCGGGCTGGTTCCCGCAGGACCTCGGCAATGGTGATGGTGATGCTGCCCTTGTCGGTGGCGCTCACCGGACCCCGGACCGCAGTGCCATTGCCGTCGCTGATCCAGACCACCTCGCCGGTCTTGATTCGGCGGACGGCGGCCGCGTGATGGCCCTCCTGGCCGGTGAGACTGACCGCCTTGCCGACCTCGGGGGCCTCCAGGGGGGCCAGAAACAGCGGCTCGGTCACGAGAAGGCCTCCTTCAGCCAGCCGAAGACGCCTTTGCCGTGTTTGGCCACCGACACCTGCGCACTCGTCTCCGCCCGCGCTTCAGCGAGCTGGGCCAACAAGTCGCGCTGGGCATCGTCGAGCTTGGTTGGGGTGTCCACGATCAGGGTGATACCGAGGTCGCCCCGGCCACCGGCGCGCAGCCTGGGCACACCGCGACCGGCAATGGCGATGCGCGAATGCGACTGGGTGCCAGCCGGTATCTGCACCTCGACGCGGCCCTCCTCAACGTCCAAATCGTCGCGCTCAGCCTCCAGGGTGTCCAGCTCAACCACGGTGCCTAAAGCCGCCGAAGTCATGGGGAGGTGGACGACCATCTCCAGGTCGTCGCCGTTGCGCTTGAAGACCTCGTGCTGAGTGACCCGCAGTTCGACGTAAAGGTCACCGGCTGGCCCACCGCCGGGGCCGACCTCACCCTGATGGGCCAGGTGCACCCGATTGCCGGAGTCGACGCCGGGCGGAATCTTCACGTTGATGGTGCGATGGGTTCGCACCCGACCCTCGCCTGAACACTCGCCACAGGGGTTGGGGATCACTGTGCCGTAGCCGCGGCAGGTAGGACACGGCTGCGCCGTCCGGATCTCACCGAGGAAGGAACGTTGCACCGCGATCACCTCACCGGCGCCGTGGCAGGTGCCACACTCCACTGGTTCGCTCCCCTGGTTCGCCCCACTGCCAGTGCATTTCGGGCAGATCACCGCGGTGTCCACCTTCAGTTCCTTGGTGATACCGAAGGCCGCCTCGGCCAAAGTCAGGTTGAGCCTGGCTAGCGAGTCCTGGCCACGACGCACCCGCGAACGCGGTCCGCGGGGTGATTGGGCGCCGAACATCGCGTCCACCAGATTGGTGAAGTCGAAGCCACCGGAGCTGAAGCCTCCCTGACCGAAGCCGCCAGCCCCGCCCATCGGGTTGCCGCCGCGGTCATACATGGCGCGCTTGTTCGGATCGTGGAGCACCTCATAGGCCTCGCCGATCTCCTTGAACTTCTCCGCGGCATCGGGGGCCTCAGCCACATCGGGGTGGTACTTCATGGCCAGCTTGCGGTAGGCCTTCTTGACCTGCTCCGCGGTGGCGTCCCTTGGCACTCCGAGCACCTGGTAGTAGTCAGCGCTCACGCATCATCCTTCAGCTAGATAGCGGCTGATGTAGCGGGCCACCGCCCGTACCGCAGCCATGTTCGATGGGTAGTCCATTCGAGTCGGACCGACCACCCCGAGATTCGCCTGCAGGCCGGGCAGCCCGCCATAGCCACTGGCCACCACTGAGGTGGTCCGCAGCGGCTCATAGCTGTTCTCCTGCCCGATCCGCACCCGCACCTCGCCGGCGCCAGCCACTTCACCCAACAGCTTCAACAGCACGACCTGCTCTTCCAATGCCTCCAGCACCGGACGCACGGCCGTCTCATACTGGTCGGCGAAGCGGGTCAGATTGGGCACGCCACCGACAACCACCCGGGTGGAGTGGCTCTCGGTCTGGAGTTGCTTCAGAATTGGGCAAACGGCATCAGCCAGCGGCTTCAGGGTGGCTGGCAGCTCGGTCAGGAGCAGGTCCAGCCGCTCACACGCTGCGCTCGGGCCCAGCCCAACCAGGGCGGCATTCAACCGTCCGCGCAGATCAGCGACCTGGGATTCTTCAGCAGTGCCGATGTCGACCGGGTGTTGATCAACCTGACCTGAGGAGCTGACCAGGATCAGCAGCGCCCTTCCGGGGCTGAGCTGCACCAGCTCGACGTGGCGAAGCGTGGCATTCGACAGCACCGGGTACTGCACGATCGCCACCTGGTGGGTGATCCGGGCCAGGGTGCGCACCGTCCGGGCCACCAGATCGTCGACGTCGATGGCACCGTCCATGAAGCTCTGAATGGCTCGTCGTTCGGCCACCGACAGTGGCTTCACCGCGCCCAGGCGATCAACGAAGAGCCGATAGCCCTTGTCGGTAGGAATACGCCCGGCGCTGGTGTGGGGCTGGGTGATGTAGCCCTCCTCTTCCAGCACCGCCATGTCGTTGCGGACGGTCGCCGGGGACACGTCCAGGGCGTAACGCTCCACCAAGGCACGCGAACCCACCGGCTCCTGCATGGACACGTAGTCGGTGACGATAGCGCGCAGGATGGTCAGCTTGCGGTCGTCGAGCACTGCTGTTCCCCTCCCGATTTGCTGGCACTCTCACTGGCTGAGTGCCAGTCTAACCCAGGCTGGCCAGGTTAGGCTGAGCGGCATGTCGCAGTTCAGCTTGAGTAGTTTCGCTCCGGTCGCCGACCAGATCTTCGTGGCGGTCGCCGAACCGGCTGGCGTGAACATCGGCCTAGTCGTTGGGCCCGAGGGCGCCCTGGTGATCGATACCGGCTCCTCCCCGGCCCAAGGAGCCGCCATTCGGGCGGCTGCCGAGGCGTTCGCCGGCGTCCCGGTTACCAGCGTGTTGGTGACCCACTGGCACTACGACCACTTCTTCGGCCTGGCCGGGTTCGCTGGCTTGCCCAGCTTCGGCCATGAAAGCTTGCTGCCGTGGCTTAGCCGTCCCGAGACCGCCCAGGCCGCCCTCGATCTGGGGGTGGAACCGAGCGAACTCGTCGGCCCCACTGTGACGTTCTCGCTGGCGAAGGTGCTTGATGCGGGCGGACGGCGAGTGGAGGCGCTGCACTTCGGGCCCGCCCACACCGACGGCGATCTGGTGGTGTACGTGCCCGACGCCCAGCTCGTCTTCGCCGGCGACCTGCTGGAAAGCGCCGGGCCTCCGTCGTTCGGACCCGATTGCCGACTGCGTGACTGGCCGATCGCGTTGGACGGCATCCTTGGCCTGACTAGGGAAGAAACAAGGATCGTCCCCGGGCACGGGCCAGTGATGGATCGCATGGACGCCTTCGATCAGCGCTCCCGGATTTCGGCGCTCTACGGCCAGGTGGAGTACGTGATTGGGCTAGGTAAGAAGGTCGAAGATGCTTACGCCGCCGCCGAATGGCCCTTCGAAGAAGCCACCGTCCGCGCCGCCCTTCCGGTCGCCTATGCCCAACTGGCCGCCGCCGGGATCACGCCCAAGCGCCAGCTCCCCCTGCTCGGCGCCAACTAGGGACGCCGTGGGGCCAACTGCTCATAATGGAACCGTCCCCAATATGAGCAGTGCGGTTTAGCCTCCGCCGCCAGCGCGGCGACGGAACATGCTGCCGCCACCTTGGCGTCCGCGTTCGGCCGGGCCATTCTCCTTTTGGTGATGACCCTCGCCGACCGCGTCGCGGCCTTGGTTCTTGCGCTCAAGAGCGGCCTTCATCTGAGCTTTGAGATCGTCGTTCGAGTTCTCGGTCATCAGTGGTCCTTTCGAGCGGTACCCAGCCAGTATCGCATTGCTTAGCGACGAATCAGCCACCGAACAGTGCGTCGCGGGCTTCCTCCCACAACAGCGCGGTGTTGGCCGCAACCAATCGTCGGCCGATCACTCCGGCGTGGTAATCCTCGCCGGAGTCGGTCGCGATCCGGCCACCGAGTTCGGTGACCATCAGCCCACCTGGCAGATGATCCCAAGGGAACATCGAGCGGTAGCTGAGGAAGTCGACCTCGCCGGTGATCAGTTTGGGATAGTCGATTCCGCAGGAGCCCCAGGAGCGAATCACCTTCACCGCCGCGCGTTCTTCACCGGGAACCGGCAGGTACGTCGCCCCCAGCGGGACGGTGCGCGGTTGCGGTGGGGCGGCCAACTGCACCCCGTTGCGAGTGACGCCAGCGCCGGCCTCAGCCACGAAAAGCTGATCGTGGAGCGGCTGCCAGATCCAGCCGCGGACGGTCTCGCCAAAACGGAGTTCGGCCAACATCACCGCGAAATCGCGACGGCCCTTGGTGAAATTGCGGGTGCCGTCAACCGGATCGATGACCCAGGCGTGGGCCGCAGTCGGCAGCACTTCCAGGATGCGGGGGTCACCGAAGACGCCTTCCTCCCCCACCACGACCGCGCCGGGATCGGCTTGACGAAGCATCTTGGTCAGTTCGGCCTCGGCCTCCCGATCGGCCACCGTCACCAAATCGCCTGGGGCCTTTTCGATCACCTCGCTGGTGGTCAAAGCGCCGAAGCGCGGCAAGATCAACCGCTCGGCCACCTCCTTGAGGAGGTCGGAGACCTGATCGATCTGCACGTGCGTGACTCCCTTGGGGTGAGGCGTGGGCCCAGGCTACCCACGCCAGCGGGCCGCACCTGCCAGCGTCCGTCCCTCAACCCCCGTGGGCTCGGCTCAGCCGGAGGTAACGAAATCGATCAGCCGCTCAACCTCGCGCGGCAACGCCGGATCAAGATCGCGCCAATCCCGCACCCGGCTCAGAATCCAGCTCCAGGTGGCCGCGATGTCGATCTGATCTTCGGCTGGACGGCGCAGGGCCCGACTGGCCCCAACCTTCCACTCAACACTGCGTGGCACCTGTGGCCAGGCTTCAAGCCCGAGGCGCTCTGGACGCACCGCCTGCCAGATGTCAACGAATGGATGCCCAGTGACCAGGACGTGCGGGTTGCGGATCTCAGTCACGATCCGGGTCTCTTTACTGCCGGTGACCAGGTGGTCGACCAACACGCCGAGGCGCCGCGTTGGTTCGGGCTCGAAATCGGCCACGATCCGGGGCAACTCGTCCACGCCGCCCAGCAGCTCGACGACCACCCCGACGTGGCGCAGGTCATCGCCCCAGATCTTCTCCACCAGTTCGGCGTCGTGGCGCCCCTCCACATAAATGCGGGAGGCCAGGGCCACCTTGGCCGCTTCAGGTTGCCCCACTCGGGAGCCGGAAGCGGTGTGCGTGGGCCGGGCAGCAGCCTTGCGGGTCGGCGGACGTAACTCGACCGGCTTACCGTCGAGCCAGAAGCCCGGACCGAAGCTGAAACTGCGCCGCTTACCGCCCCGGTCTTCTAGGACCACCAGGCCGTTCTCCCAGCCCACGACGGCGCCACAGAAGCCAGAACTCGGGTCTTCGACCACCATGCCCTTGGCCACTTCCACCGGCACTGTCGTCGGTTTGCCAGCACTCTGCCAGCCTTTGGCCAGGACGTCGTCGGAGTAACGCATTGGGCCAGCCTAGGAGCGGTGACGCCCTGGGGCCGAGCGGACGCGCCCGAACCACAGTCAGCTGGGCAGGTAGTGCCTAGTCGGCGCCGAGGTAGGCGCGCTTCACCCGGTCATCGCCCAGCAGCGCCGCGCCGGTGTCGGAGAACATGATGTGACCTACTTCAAGCACATAGCCGCGGTCGGCCAGGCTGAGCGCGGCTTGGGCGTTCTGCTCCACCAGCAAGATGGTCACCCCATCGGATTGAAGATCTCGAATGGTCTTCATGATGGTCTGGGTCATGATCGGGCTCAGCCCCATTGACGGCTCGTCGAGCATCAGCAGCTTAGGCTGGCTCATCATCGCCCGCCCGATAGCCAGCATCTGCTGCTCACCGCCGGAGAACAAGCCAGCCGGTTCCGTGCGACGCTCCCCCAGCACCGGGAACAAGTCGTAGATCCGGTCCATATCGGCTCGGACTCCGGAGCTGTCTTTGCGCGAATAGGCACCCAGTTTGAGGTTGTCTTCCACCGACATCTGCCGGAACAGGCGTCGACCCTCTGGTGACTGCGCGATGCCGCGCTCAACGATCTTGTGCGCGGGCAACCCATCGATGCGCTCACCCTCAAACCAGATCTCGCCGGAGACCAGTTTGAGTAGTCCCGAAATCGCGCGCAGCGTGGTCGACTTGCCTGCACCGTTGGTGCCCAGGAGGCTGACCACCTGGCCCTTCTCGACGGTGAAGTCGATGCTCTTGACTGCGTTGACGCGGCCGTAGGCGACCACCATCTGTTTGATCTCAAGCATCTGCCACACCTTCCCCGGGGTTGCCTCCGGGTTGCTGCCAATCTGGCTCAGCGGCTGGCGTTCCGATGTAGGCCTCGATCACTCGCGGATCGTTCTGGACGACTTTGCCGGTGCCCTCGACCAGCACCTCACCGCGCACCAGACAGGCCACCCGGTCGCAAAGATTGAAAATGAACCGCATGTCGTGCTCAATCACCAAGACGGCCAAGCCGAGGTCACGAATCTTGAAGATCAACTCCTCGGCCTGCCGGGTCTCCTGTGGGTTCATCCCGGCCGTCGGCTCGTCCAACAGCAACAGCTTTGGGTCAGTGGCCAAGGCGCGAGCAATCTCCAGGCGCCGCTGGTCGCCGTAGGGCAGGTTACGCGACAACGAATCGCCCGAACCGGTCAGCCCAACGAACTCGAGCAACTCTTTGGCCCGTTGGGTCGAGGCCACCTCTTCCCGACGGTGCCGAGGCAGGCGGAAGATCGCATCGATCGCGTTGGTCTTGGTGCGGGTGTACATGCCCACCATCACGTTCTCGATAGCGGTCATGTTGTGGAACAACCGAATGTTCTGGAACGTACGGGCCATGCCGGCTCGCACCACCAGTCGGGGCTGCGGCGGCAACGGCCGGCCAACGAAAGTGACCGCGCCTGCCGTCGGCTTGTACAAACCAGTCAGGCAGTTGAAGAAGGTGGTCTTGCCAGCCCCGTTCGGG
>DIVW01000052.1 GCA_002428365.1 Propionibacteriaceae bacterium UBA6122
CTGGACAAGACCGGCACCATCACCTACGGCAACCGCCGCGCCTCGGAGGTCTACCCGCTGGCCGGTGTTGAGCGCACCGAACTGATGAGTGCCGCCCGGCTGGCCTCGCTGGCCGATCTGACCCCGGAGGGCCGCTCGATTGTTGAGTTCGTCACCACCGAGGAAATCGCCGAGCCGGCCGAGAACGAGCTCGAGTTGGTACGAGCTGGCGCGGTCTTTGTGCCGTTCACCGCGCAAACTCGGATGTCTGGGGTGGATCTGCCCGACGGCACTCAGGTGCGCAAAGGCGCCGGTTCGGCGGTGGCCGCCTGGGTGCGAGCCGAGGGTGGACAGCCGGCCGAGGATCTGACCGCGATCGTGGATCGGGTCTCCGGGCTGGGTTCGACGCCGCTGGTCGTGGCCTCCCGGCTGCCCGAATCGGCACCGAAGGTTCTCGGCATCGTCCAACTCAAGGACGTAGTCAAGCCCGGAATGGCCGACCGCTTCGCCCAGCTTCGAGCGATGGGGATTCGTACGGTGATGATCACCGGAGATAACCCCCTAACCGCGAAGGCGATCGCCGCCGAGGCCGGAGTCGACGACTTCCTCGCCGAGGCGACCCCGGAAGACAAAATGGAGCTGATCAAGGCCGAGCAGGCTGGTGGCCGGTTGGTGGCCATGACCGGGGACGGCACCAATGACGCCCCCGCCTTGGCTCAGGCCGACGTCGGAGTGGCCATGAACACCGGCACTTCGGCGGCCAAAGAGGCCGGCAACATGGTTGACCTGGACTCTGACCCGACCAAGCTGATCGACATCGTGGCCATCGGCAAGCAGCTGCTAATCACCCGCGGCGCACTCACCACTTTCTCCATCGCCAATGACGTCGCGAAGTATTTCGCCATCATTCCGGCCATGTTCGTCGGGGTGTTTCCCGGCCTGCAAGCGCTCAACCTGATGGGCCTGCGCTCCCCGAACTCGGCGATGTTGTCGGCAGTCATCCTCAACGCGCTGATCATCCTGGCGCTGGTGCCGCTGGCTCTGCGCGGGGTCACCTACCGCCCGCTCAGCGCCTCGGCGATGTTGAACCGCAACCTGTTGATCTACGGGCTCGGCGGAATCATCGCCCCGTTCATCGGGATCAAGCTCATCGATCTTCTGCTCACACTTCTACCGGGATTGGGGTGACCCTGATGGCTGCGCTACGACAACTGGGGGCCGCGGTACGGCTACTGCTGGTCATGACGGTGTTGCTTGGGCTGGGCTACCCGGCCGTGATCACCCTGGCCGCGCAGGCCTTCCCAACCCAGGCGGCCGGTTCACTGCTCAAGACCGCTGACGGACAGGTGGTGGGCTCTGCCCTGATCGGGCAGCAGTTCGAGGGCCCGCAATGGTTCCAAAGCCGACCGTCGATGGCTGACTACGCCGGGACGACCTCCGGTGGCTCCAACCTCTCCCCGGTCTCGGCCGCAGCAGCTGAGGCGATCGCAGAGCGTCGAGCCGCGTTGGTCGCAGCCAATCCCGACGCCGTCGGGCCGATCCCCGACGACGCGCTGACTGCGTCCGCGTCTGGCCTCGATCCGCACATCTCGCCTGCTTACGCCCGCTGGCAGGTGCCTCGGGTAGCGGCCGCCCGGCAACTGAGCGCGCCCGCGCTGGAGCAGTTGATCGGCGCAGCCACCGAGCCCGCACCGCTGGGTTTCTTGGGTCAAGACGGGGTCAACGTGGCAAAGCTCAATCTCATGCTGGCAACTCGGTGAGAAAGTAGCTCCATGGGTCGCGGCAGACTGCGCATCTACCTCGGGGCCGCCCCCGGGGTGGGCAAGACTGTCGCCATGCTCGCCGAAGGCCGCCGGCGCGCCGAACGCGGCACCGACGTGGTGGTCGGACTCTGCGAAACCCATGGGCGCAACTTCACCGCCGATGCGCTGGCCGGGCTCGAAGTCATGCCGCGGCGGAAGGTGGAATACCGCGGCACCAGCTTCGAGGAGTTCGACCTGGACGCCGTCCTGGCGCGCAAACCTCAGGTCGCCCTCGTCGACGAGCTTGCCCACAGCAACGTACCCGGCACCCGCAATGAGAAGCGGTGGCAAGACATCGACGAGTTGCGAGCTGCCGGCATCGACGTGATTTCGACGGTCAACATTCAGCACCTTGAATCGCTCAATGACGCGGTCACCGCGATCACGGGGATCATCCAGCGCGAGACCGTCCCCGACGAGGTGGTGCGCAACGCCGACCAGATCGAACTGGTCGACATGTCGCCCGAAGCACTACGCCGGCGGATGGCCCACGGCAATGTCTATCGTCCGGAGAAGGTGGACGCGGCCCTAGCCAACTACTTCCGGGTCGGCAACCTCTCCGCCCTGCGGGAACTCGCCCTGCTCTGGCTGGCCGACAAGGTGGACGCCGGCCTGGAGGGCTATCGACTGACCCACGGCATCACTCAAACCTGGCCAACCCGGGAGCGGGTCGTGGTGTCGCTTTCGGGCGGCCCCGAAAGCGAGACACTGCTGCGACGCGGCGCCCGAATCGCCTCTCGACTGGCCGGTGGCGAACTGCTGGGGGTTTACGCCATTCGCAACGACGGGTTGTCCACTTCGCCCCTACAACAAGTCGCGGAGTTGCGTCGGCTCGCCGAGGAGTTGGGTGGGGAGTTCCACACCGTCACCGGCGAGGACGCCGCCGAGGCAGTGCTCGACTTCGCCCGTGGAGTGAACGCCACTCAGATCCTGGTCGGAGTCTCCCGACGGTCTCCCTGGCAGCGGGCAATCTCGGCTGGCATGGCCGAGCGGATTATCGACGGCTCCGGCGATATCGACGTGCACGTGGTCACCCATCACCAGGCCGGTCTTGGCTTCGGCCGGGGCGGCTGGCGCGGGCTATCGCCCCGCCGGGTCTTCAGCGGGCTCGCCGCAGCACTGCTGCTGCCGCCGGGGCTGACCGCGCTGCTGCTGACCGACCCGCTCACCACCGACCTGCCGTTGGTCATTCCGATCTTCCTGCTGGTGACTGTGGTCGTCGCGGTCATCGGCGGCGTCGTGCCAGCCGTAGTGGCGGCCGTCTTCGGCTCGCTGCTGCTCAACTGGTTCTTCGTTCACCCGGTGGGCACGCTGACGGTGTCCAACCCGGCGAATGCGTTGGCGCTGGTGGTCTTTGTGCTGGTCGGCGTGCTGGTGGCGGTGATCGTTCATCGCAACGCCCGGCGCACCGAGGAAGCTCGGACGGCCGAGCGCGAATCCGCTGCGCTGGCCGAACTGTCGAACTCGCTGCTCGGCGCCACCGACCAGTTGCCGCTGCTACTGCAACGGGCCCTCGACATGTTCGGCGTCCAAGGGGCCGCGATCATCCGACGTCCGCCGATCGGGGTCGTCGAGGTAGTTGCCTCGGTTGGTGACTTTGATCCGATGGCTATTGGCGACCATGAGCGGGCCTACGACGGGCACGAGTTGGTGCTTCAGCCGGCCGGGCTGGCGGCCCAGCGCCGCCGGCTGGTCACCGCCTTCGCCGCCCACGCTGGCGCGATTCTGCAACGCCAGGAGTTGAAGGAGTCGGCCACGGTGGCTGGCCAGTTGGCTCGCGACAACGAGGCGCGCACCGCGCTACTTTCGGCGGTTTCTCATGATCTGCGCACACCGCTGGCCGGCATCAAGGCGGCAATCAGCAGCTTGCGGTCCACCGAGATCACCTGGTCGGCCGAAGACGAAGAGGAACTGAAGGCAGCGATCGATGAGTCAACCGACCGGTTGGAGGCATTGGTCGGCAACCTGCTGGATATGTCCCGGCTGCAGGTGGGAGCTCTGGTGGCCAACCCGCGTCCGACCGACCTGGAGGAGGTCATCCCGTCCACGCTGGCGACCCTCACCGACCCGGATCGGGTTAGCTGGGTGATCGAACCGGACGCCAGGGTGGTCCGGGCCGATGCCGGCTTACTGGATCGGGTCTTGGGCAATCTATTGGAGAACGCCCTGCGCTATCAGCCAGCCCCCGACCCGGTCGTCGTCCGCACCAGTCGGGTCGCTGACCGGGTTGAGATCCGGGTGGTGGACAACGGATTGGGCGTGCCGGCCGACGACCAGGAACGCATCTTCCAGCCGTTCCAGCGCCAATCCGACGTCCCCAGCGGGGATGGCCTTGGACTCGGACTGGCGGTGGCCCGGGGTCTCACCGAGGCGATGGGCGGCAAAGTGACGGCCGAGCCGACGCCGGGCGGGGGTCTCACCATGGTGGTCGAGCTCCCTGGCGCTGCTGATTTCATGGAACCACTGACAGGAGGACTCGAATGACCCGCATTCTGGTCGTCGACGACGACTCCGTCCTGCTGCGAACCCTCCGAATCAACCTGCGCGCCCGCGGTCATGAGGTGCTGCTGGCGGCCACCGGTGCGCAAGCGGTGGCGACTTTCTTCGTCGAGCAGCCCGAACTCGTCATTCTCGATCTCGGCCTGCCCGACCTGGACGGGATCGAGGTACTGAAGCGCCTGCGGGAACGCTCCGAGGTGCCAGTGATAGTGCTCTCGGCTCGCCAGCACGCCGACGACAAGGTGGAGGCGCTCGACGAGGGCGCCGATGACTACGTCAGCAAGCCGTTCAGCATGGACGAGTTCCTGGCCCGGGTGCGCGCGGCTCTGCGGCGCGCGTCGGCTGAGGCCGAGGCACCGGAGACCTTCACCGCAGCCGGACTGCAACTCGACTTCGGCAACCACCACGCCACCCGCGATTCCGAACCACTCCATCTGACCCCGACTGAATGGCGGGTGCTGGCCGAGCTGGCCAAACACCACGGGCGGGTGGTGACTCATGAGGATTTACTGCGCGCAGTTTGGGGGCCCAGCTATGGCAGCGAGCATCACTACCTGCGGGTGTTTGCCAACCAAATTCGGCGCAAGATCGAGTTGGATCCAAGCCAGCCTCGCCACCTGATCAACGAGCCAGGGCTGGGCTACCGGTTGCAGCAGTAAGACCCCGCCTAGACTGCAGCCGTGCTTGCCGATGAGTTCTCCGAATTGATTCAAGCCCGCCGCAGCGTGCGCGATTTCCGTCCCGATCCGGTGCCGGACGAGGTGCTGGCGGCGATTCTGGACGACGCTCGCCACGCACCGAGCTGGAGCAACACCCGTCCGTACTGCTTGGCGGTGGCCTCCGGTGAACAGCTCGATCGGTTGCGGGCGTCCTACACCGCAGCGTTCGATGCCTCGCTGCCGTTGCAGCATCTCGAACCAATCGCCGTGGCGAAGGCGGCCCTGACTGGTGGCTTGCCCGATGGCGACTTCAAGACGTGGGGGCGCTACCCCGACGATCTGCGTCCGCGCAGCATGAAGGTGGGCGTTGGGCTGTATCGCCATCTTGGCATCGAACGCGGCGACCGGGCGGCCCGCGACGCGCAGAGCCGTCGTAACTGCGAGTTCTTTGGCGCCCCCAGCGTGGCCTGGGTCTTCGTCCACAAGAAGCTGCTGCCGTTTTCGGCTCACGACGCCGGACTGATGCTGCAAACGCTGATGCTCTCGGCCAAGGCTCGTGGCGTCGATTCCTGCGCGCTGGGGGTGCTGGCCACCTGGCGCAGCCCGATCGAGGCCGAGTTTGTGATTCCGGCGCGCTACCAGCTGATCACCGGACTGGCCCTTGGCTACGCCTCTGACAATCACGTCAACGACTTCCGCGCCGAGCACCCGCCGATCACTTTGGCTGAGCCCCGCTGACAGCCGACTGGCCGGCTCCGTCCCCGCCCTGCCCTGCCCTGCCACTCACTCTGCGCCCCTAAGGCGGCTTTGCGCCCGCTGCAGGGGGCGCAAAGTGACCTAAGGGGCGCAAGGCGGGCCCAACCAGTAGCGGGGGATAGGATTTCGACCGTGATTGACCCGAAACTGCTGCGTACCGACCCTGATCTGCTCCGCCGCGCCCAGGAGGCCCGCGGGGAGTCTGTTGAGCTGGTGGACGAGTTGGTTTCCGCCGATGAAGCCCGGCGCGCAGCGATCGCCTCATTTGAGACCCAGCGGGCCGAGCAGAAGGACCTCGGCAAGCAGGTGGCCCAAGCAAAGGGTGACGAGAAGGCCGCACTATTGGCCCGCACCAAGGAGCTGGCCGCCGGGGTAAAAGCCGCTGAAGCCGCGTCCAACGAAGCCGGGGCCAAGTTCGACGAACTGATCAAGCAGCTACCCAACCCCGTTTTCGAAGACGTTCCCCGCGGCGGCGAGGACGACTTCGTCGTGGTTGAGACCATCGGCACCCCGCGAGATTTCGCCGCCGAAGGCTTCACCCCACGCGATCACCTCGAACTCGGCGAGATGCTGGGCGCGATCGACATGGAGCGCGGCGCGAAGGTGTCGGGCTCGCGGTTCTACTTCCTCACCGGCATCGGCGCCCAGTTGGAGTTCGCGCTGCTGAACCTGGCCATGGCCAAGGCGATGAGCTGGGGGTTCACTCCGGTCATTCCGCCAGCACTGGTGAAACCATCGGCAATGGAGGGCACCGGCTTCCTCGGCCAGGCCGCTCAGGACGTCTACCACCTACCCGCCGACGACCTCTACCTGGTCGGCACCTCGGAGGTGGCGTTGGCCGCCTTCCACTCCGATGAGATTTTGGACGCGGCCAGTTTGCCGCGCCAATACGTCGGTTACAGCCCCTGCTATCGCCGCGAAGCCGGCTCCTACGGCAAAGACACCAAGGGCATCTTCCGGGTGCACTGGTTCGACAAGGCCGAGATGTTCGTCTACTGCGATCCGGCCGACGCGGAGGCTCAGCACGCCAAGCTGTTGGGTTATGAGAAGGAGTTCATCCAGGCCCTGGAGATTCCGTTCCAGGTGCTCGAAGTTGCCTCCGGCGATCTGGGCCTGAGCGCAGCACGCAAGTACGACTGCTACGGCTGGCTGCCCACCCAGGACAAGTACCGCGAGATCACCTCGACCAGCAACTGCACCGAGTTTCAGGCTCGCCGGTTGAACATCCGGATGCGCGATGGCGACGGAGTCCGTTCGGTGGCCACCCTCAACGGCACGCTGTGCGCGATGACCCGCACCATCATCATGTTGTTTGAGAACCATCAGCAGGCCGACGGCTCGATCTACGTACCTGCCGCCCTACGTCCCTACCTGGGGGGACTGGACTATCTGCGTCCACTCGGCTGACACTGAATAGGTCGAAGGAGACCGGGATGACCCGAGTTCGCAAAGTGCTTTTTGGTGCGCTCAGCGCGGTCTTGGCGACCACCCTGGTCGCCGCCCCGGTGCAGGCCAAATCGACGGTAATCGATGGGGTGCCCATCGTCGGCAAGACCTACGACTCCTGGAAGGCCGCCGGCGGAACGGCGAAGTTCGGCAAGCCACTCGCGTCCCGGGTTTCGGCCACAGTTGGCGGACGGACGGCGCGGCTTCAGCGCTTTGTTAAGGGCCAGGTCTTCTACTCCTCGCTGGGCAAGCAGACCTTCCTTTACCCGTCCACCCTGAAGCTGTCCGGGGTGGTCAACGAGCGCGATGCGCTGGCCCGCTACGGCTTCGCTGAGGGCGTCCTGCTGCGGACGGCCAAGCTGAACAAGACCACCAGACTCGATCGGCTGAAGCTGGCCACCGAGCTCAGAGGCGGTTTGATCATCGATTTGCGCACCCCAACGGTGGCCAAGGGCGCTCCAGATCCCAAGCTGCCAAAGGTCACCCGGGTGAATATCCCGATCAACCCCGACGCGATCTACCCCCGCTACGTCACCGAATCGACCCGGCGGGCGGCTTTCGCGAAGACCCTGCGGGCGGCTGCGGCCGCAAAGGGCACGGTGCTGATTCACTGCACGGCTGGCAAGGACCGCACCGGTTGGGCGGTCGCGATGTTGATGTATGCGATTGGCGCGACCGAGGCGCAGGTGAAGGCCGAGTACCTGCGCACAGCTGGCACTGACATCGCAGTGTTGCAGGCCGGACTGGACCAAGCTTTGGCCGATTACGGCAGCATCGACGCCTACCTGCGCTCCGGCCTTGGCCTGACCGATGCCGACTTCACCAAGCTGAAGGCAAAGTTCGCCTGAGCTTTTGGGTACCGATCGGGGCCACCATATGCTCCGTTGTGATTGAGGCGCTAAGCAGGATTCATCACGCGTTCACTCGCCCGTCAGGGGCTCCGGCTACCCTGGATGCAATATGAAGAACAGTAACTACGCGGATTGGAAGCCGCGAGTGGTGGCACTCGATATCGACGGGACGATCGTTGATCACGAGGGAGTGCTACCCAATGAGATGCGTCGGACGATCCGGCGAATTGCGATGGCCGGGGTTCCGGTCGTCCTTACGACGGGGCGAAGCTGGCATGCCACTCGCCCGGTCTTTGAAGAACTTGAGCTGCCCCCGGGGCCGGCAATCTCCTCCAACGGAGCGGTAATCGCTCAGTTCCCACCTTTTGAACTACTCAGCGCCACCACCTTCGATCCGTCCGATGTGGTGGCGAAGGTGCTGCGCGAGCACCCCACTGCGGCCCTGGCCGCTGAGGTGGTCGGCACCGGCTATCGAGTCACCCAACCCTTCCCGGACGGCGAACTGTTCGGCGATATCGAGGTGGTCAGCCACGAGGAGTTGGCCGGTAGCGATGTCACTCGCATCGTGGTGCGCGATCCGAACTCCTCTGATGCGGAGTTCATCACCTTGGCCAACAAGCTTGGCCTGAAGGGGGTGAGCTACTTCGTCGGTTGGAGCGCCTGGCTCGACATCGCCCCAGCCGGGGTGAGTAAGGCCACCGGCCTGGCCGAAGTTGTCGGCGGGCTCGGTTTCACCGCGGCCGATGTGCTGGCTATTGGTGATGGTCGAAACGACATCGAGATGCTCGCCTGGGCCGGACGAGGGGTCGCCGTTGGCGACGCCTGCGCCGACGTCCAGGCGGTCGCTGACCATGTCACCGGCACTTTCGCCGATGGCGGCACGATCGAAGAGCTCGAACGCTGGTTTGGCCGCGCTCGCGCCGGGGCCCGCTCCCGGCTCGCCGCCATCGTCTGACGCCACCTGCGCACGGGGACTGCGCAATTTGGGGACGGTTCCATTATGAGCACTACGCAAATCTGGAACCGTCCCCGTTTTGAGCAGTTCGCTGGTCGGCCCGGCAGGCAGGTCCGCAGCAGCCAACCGCGTTACCCTGAGTCGATCACTCGTTCCAAGGGGCCAGAATGACCGTGAATCCCTACCTTTACTCCCGCGAGCCGGAGTTCATCTCCGAGCTCAAGGACGGCACGGTCAAGCAGCTGAACCCGTTCAGCGGCACTGAGGTATGGACGGTCGCCGGCCGCGGAAACCGTCCGCTCGGCATCGCGCTACCTGAGGCAAAGCCCCTGGACGCGGCCAAGGACGGCCACCATTGCGCCTTCTGTGCAGGGCGCAGTCTGGAAACCCCACCGGAGAAGTCCCGGGTGATTCATCACCCAAGCGGCGAGTGGGAGACCCGCTACCAAGTGCCAGCCGAACAGCTCAGCGCCACCGTCGCGGAGTTCCGTCGCATTCCCAACCTGTTCGAGATCCTCAGTTACGACTATTGGCACGCCAACTACGGCTACGAACTGCCCGATCGAGTGCAACAGCGCAAAGCTTCCTACCTGGCCTCACCGGCCGGACGCGAACACGTCCTCAAGGTGATCGGCGCCAAGCTGCGCGCTGGCGGCAAGACCGAGGCCGAAATCGCCGCCATGGGCACCGAGGCCCAGATCGAGGCGGCGTCCGGTTTCTTCGGGGGCGGCCATGACGTGATCGTGGCCCGGCGGCACTTCATCGATGGCGCCACCGACACCACCCAACTCTCCTCTTCCGGCACGCTGACGCCGGAGGAGCACTATCGCTTCTTCGCCTTCACGGTGGAATCGATGGCCGGCCTGTTCACCCTGAACCGATACGCCCGCTACGTGGCCGTGTTCCAAAACTGGCTGCGTCCGGCCGGGGCGTCCTTCGATCACCTGCACAAGCAGTTGGTCGCTATCGATGAGCGTGGCGTCCAGCATGAGCAGGCGATGCACCGGCTGCGTACGAACCCGAATATCTACAACGAATACGGGCCCAACTACGCCGCCTATCACAACCTGGTGTTGGCCGAGAGTGAGCATGCGATCGCCTTCGCCGGCTTCGGTCACCGCTACCCGACCATTGAGATCTACTCCAAGTCAGAGGCGTGTGACCCTTGGAACCACACCGAGGACGAGCTGCGGGGCATGGCCGACATGGTGCACGCCATGCATGCGGCCACCGGGGTGGAGGTGCCGTGCAATGAGGAGTGGCACTACCGTCCGGTCGATTCGGACCTGCCGATGCCCTGGCGGGTGATGCTGAAGTGGCGGACGTCCACCGTGGCCGGCTTCGAGGGCGCTACCAAGATCTATCTGAACACCGTCGGGCCGTATCAGCTGCGCGATCTGGTGGTGCCGCGGTTGTTCAACCTGCGCGATGAGGGCCTGATGGCCCCGATGCAGATCGCCACCGAGGCCGCCTGTCGGCCCAACTCGCTGCTGTATCGGGCCAATCGCAGCTGAGTCTTGTTGTCAGCGACGGCGGTTATGGTGATCTGGTGTCAGTGATCGAAGCTACCCAGCTCACCAAGGTCTACGGCGAACTGCGGGCCGTCGATGCCGTTTCGTTCCAGGTTGCCCCTGGCGAGTCTTTCGGCCTGTTGGGTCCCAACGGTGCGGGGAAGTCCACCGCCATGCGAATGATCGGTGGGACGTCGCTGCGCACCTCCGGCAGTCTGCTGGTCAACGGTCTGGATCCGGAGACCCACGGCCCCGAGGTGCGCGCCAGCCTCGGTGTCGTTCCGCAGACCGACAATCTGGATACCGAGCTCAACGCCCGCGACAACCTGATCATGTATGGCCGCTACTTCGGTCTGCCGTATTCCTACCTACGGCCCAAGGCTGAGGAGCTGTTGCAGTTCGCCCAGCTCACCGAGAAGGCGACCGAAAAAGTCGACAACCTCTCCGGCGGCATGAAACGCCGGCTCACCATCGCGCGCGCTCTGGTGAATGAACCGTCGGTGCTCCTACTGGACGAACCCACCACCGGCCTTGACCCCCAGGCTCGCCACATCTTGTGGGATCGGCTGTTTCGACTCAAGGAGCAGGGCGTGACCCTGATCGTCACCACCCACTTCATGGACGAGGCCGAGCAGCTTTGCGACCGGCTGCTCGTGATGGACCACGGCCAAATCGTGGCCGAGGGCAGCCCAGCCGCCCTCATCCAGCAGTACTCCACCAGGGAGGTGCTGGAGTTGCGGTTCGGCTCAGATCGCAATGCCGCTTTGGTTGAACGACTGCGGGGCTACGCCGACAGCATCGAGGCGCTGCCTGATCGCCTCTTGCTCTACACCGCCGATGGTGAGGCTGTGCTGGCCCGGGTGCGCGCGGACGGGTTGGATCCGGTCACTTCACTGGTGCGCCGGGCATCCCTTGAAGATGTGTTCCTGCGCCTGACCGGACGGAGCCTCATTGACTGAACGGGTAGACCCTGCCGGCCGCAGGATGACCGAAGGGCTCGACCCCATCGGCCTCGATTTCAACGCCCTGGCCTATTCCGGCCGGGCGCTCAGCTCTGCCCACCAGGCCCAAAACGTCCAGCGGTGGGGTTGGTGGTACCAGGCCGAGTGGCGGCTGCTGGGAATGAAGGCCTATTGGACTTCGATCCTCGGCTCGGCCGTGCTGACCCCGCTGCTGTATGTGCTCGCGATGGGAATCGGCCTGGGGGCTTTGGTCGATTCGTCCAGCGGCGGCGTCGAGGGCGTTCCCTACCTGACCTTCGTCGCACCGGGTCTGCTGGTGGCCACTGTGGTGATGTCGTCGGTGAACGAGTTGACCTTTCCGGTGATGGGCGGCTTCAAGTGGCAGAAGCTCTACTTCGCCCGCGCCGCTACCGCAGCCACGCCAAGCCAGGTGGCGGTCGGTGAACTGCTGGCGGTTGGCGTTCGGATGTTGGCTGAGGCGGCCCTGTTCTGGATCGTGCTAGTGGCCCTTGGCGCCGTTGATCCGAGGTGGTCTTGGCTGATGATCGGCATCGCCGCACTCGCCGGAATGGCCTTCGGCGCACCCCTGGCCAGCTACTCGGCAACCCTTGAAGACGAAGGCTTCGAGTTTTCGATGATTCAGCGCTTCGTGGTGATGCCGATGTTCCTGTTTGCTGGCACCTTCTACCCCCTGGATTCAATGCCGCTCTACCTGCAATGGATTGGCTGGATCTCCCCGATGTGGCACGGGACGCAGCTATCCCGCGCGGTCGCCTTTGGGCTGCCCCTGACCAGCTGGGAAGTGGCAATGCACTTGGGCTTCCTCGTCATCCTGCTGGTTGCTGGCATCGCCTTGACGGTCCGCAACTTCACTCGGAGGTTGAGCCGATGACCACGCTGATCCGAAACCGGCCTGGCGTCCGCGCCTGGCTGGCAGCCAATTCCTCAGGGAACACCGGCGCGGTGATCGGGCGCGGCTTCAAAGTGATCCGCAATCAGAACTGGATGATCATCGTCTCCGGCTTCTTCGAGCCGGTGTTCTACCTGCTCAGCATGGGCATCGGCCTTGGGGCCCTGATCGGCACCGTGACCGGCCCTGGGGGCCACCAGATCTCCTATGCCGCCTATATTGCGCCCGCACTCCTGGCTACCTCGGCGATGAACGGCGCGATCTACGACTCCACCTGGAATGTCTTCTTCAAGTTGCGGTTCGCCAAGCTCTACGAAGGCATGTTGGCCACCTCGCTCGGTCCCTTGGACGTGGCCGCCGGGGAGATCTTCATGGCCCTGTTCCGCGGGCTTCTCTACGCTGTCGGCTTCACGGTGGTGATCGCGGCGATGGGTCTGACTACCAGCTGGTGGGCGCTGGCGATGATCCCGGTTGCGCTGCTGATCGCGCTGGGTTTCGCAGCTATCGGCATGGCGCTGACCAGCTACTTCACGACCTTTCAACAAATGGATTGGATCAACATCGCGCTGTTGCCGATGTTCATGTTCTCGGCGACCTTGTTTCCGATCGAGGCGTTTCCTGAGGTGGTGCAGTGGTTCATCATGACGCTGCCGCTGTGGCATGGCGTCGAGTTGATGCGACAGCTCTCGGTGGGCCACTGGGACGCGTCCACCGCCGTCCATCTGACCTATTTTGTGGCGATGTCGGTGCTCGGGGTGGCCTTCGCCACCCGGAGGCTGCGGACGCTGTTCCTGCGTTGAGCCCGGTAGCGGACTATCTTCATTCCGGAGGTGGACGATGATCGCGATCGTGGCAGCAATGCCGCAGGAGTTGGCAGCAATCTTGGCGGCCGCACACGCTGAAGGCGAGGTGCGCACTGAAATGGTGGCTGGCCGTCAGTTGCGCCGGGCCACCTTGGCTGGCCGCGACGTGGTGTTGGCACTGTCTGGGGTTGGCAAAGCCGCAGCCGCGGCTACTGCGGCCCTACTTGCCGAGCGGGCTGAGGCCATGATCATGGTCGGCACCGCTGGTGGCTTGGGGGCCACGGTCAATCCCGGTGACGTGGTGGTAGCTACCGAGCTGTTGCAGCATGACTTCGATGCCCGCCCGCTTTGGGATCGCTGGGTGTCGCCGTCCATCGGCTTGGCACGGGTGCCGGCCGACCCCGCGCTCGCTGAGGCGCTGTTTGCCGCCGCCGAACTGGTGTGTGCGCAACACCGTCCCGATTTGGCCGCCCTCGGGCTCGGCGTGCCGCAGGTCCACCGCGGGTTGGTGATCTCCGGGGACGTGTTCGTGGCCACCGCTGAGGCCTCGGCGAAGCTGCAGGCAGAGCTCCCTGAGGCGCTCGCGGTCGAGATGGAAGGCGCAGCGCTGGCCCAGATCTGCTACACCGCCGGGGTGCCATTCGCGGTGGCTCGCACGGTTTCTGATCGCGCCGATCATGATGCCGCCCTCGACTTCCCGAAGTTCTTGGACGGAGTGGCCGCGCCCTACGCTCACGATCTGGTGCTGGCGGCCCTGGCGCGGCTTTGACCCAAGAGGCAGTTCCCTGAGCCCGTCGAAGGGTGGCCAGCTTCAGTTCCCTGAGCTCGTCGAAGGGCAGGTGAGCCCAACGACCGCACGAGCTCAAGATTTGCGATGCTGCAGACGCCGGTCACTTCGGCACCGTACGCCTTCCTTCATCATTCTCCTCAGGAGTGGGTGTGATGTAGCAATCGGTCCGCCGTCGCGACAGCTGCAGCGTCGGAGTGCGTTCGGGGCCAGGTCCAGGCGGAGCGCAGGATGAAGGCCAGGATCAGCACCTCAACTCCGATGGTGAGGGCGTAGTAGAAGGCATAGTCCCAGGTCGCCCCTGCCACGTTGAACACCATGACGGGGATGTACAGCGATGCAACGACGAGGTTCGTGGCGCGGTTCACCCGGGCCGGCAGCGTCATGGAGAGCAGCACCATCAGGGCCGGGATCGCGATGACCACGAAGAAGGTGGACATCAATGTCCCGCTGATTTCGAACGCAAAGATGTCGCCACCCCGGATTACGTCGATTTCGCCGGGCTGGTAGAGGTGGAAGTAGTCGATGTAGATGACCAGGAACATGAGGCTGGTCCAGGCTGCCGCGAGCTTGGCTTGCACCGGGATCTGCGGCTCCCTCAAAGCGCTCTTGATGGGTTCACGTTGGGTTCGGTTCATGTTCTTGCTCCTTCGTTCGGTTGGTGAGCCGGTCCGCAAGACAGCGGTGGCTGGTGCACGGGTGGCGCTGTGGGGTAGGGACACCCGATCCTCTCGTACGCTGTACGGCACCCGTACGCTGTACGATAGGCGTACGATGTACGAACTGTCAAGGCCACGATTGAAGGGACACCGCCATGGTGGGCGCAGCTACCGAACGAGGCACAGGTGGCCCCACCCCGCTCAGTAAGAAGCGGGTGCTGCGCCAAGCCCTCGCCCTCGCCGACAACGAGGGAATCGACGCCCTCAGCATGCGCAGGTTGGGCCGAGAGCTCGACGCCGGGGCGATGTCGCTGTACCACCACGTCAGCAACAAGGAGGAGTTGCTCGACGGCATGGTGGACCTCGTGTTCGCCGAGATCGACCTGCCGGATGGCCGGGGTGACTGGCAAGCGGCGATGCGAGCGATGGCGGTGTCTGCCAGAGAAGCGCTCGCCCGTCACCCCTGGGCGATCACCCTCATGGAGTCACGGACCACCCCGGGACCCGCCAGCCTGCGGCACCGCGAGGCAGTGACGGCTTCACTGCGCAGGGCCGGCTTCTCCGTCCAAATGGCCACCCACGCGAACTGGCTCCTCAACAGCTACACCTACGGCCACGCCCTCCAGGAGGCGAGCCTTCCCTTCGCCGACGCCGGCGAGCTAGAGGACATGATCCACGAGGTGTTCCTGCCACAACTGCCCCCGGAGGAGTTCCCCTACCTAAACGAGAGCGCCACGGAACTCATGGAAAGTGACTACGACCCCGCGGACGAGTTTGACTACGGCCTCAGCCTGATCCTCGGCGCCCTTGAGCACGCCCTCAGGTCGGCGGGACCACAGCCATCTCCGTAGGCCGGGGTCGATAAAGGAACCATGATTCGCCCCTGCCCGCCTCAGGCTGGCTTTAGCGTGTGCGTCCAGCAGGCTCGGCGGATCGCTGTCGCGCCCGCAGCCACCACCGCTCATACGCCAGAAGGATCGCTGCGATGACCTACTACCCACTCACCATCGGCAACACCTGGACCTACGCCAACGCCGATGGTTCGACGTTCACCAATACGGTCACCGGTGGCGACGGGGTGAACTTCACCATGCAGAACAGCGCTCAGCCCCAGCCGCAGCGCATCCGCAAGGATGGCGACAACTTCCTCACCGACAGCTACCAGGCCGACAACTGGCAGGTATTGGTCACCGACACCATCGCCCCTGGGGACGCGTGGGACATCTCCTACCAGGCAAACGGCATCGACACGGTCCTGAAGATGACCGTCAAAGCGGTCGGCGTCAGCCTTGAGGTGGCGGGAAAGACTTTCACCGATGTCGCGGTAATTGAAGGCGACATGAAGATGAGCATGAACGGCACGCCGGTGCCGATGGTCTACGTCGTCCAGTACCACTACGCCCAGGGCGTCGGCTTGGTGCTGACCACCGGCTCCCAGGGCGAGCAGATGCCGCTGATCAGCTACGAACTGAAGTAGTCAGGCGCGGCTTCGCTTAGAAGGTGAGGGTGCGCTCGGCCTCGATCACCCAGGCGGCCAACTCGGGCATGGTCGATTTCTCCGCGCCCTCAAAATAGGGCTGGTTCTTGTGCAGCCCACAGCGGAACATGCACGTGCCACACACCTTCACCGCTACTCCGCGCCCGATCAGGCCTTTGAGCATGGCCACCAGGTCTTGGTCGTAGCCCTCAGGTGGCTGGCTGGCGTCACGCGCGAGATCGACCGCGTCGTTCATGAGGAATACCCACACTTCTTGACCGGCATCAAGCAGCTTGTCGCACAGCCGCAAGGCGTTCCAGGTGACATCAGTGCCGTTGTAAGGCTGCTGGTTCAACACGATCAAGGTGGCCATGTGATCTCCTTGGCTGAAGGTGCCGAGAGGTTAGCACGAGGCGTTACGCTTCGTCAGGTATCCTTGACAAACATCAGGGACGGCCAGCTCAGGGAGTACCGCCATGCCATTAGTAGTGCTTCCGGTTGCGGGCTCCGGCTCCGCCAGCAAAGTCAGTGACAGCTTCGGACGGGCGGAGGCCTTTCTGGTCTACGACACCGAGTCGGGCGAGCGCACCGAGCAGCCGAATCAAGGTCTTTCCTCCTCGGGTGGCGCTGGCATCAAAGCTGCCCAGCAAGTGGTGGACGTCGGCGCCAACGTGCTCTTGGCCCCCCAACTCGGCGAGAACGCGGCCAAGATTCTGCGGGCGGGCGGCATCTCGCTGTTCAAGTCGCGCTCAGGCGATACGAGCGACACCATCGCCGCCTACCTGGCTGGCGAGTTGCCGCCGCTGACCCAAACGCACCCCAGTCAGCACGGCGCATGAAGATTGCCGTCCTCAGCGGTAAGGGTGGCGCGGGCAAGACTTTGGTTGCGGTGAATCTGGCTGCCGCCGCGAACGCCCGCTACGTCGATTGTGATGTGGAAGAACCAAATGGCCACCTCTTCTTGACCCCCACCGAGGTCGCTGCCGAGCAAGTCACGGTCACAGTGCCGGTGGTTGAGGCTGCCACCTGCACCGGCTGCCGCAAATGCGTCGACTTCTGCCGGTTCAACGCGCTGGCTTGGGTAAACGACGAAGTGATGGTGTTCGAAGAGGCCTGCAAGTCCTGCGGCGGCTGCGCAGTGTTGTGCCCCAGCGGCGCCATTAGCGAAGAGCTCCGGGTGATCGGCCACGTCCATCAAGGGATGGTGAACTCTGTGGAGGCCTGGGGCGGCGCTATCCGTCCCGGCGTGGTTTCCGGAGTGCCTGTCGTGCAACAGGTCCTGCGTAGCCTGCCTGCCAATGGGCTGTCGGTGATCGACGGACCGCCGGGAGCATCGTGCCTTGCCCTGGAGACCGCCCGGGCAGCTGATTACTGCCTGCTCGTAGCCGAACCAACCAAGTTCGGAGTGCACAACGTGCGAATGATCCACCAGCTCACCGTCGCAGTCGATCGTCGCTGCGGCGTGGTGATCAACAAGGCCACCGACGGCGATACCAGCGTGGAGGAGTTGTGCGCCGAGCTTGGCTTGCCCGTACTGGGACGGATTGCCTACGACCCTCAGATCGCGCTGGCCAACTCTCAGGGCCTCGTCCTGGCGTGGCAGGACGACGCCCAGCGCCAGGTGTTTGTCGACATTCTCGATCGGCTTGGGGCGGTGGTCGCGCAATGAAACAACTTCTGGTGCTCAGCGGCAAGGGCGGCACCGGCAAGCCCAGCCTGGCCGCCTCCTTCGCCGTNNGGGCGGCACCGGCAAGACCACCGTGGCCGCGAGCCTCATCGAGTTGCTCGATGCCAAAGCCTTCGCTGATTGCGACGTGGATGCTCCGAACTTGCACCTGGTGGTTAGCGTGGACGGCCCGCACCAGCTTCGTCCCCACTTCGGCCTGCCGAAATCACAGATCAATCCCGAGCTGTGCCGTAGCTGCGACCGCTGCCTACCCGAATGCCGCTTTGAGGCGATCACGGTCGTTGAGGACGTCTACACCATCGACCCGTTCGCCTGTGAGGGCTGCGGACTGTGCGAGGAATTGTGCCCCGCTGGCGCCATTTCTTCGGTGCCCACCCAAACCGGCACTTTGGCCCTGGCCACCGACGGCCGGCGGGTGTTTTCCACCGCAGTGCTGGCCATGGGGCAGGGCAATTCCGGCCAGTTGGTGTGGTCGGTGAAGAAGCGGTTGAGCGAGGCGATCGCCGAGAGCCCACCCCCGCTGGCCATCATCGACGGATCGCCGGGTATTGGCTGCCCAGTGATGTCATCGCTGAGCGGAATCGACCTGCTGTTGGTAGTGGCCGAGCCAAGCGTGGCTGGATTGAGCGATCTGAAGCGTCTCCTAGATGTGGCCATCGGCATGGAAGTGCCGGTGGCGGCGTGCGTGAACAAGGCCGACGTGAATCCTGAGCAGACCGAAGCCGTCCAGAGGCTGTGTGACTCATGGGGTATCCCGCTGATCGCCAAGATTCCCTTCGACCCAGCAGTGCCAGCAGCAATCAATGCTGGCCGAACCTTGGCCGAAGACCCCGGCCCGGCGGGCCTGGCGATCCGCAAGATCGGTGCGGAGATCGCACAACTTCTGGAACTTCGTCCGATGGAAGCATCCGAGTCCTCCGGTCAGCACGGCTAGACCGGAGGCCAGGCTCAATCAGGCCGTGCTCGGGCCAGCCCAGAGATTGATGCCGCCATCGGTGGCGTAGGCGTCGATGCGGGCCAGTTCTTCAGCGCTGAAGCTCAGCTTGCCGACGGCCCCGACGCTGTCCTCCAACTGCTTGACGCTGGAGGCGCCGATGAGGGCCGACGTGACGCGCTCGTCGCGCAGCGTCCAAGCGATGGCCAGTTGGGCCAGGGTCTGCCCGCGTTCGGCCGCCAAGTCGTTGAGGGCGCGAATGTGGGTGAGGTTCTGCTCAGTGAGCAGTTCCGGGGACAGCGATTTGCCTTGGGCCGCGCGCGATCCGTCCGGCACCCCACCGAGGTATTTGTTGGTGAGCATGCCCTGGGCGAGCGGCGAAAAGGCGATGCAGCCCAGCCCGGTTTCACCAAGGGCGTCGAGCAGGTCTTCTTCGATCCAGCGGTTCAGCATCGAGTAGGACGGCTGGTGAATCACCAGCGGCGTGCCCAGCTCTTTGGCAATGGCGACGGCCTCGCGCGTCCGCTCGCCGGAGTAGGACGAAATGCCGACGTAAAGCGCTTTGCCCTGGCGGACGGCCGTGTCGAGGGCGGCCATGGTCTCTTCCATGGGCGTGGTCGGGTCGAAGTGGTGGTGGTAGAAAATGTCGACATAATCCAGCCCCATTCGGGCCAGCGACTGGTCGAGGGAGGCCAGCAGATATTTGCGTGAGCCCAGATCGCCGTAGGGGCCGGGCCACATGTCCCAGCCGGCCTTGCTGGAGATGATCAGCTCGTCGCGATAGGTCTTGAAGTCCTCGCGGAAGTGCCGACCGAAGTTGGTCTCAGCCGCGCCGTAGGGCGGACCGTAGTTGTTGGCCAGGTCGAAGT
>DIVW01000007.1 GCA_002428365.1 Propionibacteriaceae bacterium UBA6122
GGGCACGTTCCGGTACTACGTCACCACCGGCTCGTACTCGCCGAAGCGTGCGCTGACCTGGGCGGACCTGGAGAAGAAGCCGTTCCTCCAGGTCACCGACCCGCCGATCCGCGCGGGCGCGTACGAGATGCGGGGACGGCTCCCAGCCGGGCGTACCGGCCGGCACCTCGTCTACGTCATCTGGCAGAACTCGGACACCCAGGACACGTACTACTCCTGCTCGGACGTGATCTTCCGGGCGGCACGCGGTGAGCCGGACGCGTCACCGGCAGCGCCGAAGGCGAGCGCGTCGCCTCCGCGTACCCTCGCCGGCGCGGCGACCGACGAGGAGTCGGCCGTGCCGGTCGCGACGGTGACCGACGGCGGACCGCTGTCCCGGCCGCTCGTGGTCGGCGCGGCGGCGCTCGTCGTCGCGCTGCTCGCGGCGGCGGTGGTCGGACTGCGGCGGACCGGCGGGCCGCCGCCCGGGCGGCCGTGCGGTGTCCGCAACCACCGCGCCGGGCGGCGCCGCATCTGGTGACTCAGCCGAGCAGGCCCTCGATCTCGGCCAGGTCGTTCCCGGCGAGGTCGAGGTTGTCCAGCGCGGCCACGTTGCCCTCCAGCTGCGCCACGCTGCTCGCGCCGATGATGAGGCTGGTCATGCGCGGGTCGCGCAGCGCCCAGGCCAGGGCGAGCTGGGCAAGCGTCTGCCCGCGCCGCTCGGCCACCGCGGCGAGCCCCCGGACCGTCGCCATCGTCTCGTCGTCCAGGTCGCTCTCGTTCAGGAAGACGCTCGTGCGCACCCGCGAGTCGGCCGGGATGCCCTTGAGGTAACGGTCGGTGAGCAGGCCCTGGGCGAGCGGGCTGTACGCGATGCAGCCGGCGCCGACGCGCTCCAGCGTGTCCAGCAGGCCGTCCTCCTCCGTCCAGCGGTTCATCATCGAGTACGACGGCTGGTTGATCAGTAGCGGCGTACCCAGGTCGCGCAGGATCTCGGCGGCCCGCTCGGTCTGCTCCGAGTCGTAGTTGGAGATGCCCACGTAGAGCGCCTTGCCGGAGCGGACGATCGCGTCGAGCGCGCCCATCGTCTCCTCCAGCGGGGTCTCCGGGTCGAACCGGTGCGAGTAGAAGATGTCGACGTAGTCCAGCCCGAGACGGCGCAGCGACTGGTCCAGCGACGAGATCAGGTACTTGCGCGAACCCCACTCGCCGTACGGGCCGGGCCACATCAGATAACCGGCCTTGCTGGAGATCACCAGTTCGTCCCGGTACGGCTTCAGGTCGGTGGCGAGCAGCCGGCCGAAGTTCTCCTCCGCCGAACCGGGCGGCGGGCCGTAGTTGTTGGCCAGGTCGAAGTGGGTCACGCCCAACTCGAACGCTCGCCGCAGCGTGGCGCGCTGATTGGCGAAGGGCACGTCGTCGCCGAAGTTGTGCCACAGGCCCAGCGATACCGCCGGCAGCTTTAGGCCGGTGCGGCCGACGCTCCGGTAGGGCATCCGTCCGTCGTAGCGGGCGGCGTCGGGGGTGTAGGCGTCCAGAATCGGCATCGTTGCTTCCTCTCAAGGGGAGTTTGAGTCTACGACCAGACCGATCCGGCGCGTCGAGGGTCCGTCCCCATGAGCTGCGCTAAATGGAACCGTCCCCGTTTGGAGCAGCGCAAAATGGGGACGGTTCCATTTAGCGCAGTTGGACGCCCCGGGGGCGTCAGCACTCGATGACGTTTACCGCCAGCCCGGCGCGGGCGGTTTCTTTGTACTTAACGCTCATGTCGGCCCCGGTTTGGCGCATCGTCTTGAGCACCGAATCGAGACTGACGATGTGGTGTCCGTCGCCGCGGAGGGCGGTGCGGGCGGCGGTGATCGCCTTCACCGCGCCGATGGCATTGCGCTCGATGCACGGGATCTGCACTAACCCGCCCACCGGATCGCAGGTGAGGCCGAGGTTGTGTTCCATGCCGATTTCGGCGGCATTCTCCACTTGTCCCGGGGTGCCGCCCAAGGCGGCCGCCATGCCAGCTGCGGCCATCGAGCAGGCCGCGCCGATTTCGCCCTGGCAGCCCACTTCGGCCCCGCTAATCGAAGCCAACTCCTTAATCACGACCCCAATCGCGCCGGCCGTCAGCAGGAAGCGAATGATGCCAGCGTTGTCAGCCCCATGGACGAAGCGCCGGTAGTACATCAGCACCGCGGGCACCACCCCGGCCGCACCGTTGGTGGGCGCGGTGACCACCCGTCCGCCAGCAGCATTTTCTTCGTTGACCGCCAGCGCGTAGAGGGTGATCCAGTCCATCCCGCGCAGCGGATCAGTGGTGTCGGTTTCCACCTGCAACCGGTGCAACAACTCCGGGGCGCGGCGATGCACCTTCAGCCCGCCGGGCAACACCCCTTCAGTCTCCAGGCCGCGGTGAATGCTGTCGGTCATCACGTCCCAAAGGCGCAACAGGCCAGCATCGATTTCGTCATCGGTGCGCCACACCCGCTCATTGGCCCGCATCACCCGCGCCACCGAAAAGCCATTCTCGGCACAGTGGGCGAGTAGTTCCACACCGCTGGCGAAGGGGTAGGGCACCGGAGTCGAGTCCGGGACGATCCGGTCGGGTCCGGTCTCGTTTTCGTCCAGGACGAAGCCGCCACCCACCGAGTAGTAGGTGCGAGCGACCAACTGAACGCCGGCGGCGTCGGTCGCGGTGAAGATCATGCCGTTGGAATGCACCGGCAGTGAGCGGCGCCGATGCAGCACCACGTCGGTGTCTGGGTTGAAGGCGATCACCTTGTCGCCGGCCAACTTCAGCTGGCCGGAGTCGCGGCAGTTTTGAACCATTGGACGCACCGCTGGCGGGTCAACCGTCTCCGGATCTTGGCCAGCCAGCCCGAGCACCACTGCCGCCACACTGCCGTGACCGTGGCCAGTAGCGCCCAATGAGCCGAAGAGTTCCGCCCGTACCCCAGCAACCTGAGGAAGCAGGCCGTCCGCGGACAGGGCGGCCACAAATCGTCCGGCGGCCTTCATTGGCCCGACGGTGTGGGAGGAGGACGGGCCGATTCCCACCCGGAAGAGATCAAAGACGCTCAGCGCCATGGCCTCAGGCTAGCCGTCCGCCTCGTCGCGGGTGCGATCCAGTGGTGGTTATCAGCACCTCTACACCAGTTCACCTTCGCCGGCGCCCCGGGCTGCGGTTGGACAAAGCAAGCTCACAGCTGGCTGACGAGCACCATTTCGGGTGATCAGCCATGATTGGACCCATGGGTGTCGTCGTAGGACTGGTAGTCGTGGTGGCCGCAGTAGTGGCGGGGATCGCAGTGCGGATTTGGCGCCGCGATGAGGTATTCGAGGGGATCACCCCAGGATTGCTGCCAGCCCCTGGCCAGCCGACGGTGCGTCGCCATCTGCGTCGCGGCGAGCAGCCTCCGGTGGCCGTCCGCTTCAATCCGCCGGACGGAGTTAGCCCTGGCCTGGCCGGAGTGGCCATCGACGGCCGGGTCGATCCGGTGGAACTGTCGGCGACCCTGATCGATTTGGGCCAGCGCGGCTGGCTGCGCCTGCACCCGCTCACCAAGGCGCCCGGCGACAAGCCGTACGACTGGGAGATCATCGCTTCGACCCAGCCGCCCAGCGAGCCGCTCAGCCCCACCGAGCAGGCCCTGCTCACCGCGGCCTTCAGCCAAGGGCCGAGCACGACTTTGGCCACCTTCCGCAAGCGTCCAGAGGTGAAGGATGCCGGCGACATTCTGCTGAGCGAAGCGGCCTCCCGTAACTGGCTGAAGCACATTTCGCAGTCGGCGGCCTGGTCGGCGAAGTCGATCGGCCCGCTCCTGATCGGCATTGGCGTGCTGGGGTTGTTCCTGTTTGGGCTCGGTTTCATCGGCATCGGCATGATCATCGGCGGCGCCATCTTTTCGGCCATGGTTGGCAAGCTGCCCGAACCGCTCAGCGCCGAGGGCTACGCAGTGCGCGTCCAATGTGAAGGCTTCAAGCAGTATCTGGCCACCGCCGAGGCGGAGCAGCTGAAGTTCGAGGTCGGCATCGACACGTTCTCCCGGTACCTGCCCTACGCGATGGTTTTCGGCGTGGTCGACCACTGGCGCAGTGTGTTCGCCGAGGCGCTGGCCCAAGACCCGTCCGCGGAGCTGGACGGCATGGGTTGGCTGGTGCTGGACGATGTCATGAGCACCATGTTGATTCTGGAGATGTTTGGCGGCGGTTCCGAGATCTTCGCCAGCCTGGCCACCGACTTCGCCGGCTTCGCTGAGTTGCCGGGCGTCGACGGTCTGATGGAATCAGTTGGCAGTGCCTTCGAGGGCTTCGATCTGGGCGATTTCGGCGACTGAGGCGCCAGTTGGCCTTCGGCGGTAGCCGATCTCGTCCTTCCGGACGACCCACACCACCACAGCGGACGACGCGTTTGCGCAACCCCGGCGCCTAGCGTTGCGGTGACGCTCGGCTGGCGGTGCAGATGCGCTGCCTGTTTGCTCCGAGCGTCGTTCCGCGCCGTCGTCCTGCCAGTTTGGAGTTCACACCATGACCATGCCCGCCCCGTCGTTGCTCGACACCATCGCATCAGCACACCAACTCACCAAGGTTTACGGCAGCGGTGAGGCTGAGGTTCGCGCACTCGACGGGGTCGATGTCGACTTCGCCGCCGGGTCGTTCACCGCGATCATGGGGCCCTCCGGTTCGGGCAAATCCACCCTGATGCACTGCCTGGCCGGTCTGGATCGACCCACTTCGGGTCGGGTGCTGCTCGGCGGCCACGACTTGTCAGCCCTCAACGACAAGGCACTCACCCGGGTGCGCCGCGACGCGGTCGGCTTCGTCTTTCAGGCTTTCAACCTGCTGCCAACGCTCACTGCCGAGCAAAACATCGTGCTACCGCTTGATCTGGCCGGACGCCGACCGGACGCAGATTTGCTCGTCCGGCTGGTCGAATCGCTGCGGCTAACTGATCGGCTCAAGCATTTGCCGTCCCAGCTATCTGGTGGACAGCAGCAGCGGGTGGCCATCGCACGGGCGTTGATCTCCCAACCGGCGGTCGTGTTTGCCGACGAACCCACCGGAGCGCTCGATTCGCGCGCCAGCCACGAACTGCTGAACTACCTGCGCAAGACCTGTATAGATCTTGGTCAGACCATCGTGATGGTCACCCACGATCCGAATGCAGCCGCGTTCGCTGATCGCACCGTGCTGCTCAGCGATGGCAGCGTCGTCGACGACCTCGCCCAGCCCAGCGCTGCGGCGATCATGGCCGCCATGGCCAAGCTGGGGGCCTGATGTTTCGCCAAGCTCTCTCTGAGGTGCGTCACCACCCCGGACGTTTCATTTCCACCCTGTTGGCAATCGCCATTTCGGTGGCCTTCCTGGCCGGGTCGGCCACGCTGGTAGCCACTGAAGGCCAAGCCCAAGGCAAGGCGATGAACGTCTCGCTGGCCATGGCCGATGTTGCGGTCAAAGTGCCGCAGGGCACTGAAGTGCGCGGCATCGGTGCGGTCATCGGTGGCCAAGCCGGTATCGCCGCCTACGCACCGGTTTTGTCGACCTCGCTGGTCGTCTCCTCCGGTGCCATCTCTCAAGCTCTGCACCTGGTGAACCTGCCCCCGGAATCCCTGCGATGGGCAGTACTTACCGCCGGACGTTGGCCGCAGGCAGCCGATGAGATCGTGCTGAGCGCTGGCGCAGCCCGCGCGTTGAACGTCCAAGTTGGCCAGGAGCTAAAGCCAGCCGGTGGCGAGATGCGGCTCAAGGTTGTTGGTCTGACCAATGAGCCGAGCGGGCTGTTCACCAAGACCGGCTACGCCTCGGATGCCTTCTTCGATTCGGCTGGCCTCACTGCATCGTCGGCGCAGCAATGGGCGATCAAGGTGGCCGATGGGGTGCAGCCGAGCGCGGTGATCGCTGGGCTGAATCCGAAGCTCGCCCAGCTGAACCCGGCCGTGCAGGCCGAGCCAGCCGAAGTGGTGCGTGGCAAAGCGGTGGCCCGCCTGGCTGGCGACTTCGACGCTTTTGCCAATGTGTTGTGGGCCTTCGCTGGCGTCTCGCTGGTGGTGGGCATGATCACCATCGCCAACACCTTCACGATCACACTCGCCCAGCGGCGGCGCCAGATCGGGCTGCTGCGAGCCGTTGGCGCCTCCGGGGCCCAGGTGCGGCGGCGCTTCCTGGCCGAGGCCGCATTGTTGGGCGGGTTTGGTTCGCTGCTGGGATTGGCGTTCGGCATCGGGCTGGCCGTCGCGGTAACCACCTGGAGTACTGCACTGTTCTGGGGGCTGGCGCTGCCGGCCGCTCAGCTGGCAATCGCGTTCGGGCTAGGCGTGTTGGCCACCATGGTGGCGGCGTTCGTCCCGATTCTGCGGGGCACGCGGGTGCTGCCGCTGGAGGCGCTGCAGCCGGCCCTCGGCGGTGACGAGCGCCGGCTGCTTTCGGTGTGGCGGATTGTGTTGTGTGGCCTACTGCTTGTTGCTGGCTTCGCACTGGCGGCGATCGCGGTGTCGTCCAAGGACGAAAATGCCCTGCTCATCGCAATCGGAGCGGGGGCGCTGATCTCCGCTGGAGTGTTGTTCGGCGGGCCGCTTTTCGTCCCGTCGCTGCTGAAGGTGACGGGGCTGGCGGTGCGTCGTTTCGGGACGGTCTCGCGTTTGGCCGCCGACAACGCTGAGCGCAATCCGCGCCGGGCCACCGCGACCGCCACCGCGCTGATGTTGGCCATCGGCTTGATGGTCACCTTGCAGGTGAGTACCGCCAGCATTCGGGCCACGGTGCTTGACCAATTGCAGCGGCACTACCCGGTGGACGTGCAGGTGGCCTGGACTTCTGGCGACGAAGTGCTGAAACCCATTCCGGTTGAAGCCTCGACCAGGCTCGCCCAGATTCCAGGGGTGGACGCCACCGTGCTGCTCGACGCTGGCGCGGCCACCATGCGCAACAACGGCGACGTGCAGTTGATCGCCTACAACGCTGGCATGCCGGCGGCGACCGGACTGAGCGATCAGGTTGGCGACGGCGAGGTGCTGGTGAACACTTCGGTGGCCAAAGGTATGGAGAAGACCGTCTCCATCGACGGATCGGCAGGCAGCCTCACCTTGAAGGTGGTGGCTTCGGAGTTGCCCGACTACGGCCAGGCGATCGTTTCGCCAGCGAGTCTCGCCAGGATCACGTCAGTGGCATCGGATTCAGTGATGTGGCTGTCGGTGCCTAATCGCGGCGACGCGGTGAATGTGCTCGTGGCCGCCGCCGACATAGCCGAATCGCAGGAGCGGGTGACGGGTTCGATGGTGATGGCGGCGCTGTATGAGCAGGTGCTGAACATCTTACTGGCCATCACCACCGGGCTGCTCGCCGTGGCGGTGCTGATCGCACTGATCGGGGTGAGCAACACCCTCGGCCTTTCGGTGCTAGAACGAAAGCGGGAATCGGCGTTGCTGCGGGCACTCGGCCTGCAGGCTGGCTCACTGCGCGCCATGCTCACCATTGAGGCGCTGCAAGTGACGATCGTCGGGGTATTGGTCGGGGTGGTGGCTGGCGGCTTCTTCGGCTGGCTGGCGGTCACCGCGACCGGAAACTCCGGCGGCTTCGACTCAGTGAGCTTCGCGGTGGACGTGCCGCAGACGCTCGGCATGATCGCAATCGCGATGGCGGCAGCCGCGCTGGCGTCCGTCCTGCCGGGAAGGCGAGCCGCCAAGGCCGCCCCAACTGAGGCCTTGGCCGACATCTGACCCAGGCGGCTGAGCGGCCCAAGTTTGCTGAGTGATTCCAGTTGGCTGAGCCCCACCCAAGTTGGCTGAGCCCGTCGAAGCCCCTTCGACAAGCTCAGGGAACTGGGCTGAAGTTGGCTGAGCCCGTCGAAGCCCCTTCGACAAGCTCAGGGAACTGCGGGGGCGGGCCAACTACTCAAGCGCCAGGCGACGTGCGGTGTCTAGCAGTTGCTGGGCACCGCGCAGGTCGCCGGTAGCCCGCAACTGCTGGGTGACGGCGATCAGCAGGGCGGCTTGGGCCGGCAGGTTCAGCGCGGGCCAAGGGTCACCGCTAGCCGGAACGGCCGGCCCGCCAGCGTCCCGATAGGCGGCGAGGAACTCGGCCCAAGACTGGTCATCGAGCAATCCGGCGGCCCAATAGGCGGCCGGGCTCGACAGATCCCAAGAGGGGTCGCCGGTGCCGAAGTCGTCCACGTCCAGCAGCTTCCAGCTGCGGCGCAGCGGGGTGTGCCCGATTTGGCCAAGGTGGAAATCGCCATGAGCCAACGTCACTTGAGTGGGTTCGGCGAGTAGCTCGGCCAGTTGGTCGCCGCGTTCGATCATCCAGCCAAGATCGCTGGGCACCGTCTTGCGCAGGAACTCGATCGCCAACTGCAGGCGGGTGTGGCCACCCAGGCGGGGCGGATCGTCGCGAATGGGCAGGCCGTGGAGCTTGGCGAGCAGGGTGCCGATCTCCGACCATGGCGGACGGTCGATGGTGGCCAGCACAGTCACCCGCGGCCACACGGTTGCCAGCCGGTCGTCCGGGCCCTCGAAGGGCGCATAGATCAGCGGCTGAATCCACAACCGGTCAATGTCAGGACCGCCGATGCAGTGAATGCGTCGGGCCAGCCGGTCCCGGTTAGCCGCCGGGCTGTGCAGCTTCACAATCACGCCAGCGCAGATGTAGACCTGGGAGTGCGCTGGAGCGTACGGCCGGGTGGGCATACCGCGGGTGAGCAGCGGCACCACTGGGGTGGTCGGGCCAACTCGCGGATCTTGGGCTGCGGCCACGCTGCGCACCCAATCGGCCAACTCCGGCGGGGGCAACGGGACGTTGCTAGCGGTCAGCACCCGGCTCTCCCTCCGAATCAGCGCGTCGCCGCCTCACATTAGTGCCAGTGGCCCCGTGGTGGGAGTTCTGGCAAGCAGTTTTGATTTCGGACCTTCTGCGCCCCGAATCCGACCCTTCAGTTCCCTGAGCCTGGCCCTTCAGTTCCCTGAGCCTGACCCTTCAGTTCCCTGAGTCCGACTCTTCAGTTCCCTGAGCCTGTCGAAGGGTCCCTTTCCTGCAGAACCACCCTTTGACCCTTCGACGAGCTCAGGGAACTGAATGACTCAGACCGAGCCCCGCTCAGCGACCTGCCTGTGCATCCCGGTTACATCATCGGGGATGCAGCGTCCACGTCCTCGACCGCCTCACTCAGTTCGAGATGCTTGGACGACTTCGATCGCAGCTGGCGAACCTCTGGGGAAAGCAGCGCCAGCAGGGTCACCACCACCGAGATGATGCCGGTGCCAATCAAGGAGGCGTGCACGCCGAAGGCCAGGATCGCCGGGCCAGCCAGGATCAACCCGAGCGGGCCGAGCATCAGCGATCCCAGCGCGTCATAGGACGCCACGCGCGCCAGCGATTCCGGCGGCACTTCGTCCTGCATGGTCGTCATCCACAGCACGCCGAACAGATCGAAGGTGACCCCGAGGAAGAACATCGAGACCACCACCGTCCACAACGGCGCGCTCAGCCCCAACAGGATCGGCGGCAGGCCAGCAGTGACGGTCATCAAAGTGGCCACCAGGATCGGGCGGTGCGGCTTCCAAACCATCGAGACCCACACCCCGACGATCGCGCCCAGCGCCTCACCGATCAGAATGATCGTCCACGCACCAGCGCCGCCGAGTTCGGTCTTGGCCACCACCGGGCCGAGGACGCCTTGGGCGGCTTGCAGCACCATGATCATCAGCGACCACTGCGCGACTACTACCCAGAGCCATTGGCGCGAAGAGAACTCGCCCCAGCCGTCAATGAGCTGACGAAGCGGGTGAGCGCCCTCGCCGGCGATGTTTCCGGTGATCTTGGGCAGCTTCAACAGGAGGGCACCGGCCAGCAGATACAGGGTGCCGGCTACCACCATCGCCCAGCCGCCGCCGAGCCAAACCACCACCGCACCGCCGGTCACCAGCCCGCCAAGACGGGCGGCCGAGGCGCCCATGGCCAGCCAGGCGTTGCCCTTTTGGCGCAGATGTTCGGGCACCAGGTCGGGAATGATGCCCGAAAGTGCCGGGTAGATCATCGCCCCGGCCGCACCGGCAACCCCCGCCGCGACGCAGAGCAGCCAGATCGGCGCATAACCAGTGAGCAGCATCACCCCGATGGCGGCGAAGCCGGTGGCAGCCAGCCATTCCCCAGTCACCAGGACGGCCTGGCGCGGGTAACGGTCGGCAATCACGCCGCCAGCGAGCATCAGCACCACCATTGGCAGGGTGTGCACCGCCAGCACCAGCGACAGCGTGCCGGCGTCCGCTCCGGGCAAAGCCAAGATGCCGAAGGCCAGCGCCACCGGAGCGAACGCCATGCCCAGCATCGAGAGCGTCCGCGCGCTCAACAGCACCAGATACGGGCTGTTGGCTAGCAACTCTTTGGTCTGACTGGACGTGGACATAGCAATGCTCTCTGGGTCGACTTGGCTTTTGGGCAGCCTTCGATCTTGTCACTACATGATCTTCACGGCAACTCCGAAGCGGTCTGGTCGTCCTTCCCCAGCACCCTTCGCACGGGGACGGTTCCTCCGCGCAGCTCATGGGGACGGTTCCTCCGCGCAGCTCACGGGGACGGTTCCTCCGCGCAGCTCACGGGGACGGTTCCTCCGCGCAGCTAGTCGGCTAATGCTGGATGCCAGAACCCGCGGGCCGCTTGGGCAAGGTGGTCACGTGGCCAAGCTGATCATGGGCGCAACGGCCAAGGCTGAACAAGGCTCGTCGACGCACGGCTAGCCACACCGGAAGGAGTGGCCAGCCATTCCAAGAAAGTCGCCCGCGTCGGCGATACCTTTCGCCCACGCCACCTGTCCGTCCTTCAGTTCAGCCAGCTTCAGCGACACACCGTTCCATTCATGGTCACGCACGGCGCCGGAGCCTCGTGTGGAATAGCCGATTGTCATGGCGCGCTGTGCGTCAACCGTCGGAGCTGCGGTGACCACCTGGAGACCAGCCGAGCTGTCACCGAAAAGCACCACTTCGGCAGCCGTCACGGCGGGGTCAGTTACTCGCGCGTCCCATAGGAGGCGTGGGTCTGCGGGCTGTTGATCTACCCTTGACGCCTCGTCATCGTAGATGGCCGCGACTCGCACAAAACCCTCAGGGCAACGACTGCGCAGCGTGAACCGGCCACCGTCCCTAGTCACATACCCGGGCTCATACTGCACCAACCCCAACTGATCCGAGCCGACACACGAACTCAACACGGCCGCGCATATACAGGCGGCGGCAATCAGTGCCGCAGACCTTCTGAACGGTCGGGCCCCCACGCCGATCAACGCGGCTCATCCCAGCGGGACGGCATCGATGATCGCAGCGGCGTGCGACCAACGAATAGATATCGAGCATTTGGCGTGAGTGTTGGTCCGTCGAGCGAGACCAATTCGTCGCAGTCCTCGGCATAAAGCCGCTCGAGGTGTGAAACCTCGGCGAAGGCACGTAGATCCCGCATTCCGCGAACCCCGACAAGGTCTAAGATCCGGAGGCCCCCAAGCCCTCGGAGAGCCTTCACGTCGCGATCCCAGTGGGTCACGCTCGTCAACTCCAGGCTGCGTAGCGAAGACGGATAGTACTCAGGAACCGAACGAGGCTTGGCTAGCGAAAGGGCGTCGAGTCGAGGCAGTTCCGCCAACACGTCTCGCCAGCCGCGTGGCATGCTCTCGATCTCAAGCGACCGCAGCGAGTGGCCCGCGGTGAACTCGGTGGGGACGCCACCCCAAATCCGCAAGGACCTTAGCTTCGGCATGGCCCCCAGCACCAACGCATCTGCTGAGCAACTCGAGGCGGCCAGATCGAGCGTCTCCAACTCCGAGAGCTCATTAAGCGCCGTGAGGTCAACGGTGCCCGCAACAACCAGGAGATGTTTGAGGCGCGCCTTCTCCCGGCGCAGGAACCCCAGATCGGGCCATTCACCACCATCCAAGTGGACCGCGTTACGCGTTCCGAGCCGCCAACCGGGACCCGGCGGGTCGCGCAGGATCACGAAACGTGCGGGCGTTTCGCCAGTCGATTCAGCGTCCATCACACCCCGATTCTGGAGCGCCCAGTAGACCGAACCAGCGCCCTCAGCTCCGGATCGATCCTCTTCGACATGACTAAATCCTTCCAACTCACAAGGATGCGGCTTCAAACCTGAGCGGTTCACCGTGGTGAGGGGTTTGCGTCACCACTCACAACCCCCATCAAAGGACTCCACGTAGGTCAACTCGTCCGTCCGTAACGACCATTCTGTCGAAACCGCCATCCATCACCATTAGTAAGCAACTGGTGGCGTCTTTGACTTCAAGCCAGCATGGCGCAGACCCCGCCACCGCGTTGACAAATTGGTCATTCCACCTACCGTGACCCCGGGCCGGGAAGGCCTCCCAGCCTGGGCAGGCTCGAATAAGGCTCGGGCTATTACCACACACATCGACGGCGGCCACTGAGGCGCCCGCCGCAGTGAGCCGACCAGCGAGGCTGCGCCACAAGCCAACCAGGGCAGCGTCGGCCTCGTTCGTCAAGACCCAATCACCGTAGCTCTCAGTTAAGGTGGGCAGCAGGCCAAGCCTGTCGATCACTAACACACCCATCAATGGGTGAACAAAACGCATCGCTTCGCCAGCCTCACCCATAATCGATAATGTACGGCGTCAACGTGCTTACCGTTGCCTTGGCGCTCCTATTGGGGACGGTTCCAATATGAGCAGTGCCGGGCAGGGTCCGTCCCCATGAGCCGCGCGGGGGAACCGTCCCCGTGAGCGGGCGGGACGGGGTCAGGGGAGGGCTGGGGTCAACTCGGCAAGGCGGCCGAAGGCGGCATTGGCGCGCTGACGCAGCTCGGATTCGGCGCGACCGGGATTGGCGGCGGCGCCCAACCGGCCAACACCGAGCTCGTCCACATCAGCGAAAAGACCTTCGAGTACGTCCAGCACGTGCACGGGCCAATCGGTGGGGTCGTCCTGATAGAGCTGCAGGAACAGCGCCTCGAACTCCTTGCCGGAGATCCGCTCGTCGATGAGCAGTCGAATCAGCAGGGAGTAAGCCGTCAACTTCGGCGCCCATGCCGACCACCAATGTGCGTCCACCAAAATCTCCTCAAGCCGGTTTGGACCGCCGTCGTCGACCGGGAGTGAACGGACCGGCGACGGAGGCAAGCCCATTGCATCGCCAAGGAGCGCCTCGGGGCTATCGGCCAGTCAGGTATTTCGCATGGCCAACTGGCCATAACCGCTAGTGATCAACGAGTCTCGTCACCCTTGGACGTGATCAGGCCCAGCACGTGAGCCCGGGCGGCCAAGCTGGTGCGGTTGTCGGCACCCAGCTTGCGCATTAGCGACGCCACATGCACCTTCACCGTCGAAGCCGAGACGAACAGTTGCTTGGCGATCTCGGGGTTCGTCTGCCCCCGGCTGAGCAGCAGCAGCACCTCCCGCTCACGAGGCAACAACCGCGGCGGCGTAGCCAGCGCCCGGGCCGGGCTCCACCGACTGACCAGATTCGGCGGCACCACCGAGAGACCACTGTGCGCCGCCCGGACGGCCTCCACCAGCGCCACGGCCCGGGTGTTCTTCAGCAAATAGCCAGCACCGCCAGCGCTGAAGAAGGTGGCGATCGACTCATCGTCATCGAAGGTGGTCAGGGCCACCACTCGCACTGCGGGCGCCAGCTCGACGATCGCTTTGGTGGCGGCGATCCCGTCCAACTCGGGCATTCGCAGATCCATCAGCACCACATCCGGCGCATCGGCGCGGACGGCCTCGACCGCCTCGGCACCATCGGAGCAACTGCCAACGACTTCCAGATCCTCAGCGCTGGCGAGGTACTCGGCCAGGGTTTCCCGCACCATCAGGTCATCGTCGACGACGAGCACGCGAATGCGGCCCACGGCGGCGGGACGATCGGCCATCGCACTCACTCCTTCGCCTCGGCGCTGAGCGGCAGGCGGATCCGCGTGACCCAATGCTGATCTTCCGCGCCGGTCTGAACGCTACCGCCCAGGCCGTCGAGGCGCTGACCCATTCCCCAGACCCCGAGGCGCTCGCGTCCGTCGTCGTCGCCGGCAGACGGTGCGGCGGCGTTGATGAAGGCCAGCTCTGCTTCGGTCTCGCCCACCTGCACCACGATGCCGCTGGGTTGGCTGGGATCGCCGTGCTTGGTCATGTTGGCCACCGCTTCGCCGGTGATGGCCGCCAGTGTTTCTGACTGCACCGTGGTGAGGCGGCTCAAATCGCCCTCCAGACTGACGGTGGTGGTGAAACCGTCCCTGACCAGGTCGTCCTGGGCAGCAGTGAGCGCCGAAGCCAGCGACGTCCCGCTCGCGGCCAGAGCTTCGACCGAGGCGGACGGATCCCGCAGCAGGCTCATCACCCAGCGAAGCTCGTCCACACCACGGGCGGCCTCGTCGGTGATGGTGTCGAGGTCCTGTTCGCTGACCGCCCCACGCAGCCGGGCCCGCTCGGCGACCATCGACACTTTTGTGAACGAGCGGGCCACGGTGTCGTGGAGCTCTCGAGCGAGCACCTGGCGTTGCAGGACGAGTTCTGCGGCGCGTGCCTGTTCTTGGGCCTCGGTGACGGCGTGGTAGGCGTTGCCGATGATCCACATCAGCCCCACCATCGCCGCCCAGATCGGTAGGCCGACTATGAAGGTCGTCATCGCCCGGCCCGGTGACCAGGAAACCAGCCACATCAGCGGCAGGTACACAGCGCTCAAGATGGCGCGCAGGCGACGCTCGCCGCGCATGCCCAAGCCCAACAAGGTGATCAGCGGTGCGTATTCACCAAGCACGCCGCCGCATTCGGGCGGGAGTCCCAATCGCAGGGCCAGAAACAGCCCGACCGCGAGCCCGCCGCCGCGCGGCCACTTGGCGGCCACGACGGCGAGGGCGCAGGCCATCAGATCGATCACGATGTTGGCCCAGGTTTGGCTGGTGATGATTTCCATCAAGACCACCAGCAGCGCCAGTCCGACGGCCAGCACGATCTCGATCCGGCCCGGCTCGAGCAGGCTCATCGCACGATTGCGCAGGGTTGTGCCAGACGGCGCCATCACCCGTCCTCCTTGCTAACAGCAGAGGGCCCGCACCCTCGGGGGTATGTGCTTCGGCTAGAACTTAGCCCATATCCGGTGGTCAGAGCTGGTTTGGCCAACCGGTTGGCCAATTCTTGTGGCCAACTGGCCATCGTTGCGCGAAGCGGCCGCATGGGGACGTCAGCAGGGCCAACGATTCGGCATGAGGAAATTTGCTTTTGCCCTAGTCGCCGGGCTATTCGCACTGACATCCTGCGGCCTCTTTGCCGCGGAAGCCAGGGCCGCCGACATTACCGGTGCCGTGGTGGTCGGTCTGGATATCTGCGACCTCTTCCCGTGGTTGCCCGGATGCTGACCTGAAGCAGGGCATTCTGGACGCCAGCCGGAGCGGCGTACTGGCTTGTCAGCTGGGGTTTGTGTCGATTCAAATTCAACGTCGCTTTCTATACCTCGTACAGATATCCACAGTCAAGGCGGGTTGTCCACAGATTCTCTGGACTAATTGGGAATTGTCCCCAGCCTGTTCTAGCATCACCAAATCACCACCTGATTGTCGGCTAACCCCGGTCCGGCTAGGGAGGTGATAGGGGAGACGGCCATGGGGGATTCCACTCGTCCAGCGATTCGCGCCCGACGTAATGTCGGCTGGATAGCTGCAGGAGTGTTGGCCATCTGTCTCGGGGGGTTGGGGGCCGCGCTGCTCTATGCCAACTTGAGCAGCGCGGCTTCCGTGATCACGATCAAACACAGCGTTTATCGAGATCAAGTCATCTCCGCCGACGATTTTGGGCATCACGTCACTGGCACCGCCGATGGGTTTGGAGACGGTGCCGGCTGAACGGCTAGGGGAGATCGTCGGCAAGACTGCCCTCACCGACTTGGCGGCCGGTGGGCTGCTCGGCCCAGGATCATTCGGGGAACCGGTGGTAGCCGCGGGGGCCGTCCGGGTTGGGCTTCGGCTCGATCCCGGACGGCTGCCCAACTCGTCACTGCCGGCTGGCACCGGGGTGCGGCCAATACCAGTGGGACGCGACGGAGCAGCCGCTGCCACGCCCATCGACGTCAATTCGAAGAACTGCCTGAATATTTGCGAAGCAACAGAAATTGGTGCCCTCATTGACAGCCACCCAAGGAAGATGGCCGTCGAAAGCGAACTCCGAGCATGGCCGCAGTATCCGTTCACCCCCCAGTAGGCTTCTCGCCACCAGCGGAGGGACCAGCACTTTGATTGATGAACCTTCTACACGACCTGACCGTCGACGGGCTAGGCGCGCACCGCTTACTACGGTGTCTGTCCTGATTCCCCTCCTTTTAGGGCGCGGGCCCCGGGCTTCGCAGGGAACGCTGTTGGCTGGATACATCCTCCTTGTCCTTGTTTCAATCATGGCGGTGGTGATGCTTTGGCGAGACGTAGGCCGCGCCTATCCTCATCTGGACCCGGCCCCGATTGGCTGGACTGCTCTGATCGCCGGGTCGGTTGCGATGGCGAGCGTTGAGGCTGTCAAGCGTCTCCTGCCCCTGAGGGTCGGATACAACAGGTGGGTGCTTGGCGGCTGGCACATCAGTGTTGGATCGCAGCGGCTTGATGGGCGCCGCCTCCTTGGGTTCAATCGAGGGTCGTCGAGCATCTATGCACTCGAACCCGAGCGCCTGGTGGCCCAGCTAGCTCGACAGATCGAACTGAAGGCGGATCTCGGCAGCGAAGGTCGGCCGGTCGGCAGCCAAGATGGTGGGGTT
>DIVW01000008.1 GCA_002428365.1 Propionibacteriaceae bacterium UBA6122
GGGCATGCTTGTGGCCTCAATAAAAAGTATCTGCCCGCCGGTCGGTGTCCAGGCGAGGCCGGTCGCCACGCCGGGGATGGAAGTCCGCCGGGCAACCTCTTCGGCCGGTTTGTACTTGGGTTTGCCCAGCAGTTCATGCACGGTTTTCTTTGATATCACCTTGATCTTTTTCTTTTCGGTTTCCCGCAGGGTCACTGCCTTCCGGAGGACTGAGCCGATCTCGCGTTCAAGGCTGCGCACACCGGATTCACGTGTGTATGAACGCACCAATTCGGTCAAGGCGTCTTCCTTGATCGTGATCTCGCCAGCCAGCAAGCCGTTCTCCTGAAACTGCCGGGGGATGAGGTAGCCCTGCGCAATCTTGACCTTTTCCTGTTCGGTGTAACCGGAGATCTGGATCACCTCCATGCGGTCCATCAGGGGAGCAGGTATGGTGGAGGTGGTGTTCGCAGTGGTGATGAACATCACGTGTGAAAGGTCGAATGCAACCTCGAGATAATTGTCACGGAATTCGGCGTTCTGTTCCGGATCAAGCACTTCGAGCAGGGCGTCCGCCGGGTCGCCGCGGAAGTCGGCCCCCACTTTGTCGATCTCATCCAGCATGAACACCGGATTCTTCGACTCCACCCGCCGGAGAGACTGCAATATCCTGCCCGGCATGGCGCCGATATAAGTCCGGCGGTGGCCGCGGATCTCCGCTTCGTCGCGGACGCCGCCCAGGGAGATGCGGATGAACTCGCGGCCCATGGAGCGGGCGATGGACTTGCCGATGGAGGTCTTGCCGACGCCGGGCGGGCCGATGAAGCACAGGATGGGCCCGCGCGCCTGATCCACGAGCTTGCGCACGGCCAGGAACTCCAGCACGCGCTCCTTGACCTTCGTGAGGCCGTAGTGGTCTTCATCGAGGATCTGCGCCGCCACCGTCAGGTCGAGCACGTCGGCGGTATCCTGATGCCAGGGCAGGTCGGTGAGCCAGTCGAGCCAGGTGCGGATGACGGAATACTCCGGCGCGGCCGGCGACATGTGCGTCAGCCGCTCGACCTCCAACAGGGCCTTCTCGGTGGCCTCCTCGCTCATCTCGGCGGTGGCGATCTTCTGGCGGTATTCGTCAATCTCCGGGCTCAGGCCCGGGCCCTGGCCCAGCTCGTCCTGGATGGCGCGGATCTGCTCGCGCAGGTAGAACTCGCGTTGCGAGGACTCGATGCGGCTGTGCACGTCCTGCTGGATCTTCTGCTCGAGGCGCAGCAGCTCCAGCTCCTGGCTCAGCAGCCGCTGCACCCGCTGCAGGCGCGCATTGACCTGGCTCTCCTCGAGGATCTCCTGGCGCTGGTCGAAGCGCAGGCGCATGTGGGTGGCGACCAGGTCGGCCAAACGCCCGGCGTCCTGGAGGTTCATCGCCGCCACGAGCACCTCGGCGGGGATGTTGCGGCCCAACGAGGCGGCCTCCTCCAGGTCGCGCACGACCGTGCGCATCAGCGCCTGGAGTTCCTTGCTCTCCTGCACCGTCTCCATGAACGGCTCGATGCGCACGGTGTAGTACTGCGGCCCACGAACGAACTCGCGCAGGCGCACGCGGGCGAGGCCCTCGACCATGGCGCGGGCGGTGCCGTCGGGCAGCTCGAGCAACTGCGCGACGCGCGCCAGCGTGCCGACGGCGTAGACGTCCTGCGGCTCGGGGTCCTCGAGGGTGATGTCGCGCTGGGTGACGAGCACCAGTACGCTCTCGGCGCGGTGGGCCTCCTCCAGCGCCCGGACGGACTTGCGCCGCATGGCGCCCAGCGGCACGACGGCGTGCGGGAAGACAACCTCATTGCGCAGCGGTAGCAGCGGGAACTCATCGGCGCCCGGCGTGAACTGCACTTCGAGGGTCAGGGGCATGTCCTGGGGGCTGTCGTCATGGCTCTCGTGGTCCGGCAAAGGGCATGTTCCTTTCAGGGCTGCAGCCGCGTCCGGTCATCTTGCGGCCGGCGGCAGGAGGTTCGTGTCCGGCGTCGTCATCCCCTCCACGGGACACGAAAAAGGGGCCATGACCCCCGGCCATGGCCCCTGGTGTTGGCGCGGGTCTCTTACGCCGATTTCTGGCGGGCGGCGGTCTTGGGCTTGCCCCGCTCGAGGAGGGGCGGGATGCTCTGCTCGATCGTCTCGCGGGTGATGGTGCAGCGGGTCACGTCCGGGTCGGACGGCACGTCGAACATCACGTCGAGCATGATCTCCTCGATGATGGTGCGCAGGGCCCGCGCGCCCGTCTGCCGCTGGAGCGCTTCGTGGGCGATGGCCTCGAGCGCCTCGTCCTCCACGACCAGCTCCACACCGTCGAGCATCTCCAGCGTCTTCTGGTACTGCCGGATGAGCGCGTTCTTGGGCTGCACGAGGATGCGCCGCAGCGTCTCCTGGTCCAGCGAGGTGAGGGTAGCCAGGGTCGGGAGGCGGCCGATGAACTCGGGGATCATGCCGAACTTGACGAGGTCCTGGGGCATGGCCTGCGCGAGAATCTCATCATCGGTGCGGTCCTCCTGGCCGGATACGGCGCTGAAACCGATGGCGCGGTTGTGGGTGCGCCGGCGGACGATGTCGGTGAGGCCGTCGAACACGCCGCCGCAGATGAACAGGATGTTCTTGGTGTTGACCTGGATGAACTCTTGCTGGGGGTGCTTGCGCCCGCCCTGCGGCGGGACGTTGGCCACGGTGCCTTCGAGGATCTTCAGCAGCGCCTGCTGCACGCCCTCACCGGAGACGTCACGGGTGATCGACGGGTTGTCCGCCTTGCGCGCGACCTTGTCGATCTCGTCGATATAGATGATGCCGACCTCGGCGCGCGGGACGTCGAAGTCGGCCGCCTGGATGAGTTTGAGCAGGATGTTCTCGACGTCCTCGCCGACGTAGCCCGCCTCGGTGAGCGCAGTGGCATCGGCCATCGCGAACGGCACGTTTAGCATCCGGGCCAGAGTCTGAGCCAGGTAGGTCTTGCCGCAGCCGGTGGGGCCGATCAACAGGATGTTGGATTTGCCGAGCTCAACCAACTCATCGTCTGCGACCCGGCGTCCCGGTGACGCCGCCTGGGCCTGGACGCGCTTGTAGTGGTTGTAGACCGCTACGGCCAGCGCCTTCTTTGCGGTGTCCTGGCCGATCACGTAGGAATCGAGGAAGGTGCGGATCTCTTTGGGCTTGGGCAGTTCGTCGAGCAGGCCGGAGTCGGTGGTCTCGGCAAACTCCTCTTCGATGATCTCGTTGCACAAGTCGATGCACTCATCGCAGATGTAAACGCCAGGCCCGGCGATGAGCTTCTTAACCTGCTTCTGGCTCTTCCCACAGAAAGAGCACTTCAGCAGATCCGAGGTTTCTCCGATTCGTGCCACTTCGATCTACCCTTCCGGCTTTGGTGGCTCACCTTAGTCCGGCTATCCGAGTTGAGGACGGAGGGCCGGACGGCGAGTCAGCCTTCGATGTCCTTCAGTGAGGTAAGGATGTCGTCCACGATCCCGTATTCGACGGCCTCTTCGGCGGTCAGGAACTTGTCGCGCTCGATGTCACGGCTGACCTTCTCCAGCGACTGGCCGGTGCTCTCGGCGAGCATGCCTTCCATCAGGACCCGAACCCGCATGATCTCCCTGGCCTGAATCTCCAGGTCGGAGGACTGGCCGTAGTTACCTTCGGCGCTGGGCTGATGGATCAGAATCCGGCTGTTCGGCAGCGCCAGGCGCTTGCCCTTGGTGCCAGCAGCCAGCAGGACGGCGGCAGCCGAGGCGGCCTGCCCAAGGCAAACGGTCTGCACGTCGGGCTTGATGTAGCGCATGGTGTCGTAGATGGCCGTCAGCGCGGTGAAAGACCCACCAGGAGAGTTCAGGTAGATGCTGATCGGACGCTCCGGGTCCATCGACTGAAGGCAGAGCAGCTGCGCCATCACCGCGTTGGCGATGTCATCGCTGATCGGGGTGCCGAGGAAGATGATCCGGTCCTCGAACAACTTGGTGTACGGATCGACGCGGCGCACGCCGTAGCTGGTGCGCTCTTCCCACTGCGGGATGTAGTAATCCATCCGCGGGCCCGCCGGGGCGATGCTGTTGGGCAAAGTGTTCACTTCAGACCTCACTGATTCGGGGAGTCTGCGGTGGCGATCTGGGCCGCCCGCTCGTAGACGTGGTCGATGAAGCCGTAGGCCAGGGCCTCTTCGGCGGTGAACCAGCGGTCACGATCGGAGTCGATCTCGATCTGTTCCATGGTCTGGCCAGTGTGTTCGGCGATCAGTCGGCCCATCGTCCGCTTGATGTGCAGCGACTGCTCGGCCTGAATCCGGATGTCGGAGGCGGTGCCGCCCAGACCACCGGAGGGCTGATGCATCATGATGCGGCTGTGCGGGAGCGCGAAGCGCTTGCCCTTGGCCCCTGCCGAAAGCAGGAACTGCCCCATCGAAGCCGCCAACCCCATGGCCACCGTGGCCACGTCATTGGAGATCCACTGCATGGTGTCGTAGATGGCCATGCCAGAGTCCACCGAGCCGCCTGGGGAGTTGATGTAGAGGAAGATGTCCTTATTCGCATCCTCTGCGTTCAACAGCAGCATCTGGGCACAGATGGCGTTGGCGTTGTCGTCCTTCACCTCGGAGCCGAGGAAGATGATCCGGTTCATCAGCAGGGACTGATAGACCGAATCGGTCATGCCAGCAATGCCCGGGCCACCGGCCATTCGCAGGCCACGCTCAATGGATTGATGTTCGCTCACGCAGCGAAACTACCCGCTGTCGGCCATTTTTCAGCCAACTTTGGGGCGGTGTTCGCTGACGGCGCACGAGCCGAGCGGCAGCGCGCCTGCGGCTAGGCGCCGAAACGCCAGCGGGCGCCACCCGAAGGTGACGCCCGCTGGAGCAGTTGAACAGACTCAGTGGTCCGATTCGGCCATTGCCTCGCCGGTCCGCATGGTGATGTCGACCACAGCACCGTCGGTGTCGGTGACCTTGGCCTTGGCCACGACCTCGCCCATCGCCTTGTTGCGGCGAATCTCGGCCATCCAGGCGCCGAGGTGGTTGTGTTCCATCATGTGCTGAGCCTCAGCCTCCGGCGTGGTGCCGTTGCGCATCGCCTTCTGCACGATCATCTTCGACAGATCCTCCTGCTCGACGTTGAACTCAGCGTCGTCGGCGATCTTGTCCAGGATCAGCTGCGCCTTCAGTCCCTTGACCGTGTTGGCTTCCAGCTCAGCCCAGAAATCCTCGACGGTCCGGGACGTCTCTTCGGGGGTCTGCTCGAGGTAACGCTCCAGGGTGAGACCAGCCTGGGCCAGCTGCCCGTTGATCTGCTCCTTGCGGGCGTCCACCTCGGAGGCCACCACACCGGCGGGCACCTCGAAGTCGGTGGCGGCCACCATCGCCTCAATGATTTTGTCGCGACCGGCAGCGACCTGCTCGGCCTCCAGATTGGCCTCGACGCCCTTGGCCAGGTCGGCCTTCATCTCTTCGACGGTGTCGAACTCGGAGATCATCGAAGCGAACTCGTCATCGACCTCAGGCAGGGTCTGCTCGGCGACCTTCTTCACCGTCACCTTGATGTCGGCCGGCTCGCCTTCCAGCGCGCCACCGACCAGGGTGGAGGCGAATTCGGCTTCTTCGCCGACCGACAGCCCGACTACCGCAACGTCCAACCCGTCGATCATGCCGCCGGAGCCAACGATGTAGGCGATGTCGACGGCGGTGCCGTCGGGCAGGGGCTCGCCGTCGCGGCTGGCCACCAGATCGAGGGTCACTCGGTCACCGTCAGCTGCGGGCCGATCAACCTCAGCGGTGGTCGCGAACCGGCTGCGCAGCAGGTCGATGCGCTCGTTGACCTCGTCGTCGACCGGCTTCTTGGCGTCAACCACGGCGCTCAGCTCGGCGAAATCGGGGACCTCGAACTCGGGACGGATGTCGACTTCAGCGGAGAACTCGATGACCTCGCCGTCCTCAAGTTTGGTGATCTCGATCTCGGGTTCGCCCAGCGGGCTCACCTTGGCCTCAACCACGGCACCTTCGTAGGCGCTGGGCAGGATCGAGTTGATCGCTTCCTGCAGGACGGCGCCGCGACCGAAGCGCTGATCGATCACCAGCGGCGGCACCTTGCCCTTCCGGAAACCGGGAATGGTCACCGAGGAGGCGATATCGACGTAAGCCTTGTCCAGATGCGGCTTGAGGTCGGCGAACGGAATCTCAACGGTGAGCTTGACCCGGGACGGACCAAGCTTCTCGACAGTGCTGGACAATGCGGGCTCCTGGATGGAAGTAGACAGACCGGGCAATCTTAGCTAGGCACGCCGCGTTGGTCACACTCGGCCCCTCGCCACCCGCTACTGCGCCCTGGAACCGTCCCCAATGCACAGCTCACCAACTCGGCGCAGGCTCACCCGAAATAGCGCCCGGCCGACCCGGGCCAGCGCGACTTTGCCCCTGAGCTTCGGTTAGTCTTGGCTGCGCGCTGCTGGCGCACGCGGATGTAGCTCAATGGTAGAGCCCCAGCCTTCCAAGCTGGCCATGCGGGTTCGATTCCCGTCATCCGCTCTGAAGCCGCCCGATGCGGGCGCGACGCTCAGGCGTAGAACCAGGAATCCTTCGCCAGCGCTGCCCCGACCAACCCGGCCACGAGCAGGCCGACGAAGACCGAAACCCCGCTGATGCTGGACGCGATGCCGTAGTGGGCCATCGTCCAAGTGAGGGCGAAGGCCAGCAATCCACTGCCAGCTACGACGCCTGTGATCATTCCCCCGATACGCACGAAATAGTGCATCTCGCTCTCTCCCCCCGAAATGAGCTAAGGCCCGCATCATATTCACTTGGTGCCGAGTTGCGATAGTCGCCGATGGCGATTCACAGCCAGGACACAGCCACTCGTAACCGGGAGCGTGAGCGCGGCAAACTCCGATACCGCCCCGACTAGCGGTCTTACCCTTTGGAGCCTGGCTGGCCAAGGCCGACATTGATCGCCTATCCTCAGGGCTCCAGTGCCGGACCATCCACCGATGAGCCCGGCACTACTGCTGTCAGCTTCCGTCCCAACAGCCGACGGACCTGCCCCAGTACCTCTTGACGTCCCGGCGGTCACCGACCCACTCCCGGGGCTAGATCCAACAACATCGACGTCCCTTGCGAATCTCCCCCGGGGTATACCCAACTGGGGGGACAATGCTCTTGTCGTCCGCCGCACCGACGCCCAGCCCCAGCCGCTGGGACGCCGGGCACCAAAGCCGAGGAGAAAGCCACGTGACCACCGAAATCGCCACCGACACCACCGACGTGATGAGCGTCCTGGTCAACTTTTCGCCGGCGACCCCCGACGAACCGTTCACCGAGGAGCAGGTGTCCGCGATCACCGAGGCGCTGAAGCAGCCCGAGTTCGCCCCTGAGTTCACCGAGGCACTGTGGGCCGCGCTGCTGCGCGAGGACGCTGGCAGCCTGAAGCTGATGGCGATCCTTTGGGAGCTGCCGATGGCCCGCAAGCGTGGCTTCATGAAGGCTGTCGATACCCAACTTTCCGGGCGCTACCCGATGTTCGCTGGCACCAGTGAGAAGTGGCCTTCGCTGAATGGCATCGGCCCCTACATTCGCGAGCCTGAGGCCCGCAACGCCGACTTCGAACTGGTCAATAAGGGCTACCTGGGCTACATGGATCTGGGCTACAGCCGCCGCGAAGTAGAGCTGTTCGTCTGGCTGGAGGCGCTGCGCGATATGCAGTGCGCCAAGCAGCCGTGTGTGCTCGGTGTGCTGACGGCCGGCCAGGTCGAGCCGGACGGCGGCTGCCCGGTCAGCGTCAATATCCCGGCGATGTTCGAACTGATCGGCACCGGACAGTTCCGCAAGGCGCTGGAATCCCTGGAGGCGGTGAACCCGCTGCCTAACGTGACCGGTCGGGTCTGCCCGCAGGAGTTGCAGTGCCAGAGCCACTGCATTCACAAGCATTCGATGAGCATCGGCCAGTTGGAGTGGTTCCTGCCCGAGTGGGAGAAGCTGGCCGAGCCTGAGCAACTCAAGGCGCGCTTCGCTAACCGTCCGAACCCCTGGGAGCTGGGCACCCGCCCGCCGGTGGCAATCGTCGGTTCCGGCCCGGCCGGTCTGATCACCGCCTATCTACTGGCCGCTGACGGCTTCCCGGTGACGATCTTCGAGGCCTTCCCTGAACTGGGTGGCGTGCTGCGCTACGGCATTCCGGAGTTCCGGCTGCCCAACCAGCTCATTGACGATGTGGTGGCCAAGATCAAGGCGCTTGGTGGCCGTTTCGTGACCAACTTCGTGGTCGGCAAGACCGCCACCATCGATCAGCTTCGCGAAGCCGGCTTCGTGAAGGTGTTCGTCGGTTCGGGTGCTGGCCTGCCGCGGTTCCTGAATGTGCCCGGCGAGCACCTGTTGAACGTGATGAGCGCCAACGAGTTCCTCACCCGGGTCAATCTGATGCGCGGCCACCTGGACGACTTCGAGACCCCGCTGCCGGTCGTACCGGGCAAAGAGGTGTTGATCATCGGCGGTGGCAACACCGCCATGGACGCGGCTCGCACGTCGCAGCGGCTCGGCGGCAAGGTGACGATCGTCTACCGCCGCACCCAGGCCGAAATGCCAGCCCGCATCGAAGAACTCGAGCACGCCCTGGAAGAGGGCATCGTGGTTTCCGAGCTGCGCTCCCCTGTCGAGTTCCTCTCCACCAACGACAGCCACTTCGTCACCACCGCTGTGGTGGAGAAGATGGCCCTTGGCGAACCGGACGAGTCGGGTCGGCGCCGTCCAGTGGCCACCGGCGAGACCGAGCAGATCGCGGCCGATCTGGTGATCATGGCGCTCGGCAACGACGCTAACCCGATCATCAAGGATTCCGAGCCGCGACTGCAGGTGAGCAAGTGGGGCACCATCAACCAGGTCAGCACCACGTCCAAGGAGACCACCCTGCCCGGCGTTTACACCGGTGGCGACGCGGCCCGTGGCGGCTCCACCGCCATTCGGGCCGCTGGCGATGGCCAGTCGGCCGCGCGGGAGATGGTGGCGGCGATGGAACAGATGACTGCTACCGAGATCAGCTCTCGGGTCGATCAGGCCCTCACCTACACCGACCTGGCCGCAGAGCTGCCGGTGATCATCTCCAAGACCCACCTCAGCGAGGGCATTGAAGAGTTCGAGATCCGCTCCCCATCGATCGCTCGCACCGCGCAGGCCGGTCAGTTCGTCCGCGTGCTGGCCGATCCGAACGGCGAGTTGATCCCGCTCACCCTGGCCGATTGGGACGCAGCGGCCGGCACCATCACTTTGGTGGTGCAGGGCATGGGTACCAGTTCGCTGAAGATGAACAAGATGACCGTCGGCGAGGCGTTTGCCGGTATCGCCGGGCCGCTGGGTCAGCCCAGTGCGTTGGAGCGTTACTCCGACGACTCGACGGTGGTGTTCACCGCCGGCGGTCTGGGCCTGCCCCCGGTCTACCCGATCATGCGGGCGCATCTGCGCCTGGGCAACCACGTCACCTTGATCTCGGGTTTCCGCAGCAAGGAACTGATGTTCTGGGACGGCGAGGCCGAGCGGGTAGGCGCAATCAAGGCCGAGTTCGGCGATCAGCTCGAAGTGATCTACGCCACCAACGACGGCAGCTTCGGCATCCACGGTTTCGTGACCACGCCGCTGACCGACATGCTCGAGGCCAACAAGGCTGGCGAGGGACGAAAGATCGCCGAAGTCGTCACCATCGGCCCACCGCTGATGATGCGCGCGGTCGCAGATCTCACCCGCGGCTACGACGTCCACACCGTTGCCAGCCTGAACTCCATCATGGTTGATGCAACCGGGATGTGTGGGGCCTGCATGGTGCCGGTGAACGAGGCCGGCAAGCTGGTGCGCAAGCACGCCTGCATCGACGGTCCCGAGATTGACGGCCATGCCATCGACTGGGACAAGTTCCTGCCCCGCTTCGGCCTGTTCAAGGCCCAGGAGCAGGCCAGCCGGGCTCGCAACGGCCTCTGAGTCAAAGCCGAAGGCCCGACCGGTCAACTGACTGGTCGGGCCTTCGTCAATTCTGGGACGCACTGCGCATAACGGAACCGTCCCCATTTAGCGCCGCGCATAACGGGGACGGTTCCATTTAGCGCAGTGCATCGGAACCGTCCCCACCAGGAGCAGCTTCGGTGGTTTCGGGGCGGACGTGGCCGGCTTCAGCTGCGCAGCGAAGCCATCTGCTCGGCGACCATCGCCATCGCGCGCTCCGGGGCCAGCCTGGTCAGTCGATCAAGCATCTTGGCATCGGAGCCGATGGTGGCCCGATAGGCGCCCTTAGCCATCGCGTTGACGATCACCTCACCGGCTTCAACCGCGGTAGTCATCTTGAACTTCGGCGCCTCGGCACTATCGGAGCCGGGGATGACCACCCCGCTATTGCCGGTGATGTTGGTGGCGATCGCGCCGGGGAAGACCACGGTCACCCTCACCGTGGTATCGCGCAGTTCGGAGTGCAGGCCTTCAGTGAGCAGCTTCACCGCCGCCTTGCTGGCGCCATAGATCGTCTGCCCTGGGACGGGAATGAACCCGCCCATGCTGGAGACGTTCACGATCGCCGCGGACGGTCGCTGCACCAGGTGTGGCAGGAAAGCCTGCAGGGTGTTGACCACCCCCCAGAAGTTCACCGCGAACACCTTCTCGATTTCTGGCGTGCTCAACTCCGCGAAGGGCACGAACTTCTGAATAATGCCGGCCACGTTCAGCAGTGCGTCCACCTGTCCGTGGGCGGCGATTACCGCCTCGGGAAGGGCGGCCACTGCTGCCGCGTCAGCGACGCTGGCCACATGGGTGCTGAGATTGGCCGCCTGATCGCCAGCCAACTCTGCGGTGCCGGCCAAGCCGTCCGGGCTGAGGTCGACCGCGGCCACTTTGCCGCCTTTGCTGAGCAAGTTCAGCACCACCTCGCGGCCGATCCCATTGCCGCCGCCGGTGACTACGAAAACCTTGTCTTGAATGTCCATGCCGAGCCCTTCCGAAACCCCGCTCCGAGCACCGAGGCCGAGCGGTTGTGCACAGCATCCTCGCGTTGGGCATGTTGAGCAATAGTGCCGACGGAGCGGCTGCGCCGAAACGAGCCCGCAACCACCGGAGAACCTGGCCGTTAGCCCGGTGCGAATACCAGTGGCGGCGTCCCCGCGCGGAGGGGACGCCGCCACTGGCGGGTCTCAGGCTTAGCTGGAACGGCTCGATGTCGAATCGGTCTTCACCGTGACCGACCCAGTGGTCGCACCGCTGACTTTGCTGGAGTCGGTGAGACTGAGCGCAATAGAACTCGAGTCCCCGGCGCTCACTTTGCCGCTCAAGGTAGAGTTGACCACTTCGATGGTGACGGTGGCCCCGTTCGAGCCACTGGTGCCCCACCGATTCTCCGCCGCGCTTGCCAAGGCCGAGGCCGTGTTGGAAACGAAGCTGGAGGCACTGAGGGTCACTTTGGCGGCGGTGTTGGTGAAGTAGAGCAGCGCCCCGGTGCCGGTGTAGTTGATGGTGGTGTCCTTCAGCACCAAGCTGGAGGTGCTGGCAGCCGCGTCAGCGTCGGCGGCATCGCCGGAGAACGACTGGTAGACCATCACGGCATTGCTGCCCTTGGCAGTCACCTTTGAATCGGTCAAGGTGGCGCTGTTCTTGCCTTCCACGACGACTGCTTCGGCGCCGGACGCCGTGCCGGTGACTCCGCTGGCGCTAATCGTGCCGGTTGAATAGAGCAGTGGGCTGCCGTCCCCGGAGGTATTGAAAGTGTTGGTGCCGGTGACGGTGACCGTGCCCGAACCGCGGTCGGTGGCCAGTGCCGCCGAATGGGCTCCGGTGGTGGTGATGGTGAGATCTTCGCCGGTGATGGTCCCCTCATAAGTGGCGTGCAGTCCGCGGGCGGAGTTGCCCGAGGTGGTGATCGTGGTGTCGACGACGCTGGCGCTGCCCGCCAAAGTGGAGACCACTGCGTTGGAGCCCGAGGAAGTGGTGGTGATCGTGGAGCCAATCACCTTCGCCGAACTTCCCTCACCGACCACCAAGATGGCCGAGTTCAGCCCGTAGAAGTTGTAGTCATCGCTGACGTCGCCGCTATTCTGCGCCGAACTCGCACTGGCATCACCAGCTTTAGTGATGGTGGCATTGGTGATCGTCAAGGTCCCGCCGTTGACCACCAGAAAGACCACCTGATCAGCGGTCAGGCTGGCGTAGGTGCCCGAATCGATAGTGACCGAGGTGCCATCAATCAGGTAGGCGGCATTGATGGTGACGCTCTTGCCGTCGAAGGTGGCGGTGTAGCTACCGCTACTAACCCCCTCAATCGTGGTCGAGGTGGTCGAGACGCTGGTGCTGGCGGTGGTCGTGGGGCTGGACGACCCTGCCGTGGCGCATCCGGCCAGCCCAGAGCCGAGCACCGCTACGGCGGCGAGGCCAGCAATCAGGCGTTTACCGAAGGGCGTCTTGGCGGTGCGCATTTCTCAGATCCGTTCTGTCGAGGCTTGGTGTCTTCGACGCTACGGATTCAAACCAGCACCGCTCTTTGAGCCTCCTGTCCACTTCCTGTGAGCCCCTGGGGTTAGATCCAGCCTCCGTAGGAATGCTGCGGGTGGCCGAGGCCTTTGGCGTCAGGCTGGAGGACCCAATGCAGCGTTACGGGCTTTGGCGTGCCGGCCAGGTGGCCGGACGCCTGCGCCTAGTCGTGAAGCTGCTGCACCCTGACTGTTCGCCTACCGACCAGGATGGCGATCAGCACCAAGGCGATCCCGCCAGCCTGCAACCAGCTGAGCTGTTCGGCCGCCAGCAGGGTGCCCAGCAAAACACCGGTGACCGGGTTCAACAGGCCAACGATGCCGACCGTGCCGGCCGGCAGTTCGGCAAGGCCAGCGAACCAGCACACCGAGGCCAGCGCGGTCGCGAACAGCGAGAGGTAGGCAAACGCCGCCCAACCAAGGGGTCCGACGGTTGGCAATGGCCCCTCAACGATGAGGGCTGCGATCAGCAGCAGCCCGCCGCCGGCGGTCGCCTGCCAGGCGGTGGCGGCCAACACCGGCACGCCTGCCGTCCACTTCTTGTTCAGCACCGCCCCCACCGAAGACATCACCAACGCCGAGATCGAAGTGAGCAGGCCCCAAGGATTGATGGCAGCGGCCCCGGTGCCGACGATCAGCAGCACGCCGAGAATGCCGACCGCGGCCCCGGCCCCCATCCAGATGGTCGGACGCTCATTGATCATCGCCCAACCGGTGCCGGCCATCGCTAGTGGCGCAAGCGCCATCACTGAGGCGGCCACCGAACTGGGCAGCAGCAGCGCGGAGAGGTAGATGAGCACGAAGAAACCGCTGAAGTTGAGCAGCCCAAGCACCACCGAGCGCCACCACCACTCACCCTTGGGCAGCTTGCGAGCCAGGAACAACAGGAGAAGTCCGGCTGGCAGCGCCCGAATAGCCGCCCCCCAAAGCGGCGCATCGGCAGGCAGGAACTGCTTGGTGACGTAGTAGGTCGATCCCCAGGCGATCGGGGCTACTGCGGTCACAGCGATCCAGCGCCACTTAGCTTCCATGGAGGCAATCATGTCCCGGCTCGTCACCAGTTGGTCGTCACCGGTGCGATCACCAACCGGCTGGACCGCCTCGAAACCTCCGGCCGGTGACCCGCCTAGAAGACCACGCCGACGGGCGCGGCCGCCTCGCCAACCGCACCGGTGTTGGCCCGCGCGTTATCACCGTCCGTCATCACTGCCCAGGACCACCGGCCAGCAGCACCGGCTAGACGCGGGCGAACCGGACGGCGCGCACCACCTGCACGACGCCGGTGAACACCAGCGAAAGGCCCAGCACCAGCCACAACAGTTCCGCACCCCAAAGCGGAGCGGCCAGCAGGGTTGAGCCAGCGATGATGCTGATCACCGCGTACAGCGCCGTCCACACCTTTGACGAACTGTCGAAGAGCAGGAAGAAGGAGACCACCCCTTCGACGATCCAGGCGATGCCAATGAAGATGCCGAAGAAAACCGCCAGGCCCACGACGAACGGGCCGAGATTGGCAAAAGCCACTCCGGCGGCGGCGAGGAAGACCACGCCAAGCGCGAGGTAGCCGATCCGCGTCCAGAGGCCGATTTTGCCGCTGAAGATGCCAATACCCAGGTTCACCAGGCCGGCGACGGCGGCATAGCCAGCGATGATGGCGCCGACGATCATGGCGGTGTGGTCGGGCCAGATCAGGATCAGCGCGCCGGTGATCAGCGAGACCAGGCCGAGCACGCCGAGGGCGATGCGAATGGATTTCAGGACTGATTGGCCGGCTTCTTCAACAATGGGGGTGTTGTCCATGAGGAACGCTCCTATTTCGGCGGCGCCACGGCCCCGATGCCGCAGCGTCCAACTGCCAATGCCACTTTAGGACGCAACCGCGGCGTCGGTAGGGAGGAACGCCAACTTGCCGCCAGCTCGCGGCTCGCTGGCCAACCGCACCACACCAGGAGGTGGTGCCCGCACTGGACGCTCGACGCTGCTAGCGTCGCTGCCATCAGTTGAAGAAGTCCTATCGATTGGGGATCAAATGCGTAACACCCCTAAGTTTGCCGCCCCGGCCGCCCTCGTCGCGCTGCTGTTCGGGCTCAGCGCGTGCACTGTTCCTACGCCAACTGCCCTGCCCAGCGCGTCGTCCACAATGCCGACTGGCCCCGCCACCCCCAGCACTTCACCGACGGCGCCGGTCGGCGATGCCCTCGGCCCGTTCGGTTACGGTGCGCTGAAGCTCGGCGCCACCAAGGCCGAGGCGACGGCGTCCGGCCTCACCGAGGGCATCACTGGCACCGAAGGCGAATGCGGCGGCGCCAGCGACGGCCGCCTGCTGGGCGCTCAACCGCCGTCGGAGGAGGCCATCAACGGCCAGCTTTTCTTCTCGGTTAACACCGGAAAGCTGATCGCCATCTACGCCACCGGCGACGTCGCCACCCCCGAAGGCATCAAGCTCGGCAGCACCGTGACCCAACTCAAAGCCGCCTTCGGCAAGTGGGAGGCCGAGGAAGGCGAAGAGGGCCGAGGCGGTGCGTCAGTTGCCGGCAACGAAAAGGCCTACTACCGAATCGTGGTGGACAGCGGCAAAGTGGTGGAGCTGAGCCTGGATTCGATCGATCAGGACTGCTACGAGTAACCGGCCCGCGGACAACCGGCCCGCCTCGGTTTGAGGCCGGGGGTTTCTCGTCGCTCCCGCGATGGGCGGCCGGCATTGGTCAACGCAGCTGGGTGGCATCGATGCCACCCAGCTGCTGTTTGCCTGCGGCAACTAGCATCCCTAGACACAGCTGAAGAAGTCCTATCGATTGGGGATCCCATGCGTACCACCCCAAAGCTTGTTACCCCGGCCGCCCTCGCTGCGGCCCTGCTGGCGCTGAGTGCCTGCACTACCCCAACGCCGAAACCTACGGCCGCACCACCGACCTCGGCGGGCCCCGCCACTGCCAGTTCTTCACCGTCAGCTCCGAGTGGCGACACTCTCGGCCCGCTCGGCTACGGCGCGCTGAAGCTGGGCGCCACCAAGGCCGAGGCGAAGGCATCCGGGCTCGTCGAAGGCATTTCTGGCACCGAAGGTGAGTGCGGCGGCCCAGCCGACGGACACCTGATTGGCGCTCCGTTGGAGCCGGACGGCGACTACGCCCGGGGCAATCTGGTCTTCTCCGTGACCACCGGGAAGCTGGTGTACATCGACGGCCTCGACAATACGGCTACCCCGGAAGGCATCAAGGTCGGCAACACCTTGGCCGAACTCAAGGCCGCCTTCCCCAAGCTGGCCGAGGACTTCGACACCGATGGGAGCGGCTTCAATACCGAGGTGCCCACCAATCCCAAGGCGTACTACGACTTCACCGTGGTTGACGGAAAGGTCTCGTCGCTGGCCCTGATCGCCAGCGACCAGGACTGCTTCGACTAATCGGTCCGCCCGGACAGCGCCACCGCCCCGCAGGCTTCGACGGGCTCAGCCAACTTCAGGCTTCGACAGGCTCAGCCAACTTGGCTTCAGTTCCCTGAGCAACCCACCAGTTCCCTGAGCTTGTCGAAGGGCCAACTCTCTGCGGCTTCGACAGGCTCGGCCAACTGGGCTCGCCCCCACCCGCTCCCTCAGCACCCCACCCGTCCCCTGAGCAACCCACCAGTTCCCTGAGCTTGTCGAAGGGTTGCCCCGCCCGACTGGCAGACTCTGCCTCATGCTGACCGTCACTGTGCCGGACGCCGATCTGCTCGAACGGCTGGCTGATTTGAGCGATCGGGTTGAGTTTGTCATTTGGGATCTGCTCACTCCCCTGCCAGCCGAGGTGGCCGAGCGGGTGCAGGTGGTGCAGATCGGGCACTACTGGGGCTCCCCGGATCGCTGGCGGCGGCTGCCGGAGGCCACCAAGCTGCGCTACGTGATGCTGCCGTCGGCTGGCTATGAACATGCCGTGCCGCACCTGCCTGCGGGCGTAACCCTCTGCAATGGCCGCGGCGTGCATTCGACCGGCACCGCCGAGCTGGCGGTGGGGCTGATCCTGGCCTCCCAGCGCGGACTGATGGCCGCCATCGACGCCCAGCGCGAAGGCCGCTGGCACAACCCGGAGTTGCCGTCCCTGGCTGACCATCGGGTGCTGGTGATTGGCGCCGGGTCGGTTTCGGATGCGGTGGTGGCGCGGCTGCGTCCCTTCGAAGTGGAGTTGACCGTGGTCGGCCGCACCGCCCGTCCGGGCATCCACGCGGTGAGCGAACTGCCGGCCCTGCTGCCGTCCGCCGACGTGGTGGTGCTCACCGTGCCCTACTCCCCCGACACCCATCATCTGCTGGACGCGGACGGGCTGGCTGCCCTGCCCGACGGCGCTCTGGTGGTGAATGTGGCCCGCGGGCGAGTGGTCGACAACGACGCCCTGCTGGCCGAGCTAGTGGCCGGACGGTTGCGTGCCGCCCTGGACGTGACCGACCCCGAGCCCCTGCCGCCGCAGCACCCGCTGTGGCGGGCACCGAACACGATCATCACCGCCCATCAGGGCGGCAACTCTGAAGCCACCTATCCGCGAGTGGCCGCGTTGCTGCGGCGCCAACTGGAGCACCTGTTGGCCGGCGAGCCGGTGGAGAATGTGGTGGTAGCGGGCTGAACTCCGCTCTGGGCTTGCCCGCTGCCCTATCGTTCAGAAAACGCCTGCGTCGAAGGACGGTGCCCCCATGCCAAGGTTTCTGATTCCGCTATTGCTGGTGCTGAGCCTCAGCTCGCTGACCGGATGTGTGCCGGCCGCACCTACCCCAGAGGTACCCGGAGCCGTCAAGTTCCAGACCATCGCGGTGCCGATGGTTGGCGGTTTCTGTAGCTACTTCGCCGAAGACCAGCCTGGCAAGCCCTGCGTAGACGGCATGAACAAGGTGTTCGCCGCGCATCCGGAGCTCGCCGATGGCGCCGACAGCAGTCGACTGATCGAGGTGACCGCGAAGGTGAGCATCGCCTCCCAGACCCGCTCCAACTCGGCCAATCCGCCCCAGACCGCCACCATGACCGTCTGGGTCATCGACCAATTGGTCTCGGCCCGACGGGTGAACTGACCAGCCTCAGTCGTTGCCGCGGAAGCCGTCCAGCCCGTTCAGCACCAGGTTGAGGGTGAACTCGAACTCGGATTGGGTGTCGCACACCCCGAGCGAGTCAGTCTGGTCATGGGTCACCGAGCCGGCCAGGGCGCCCAGATGCGGGAAGGCTGCCGCCATCGCCGCCATTTCCTCGGCGGTGGTGCCGTCATCGGCGGCGTCCGGCTCGAAGATCTCCTGGGTGAAGCCCATCAGCATCGACCCCAGGGAATGGATCGCCCGGTGGGCGGTCTCGTAGCTGAAGCCAGCCTCGATCATGGTGCCCACTAGGGCTTCGAAAACCAGATAGGTGTTGGGCGGGACGACCGCGGTGCCAGCCACCAACGACGGCGCCCACGGGTGGCGCAGCATCACTTTGCGCGCCCCGAGGCAGCGGGTTCGCACCACTTCGCGCCAGTCAGCCGTGGACGGATTGCTCCCGCTTTGGCTGAGCTCCTGCGGCCCACTCTGGTCGGCCCCGGCCAGCGTCTCAGCGATGATCTGGTCGATCACCGTCTCGACAAGGCCCGAGAGCAGCTGCGACTTGTCCTTGACGTAGTAGTAGAGCGACATCGCCTCGCAATCGAGCGCTTCAGCAACCCGTCGCATCGTGACGGCGGCCAAGCCCTCGGCGTCGGCGACGGCGGTGGCTGCGGCCAGGATCCGTTCGCGGCTGAGCGGGGTCTTGGCGGTTCGTGCGGGCATCTGCCACCTCCCTTGCGTTCGGCCATCTTACAACGTACGATTCATCTTACGTCGTAAGAAAGGACCTTCAATGACGACCACCACCACTTCCACTGACGCCACCACGGCGACGTCCACCAAGATCGGGCCACGTCAGGTCGTAGCCGCCCTCTGGGTGTTCGTGACGCTGTTCTACATCTACTGCGATGTGTTCGGGCTGATGTATCCGCCACACCTGCAGGAGTTCCTGGCCGGGAATGTGGGCGGACTGGTGGTTGACCAGCAGTTCCTGCTCAACGCCGCCATCTTGATGACCATCCCAATGGCATCGGTGCTGATTTCGCGGATCGCGCCGCACCGCTTCGCCCGCTGGGAGAGCGTCGCCGCCGGGGCAATCATGACCCTGGTGCAGATCGGCAGCTTCAGCTTCGGTAGCGCCCCCACCTCGTTCTACATCTACTGCTCGATCATCGAGGTTGCCGGCACCCTGGCAATCGTGTGGGTGGCCGCGCGCCACTGGAAAGTGGACGCCTGAGCCTCGGCGCTGCTTTTTACTCGCCGTCCTCGCGCGCCCCAAACCGCCAAGGAACTGCGCATGGGGAGCGTGCATGGTGCATGGGGACGGTTCCGATGAGCTGCTCATGGGGACAGACCCTGCGGAACCGTCCACGGCGAGCTGAGCGAGTTGGGGGCGGCTCCCAACATGAGCCGCGCAAGTTAGGGACGGTTCCCACCATGAGCAGCTCTGGTTGGAACCGTCCCCATGAGCCGCGCAGAGGAACCGTCCCCATGGTTCGGCGACGCGCCTTGGCCGGTCGCCGCCGCCCAGCCGCAGTCGTAATCCACGCACCACCCGCTGGCAACGTCCGACGCTCGACTCGGCCGCGGAAGTTTTCGCCCTCACCGAACACGGGCTCGCGAGCAGCCGGGCTCCGCTAGGCTCCGATTCGTCCGATCGGCAGGAGGCTTCAGATGGCGAAGGACAACACTCTGGCTGCTGGCGATCCGGCGGCCTTCCAAGACGCCGAGGCTCAGGCGGGCTCGCACGCGCACCGGCTGAACAGCCTGCGCGCGGCCGTCCTTGGAGCCAACGACGGCATCGTCTCCACGGCCGGCATCGTGATCGGTGTCGCTGGAGCCACCCAGGACGGGTTCGCCATCTTCGCTGCCGGTATCGCCGGACTGACTGCAGGCGCGTTGTCGATGGCCGTAGGCGAGTACGTGTCGGTGAGTGCTCAGCGCGACACTGAGGTGGCGCTGCTGGAGAAGGAACGTCGCGAACTTGAGGAGATGCCCGAGGAGGAACTCCTCGAACTGGCCGGGCTCTACGAGGACAAAGGCCTGAGCGCCGAACTGGCGTTGGAGGTGGCCAAGCAACTGCACGATCATGATGCGCTGGCCGCCCATGCCGAGACCGAGTTGGGTATCGACCCTGAGGCATTGACCAACCCCTGGGTGGCCGCGATCTCCTCGGCGGTGGCCTTCACCATCGGCTCGGCGTTGCCATTGGCCGCCATGATGCTTGGACCCGCCGACATCCGGATCCCGGTGACAGTGGCTGCCGTCGTGGCCGCACTGGTGCTCACCGGCTATCTCAGCTCCCGCGCAGGCGGCACCCCCGTGTGGCGCGCGATTGGTCGCAATGTGGCTGGCGGCGTCCTGGCAATGGGCGTCACCTACTGGATCGGACGCCTCGTCGGTCACACCCTGGGCTAGTCGGTCACACCCTGGGCTAGTCGGGCCGATGGTCTTCCCTCTCGCCACCAACTCACGGCTGGTGACCTTCGTCCCCGCCGGCTCAGCCACTTGCGAGCTTTAGCTCTGGACGATCGATGACCCCCCGAGCTGAGGGCTGGCGACAACTCCGGCTGCGCATGCCTGGGCCACTTTGACCTGGAACTGAATCACCAACACGGCTCCGCAAACCCACACCTCACCCGAGCTCAGGTGAGGACGAAATCACCGAAGAGACCGGATTGAACCCGTTCAATACATCGATGAATTCTCCCGCCGCCGAAGGATCACCTGCCGGGGTTTTCCCGGAAGCGATCACGGTGACCAACGATGGGCACGAAAGGTTGCACTTTCAATGGGCCTTGATTCTCCTCGACGCCCTGGCAGCGCGAAGGCGGGAGAGGGCTCGGGTCAAACGATTACCGCAGGCAGCAATTGGGATCGAGTTTCCGGGATTTTCGCCCAAACGATGGCCAAAGTTCGCCGAATCGAGCAACGCGCACCGGGATCGCGGCGTGTGGGCGCCGCGACACTAGCCGGTCGCTCCAGACCGGCGCCACGACACCTTCGAGACACCCCTCCGGCTGCCGATCTTTGCCGGCATCACCCGGGCAGCCGCAGGTGACTGGGCCAACGAAGCGGCTCCAGGCCGCGTGCGTCTCCGAGTGGCGTCCTTCACCTGGCCGCTCCGCAGTGATCCGAGCGCTCACACGCGCTCGATCGGCACCGCAGCGCTCAGATCCCGGCCCTCCTCGTCAAACCGTCCTCCTCGGCGCATCAGTGGGCGGCACCATGAACCGACATGTCCTGACAATTTTGCGAGTACGGAGGATGGGGGTCGGGCCATCACCCAAACCGCATTCCTAGACGGGACGCCCGGCACACGCACCGCCGCACAATCTGGGACCCAATCCCCGCCTCAGCGCCGCCTCAGCCCCGACCGGCCACCGGGAACGGAAATCCGGTGCCAGCAGGAACTTCCAGTAGTGAAAATGTTGGCGAGAATTGCCTCGGATTTGACCCCACAAATGCACCCAAAATCCATCGAAACGGGCGGGTGAATCCACAACCGCCTTTACATCGCCCCAGAATGGGCGTACGGTCAAATTATTCGACGGGTTCAGGAGGACCTCAAGAATGAGCGGCCTTTTTGAGTCGCACACCCCCCACCTCCGACCCGTAGACGCCGCGATACCCCCATCGCTGGTGCTGTGCGTGATGAATTTCCGCGTGCTGACATACATAGATCAATTGGAAGGTTCTCTCATGAATTTTGGACGCATTTTTGCGACGCTTAGCGCGGTTGGCCTGGCCCTCGTTTGGACCAGCGGATCGGCCGTTGCCACTACCACCCCGCAGACAAAGCCGCCCGTCGTATCCGCTCCCTGTGTGGTTGGCCCCGGAGTCGCCCAGACAGCGACCACTGTCACCGGCAGCGCCGGAGACGACACCATTGATTGCACCAACGCGAGCCCCGGCAAGACCATCTACGGACTGGCTGGCAACGACACCGTCACCGGCACGGCATACGCCGACAAGATCTACGGCGGCACCGGCAACGACACGATGACCGGTGGACCGGGCAACGACACCCTCAAGGGTGACGCCGGCAACGACACCGTTACCGGCAGCGCTGGCAACGACAGCCTCGTCGGCGGCACCGGAGCTGACACGCTCAGCGGCGGCACCGGCAGCGACACCATCAGCGCCGTACCTGCCGACGCCAGCGCCGACATCCTGAATGGTGGAACCGAGACTGACACCTGCTCTGCAGTGACTGCAGAAGGCGACACCATCACCGCCTGCGAGAAGTAGGCCCCAAGCCACGGGTCGTGGTACCCCCCGTAACCACGGCCCGTGATCTCGGCAGACGGCCCCGACCTGCAACATGGTCGGGGCCGTTCGCCGTCTCTTTAGGCGACCTCGAACCCGCGGAGTGTCTTCTTGGAAGACCCCGAACCCGCGGAGCGTCTCTTTAGGACCTCGAACCCGCGGAGCGTCTCTTTAGGACCTCGAACCCGCGGNNAACTCCCGGGATCATTCTCGTGATCGCCCCCGGCGGCGAGCCGGTTTTCGCCTTCGTCCGTTGGTTCTGCAAGGGGCGTCGAGCCGGGTCAAATCGAGCCGGTGGAATGAACTCCGGCAGTCCGTCCCACCCCAATTGAACGCTCCACTGATCCCGCAAACCGTACTTTTCTGGCTCAACCAACCCGTGATGGTGGTGGCACAGCAGCACCAAATTCGACAGCGCGGTATCTCCGCCGGCCCACCAGGGTCGAATGTGGTGCGCCTCACAAAGCTCGGGACGCACGTCACAACCAGGGAAAGCGCAGCCACCGTCACGCAAGATCAGCGCCGTTCGAATCGCCGGAGTCACCAGCCGCGAAGAGCGCCCCACGTCCAGCACCTCGCCAGGGGCACCCAGCACGGCCGGAACCAGCTCGGCGTCGCAGCACAACTGCCGCAACTCCCCCGCGGAGACCTCCTGGTCTTCGCCGATCAAGCCGGCACCGGCCGCGTCGCGGCGGAGCTGGTGATAGTCGAGCTTCACGATCACCTTGGCCCCGCCGACCCCTGCGACCGGCTTCGCCTTCGCCACGCTGCCCAGCAGTGCGATGAAGGCGTCGGCCCGGCGCTGCTCCGGAGTGGTCGCCTCCGACAACGGATCCCGCACTTCAAGGGCCGTGCGCCGCACCGACTCGGCGTGCGCATTGAGCAGGCTCACGAACCGTTCGCCCTCAACCCGGGGCNNGAAGAGCGCGCCATCGCGGTACACCCGCAGCGATCGCGCCCGCCTGGCCGCCTCAACCTCCCGCTGCAGCCGCACCTCCTCGGATTCCCCGGCATCTGGGGGCACAACTTGAGCCAACACCTGCCCGGACGACCTGGCCAACTGGTCAGCGTCCAGGTGCCGAGCAAGGTCGATCATCACCTGTTCGGCGGCGGCCTGCTGGCCGGAGTTCAGCTGCGGCGCCAACCCGTCCAACACTCGCCCGATGGCCCGCGCCTGGCCAGTGCCGATCTGGCCGCCAACAGCCGCCTCCCCCACCAGCGGATGCTCCACCAGCGCTCGCGCCTGCCCCACAGCAGCGGCGGCCTCCCTACGGGAAAGCGGCTCGCCCAAGCCCAACCAGGACGACATCGGCGTGCCGGCCGCCTGTTGCGAGGCATTCGCGCGATCAGCCTCCGCCGTTAGCAGGGCAGCCAACGCGTCCACCCTCGTGCGCACTCGCCGCGCCGCGCGCACCCACTCCAGCCGGACGGCAGCGTCCAGCCCGGAGCGTCGCGGATCAACCTCATCAAGCAACGCCTCGAACTCGGCCAGGACCTCCCCGGCCGGTCGCAGCACACCTGATCTCGTCATGCTTCAAGCCTGCCACCCCGAGGGCACAATTCGAACACCTGAACTATTGCTGTGGACAACTTCGCGACCTTTTCCACAATTCGCAAAAAGCCTTGACAGTCGGCCTGTCGGACCACTCGCCGGGGCTTCGACGAGCTCAGCCAACTGACCCCAGCAAGGCTTCGACGAGCCCAGCCAACTGAAGTCCGCGAGTCCAAAAGAGGCAACCGAATCGCCAACCAGCCCGGCGCCAGCCCCCGTCCGGCCCCAACCTGTACTTCGACCAAACCACCCCCGGAACCCACCCGAAGAACTACCGAAGGATGCGCAGCCTCCACCCGCGTCGCCCCATCGCGCTGGCAGGCTGGAGAGAGAGTCAAGGAGGACCGATGAGATCCAACCGCGCGAACACCAGCAAAACCCACCCCGCCAAAGCNNTGGCCACCAAAGCCGGCCCCGAGAAGGCTCCCACCGAGATCAAAGGGCCGAACAAGACCGGCAACGCGATCTTCGTCGGCTCACTGGTGAGCGCGGCCGCCGTGACCGGATCCCTGGCCACCGAGCCGGACGGCCAGTGGTACCGCGAGCTGAAGAAGCCCACCTGGCAGCCGCCGGGCATCGCGTTCCCGGTGGTGTGGAGCGGCCTCTACACCGACATCGCAGTCAGCTCAACCGCGGTGCTCAACGAGCTCGAGCGCCGCGGCGAGACCGAAGCAGCCGCCTCCTACCGCAAGGCGCTGGCCACCAACCTCGCCCTGAATGCCTTCTGGAGCTGGCTGTTCTTCCGCTGGCATCACCTCGGCGCCGCTACCGCTGGCGCTGGCGTCCTGGCGATCAGCTCATTCGATCTGGCCAAGCGAGCTGGACATGCCCGCCCCGCCGCCGGTTGGGCGCTCAGTGCCTATGCACTCTGGACGGCGTTCGCGACCGTCCTGGCTGGAACGGTGTGCTGGCTCAATTTCAAAGACGACTGAGACCATCGGGCCAAGACCGTCTCGGTCCCTGCCTCAGGGCTCCAACCGGCGCGGATTCACCGGCTCCTGACCGGGGGCCGCTGGGCTCCACGAGCGCCGGGGCCCGAAGGCATGCCGGGCGCCGGGGACGATGAGGGCGACCAGGGCGTCCACATCGCCGTCGAGGCCGTCGAGGGCGGCCAAGATGTCGAAGGAGAAGCCGCCGGCTACCCAATCGGCGTCATCGGCGACGAGTTCGAGCAGGTCGGCGAGGTTGTCGTCGTTGGTCGAAACTCGCGCCAGGTGCACCCGTCCGGCTTCATCGAGGACGGCCACCGCTTGGCCATTGCGCGAGACCTGCCACAGCGGCTCATGCCAGGCGAGTTCGCGTCCGGCTGAGGCTCGGCGCAGGCCGAGGCTGAGCTGCGAGGCGTACCACTGCACGGTGGTCATCAGCGACGGAAAGGCGCTGAGTAGGCGAAACACCGCCAGCGGATCGTCCAACGGGTCTTCGGTGCGGAACAGAATCTTGGCCGGACGCGCCGTCCAGGCATCGTCGGGACCCACCAGCGCGGCGATGGCGGTGTAGATCGCCGACTTCGCAGTGGGCTGCACCGGGACCGTGGGACGCCCCCAGTGATCGGCCCAATCCAGGCCCAACTGATTGCTCAGATCGAAGTATTCGACGTCGGCCCAACGCAGCTGCGCCTCAGCCCCATCAGCGGTGAGCACCGGGCCTTCGCCGCCGGCGTAATGCAGCGTGACCCCAGAACTCGATTGGACGATCAGGTGGGCGGGACGGTCATACCAGTCGGCCCAGGAGATGGTGAGCTCAGGCCAAGCCAGCACGATTGAGCTAGCCGATTGCCACGCGCGCGCGGCGACAGCGTCTGGCCGCGCCTGCTGAGCCATCGCCGTTCACCGATCTTCCTGCTTCGATACTTGAAGGCTAGCCGGTTGAGCTGACATTTGGTCTGGTTGTTGCGGGAAGCCTTAGACCTGGGCGGCGACCAATTCAGCGGCGCCGCGCCAACACGATGAGGTCTTCGACTTCGATCGGCTCCCCGGTTGGTTTGCGGCCCATGCGGTTGCGGCGCCCGGCTAGAGCTAGCGTCCATTCGGTTTCGTCGAGCTTCAGCTCACGGAATTCGTCTTCGGGGTGGTGATGGAGGTCGGCGTGGGGGTGGGCAACGTCCTTCGGATCGGCAGGTGCCGCGTGGGAGATCACCAACAAATGCCCGCCGGGACGGACGGCCGCCGCGGCCCGCTGCAGTATCTGCTCGCGGGCCAGCGGCACCGGCGAATGCAGGAAACTGGCGCTGATCAGGTCGTATTCGGCCTCAGCCTGCCAGGTGGCCAGGTCGGTGACGCTGAAACTCGCCTGCTCTGGGCTGAGCCCGCGGGCATCAGCTTCTTGGCGGGCGCGACTGACGGCCGTCGGCGAGATGTCGAGCCCAGCTGCCTGCCAGCCCCGTTCGGCCAGCCAAAGCACGTCGGCGCCCTCGCCACAGCCGAGGTCGACTGATCGTCCCGGAGTCAGGTCGGCGACCGCATCAACCAGGGACACATTCACTTTGCCCGACCAGACTCGCTCTTCGCCGGAGTAGCGGGCCTCCCAGAAGTCGAGGGGCGTTACGTCGAGATCGGGGGCTGGCTGGTGGCTCGCGTGGTCGGGCCCACCGTGGTGGTGGTCTGTGGACGCGGACGTGTGCCCAGCGAGGCCGGATTCCCCTTCGTTCATGGCCCCAGTCTCGACGGTCGAAGCGGTCGGGGCAATGTTCTTCGCGGGGAGCGAAAACCGAGCGGATGCGCTCGGTGTACGAAATCGGAATTGCCTGTGGACAACTCCCAATTTCGGGTGGTGAGGAGATTCTGCTTGTGCAAAGCTGGCTCGCAATCACCCCTAGGAGTCACTCGTGGCACTCGCTAAACCAGCTTTGCTATGCCTGGCATTGGCCGCAACACTGCTCACCGGCTGCAGCCAACCCGACCCGACTGGGCAGCCCACCTATCTCTGCACGCCATCGGACGGCAGCACTCCTTACTCCTGCTACCAGGTGCAATACGACGTGCAGGTGAAGGAAGACAAGCTCTACGCCGAAGCCGAAACCGTCTACCGGAAATTCCTTGCCGAGGACGAGCGTATCCATCGAGTCGGTGGGGTCACTGAGCCGACCCCGGTCTTACTGGAGACGACCACGGGCAACTTCGCCGAGAATGCGATGACGAACTTCCGCACACTCAAAGAGGCACAAGCCACGGCCGTCGGTGGAGAGTTCAAGATCGCCTGGTTCAAACGGGAGCCTCGCGACAGTCTGGACGGGTCAATCGCCGCCCTCACGGTCTGCACCGACACCAGCAGCGTTCAAATGGGGTCAAAAGGGAAGGCGCCCAAGCCCGGCCTGATCATTGAGACGACCGGCTACTTCATTCGCGTTGGCGAACAGCTCAAGCTGACGGCTTCCATGTTCAAGGAGGTCACCAAATGCTGAAGGCACTGGCAACTGGCGCGCTACTGCTTGCATCCTTCTTCGTGAGCTCCACACCCTCGCACGCCGCGCCACCATCGCCTGGGCCCGTGATCTGCGACTCCAAGGGGCGCTGCACCGGACTCAAGGAGCAGAACGACACAGTGAACCCCGACTCCGGGAACGATTCGTCTGGCAATCCCAATCCTGGCTCGACTGCTACCACCGATCCGCTGGACGAGCTCTGCGTGGCTCACGGCGTCAAGGACGGCAAGAATTGGTGCGTCGCCCGCAAACCCAGTGAGGCCGACCCCAACCCCGACCTGCCGACAGCGTCCCAACTCCGCAAGGTCGTGGCGAAGCTGAAGCTGCCTAACCCAACCCCACGTTTCGGCCCAGACCCATCAGTCAACGAATGGAACATGCTTGCCGTCGGTTTCCCCATCTGGCTGTGGACTGACCAACCCACCCGGGTAGCCACCACCGCCCACCACGACGGCCTCACCTTCCAACTCACCGCCACCTGGCAATCCACAACCTTCAACATGGGCGACGGCCACACCAAAACCTGCACCACCACCACGCCCTACCCACCACACCTCGACAAACCCGGTAGGCCCTCCCCCACCTGCGGCTATGTCTACGAAACCGCCTCCCCGGTGAAGAAGCCCTACGCCGTCACCGCCGACACCCACTGGCAAATCGACTGG
>DIVW01000012.1 GCA_002428365.1 Propionibacteriaceae bacterium UBA6122
GGCCGGCGTGGTTTTCCTGATCTATTTGGCCTTCACCTACCTGCGGGCGGCTTGGCGCGGTGAGGTTGCGGCCCGCGATCTAGGGGTCGGCGGCGTTGACACTGCGCGAGAGGCTTTCGTGCGCGGCCTGCTCACCGACCTGCTGAACCCGAAGATGGCGGTGTTCTACCTCACGGTGCTGCCGCTGTTCCTGCCGGTCGGCTACCCGCCGGCCCTGGCTGGCGCCATGCTGGCCGGAGTGCACGTGCTGGTGGCATTCGTTTGGTTCACGGTGGTGATCCTTGGCGCGAATGCCGTCCGTGGCTTCCTGGCCAGTAGGCGCGGCACCCGAATCGTCGACGGAACGGCAGGGGTGGCCATGCTGGGATTCGGAGTTGCCCTGGGCTTGGAGCGTTAGCGGGCGGACGCGGCCATAGCAATGGCAATGGTCTGGCGACAGCCGCCCGTGCAGTCAGGCATTTCGAGCAGTATCAGCGCCGCCAGTAGGGCCGTCATCGCAAAGATTCGTCTCTTCATTGCTTCACCTGGGGTTTGGGTGCAAAGGGGTGTAGCTAGATTGTGCACCCAAAACCGCCAAAAGAGAACAGCGTTCGCAACATTTCCATCAGTGCGCGCCCCTTGGCGCTGCCGATGGCCGGGGTTTCTTGCCTCAGCCGAAGACGGCCACTGCCATCGGGATCGCCCACAGCACGGCGAAAACCTGGAGGGTGCGGTCAGTTAGCACCACGTCCTCGGGCTCGCCGGCTTGGCCTTGGTCGACCTTCATCGCGTACCTGAGCAGCGCGAGGGTGAAGGGGGCGATGGAGATCGCGCTCCAGGAGACGCCCAGCGGCTGCGGGCCGGGGAGTTCGAAGGCCCAAAGGCTGTAGGACATGATGACGATGGCGATCGAGATCGACCACACTTCGCGCAGGTAGGACTTGGTGTAGCGCTCCAGGCTGGCTCGAGTGCCAGCTTCGTTACCCAGCTCCTTGAGTTCGGAGTAACGCTTGCCAGCCACCATGAACAATGAGCCGAACGAGGCCACCAGGAGGAACCACTGGCTCAAGTGGAGGTTGGACGCCACGCCACCAGCCACTGCCCGCAGCAGGAATCCCGCCGCCACCATGGCCAGGTCGATGATCGGCTGATTCTTCAGGAAGAAGGAGTAGGCCACCTGAAGCACCCAGTAGAAGGCGAGCACCGCGCCGAGCAGCGGCGCCACCCAGAAACCGATGGTCAGGGCCGCGATCACAGTGATAACTGCCAATACCCAGGCCACGGTGGGGGAGAGTTCGCCGGCGGCGATCGGTCGGAAGCGCTTCTTGGGGTGAAGTCGATCGGCCTCGACGTCGCGAACGTCGTTGATCAGGTAGATCGAAGCGCTGACCAGGCTGAAGGCGAGAAAGGCCCACAGTGAGGGGATCAGCACCGCTGGGCTGAGCAGTTGGCCAGCGGCAACAGGCGCGGCCAACACCAGCACGTTCTTCACCCACTGCTTGGGGCGCATGGCCCGCAGCCAGGCGGGCAGTGCGGATTTGGTCGGCGGGATTTCGGCGATCTGATCGGTTTGAGCCATAGCGGGGAAAAGGTTACCCGAGTGTTGGTCGGCGCCGGCCGGTGCCGGGCTGGGCCTGGGCGCTTTCATCGGCCCCAGTCGCCTAAGGCGCCTTCCAGGGCGCCCAGGGCTGCCTCGATCAGGGAGTGGCGTTCGTCGTCCGGGCAGCCGGAGTCGACCCAGTGCAGGCAGGCCTGGTCCAAAAAGCCGAAATACCCCCACAGGGCGAACTCGTGCCGGGCCCAAGTTGCCGGCTGGAGGAGCTGGCGTAGTCGGTCGACATAGGCGCTGCGGGCGCGGTGGCGCACCTCGAGCGCTTCGCGTGGCTCCTCGCCCCCACGCAGTGGGGTGGCCCAGCTGTCGGGGTGGCTGGCGACGTGATCGAGATAGACCAGCAGTGAGGTGCGGACGCGATCCCGGGCCGGTACTCCTGGGCTGAGTTGGGCATCAGCTTCGCGCTGAGCTTCGACCAGGTCGGTGATGGCGCCCTCGACGACGGTGGCGTAAAGGTTGGCCTTGCTGCCGAAGTAATGGAAGACCAGGGCGGTCGAGGAGCCGGCTCGTTCGGCAATCTGGCCCACCGAGACTGCGGCGTAGGCGGTGGTGGCATAGAGGCTGCGGGCCGCGTCCAGGATCGCCTCTCGGCGTTCTTCCACGTCAAGGCGTAGGCGTGGGGATCGGGCTGTGGGTGCGGTCACACTGGCCATCCTACCCGTTATTGATCTATAGTCAGTAGCGGTATTGATTCAGAGTTAATAGGAGTGCTGGTGTCTCTTCTCGATCACGCGATCTGGTGGCACGTATACCCGCTGGGGGCCTGTGGGGCCCCGATCCACGACGCCGAGCTGACTCCGGCCCACCGGCTGGACAGGTTGGAATCCTGGCTTGACTACGCCATTGAGCTGGGTTGCTCTGGGCTGCTGCTCGGGCCGATCTTCGCCTCGGCCAGTCATGGCTACGACACCCTCGACTACTTCCGCATTGACCCGCGCCTTGGCGACGACGCCGATTTCGACCACCTGGTGGCCGAGGCGAGCAAGCGCGGCCTTTCGATCATGGCCGACGGGGTCTTCAATCACGTTGCCATTGGCAACGATCTCGTCACCAGGGCCGTCGCCGAAGGTGCCGGCCTGATCCGGCTCGAAGCCGGGCCGGACGGTCCGCGTCCGCGGGGCTGGGAAGGTCACGGGGACCTGGCCGAGCTCGACCATGCCAATCCTGCGGTGGCTGATCTGGTGACCGAGGTCATGCTGCACTGGCTGCGCCGCGGCATCGCTGGTTGGCGCCTGGACGTGGCCTATGCCGTCCCGGCGGAGTTCTGGCATGAGGTGCTGGGCCGGGTCCGGGCGGAATTCCCGCGGGCGATCTTCCTCGGCGAGGTCATCCATGGTGACTACACCGAGATCGCCACTGCGGCCAGCCTGGACTCGGTGACCCAATATGAGTTGTGGAAGGCGATCTGGAGTTCGCTGACCGATCAGAACCTATGGGAGCTGGCCTGGGGGCTGGAACGCCACCAGCAGTTCTCCGCCGAACTGGTCACCCAGACCTTCGTCGGCAACCACGATGTGGCCAGGATCGCCACTCTGGTGGGGGATGGCGGGGCAGCGTTGGCTGCGCTGATCCTGCTCACCTTGCCCGGGATGCCCAGCATCTACTACGGCGATGAGCAGGGCTTCCGGGGAGCGAAAGGCGAGGGCTTCCATGCCGATGACCAACTTCGTCCGCCGCTGCCGGCCAACCCGGCCGAATTAGCCCCGGACGGTTGGTGGCTCTACCGGCATTACCAGGATCTGATTGGGCTGCGGCGCCGCAACCCCTGGATCACCCGAGGCGAAGTTGAGGTGGTGGCCAAGGAGAACACCTCGATCACCTATCGGGTCACCGGTACCGGCCAGTTGCTGGAAGTGGAGCTCTGGCTGGAACCGGAGCCGCGGGCCGCGATCAGCCTGAATGGCGTACCGGCCTACCAGTGGCCGCGCTGAGGTTGGTCGCTCAGCGCTGATTGGTGGCCGGTTGCCACATCGTGTGCCAAGCGACGCCGTGCTCGGCGAACATCCGCCGCAATAGCGGCAGGCTGATGCCCACCACATTGTGCGGATCGCCGCACATGGTGGTCACGTAGGCACCGCCCAAACCGTCAATGGTGAAGGCGCCAGCTACTCGCAGCGGTTCGCCACTGGCCACGTAGGCCTCGATCTCGGCGTCGTCGATGTTGGCGAAGACCACTTCGGTGGTCGCTACCGCAGAGGTGGCATCAGTCTGGCCACCGATCCGGGAGGCCACATGGTGGCCGGTGTGCAGCCGGGCGGTGCGGCCGCGCATTCGCCGCCAGCGCTCAATCGCTTGAGCGCCACCAACGGGTTTACCCATTGGCTCACCGTCCAACTCCAAGAGCGAATCGCAGGCCACCACCAGTACGTCCTCGGTTCCCCCGAGTCCTTCGAAGACCGCGCTGGCCTTGGCTTTTGCCAAGGTCGCCACCAGCCCGATCACGTCGGCCGCAGTGAACGCGTCCTCATCAAGATCGGAGACGATCACCTCCGGGTTGAGTCCGGCGGCGGTGAGGGTGGCTAATCGGGCTGGCGAAGCTGAGGCCAAGATCAGCCGCGGCGGTTGGTTGGCCGATCCCCCCGTCACCGGCGGAAGGTACTACGCCAAGCCTCTCGGCCAGGAAGCGCCGGGTTGCGAACCGTGTGCCAGTAGGAACGCCAGCCCCCGGCCACCGTCCCGGTGTAGGGAGCGTGCGGGGAGGGGCGGCCACGCCGAGCTGCCACCACCACCGCGGTGACGGCAGCCAACTCTTCGTCGGTGGGATCCCCGGAGACGACCTGGAGCACCTGTTCGGGCGGGGCGCCGTTCACAGCGGGATGTTCCCATGCTTCTTGGGCGGCAGTTGCTGGCGCTTGGTGCGCAGCAGCCGCAGCACGCGAATCACCTGGGCCCGGGTGTCGTGGGGGTAGATGACCTTGTCGATGTAGCCGCGCTCGGCCGCAACATAGGGGTTGGCCAGCGTGTCGTTGTACTCGTCGATCAGCTCGGTGCGGCGGGCGGTCGGGTCGTCAGCATCGGCCAGGTCCTTGCGGTAAAGGATGTTCACCGCACCCTCAGCGCCCATGACGGCGATCTGAGCGGTCGGCCAGGCCAGGTTCACATCCGCGCCCAGCGGCTTGGAACCCATCACGCAGTACGCGCCGCCGTAGGCCTTGCGGGTGATCACGGTCAGCAGCGGCACGGTGGCTTCGGCGTAGGCGTAAATGATCTTCGCGCCCCGGTGAATGATGCCGTCCCACTCCTGATCGGTGCCGGGCAGGAAGCCGGGCACGTCAACGAAGGTGAGCACTGGAATGTTGAACGCATCGCAGGTACGGACGAAGCGGGCGGCCTTTTCGGAGGCCTTGATGTCCAGGCAGCCGGCGTAAACCATCGGCTGGTTGGCCACGACACCAATGGAGCGGCCCTCGACCCGGCCGAAGCCGCAGATGATGTTCGGCGCGTACAAGCCGTGAACCTCGAGGAAGTCGTCGTCGTCCAGGACGCGCTTGATGACCTCGTGCATGTCGTAAGGCTGGTTCGCGCCGTCGGGAATGACGGTGTCCAGCGCCAAGTCGTGCTCGGTGATGGTGAGGTCAACTTCCTCCTCCTCGAAGACCGGCGGGTCTTCGAGGTTGTTCTGCGGCAGGAAGGTGATCAGCTGGCGGACGTACTCAAGGGCGTCGTTCTCGTCGGCGGCCAGGTAGTGGGAGTTACCCGACTTGGTCGAGTGCGTGCGGCCACCGCCGAGCTCCTCCATGGTGACGTCCTCGCCGGTGACGGTCTTGATGACCGCCGGGCCGGTGATGAACATCTGGGAGGTCTGGTCGACCATCACCACGAAGTCAGTCAGCGCTGGGGAGTACACGTGGCCACCGGCCGCAGCACCCATGATCAGCGAGATTTGCGGGATCACGCCGGAGGCAAGGGTGTTGCGACGGAAGATCTTGGCGTACAGGTCCAGCGAGACGACGCCCTCCTGGATTCGCGCGCCGCCGCCTTCGTTGATGCCGATGATCGGGCACCCGGTCTTGATGGCAAAGTCGAGGATCTTGACGATCTTTTCGCCGTACACCTCGCCCAGGGCGCCACCGAACAGGGTTACGTCCTGGCTGAAGACACACACCGGGCGGCCGTGGATCGAGCCCACCCCAGTGATGACGCCATCGGTATAGGGCCGCTTGGCCTCCATCCCGAAGGCGGTGCTGCGATGGCGGGAAAACTCGTCGAATTCGGTGAAGGTGCCCTCATCAAGGAGGGCGAGTACCCTCTCGCGCGCGGTCATCTTGCCCTGCGCGTGCACCTTCTCGATTGCGGCGGGCGCGGCTGGGTTTTTGGCCTGCTCGATTCGCTCGCCGAGGTCGGCGATCTTGCCCCTAGTCGTATGTATGTCCGGCTGCATGGGGGGAACCATAGCGGGCAGTTGGGGTAAACGTCATAGGGTCGGGGGGTGAATTCCACCTTGGGAACGGAATGGACCGCCGCAGCCGTGGCTCGATTGGGTCCGCCGTGGGTAGCTGTCCGGCGGGTCGCGAGCACCGGATCAACCAATGCCGACCTGGCCGCCAAGGCCCGTGCCGGGGCCCCTAGTGGCACAGTGCTGGTGGCCGATCACCAGACCAGTGGGCGGGGTCGACTGGACCGTTCCTGGACGGCGCCGGCAGGGGCGTCGCTGGCGATCTCGGCGTTGTTGCGGCCGCCAGCGCAGACTCCGGCGGAGCGTTGGCTCTGGCTGCCGTTGGTGGCCGGGCTGGCGGTGGCTGATGCGCTGAAGCAAGCCGGGGCGGCAGCTGAACTGAAGTGGCCCAACGACGTCCTGATTGAGGGACGGAAGATCTGCGGCATCCTCGCCGAGCGGATCGCTGGCGATGATCCGGCGGTGGTGATCGGCATGGGCATCAATACGGCACTGGCAGCCGACCAGTTGCCGGTGCCGAGCGCCACTTCGCTGCGGCTGGCCGGGGTGCAGATCGCCGATGAGGACTTGATCGGCGCGGTGTTGGGTTCGCTTGGTGGTTGGTATCGGCGCTGGTTGGCCGGCGTTGACCTCAGCGATGAACTCAGCGATCGCTGCAGCACCATCGGGCGTCCGGTGCGAGTGGAGCTGAGTGGCACCGAGTCGGTTCTCGGCGAGGCAATCGGAATCGATGCCGACGGCAGGCTGTTGGTGCGCACCGCTGCTGGTGTTCGGCCATTCGCCGCCGGTGATGTGATTCATCTGCGCTGAGCCGACGGTGGTGTGCCACGATTGGCACATGGGACTGCCCTCAGGATTGCTCGGTCAAGGTGAAGTCGAAGTGCTGCACTTGCGCACGCACGCCAAGGCGCTGATCGCACCGGCGTTGGTGCTGTTGCTGGCGGTGGTGGCTACCGGATTGGCATTCGCATTCCTCCCAGCGTCGATGCTGCCGTGGGGAGCTTGGGTGGCCGTGGCACTGGCCGCGCTGGTTATCGTCATCTGGACGGTAGTGCCCTTCCTGCGCTGGCTGACCACCACCTACACCTTCACGAGTCGGCGAATCATTACCCGTCGCGGCATCATCAACAAGAGCGGGCATGACCTGCCGCTGACCCGGATCAACAATGTGGCCTACGAGCGCTCCCTGAGCGACCGGATCTTCGGCTGCGGCACGCTGCGGTTGACCACCGCTGCCGATGAGCCGGTGGTGTTGGCGGACATCCCAGACGTCGAGCGGGTGCACGTGGTGATGACCGAGCTGCTGTTCGCCGGGGATGACCCGATTAAGCGGCCCCAACTGAAGGACGAGTGAGCTCAACAGAGGCCGCGTCCGCGCCGACTCGGCCCGCGCTCGGTCTGCAGTTGTTCCGGTTCGTGGTGACCGGTGGGCTGGCGGCAGTAGTCGACTTTGGCTTGCTGGTGGCCTTGATGAACCTGTTCGGCTTCGATCCCAACCTGGCCAAGGCGCTCTCTTTTGTTGCTGGCACCACCACCGCCTACCTGATCAATCGCCGTTGGACCTTCGTTGCCGAGCCGTCCAAGCGCCGTTTCGCTGCGGTGGTGGCCCTCTATGGCCTCACTTTCGCACTGCAGGTCGGCCTGTTCGCGGTGCTGTTTCCGTGGGTGTTCGCCACCTGGGGCAGCAAGACGCTGGCCCAGGTGGTCGGCTTCGTGATCGCCCAGGGTGTGGCCACCACGGTGAACTTCATCGTGCAGCGCAGCCTGATCTTCCGCTGAGGCGGGGCGCGAAACTCAGCGAACCCGGGCTCGCACCTTGCCCGAAAGGCTGGTCAGCAGCTGGGTTGAGCCGTTGAAAGTGGCGCGATAGGTCTTGGAGCCGCGCGGCTGCCGCTTCACGGTCACCTTCGCTTTGCCGTTGACCACCAATACCCTGGCCACCACCACTGAGCCGCGGCGGATCGTCACCGTGCCTTGGGGTGCCAGACCCGATGCGGTCACTGTGATGGTGAAGCGCACCTTCTTGCCTCCCAGAGCCTTGGTCTTCAGCGAGGTCTTGCTGGCCAACTTGGCAATGCTGACCTTGTTGGTGGCCGTTGTGCTGAACGACTTACCGAAGGCAGAGTTACTCGCGGTCACGGCGTAGGTGAGGACGGCGCCCGCATCTGCTGGCACCACTTTGTAGGCGGCGGCACTCCCGACTGAGGCGCTGCCGCGCTTCCAGCTGAAGGCGTAGTTGGTGCCGGTTTGCAGATTCCACGCACCGGTGTTGCCACTCAGGACGCTGCCGACGCGCGCCGGGCCAGCAATGCTGGGCGCGGTTACCGGCGACAGCCCACTGGCCAGGCTCACTGCGGACGTCGGATCGTCCCCGGCGGCGACGGTTACCGTCGCGGCTGCGCCTGCTGAGGCTGCGGCGGCGTACCACCGGGGCAGCAGGACTTCGCCGCCAGCCTCGCCGGTAACCAACAGTTTGTAGCTGCCCGGACGTAGCAGCGGGTGGCCGTTGACGTCGGTCGGCGGGGCGGGCAACTCGGCTCCGCCGGTGGTGTACAGCCGCCAGCCGGGGGTCACGGTGTCACCGGCGGGAGTGCTGACGCCGATCCGCATCCGAGCCGAGCGGGCCAGGCTGAGGTTGAGGTTGTCGATGGCTGCGCCACCGCTCACGCTCAGCTGATCGGCGGCGGCGGAGGTGTCGGCCGTGGCGCCGGCGGCGTAGTACTGCGGGAACCACGGTGGCGTGGCCTCGGCCGACTGAAGTGCCGCACTCGCCTCGGCGCGCACCCGCCAAGAGCCATCCGCCACTGAAAGCGCCCAGCGTCCATTTCGGTCGGTGGTGGCGGCAGGCGCGTCGATGCCGTTGGTGGCGGTGACAGTGATGCCGGCCAGCTTGGCTCCCGTGCCATCGGTGACAGTGCCCGACAAGGAGTGGAAGTAGCCAGCCGGATCTGGGTAGATCAGTCGTTCGTTGTGGGTGGTGGTGGCTCCTTCGGCAACTGCGATCGCCGTGGCACTGGGGTACGTCTCTTTGTTACCGCTCCACCAGGTCGAGCGCACAGTGCCGCCCAAAGGGTCGTGATAGCGCAAGACGAAGTCGGTGGCCCCCAGCCCGTCGATCCGGAAGTGCCCGGTGGTGTCGGTGTGGGCGGTGCCGGCGTAGCCAGCCGAGGTTTTGGTCCACGCCGTCACCTCGATGCCAGCCAATGGGGCCGAATCGGCGTCGTTGACCAGAATGCCCTCAATGCTGCCCGCCCTGGTGAGGGTCAGATTCTTGGTGAGCCCGCCATTGGTCGGGATGGTGATGATCTCCTGGGGGGCCGCCGTCCAGCCGGAGACCGTGCCGGAGGAGAGCGTCAACGCACCACTTCTCATGTAGCCGAAGTCGTAACGGCCCGAACTGTCGGTTCGGACGCTCTTGACGGAGCCGCCCCGGTTGATCAGCACCGCTACGTTCGGCACTGGGTCACCGTCGCTGGTGGCTACCGTGCCCGAAAGGGTCGCCAGTCTGGGGAACTGGACGGTGAAGTCGATCGTTTGGCCACCAGCCAAATGGGTGGGCGCGGGCTGGGACGTCGAGCCGGTGGCGGTGCCGTCGTACCAAAGCCGGTAGCCATCCATCACTGCGGACTGAACCGAAAAGGTGTAGTCGCCGTCCTCGATGCCCGTCATGGTGTATTGGCCGGTTTCAGTGGTGTTGCCGCCGCCGCTGCCGCCCACGTGGATCAGGGCCGTGAAGGCGATTGGAGCACCGTCGGGGTCAGTGGCGTGGAAGACGACCGTGTTGGTGCCAGCCGCTTGGGCGGGCGGGGCGACGAGTAGGCCGCCAATCAGGGCTGCGAGCAGCACGAACACCAGTCGAAGGGCGCGCGACATTCAAACCTCCACAAGGAGCTCGGTCCTGCCACAAACTCCGCACCCCTGCGTCGTGTAGATCCCGATCAAGCCAAAGATAGCGAGCCGGACAAGGGGTCGCCCCGGCGCATTTCTACGGACGCGGCTAGGGAAAAGACCGCGGGGCCGGCCCCCGATGAAGAGGCCGGCCCCGCGGCGAGGTCAGTAGCTCAGAGGACGGTCATCTTCTGCGGCTCAACCAGCACGCCGCTGGACGTCGGCAGGTCTGAGGGCATCACCCGGTAGACGCGCTTGCCGCGCGCCTCGGCGACGAAGTTGGTGGCCACGCCGTCGATGTAGTGAATGCCAGCGCCGTCATCGGCGGCGTACCCGCCGGTGAGGTCGCCGGTGGCCACCGCATCGGTGTAAGCAGGTGCTCGGCCGGCTTCACCGTCGAAGTGCGGGCAGAAGCTGCCCTCAACCAGGTTCAGGCCACCGCGCCAGGCTCGGTAGTCGCCGAAGGTGTCAGTGATGCAGCCCGAATACCAGCAGGCGCCACCGGCGCCAACACCGGACAGCACGACGTCGTCGGCCTTGGCGCGGGCCTTAATGGCCTTGTCAACGCCATGGGCCTTCCACAAAGCCAGCAGGTTCACGGTGTGTCCGCCGCCGACCAGGATGATGTCGGCATCGGCGATGCGGGCGATCGAATCGGTGGAGCTACCGTCCCAGAGGGTCAGCACCATGGTGCGGACGCCGAGGGTGCCGTAGGCGAGCAGGAACTTGTTGATGTACTGCGGATCGTCCGCTGAAGCCGTGGGAGCGAAGCAGACCAGCGGCGATGACTTGCCACTGATCTCTAGCAGGTAGCGGTCAAGGTTGGTTGGGGCACCGTGTTCCGACATTGAGAACCCGCCGCCGCCCATCGTCACGATTTGCGCAGTCATGGCTCAATTGTGACAGAGAGCTGGGCCGGTTTACGCCGATTCGCCCCGCTCGGAACTCGGTCGAAGCCGAGGCGATCACGAACTGCGCGCTGCAGTCGTCGGGCCGTGGCTTGGACCCCCGGTCCGGTTCGGGGGAGGATGGTCGAGACTGAGGGCGGTTCAAGCCGCGATGCATTTCAGTGATGGGAGAAGCAGATGGGTGATTCGCCGCTGGTGGGCATCGTGATGGGCTCGGATTCGGACTGGCCGGTGATGAGCGCGGCAGCTGAGGCCTGCAAGGAGTTCGGCATCGCCTACGAGGCGGACGTGGTCAGCGCCCATCGGATGCCGGAGGACTCCATCAACTACGGGCGGACTGCTCGCGAGCGTGGCCTGAAGGTGATCATCGCTGGCGCAGGCGGAGCCGCGCACCTGCCCGGAGTGCTGGCCGCAGTGACCCCGCTGCCGGTGATCGGCGTGCCGGTATCGCTGAAGGTGCTCGACGGCATGGATTCGCTGCTCTCGATCGTCCAGATGCCTGCTGGGGTTCCAGTGGCCACCGTCGGAATCGGCAATGCCCGCAATGCTGGCCTGCTGGCGGTCCGGATGCTGGCCACCGGCGACCCCGAACTAATGGACAAGATCGTGGCCTTCCAGGCCGAGCTACGCGACGCGGCGCGAGCCAAGGGCGCAGCGGTACGCGGACGCTGAAGCGGCGCGGCTGACCAGTCGGCTTGGCCCCGCGGGCAATACTGAAGACGGTCCAGTTTCCGTCCAGCCAGGAGGGTGATGAGCACAGCCGCCGCCGGTACTCGGGTGGAGTTGCCCACTCCGCAGGTGCGCAGTCAAGGCATTTCGCTGCGCCGGGGTCTGGTGCTGATCGGATTCTCCGCCCTCATTCCGGGCACTGCGCAGCTTGCTGCTGGCAACCGAACCGTGGGCAAGTGGGCCGTCCGGGTCTGGGCGGGCATTGTCGCGGTGGTGTTGTTCGTGGGGCTGCTGGCGCTGCCCTTCCGCTCCTTTGTGATCGGCCTCTACGCCAACCAGATCACCTTGACCATTCTGCAATGGGGGGTGCTCGCCTACGGCATCGGCTGGGCGCTGCTGCTGCTGGACGCCTGGCGGCTGGCTGACCCCCGGGCGATGTCGCGAACCGGCAAACTGATCTCGGGTGGCTTGGCGTTGGTGTTGGCCGTGACTGGGACGGGCATCGCGTGGAGCGCGTCGGGCATCTTCGGTACGCAGAAGTCGCTTTTCGGCGACATCTTTGGTGGCGGCGGTAACGCCCAGGTGCAGAACGGACGCTTCAACGTGCTGCTGCTCGGCGGCGACGCTGGCGCTGATCGCACCGGCCTACGTCCGGACTCGATGACAGTGGCAAGTATTGATGCCGAAACCGGCCGGACGGTGCTGTTCAGCCTGCCGCGCAACCTGCAACGAGCCCCGTTCCCGGCCGATTCGCCGCTGCACAAGCTTTACCCCAACGGCTACTACTGCCCGGAAAAGTCGCTGGCCGATCAGTGCATGCTCAATGGCGTCTACACCATGGCGACCCAGCACAAGAAGCTTTTCCCCGGGGTGAAGTACCCCGGGGTGGAAGCCACCAGGAGTTCCATCGAGGAGATCCTGGGCTTGAAAATCAACTACTGGGCGATGATCGATCTCAAGGGCTTCGAGAAACTGATCGACGCGGTCGGCGGGATCCGCCTCGATGTCGGCAAGAGGGTGCCGATCGGCAGTCTGCACGGCAAGAAAGGCGTGTACGGCTGGATCGAAGTCGGCAAGAACCAGCATATGGACGGTTTCCACGCGTTGTGGTTCGCCCGCTCGCGGGAGTACTCCACCGACTATGAGCGGATGTTGCGACAGAAATGCGTGATGAGCGCGATGGTCAAGCAACTCGACCCGGCCACGGTCCTGACCAAGTTCCAGGCCTTGGCTGATGCCGGCAAGCAGGTGGTGGCCACCGATCTGCCCGCCGATCAGATCGGCACCATGCTCGACTTAGCAATGAAGGGCAAGGCGCTGCCGATGGCCTCGGTGAGTTTCACTCCGCCGACCCTCAAGGCTGCGGTGAAGGGCGACATTCCTACCGTAAACCCCGACTTCGCGCTGATTCGTCGGCTCACCACCGAGGCGATCGCCGCGAGCGAAGCAAAGGACAAAGCTGGCACCCAGACCCAGGCTGCGCCGGGCTCGACGAAGCCGTCCGGGACGACCCCCACTGCTGGTGGATCGAGCAAGCCGACCAAGAGCACCAAGACGAGTAAGACCAATACCGACAACCTCGACAGCATCTGCAAGGTCAGCTGAATCTCGGGAACCGTCCCCACGCCCTGGAGAGGCTCGCGGGCCTTCCGGTTTAGAGCTTGCCGGAACCCAGGATCGAGAACGCCCACTTGCCGACGGCAGAGGTGAGCTCGCGACCGGTGGCGAAATCGGGCACCCGGGTCATCACGCACAGCCGGTAGTCGCGGCCCTCGCCGGTCACCGACCCCATCGAGTTCACTGCCCACAGATTGTCGGTGGATTTGAACTGCACCCAGCCGTTCTTCAGGTGCACCTGGACGCTGGCCGACTTTGGCTGGCCGACCCCCCAGGTCTGGTCGTCCTGGACCTGCCCCATCAAGTCGTAGATGAAGCTGCACTGCGCCTTGGTCAGAGCTTGGGTCTCACCGGTGGCTAGGGCCTTCACGAGCTTCACCTGATCGCCGGGGGTGGTCCACGTCCAGCTCCATTGATCGGCTTTGGCTGAGTCGAGTCGGGTGTGGGTTAGCCCGAGCGCGTCAGCAAGGGTTTGGTAGGCCGGGTAGCCGGCGTAGGTCCAAAGGGCGGTGGCGGCATCGTTGTCGGAGTTGGTGATCGCCTTTCGAGCGTGCTCAAGGTTCTCCGGGCTGAGTTCGGCGCCCTCGGCGGCGGCCTTGCGTAGCGCCATCGCGACGATCATCGGCTTGACCATGGACGCACTCTGGCTGGCGTAGCCGCCATTGAAGCTGTAGGTGCCGCCGCTGCGGACGTCCTCGATGAAGACGCCGAACTTGTCGCTGCCAGCGGAGATGATTTTCAACGCCTGGTCGAGCTGGTCTTTGATGGCCCCGGTGGGCGCCACCGTCGGCTGTGGAATCGCCGGGGGGGTTGAGCAGGCGGACAGGCCGGTGACGGCCAGGCCGCCAGCGAACACGGCGGCGGTGGTGAGCAGGGAACGGCGAGAGATGCCAGCGTCCATCGGTTTTAGTCCTTGTTGGTGGGGCCTGCGGCCATCATGCCATCGGGGTGGTTATCCGCTCTGTTGCGACCAGTCGGGTCAGGGCAGTCGGCTCCATGGCGCCGTCCACGATCACCGCCGACCCGCCGCCCAGCAGCGGTGCGATGACTGCCGCAGCCAGGGTCTGCCAACCATCACCTGGCCGCACCAGGGTGCGTCCCGGCTGCGGGGCGACCAGCAAATCGGCGTGCGTACGGGTGCCGTCGGCATCGATCCAGGCCGGATCGGTGGGCTCGACGGGTCGCACATAGTGCGCATCGGATTGGCCCAGCGCCTCAGTGCTGAAGTCGAGCACTTCGGCTGGCAGATCACGTAAGCCCAGTCCGAGCGGATGCAGGGAACAGGCCACGGTGAGCTGGCCCGGAAGCGCGGACGGATCGAGGGGGCCGCGTACCACCACCGCAGCTAAGGGGTCGGGATCGAGGCGGTAGGTGCAGCCGGCCTGCCAGGCGGCCAGTGGCCAGACGAGGCTCATCCAGTGGCCAGGATTGGTGCGATTCACTTCGCCGACCACGACGCTGCCTTCGACCTCCCAGGAGGAAAGCAGGTTGGCGGTCTTGTCCACCCAGTTGGCGAAGCTGCGCACGCTCAGTTCGGTGCGAGCCCCCGAATCGGTGCCGTACCAGGTGATCAGCGGGTCGGCGCCGCGAGACCGCACCGCCTTTTCCAGCGCCTGAATGATGAGGTTCGCCACGACCCGAATCCTAGGCGCTCAGGCGCTGGTGTGGCGCGGGGGGTTGGCCAAGGCTCTAGGCTCGATGCCGTGCGCTACGTGGTGATCATGGCTGGTGGGTCGGGAACCCGACTCTGGCCGCTCTCTCGACGGGGAATGCCCAAGCAGTTGCTGCCGCTGGTAGGCGGCAAGTCGTTGCTCCGGCTGGCCTTCGAGCGGTCGCTGGCCTCGGTCCCGGCCGAACGGGTCCTGATTGTCACCGGGGCGGCTTATGCCGACGCGGTGGCCGCCGATCTGCCTGAAGTCCCGGTGGCCAACATTTTGGGGGAGCCGACCGGACGGGATTCGCTCAATGCGGTGGCCTGGCCGGCCGCGGTGCTGCACGCCCAGGATCCCGACGCGGTGATCGCCCAGGTGACTGCCGATCACCTAATTGAGCCGGTGGAGGTGTTCGCGTCCTGCTTGGAGACGGCCTTCGCCCTGGCTGAGGCTGATCCGACGGTGCTGGTCACCCTCGGTGTCGTCCCCACCAGTGCGCACACCGGCTATGGCTATCTGCACCGTGGGGCCGGCATCGATGGCTTCACCGGCGCTCACGAGGTGGTGCAGTTCGCCGAGAAGCCCGCCCTGGAACTCGCCGAGCAGTATGTCGCCTCCGGGGAGTACTGGTGGAACGCGGGCATGTTCGTCTGGCGTGCCGAAACCCTTCTCGACCAGCTGCGCCAGTTGCTGCCAGCCACTTACGCCTCGGTGTTGGAGTTGGCCGCCCAGCCGACCCGGTTGGCCGAGATCTTCCCGACCCTGTTCAAGACCTCGGTCGACTACGCGGTGATGGAGCCAGTATCGGCCGGACGAGGATCGGCCCACGTGGCCGCCGTCGCGATGCCAGTGGAGTGGCGCGACGTTGGCGGCTATGCCAGCCTCGCCGAGATCCTGGCCCACGATGAGTCCGGCAACGCGGTCTCGGGCAACTGCGTCCAGCTCTCGGCTGCCAACAACGTGGTGGTGAACACCGATGACGATTCGGTGATCGCGCTGTTGGGAGTGAGCGGGCTGGTGGTGGTTCGCACGCCAACGGCCACCCTGGTCGCGCGCGCCGAAGATGCAGAGCGCATCAAGGAGTTGGTCGCCGAGGTGGCTAGCAAGGCTGGCCCCGGCTTCGCCTGAGACTTCGGTGGGCGCCGCGGGCGCGCTAGCCTGTGGAGGCAGGAATCCGGAGGTGAGGCGAGGCCATGATCGAGAATCTCAAGCGTGTGCGTGAGCTGTTGTCGTGGTTGGCAATCGGCCTGACCGTCCTGGGTATGGGGCTGACGGTCTGGCGACTAGTCACCGCATTGAACGAGATGTCGGTGTTCCAGGCCTTCCAGGAAGTTGGTAGTGGCTGGCTGAACTTCTCCATCGCCCTGCTGCTGGTCGTGCTGGTGCTGAGTTGTTCGCTGGTTGCCCCTGCCACCCCGCGGGCTCTGCTGTTGGCCAAGATGGCCGCGGTAGTGCTCAGCCTCGGCGTGTTGCTCACCCTGGTCAGTGTGCTGATGGGGATGTGGGCCTCGGCCGCCGGTATCGGCGTGGTGCTCGACGTGTTGGGCGGGCTGTTGGACGTTGGATTCAAAGCGATCACCGCTGGCGCTATCTGGGTATTCCTGCGGGGGGTCAAGGCCGGTCGGATCGAGACCGCATCGCCGACCGCGCGGCCCGCCTCGACGCCAGCAGTGCCGCAGTCGGAGCAGCCGAGGGTCGAGCCGGTCGAGCCGGTGGCGACCACTTGGTCTCGCGATCAGGCGGCCGGGGCGGTGTGGTGGACCGCTGCGGACGCGGCGGCCGGGGCTCCGGCGCGAGACAAGATGCCCGAATCTGAGGGCCCGACCACGCCTGCATGACCCTGGTATGACCTTATTCGGCGTGTCGTGTCACCCGAAAGGGTTACACCGATGACGCGGAGCGGAATGCTAGCGCACCCGGGGTTGACTTATCGGTAATGACAAGCGTGTAATTCAGTACATAGTTCGCGGTTTGCCGCGAGCGGGTCGAGGAGAATCACATGCAGGAACTGTTCCTGATCGTGGAGCCTGAAGGCGAAGAGGGCGTGCTGAGTTGGCAGACACGCTCATTGTGCGCGCAAACCGACCCGGAAGCGTTCTTCCCCGAGAAGGGCGGTTCCACCCGCGAGGCCAAGAAGGTCTGCCTCTCCTGTGACGTCCGTTCAGAGTGCCTGGAGTACGCCTTGGCCAAGGATGAGCGGTTCGGTATCTGGGGCGGCCTCAGTGAGCGCGAGCGTCGGCGCCTGAAGAAGCTGGCAATCTGACCGCTGCCGCGGCCAAGGTAGGCTGGGGCCCCGGTGTGGGGGTTCCGGGTCGAAAGGTAGCGCGTGAGCGAAGCGGTCGACGAGTTCGGTCTGGATCCGTGGGCTTGGCTGCACGAGATCGACGATGAAGAGATCTCTGATCTGAGCGGTTTCCGCGTGGTCGCGGCGATCGTGGCCGCCGACGGTGATCCAACCCGTTGTGCCAACGCGATCGATGCCCAGACCCATCCCACCGAAGCCATCGTCGCTGGCCTCAGCCCCGACCAGGTCGGCGACTGGATCTGGGTGATCCCCGATGACACCGTCCCGGAGCCAAATGCGCTGGCCACGCTGCTGAAGCGGGTTCTCGTGCAGCGGGAAGCCTCAGTGTTGGGCTGTCTACTGATCGAGCCTCGCCGCCGTGGCGCCGGCAAGCTGGTCAGTGACTGGGCCCAGACGATGTCCACCAATGGACGCATGCACACCCTCACTGATGCTGGCGAGCTTTATCAGGGCCAGTTGACGCCGATCGCCGCGCTCGGGGTGCCAGCAGCAGGCATGCTCATTCGTGGCGATACCTGGCGCTTCCTTGGTGGCTTCAACACGCGGCTCCCGCGCAGTCATTGGGGTTTGGATCTCGGCTGGCGGGCGAACCTGACCGGCTATCAGGTGATCGCCGAGCCGGAGGCACAGCTGACCAACTTCGCCAGCTTCAGTGATCCGGCCGAGGACCGGGCGGCCAGCCTGGCTCTGACGGTGGCGAACACCCGTCCGGTCTGGCGGGTTTTTGTCGCCTTACGCCTCATTCTGGTGACCCTGATTGTGGCTTTGGGCTACCTGCTGGGCAAGGACCTGTCCCGTAGCGGCGAAGAGGTCGGCGGCCTTTGGCAGTGGCTGCGCAACGCTGGTTTGCGCCGCAATCTGAACCGTGAACTCGCCTCTTTGCCGGTCAAGGCGGCCAGCGTGGCCACCACCAAGGCGCTACGGCCGGCCTTCGGTTCCGGATTCAGGCGCGCGACCGCCCTGACCGCTGCTCGCTTCGGCGGCTGGTTGGAGACCTTCTCCGGACGTGGCGACTCAGCCAGCCTGGACGAGATGATCGGCGACGATTTCGCCGAAGTTGGTGACAAGCAGGCCAGGGTGCCGCTGGCGGCCACCACCGCATCCGTACTCGCGCTGGGTGCGCTGCTGGCCTCACGCAACAGCTATGAAGCTGGCCTGTTGTCGGCTTCCCAACTGCTGCCCGCCCCCCAGAGCTGGGCCGACCTGGTTTCGTCCTATCTGACCCCGGTGGCCGGGGCGGCTGGAGTGGGCACTCCCTGGGCAGCCATGGTGGGCCTGTTCTCGCTGATCACCTTCGGCCACCCCGACTGGCTGGTCACCATCCTGGTGGTGCTGGCCGTGCCGCTGTCTTGGCTGTTGGCCTTCCGGCTGGCGCGGCTGTTGGTGGCTGATCGCTATTTGGCCGGTGCTGGGGCGCTGGCCTATGCACTCGCGCCAGCCCTGATCGGCGGTCTCAATACCGGCAGCTTTGGCCTGGCGGCGACCGCAGCGCTGTTGCCAGTGCTGGCCTACAGCCTGCACAACTGGTGGCGCGGTGATCAGTGGAGCTGGCGAGCTGCCGGGTCGGTGGCCTTCTGGCTGTTGTTGTCGTGTGCTTTGGTGCCACTGTTTTGGCCCGTCGCGCTGGTCGGTGCGGTGCTCTTCGGAATCCGCGCCGGTCGCCTGCGGGTCTGGGGCCAACTGGCGCTGGTGCTGGCCGCCCCGCTGCTCAGCCTGGCTGGGCCGTGGGGAGCCATGATCCTGCGCTACCCGGGCCGCCTACTCACCGGTGCTGAGCCAACCTTGAGCCCAGGGACGGTGGTGCCGGCCTGGGAGCTGTTCTTCGGACACCCGTTGGCCTCCGGCGCGCCGATTTGGCTGGCGATCAGCTTCTTTGCGGTCTTGTGGTTGGCCGCCTTTGCGGGCGCCTGGCGTCGGCCTGGAGCCGCGTTGCCGGCGCTTGGCGTCGCCGTGGCCGCGATGCTGGTGGCCCTGTTGATCACTCGGCTGGCCGTCCAGGTGCCGCCGGGATCCTGGACGCGGCCGCAGGGGTTGGAATGGCTCGTGCTGGTGGCTGGGGCGCTGGCTTTCGCCGCGATTTCCGGTCTGGACGGCGTGATTCGGGAGCTGTCGGGTAAGGGACTGGGCCTGCGCCACCTCGGCGTGTTGGTGCTGTCCCTGGTCGGCGTCGCTGCGCTGTTGGCCGGATCGGGATGGTGGCTGATTGCTGGCCAGGTCGGCTTGACCCGAGGCCCGGTGGAGTCGGTGCCCGCCTTCGTCTATGAGTCGCAGGTCTCCGAAACGCCGGGACGTACCTTGGTGCTGGTGGCCGATGAGGGGCGGGTGAGCTGGGCGATGGCCGAGGGTGCCTTCTCACGGTTGGGCGATACCGAGTCGGGCTTGGCCTTCGGCGGCGACATCGACGCGCGAGCCCTGGCTGCCTCAGTGGTGACCCGCCTGGTCGGCGACAGTGCCGACGATCAGATCCTGCCCGACCTCGTCCGGCTAGGGGTGACCTACGTGACGCTGTCTGGTGGCGAAGCCTCCCAGCGAATCTCGATCAACAACACTCCCGGCCTCGGCCTGGGCACCGGCACTGATGAGCAGTTTGTTTGGCCAGTTCCCGATTCAGCGATCGCGACCGTGGTCGACGGCGAGGTGCGCACGGTGGTCGGTGACGGCGCCGAAATTCCGGCCGGTGGTAGCACCCGGGTCCTCCGGCTGGCCCAGCCCAGCGATGACCATTGGATGGTCGAGGTGGGCGGAACCCGGCTCAACCAGGCCGCGAGCGACGCTCCGGGGATCACCTACGAACTGGGCACTGCCGCTGGAACGCTGCACTACCGCCTGAACGCTGACAATCCTTGGTGGGCCTGGATCCAGCTGGCCGGGCTGTTGGTGTTGGCGGTGTTGGCGGCGCCTTCGGTGCGTCGCCGGACGCCCACCGAGCCGCGCCGAATCGCTGGAGGCGAGCTGTGAAGAATTGGCTGATACCCACTGGTCTGGTGGCGATAGTGGGCGCCGCGGTGCTGGGCGCCGGGCTGAGCGGCGCTGCCGCGCTGCCGCAAGAGCCGATCCGGGAGTCCAGCACTCGGGTGTCAGTGGTTTGTCCTGCTTTCCAGTCGGCGACCGCCAGTGTGCGCGTGGCCGCGGTCAGTACCGAAAACCCGGTGCGCACTTCGAAGCTCTCCACCCCGCAGAAGTCGACTGAGTCAGCGGGGCTGGCGTTGGTGGAAAACCCTGGTCAGCCGGTGCGGGTGTCGGTGCGGCGCTCGGAGATGTTTGGCGCCACCATCGTGTCCAGCGCGGCCGGTGGGCCAGCCCGCGGGTTGGCGGTCGCCTCGTGCCTCGCACCCCAGGCCGAACACTGGTTCTCCGGAGTGGACGTCACCGAAACGGCGCAGTCTGATCTGGTGTTGGTGAACCTGGACGCCACCAACGCTGTGGTCGACCTGGTCGCCTACGGACCGGGGGGACGGCTTTCCGCCCCGCGTGGTCTCACCGTGGACGGAAACTCGGTCAGCACCAAGTCATTGGGGCTGATTGCCCGGGGCGAGCAGCCAATCACCTTGAAGGTTTCGACCTCTCAGGGGCGGGTGGCGGCCTTCGTCCGTCAGGTCACTTGGGATGGGAACAACCCCTTCGGCGCCGACTGGGTGCCCACCGGTCTCGGCCCGCAGACTGACCAGGTGATTCCCGGGATTCCGGCGGGGAAGGGCCGCCGCACCCTGGTGGTGACCAATCCGGGTGATCGCATAGCTGATGTGAAGATCGACGTGCTTAGCGCAACCGGTCTCAGCGAACTTACCGATGCTCAACGCGTCGAAGTGCCCCCAGGTGTCACCAAGACCGTCGAGCTCTCCCCGGGCCTGGCCGGGGTCGCGGCCGGGCTGCGGCTCAGCTCCAACTATGAGGTGGTGGCTGGGCTGATAGCCGACAACGGGCTACCCCCCTCCGGGCTGGATACCGCGGCGATCAGCGCGGCGCCGCCGGTGCCAAGTGATGCGGTGTGGCCCGTGGCGTTGGGCAAGACCACCACGTCGGTGCTGCAGTTGGTGAACCCGTCGGATGCCGAGGCCACAGTGAAGCTGACCCTCAGCACCGGCACCAAGGGTGCTCCCAAGACATCGGAGGTGAAGATCGCCGCTCGGTCCAGCGCTCAAGTGCCGCTACCTAAGGCCGACGTGACGACCATTCGCATCCAAACTGAATCAACAGTGGTGCGGGGATCGGTGCTGGCCACAGCCTCCCTCGGCGCAGTCAAGGGACTGGCCGTCCTTGATCTGATTGCAGACGAGACCCGAGTGCACCAGGCCGTGATCGTGTTCGACCCGCGCCTGGGCTGATCGGTCAGTCCCAATCTTCTTCGCCGACTCGCGGATACAGCTCCTCGACCGGAATCCCGGTGAGCGCGGAGAGCTGTTCGATCAGGGTGCGGTGCACGATACGGCGTAGTTCAGCGGTATTTACCGCTCGGTGTTCCAGCGGACGGCGGAACAGGACCACGGCAGCATTGCGCCCCGGGGCGCTTGAGCGGGCCACCGCCAGCGGCACCTGATCCAGCCACCAGTCGGTGAGGTTGGCCGGGATCTCCTCAAAGCCAATGTCGACTCCGACGTAGGCGCGTGGGCAATCAGCCACGCCTTTGCTGACCGCGGCCTGCACACAATCGGCGAACAACGCCACCCCTCGTGGACGGCGCGGCACCCGCACGGTGGAGCCGGTGAGGGGGTTCGGCGAGGCGAGTGGGCCGCGCAGCCCACGTCCGTGCCGATCCCTTCTTCTCACTCGGTCAGCCTAACCGCCGGGTTGGCCGACTGTGGCGACGAACCGCGCGACACCGACCGGCACTACCGGCGCCGCAGGGCCAGCGGCGCTACTTTGGGCAGGTGATAAATCGGCGTTGCTCCCGGACGGCCTGTTCGCGTCCAGCCGTTGCCACGCTGACCTTCGCCTATGTGGAGTCCACGGCGGTCCTCGGGCCGCTCGCGATGCGTGCCGAACCCGGCTGTTATGACCTGTGTGCCGAGCACTCGGCCAAGTTGAGCGTGCCGCGGGGTTGGGAGGTCGTCCGACTCCCCGGCGAAATGAACACCCCCAGAGCATCAACCGATGACCTGATGCTGCTCGCCGATGCTGTCCGGAAGGCGGGCCTTGGCGAGCAGGCGGTGGCCCCAGAGCCGCAGGTCAGCCGCCGCAAGGGACACTTGGCGGTGCTGGCCGATCCCGACGAGCTACTAGGCTCAAAACCGTGATTGAACCGGTGGTATTCAAGGCCAACGACATCCGTGGCGTGGTCAGTGGTGCAGGCATCGAGTGGGACACCGACGGCGCCCGGGCGGTAGGGGCGGCTTTCGCTGAGGCGTTCGAGCTTCGCGGTGCTGAGTTCGTGATGGGCCGTGACATGCGGGCTGGCGGGCCGGAGTTGGCCCAGGCCTTCGCGATGGGCGCAATGAGTCGTGGGGCGAGCGTGATCGACATCGGCTTGGCCTCAACCGATGGGCTGTGGTTCGCCTCGGGTCACCTCGGCATCCCTGGAGTGCAGTTCACCGCCTCACATAATCCGGCCAACTACAACGGGATTAAGTTCTGCCAGGCGCTGGCAGCGCCGATCACCCCAGAGCTGATGGCGCGGATCAAGGAACTCACCTACACCGAGCTCCCGCCGACCCCGGAGTCGGGTAGTCAGCGCAAGCTGGACCTGTTGGACGCCTACGCAGCTCGGCTGCATTCGCTGGTGGGGCTGGACGGGATCCGGCGGCTGAAGGTGGTTGTGGACGCTGGCAATGGCATGGCCGGTTTCACCACCCCGGCGGTGCTTGGGCCGCTGAACCTGGAGCTGGTGGAGCTGTTCACCGAGCTGGACGGCAGTTTCCCCAACCATCCGCCAAACCCACTGGAGCCGGAAAACCTGGTGGACGCGCAACGGGCCGTGATCGAGCATGGCGCCGATCTGGCTTTGGTGTTCGACGGCGATGCGGATCGTTGCTTCATCATCGACGAACGTGGCCTGGTGGTCAGCCCGTCGGTGATTACCGCGTTGATTGCCCGCGCCGAGCTGGCCCGCGAGCCGGGCGGGGTCATCGTGATCAACACCATCACTTCAAGGGCGGTTGCCGAAGTCGTCGAGGCTGCGGGTGGCACTATCGCGGTGAGCACGGTCGGGCACACCCGCATGAAGGCGGTGATGGCCGCCAGAAACGCCATCTTTGGTGGCGAACATTCGGCCCACTACTACTTCCGTGACTTCTGGGGTGCCGACACCGGCATGCTCGCTGCGTTGCATGTTTTGGCGATGTTGGGCCGCGATAGCAGCATGTCGGCTCTGGTGTCACAACTGCCCACTTTTGCGGCTTCTGGTGAGATCAACTCCACTGTGGCCGACCCGCCTGCGACCATGAGAGCGGTAGCAGAGGCACTCGGCGCCGGTGGAGAAGTGTCCTGGAACGACGGTTTGCTGATCAGCTCGCAGGATTGGTGGGTCAGCGTCCGGGAGTCCAACACCGAGCCGCTGCTCCGGCTCAATGTTGAGGCCAAGGATGATGACACTGTCGCCGAACTGCGCGACACCGCATTGGCCATCATCCGGAAGGAAAGATGATGAACGAGATGTCTGCAGACCTACTTGAACTGCTGGTCTGCCCGTCCTGCCACACCAAACTTGCCTGGGATTACGAGTCCGCTGAGTTGGCCTGCGACGGTTGCAGCCTGGCCTACCCGGTGCGGGAGGGCATTCCGATCCTGCTGGTTGACCAGGCGCGCCAAGGCTGAGTGGTGGACGACTTCGAGGACGCGCGCCTTGAGGACCCCGACGTCCTGAGCGCTGCCGATCACCTGCTGCGGCCCTTGGCCGAAACGGGAGCTCGGGTGCGGCGCGAGTCGATGATGGCTGAGGGGCCGTTGGCGGCAATCGCTGCGGAGGAGCGCGTTCGAGCGATCATCACCTTCGGCCCGGAGGCTCGATTGCTTCGGGCAGTCCTCGAACCCACCTGCCCGGTTCCGTTGGTGGCCTGGCCCCGGCTCGGTCTGCCTGGCTGGGTCGGTCCGCTGGACGTAGTAGTGGTGCTCGGCGGCGGCGACAAAGCCAGCCTTGCCGGCGCTTTTGAAGCCGTCCGACGGGGTTGTCGACTGCTGGTGGCCGCCGAGGAGGGTTCGCTGCTGGCTAGGGAGGCGGGGTCATCGGCGACCACGTTGCTGCCGACCGCCACCGGTGATCCGTTGGCCGCGGCGATCGTGGCGTTGGCCGGCGTGCACAAACTTGGGCTAGGCCCGGCAATCGACCTGCGTCAGGTTGCCGACGCGATGGATCAAGTGGCCGCCGAGTCTTCGGCGTTGGTCGACATTGCGCAGAATCCGGCCAAAGCTGTCGCCTTGGAGTTGGCCGCTGCCGCACCGCTGGTGTGGGGCGGGTCGATCCTGGCCGCCCGGGCCAGTCGCCGGATCGCCGAGGCCCTGCGCGCAGCGACCGGACGGGTGGTGTTGTCTGCCGATGCTGGCGCTTTGGAGCCGCTGGTGGCCGGAGTGCGGCCGCGGGATCCGTTCGCCGACCCGTTCGAGGAGAGCGTGACCTCGCTGCGTCCGGGCCTGGTGATGATCGACGACGGCCGCGACGACGAGCAGGCCGTCGAAGAGCGTCAGCGGCTACGCGCATTGGCCTTCACCCAGGAAGTGATGGTGTCGAATCTGGTGCACACCGAAGGTGATCCGGTGGAGCGCTACGCGACCGTGTTGCTCAAGGGCCTTTTCGCCGCTGCCTACCTGCAGATCGGCCTCGGCCGGGCCTAGTCCCGTTCCCCACAGTTCCCTGAGCCTGTCGAAGGGTCGAAGGTGTCCGCCACTCCCCACGCTGACGTCCAGGCTGGCGGGGCGATGCTGGTCGGCCTTGAAGGCTCTGGCAGTATTTACCGCCATGAGCAGTCATGGCGGAAATAAGGCAGTAATCGCGGCGTTGAGCGCCAACCTCTTCATTGCGGTCACCAAGTTCGGTGCTTGGGCACTGACCGGGGCGTCCTCGATGTTGGCCGAAGGCGTGCACTCGGTCGCCGATTCGGCCAACCAGGTGTTGCTGCTGCGCGGGGCTGCATCGGCAAAGAAGGAAGCCAACGCTGAGCATCCCTTCGGGTACGGCCGGGCGCGCTACATCAGCGCCTTCCTGGTTTCGGTGATCCTGTTCAGCCTTGGTGGCCTGTTCGCGCTTTATGAGGCTTTCCACAAGTTCGAGCTGCTGCATTCGGAGGAGGGTCACGGCGAAGATCTGCTGAACGGCCCGTGGTGGTGGGTGCCGCTGGCCGTGCTGACCGCGGCCCTGGTCGCGGAAGGGTTCAGCCTGCGCACCGCAGTCCGTGAATCGCTGCCCACCAAGGGCAAGCAGTCCTGGGCCCGCTTCATCAAGACCTCGAAATCCCCGGAGCTGCCCGTGGTCCTGCTGGAGGACCTGGCCGCCTTGCTTGGTCTGGTGTTCGCGCTGGTTGGCGTTGGCATGACTCTGCTCACCAAGAACGCGATCTGGGACGTGATCGGCACCGGATTGATCGGGGCGCTGCTGATTGCGGTGGCCATCACTTTGGCGATCGAGACCCGCAGCCTGTTGTTGGGGGAGAGCGCCACTGACGAAGCGGTGCGCAAGATCACCGATGCGCTGGCCGCAGCGCCTGGCGTGGGCCGCGTGATTCACCTGAAGACGCTGCACCTTGGCCCCGAAGAGATTCTGGTGGCCGCCAAGATCGCGGTGGAGCCGACCGAATCGGCCGTCCGGGTAGCTGAGATCATCGACAACGCCGAAAGCGCCATCCGTCTGGCCGAGCCCTGGGTGACCGCGCTCTACCTGGAGCCCGATATCGATCGCGGGGTGGCCGTCTCCGCGCCGGATGCTGCTGGCTCGGAGTAGCTCCGGTCCCAACAAGGCCGTCCGAGCCGAAGCTGTCCTGGAACTGGGGCCCGGGCTCAGGGAACTGGGGCGCGGCCCAGGGAACTACACGCCAAAGATGTGGGTCAGTACGGTGCTGCCCGCCCCGCCGACACTCTGCAGCAGGCCGATCTTCGGGTCAGGCAGTTGGTTGGCGCCAGCGGCGCCGGTGAGCTGGGCCACCACCTCGCAGGTCTGGTAGATCGCCGAGGCGCCAATCGGATGGCCGCGACCCTTCAACCCGCCCATGGTCGAGATCGGTATCGAGCCGTCGCGGAAGATCTCGCCCTCGGCGGCCAGCCGCCAGCCTTGGCCGGGCTCGGCGTAGCCGACCGCCTCCAAGATGAGGGCCGCCATGATCGAGAAGGCGTCATGCACTTCGAAGAAGTCGATGTCGCTGCGGTGCACATTGGCTCGCTTGAAGGCTGCGTGCGCCGAACGGGCCGAGGCCGCCAATACCAGCGGGTCGTCGCGATCGGCGATCCGGAACCGGTCGGTGACCACGCTGGCGGCCAGCATCTTCACCGGTTGATGGTGGAACGCTCGGGCCTGCTTGGTGCGGGTCAACACCACCGCGGCGGCGCCGTCACAGATCGGTGCTGCGTCGAAGCGGCGCAGTGGGGCTGAGACCACCGGGGCGGCATCGATGGTCGCTTTGGTGACGCTGCGATCGTGGAACAGCGCATTTGGATTGCCGTTGGCATTGGCGTGGGCGTTGAGTGCGAATCCGTCGAAGTCGGAAATCTGGCGGCCGTAGCGCTCCAGGTAGAGCTGCATCAGCTTGGCATTCTGGCTCAGCAGGGTGGCCCCACCTGGCACTTCAAGCTCGGCGTCCAGGGCCTTGGCTAGTGCGGAGATCACCTGGTCGCGGTGGGTGCTCATCTTCTCAACGCCAAGGGCAATCGCCACCTCGGCCTGGCCGGAGGCCACCGAGAGGTAGGCCATCCGAAGTGCGGCCGCCCCAGTAGCGGTGGCTGCGCGCACCTGCAATGCCTCGACCCAGCGCAGCCCGGCTTCATCAGCGATCAAAGAGGCCAGGTGTTTTTGACCCTGGAGTTCGTCGGCCAGCATGTTGCCCACGAACAGCGCATCGACGTGATCGACCCCGGCGTCAGCCATGGCGCGCTGCACCGCTTCGGCGCCCAACTGGCGCAGACTCAGCGGGCTGGCCGCAGTCACTGGCACTTGACCGGTGCCAATGATGCTGACCTCAGCGCCATAGCTCTGCATGCGTTAGCCCTCCGGGTGGATAAGGCCCCGATGTTACACAGACGAGGTGTTCGCGTAGGGTTCTGACGTGGATTATCGCGTTGCAGACCTCACTTTGGCCGCCATTGGGCGGGAACAGATTCGGCTCGCCGAACATGAGATGCCTGGCTTAATGGCCTTGCGGGAGCGCTTCGGAGACGCCAAGCCGCTAAGCGGGGCTCGGATCGCCGGCTCGCTGCACATGACCGTGCAGACCGCGGTGCTGATCGAGACCCTGGTGGCCCTGGGCGCGCGAGTGCGGTGGGCGTCCTGCAACATCTTCTCCACCCAGGACGAGGCTGCCGCGGCCATCGTGGTCGGCCCGGACGGTTCTGCCGAAGAGCCCAAGGGGGTGCCGGTGTTCGCCTGGAAGGGCGAATCGCTGAGCGAATACTGGTGGTGCACCGAGCAGATTCTGGATTGGGTTGATGAGCATCCCAACATGATTCTCGACGACGGCGG
>DIVW01000019.1 GCA_002428365.1 Propionibacteriaceae bacterium UBA6122
GTGCTGGCTGGTCTGGTGATGAGTTGGCGGCGGCCCCGTTGTTCCGTCCCGGTGCGTTCGGGGAGCTGTCGGTGCGCTGGATTCCGGCGGCTGGCCGTTATGCGCTGCTCACCGCCACCGGCCCGGAAGACCCCGCTGGCAACGCGATCACCCTGCGCTGGGCCGACCAACCGACCGGGCCATGGACGTCCCGGCTGCGGCTGCTGGATTGGGTGGCCACGGGCATGTCGCCAGATCCCTTCACCCGTTTCATCAAGGCCAGCCACGATGATCAGGTGGCTGAGGCGATCTTCCCGGCCCAAGCCAAGGGCAATGGCGCCGCCTATGCCCCCTACCTGTTCGATAGCCGCCTGGAGGGGGAGGAATTGGTGCTGCGCTACACGCTTTCGACCTGGAATCCCTACCAGGTGGTGTTGCTGGAGCACCGGTTGGTGCCCGGGGAGTTTTAGGTGTCGACGTCCTCAGCGACCGGGGATGGGGACGGGGTCGGCTTGCCGTCGAGTAGCCGGTCCAAAGCCCAGCGGGCCGGACGGACCGCGGCCAGCGTCAGCAACGCCCAGTACCCAGCGCCGGGGATCAACAGGGCCAAGGTCAACGCCAGCACCAGCAGCAGCACATTGACCACGCTGGCGCGCAATCGCGACACCGGCACCGAATGACCCGGCGTCCAGGCCTCCGGGTGGCGGCGCAGCAGCCAGATCATCGCGGTCAGGAAGGCCGAAGCGGTCAGCATCGTGCCGATGTAGATCGCGTACTGCACCGGATCATGCTTCAGGGAACCCGTCATGGCGGTGGCTACCGGCAACGCCACCATGGCCGCCAGCCAGGCCATGTTTAGCCAGAACAGGCCCCGGGTTTCCCGCTCAACATCGGCGAACAGGCGGTGATGGGCCCGCCAATACCGCGCGATGATCGCGAAGCTGAGGGCGAAGCTGAACAAGGCGTTGGCATTCTGGCTCAGATAGCCAACCGCGCTGAGCCCTTCGTCGGCCGCCTGGCCGACCCCGTCCATCAGCGGCAGGATCAGCAGGGTCAGGGCGATCGCCACCGCAGCGTCGGAGAAGAACACCAAGCGTTCAACTGGAGCCATCAGCACTTCGCGGTCGGTGGACACGGGCACTCCTTCAGCTGGCGATGCCAGCGAGGTTAGCAGCGGCCAACCGCAGGGTCCGTCCCCGTGAGCCGCGCGCCGGAACCGTCCCCGTGAACTGCGCTAAACGGAACCGTCCCCAATATGAGCAGGTGGTCAGGCGGACGGGTTGAGCAGGTCGTCAAGTTGGGCGGGGTTGAGGTGGCGCTGTTGGGAGTCGGCGGCAAGGCGCAGCTTTGCAGTGAGTTCGACCAAGTCGCCGCCGACCTCGCCGAGGAGGGCGGCGACGGCTGCTCGGCCGCTGTGGTGGCCCAGCCGCAGGTTTCGCTGGGCGCCGACCATTTCGGGTGGGTAGGGCTCGTAGGTGGCGGGGTCATTGGCGATGGCGGCGACGTGGAGGCCGGATTCGGCGGTGAAGATGTCGGTGCCGATGACCGGGGTGTGGCCCGGGATGGGCCGGTTGATCCATTCGCTGAGCATGGTGGCCGCGCCTTTGGTGGCGCGCAGGTCGTAGTGAGCGCCCTGCTGGACGCTGAGATAGGCGGCGACCTGCTCGGTGTGGGAGATGCCGGCCCGCTCGCCAAGGCCCAAGAGGGCGACATCGGCCCAGGCCGCGCCGGCTTCGAGGGCGGCGATGGCGCCCGCGGTGGCCATGCCGAAGTCGTTGTGCAGATGGACGCCGACCTCGCCGGCAAATGTGGTGCGAACCGCCGAGACCAGCTCCGCCAGCAGACCTGGCGAAAGCACTCCCACGGTGTCGGCGATCCGCACCCGGTCGGCCCCGGCGGCCGAGGCTGCCGCGGTGATGTCGAGGAGGAAGTCGACATCGGTCCGGCTGGCATCTTCGAGTCCTACCGAGACGTAGCTGATTCCCGCCTCGCGGGCGATGGTCACCAGGCGACCGATTTCGGCCAGCGCCCAGTTGCGATCACGGCCGAGCCGGCTGGCCAGGTGGCGATCGGAGATCGGCAACGCGAAGGAGACCACTTCGGGGTTAAGAGCTGCGGCGGCCTGGATGTCGTCGGCCCGGGCCCGGCACCAGATGGCTCGGCGCACCCCGGGGGCGAAGCGGGCGGCGATGGCCATCAGGTCGGCTAGGGGCTCAGCCCCGTAAGCCAGTTCGGTGACGGCATGGCCGAGTTCGATTTCCTCGACCCCGATCCGGGCCAGGGCGGCGATCAGGGCCGCCTTCTGCACGGTGGTCAGATACGGGACGGGCGCCTGGGCGCCCTCCCGCAAGGTCGTATCGATCAGCCGCCCCATGATGGCGCCCTATCCGCAGCCGGTGCCGGGACCGGAACACGAAGTAGCGCAGTCCCGCGGGGGCAGGGCCCGGCGCGGCTCGCGGCCAGCGAACACGTCGGTGACCGCCTCGGAAATCAGTCCGTCCGACTCGTGCACGCTCAACCCGGCACCCTTGAGCACCATGCTGGGGGTCTCGCCGACCTGATGACAGATGAGCGCTTTGCAGTCGCTCATGATGCCGGCCAGCATCGCCCAGCGGCCCGCGCCGCCGCCCGCTGGTGGGGTACGCCGCTTGTCGATCAGGCGCGGCGTGATTCGACCGTCGATGTTGGTGTTCTCATAGATCAGCAGGAAGTCGGCCCCGCCCAGATGCTGGTTGACCAGGTAACCCTCCTGGCTGCACACCGCAATATAGGGGCGCACCTTCGCCGGAGCTTTGGCGGCCAGCAGTCGATCAATGGCCTCGCCGGTGTGCTCGTCGCCGAGAATGCCGACCGCATCAGCTCGACAGCGCTGGCAGTGGGTCATCTGCTCGATGTGCGGCTCGGAGACGCGGCGGGCGATGGTGATTTCTTCGGGCGTTGGCGCCCGCAACTCGCCGAAGGGGGTGCCCTCAACAGGGTAGAGCGGCAGGTTGTTCATCGTGTCGGCACCCAGCTCGCCAGCTACCCTGGCCACCTCGCCGATGCCCTCCAGCGTCACCCCTGGCACCAGGATGGTGTTGATCTTCACCGTCACGCCGCGCTCCTTCAGGCCGGCGATTGAGGCCAGCTGGCGCGAAAGGATCAACTCGCCGGCCTCGCGACCGCGATACACCTGACGTCCATCGCGCACCCAGCGGTAGATCTGGCCACCAATCTCCGGATCGACGGTGTTGAGCGTGATGGTGACGTGGCTGACGCCCAACTCGGCGACCGCATCAAGGTGATTGGCCAACTCCAAGCCGTTGCTGGAAACGCACAGCAACAGGTCGGGGTGACGCTGCTTGACCAACTCAAGGCTGGCCAGCGTCGCCTCAGCATTGGCGAACGGATCGCCAGGGCCGGCGATCCCGACCACGGCCAGGTTCGGCAGATCAGCTCGCACCGCGTCCACATAGTTGGCAGCCTGCGCCGGGCTGAGGACGGTGGAGGAGACACCGGGCCGAGATTCGGAGACGCAGTCGAACTTCCGATTGCAGTAGTTGCACTGCACATTGCATTTGGGCGCCACCGGCAGGTGGACCCGCGCGGTCCGGGCCCGAGCGGCCTCATCGAAGCAGGGATGCTCGGTGCGGGCGATCTTGGTCGGGGTTAAAGGTGGGTTGAGGCTCATAGCCAACTCCTCACATGTAGGCGTAACCGACGGCGGACTCGTCCTGGCGGACTTGAATCAAGGTGTTGATGACCCGGTCGAACAGGTCTTGGGTGCCCCGGTAGCCGAGGTGCCGCAACCGCTGCGCGCCGACCCGGTCGTGAATCGGCAGGCCCACCCGAATCAGCGGGATGCCTAACCGGCGGGAAGTCGCATAACCCTTGGAGTGACCGATCAGCAGGTCGGGCTTGAGCTCGGCGGCGCGGGCTTCGATCTCGTGGAAGTCACCGTCATCGAGCACCTCGATGTCAGCGGCCCGAGCAGGGGTGAGCTTGGCGATCTCGGCAGCCAGCTGGCCCGAACGGCCACCGCTGGCCACCAGGAGGGTCCTGATGCCGATCTCGGAAAGGAAGGCGGTCACCCCAACCACCAGATCCTCATCGCCGTAGACGATCGCGGTGCGGTCGGCGGCGTACTTGTGGCCATCGATGTAGGCGTCCACCAAGCGGCCGCGCTCGGCGTCCAGCCAGTGGGGCATCGGCTGTCCCGACAGTTCGGTGAGCCGGTCGGTGAAGGTGTCGACCAGCCGAATCCCGATCGGCAGTGGCATTCGCAGATGCTCCACCCCGAACTGCTCCTGGAGCACCTCGCCGGCCAGGTCGACCCCGGGGGTGACCATGCCGCCCAGGGTGATTGAGGCCAGCGCGCGGCCGGAGCCAGCCACTGCGGTGGCAGTGGTGCCGCCGCCGGGCAGCTTCTCGTAGCGGGCAACGGTCACGCCGTCCAGCCGCTCGGAGTAGTCGGGGATCAGCGCATGCGGCAGGCCGTAGCCGGCGACGATCTCGCTGAGATGGCGCAGGTCGGCGGTGGAGACGATGCCGGGGAAGAGGTTCACCGACTCGGTCTCCTCGCCGACCTCGGCCAGTTCCTTCACCACTGCGGTCACCGCGGCGTGGTAGCCGTCGGCATGAGTGCCGGCGAAGGAGGGCGTGGGCGCGAAAACGAGTTCGGGGGTGGCCTGGCCGGTCTCGGCGCGCAAGCCAGTTTCGGGATCCTTGATTCGGGTGATCATCCCCGGGACGTCCTCGCCGATGGTCTCGGTCAGGCAGGTGGAGGCCAGCCCGATCATCAGCGGCTTGTAAACCCGGGACACATTGGCCACGCCGACGCGCAGATTCTCCTCGCCGCCGAACACGGTGGCCGCCTCGCCGACTGAGGAGGAGGCGATGTCCATCGGTTCGGAGAAGTGGCTGATCAGGTAGCGCCGAATGTAGGTGGCACAACCTTGCGAGCCGTGCAGGAAGGGGACGGTGCCCTCGAAGCCCACATAGGCCAGGCAGGCGCCCAGCGGCATGCACATCCGGCAGGCGTTAGTGGTGGAGGACGACTTGGTTTCCGTCGAGCTTGGCACCTTGGACTGGTCGGCCAGGGCCTTGGGCAGTTCGGTGATGGACACCTCACACCTCCTTGATGGCGGGTTGATGACGGGGTGCGAACTGCCACACCGGGCTGCAGACGGAGGCGCGCACCTCCCGGGCGAAGTTCGCCATGCCGATGAAGCCCTCCAGGGGCAGTTTGCGCTCATGGTTGTGGTCGCAGAAGGCGACCCCGAGCTTGTAGGCCAGCGGACGTTCTTTGACGCCGCCGATGAACAGATCGGCCTTACCCTCGCTGAGGAAGGCCGACAGTTCGGCCGGATTGGAGTCGTCCACGATCACGGTGCCGGCATCACACAGATCGGTGAGGTACTCATAATCCTCCGGCGTGCCGGTCTGTGAGCCGGCCAGCACGGTGGTCATGCCCAGCAGTCGCAGCGCCTTGACCAGCGAAATCGCCTTGAAAGCGCCCCCGACGTAGATCGCGGCCCGCTTACCTTCCAGGTCGCGGCGGCACTCTTCGACCACCGGCAGGATTTCGGCGATCTCCTCGGACACCAACTCCCGGGTGCGCGCCAGCATCTCGGGGTCTTTGAAGTGCTCGGCCACCGCATAGAGGGCGCCGGCCATATCGTCGATACCGAAGTAGGAGACCTTCTTGAACGGAATGCCGTACTTGGCCTGCATCTGCATGGCCAGCTTGGTGGTGGAGCCGGAGCATTGCACCAGGTTCAGTGCCGCTCCGTGGGCCCGCTGAATGTCGGCCACCCGGCCGTCCCCGGTCAGGTTGGCCACCACTTCCACGCCCATCCGCCGCAGGTACTCGGTGATGATCCAGATTTCGCCGGCCAGGTTGAAATCTCCCAGCAGGTTCACGGTGTGCTTGCCAACCCCGGCGGTATCACCGGTGCCGATCAGCGTCATCAGCGCCTCACAGGCTGCGTCATAGCCCTGCTTCTTTGAGCCGGCGAAACCTTCGGACTGCACCGGGATGACCGGGATGCCGTATTTGGCCGAAACCACTCGGCAGATAGCCGAGACGTCATCACCGATCACCCCGACGATGCAGGTGGCATAGACAAAAGCTGCCGCCGGGTGGTGCCGTTCGATTAGTTCGTTCAAGCTGTCTTCGAGTTGGCGCTCGCCGCCGAACACGACATGTCGTTCGCGTAGGTCGGTGGAGAAGCTGAGCCGGTGTAGCTCCGGGCCGCTGGACAGCGCCCCGCGAATGTCCCAGGTGTAAACCGCACACCCAATCGGACCGTGCACCAGGTGCACCGCATCCGCGATTGGGTAGAGGACGACCCGGGAGCCGCAGAACGTGCAAGCCCGTTGGCTGACCGACCCGGCCACCGACTGCTTCTCGCAGTCGATGCCGGCTTTTCCATCTCCGCTGCGAATGACCTGGCGCGCTCTGGCGGCGAGCACCTCAGTCATCTCAGAGCACCAACTCGAACTGATGATCCGGAGCGTCCCGATCACGCCGATCGAGCAGCGCATCGGTCATCTTGGTCAGCAGTCGCACCGCACCGGCGTAGCCAAGGGTTGGGATCAACGAGTGACCCACCCGATCCAGGATCGGCCAGCCAACCCGCACGAACGGGATGTCCTGAGCCTGGGCGATGTACTTGCCGTAGGTGTTACCCAACAGCAGGTCCACCGGCTCGTTCTTGATCAGCTGATGCAGCGTGAACAGGTCGCCTTCGGACTTGATGTTGGAGCTGGCCGCCTTCGGTCCGAGGATCCGCTCGGCCTCGCTGGTGAACCGCTTGCCTGGCGTGCCAGTGAGGACGTGGACCGGGATCATGCCCAGATCACGGACGTACTCGGTCAGCGCCAGCACATGATCGGGATCACCGAAGATGGCCACCTTTTTGCCGTGGAAGTGCTGCTGGGTGTCAACCATCAGGTCGACCAACTGGCCGCGCTCGCGCTCCAGATCGGGAGTGATCACCCCGCCGCGGAACTTCAGGATCTGCATGAACCGATCAGTAGCCGCGATCCCAATCGGCAGATCCAGAATCTCCCGAGGCACGTAGGCCTTCTTCTCGACCTGGATCGCCGCATCACGAGAGGCCCACCAGCCCAGTGCCATGGTCGCCACGCCTCGGCCAAGGTTCTTCAGTTCGTCCACGGTGGTGCCACCGTCGGGATAGAAGATGTGCTTTCCGGTCTGCGGAGCGTCCATCACCCCGGAGGTGTCGGGGAACATCGTCACCTTGAACCCGGTCGCCTCAGCGAGCCGGCGCAGTTCGCGCATATCGGACGGATCCACGAATCCCGGCACGATATTGATCTGGGTGGCGTCAGTGTGACGGCGCCTGGCCGGCTTCACCTCTTGAGCGAAGTAGGTGGCCATCGCGGTGCACATGTTCGAGAAGCCGACCACATGCGAGCCCACGTAACTTGGGGTGTTGGCGTGGATGACGTACTTGCCCTCCGGGATGATGTCCTGGCGCTTGGCCTCGCCCACGATCTGGGGAATGTCATCACCGATGGTCTCCGACAGGCAGGTGGTGTGCACCGCCACCACGTCCGGATCGTAGGTGGTGAAGACAGTCTTCAGGCCTTCCATCAGGTTGGGCTGCCCGCCGAACACCGAGGCGCCCTCGGTGAACGAACTGCTGGCCGCCATCACCGGCTCTTTGAAGTGCCGGGTCAGGTGGCTGCGGTGGTAGGAGCAGCAGCCCTGCGAACCATGGCTGTACGGCAGACACCGGTGGATGCCCAGAGCGGCATACATCGCGCCGATCGGCTGGCAGGTCTTGGCCGGGTTGATCCGTAGCGCGCTGCGTTCGGCGATCTCGGTCGGAGTGTGATTCAGCATTTCAGTGTTCCTCTCAGGCCGGTTTCTTCGCCGCCCACGGCGGGGTGACCAGGCGCCAAACCTGGGCATTCACCATGCGGTCGATCTCGGTGTAGAAGTTGATCGCGCCCTTGAACCCGGCGTACGGGCCGCCGTAGTCGTAGTTGTGCAGCTGCTTGCAGGGGATCCCCATCTTTTCGATGACGTACTTGTCCTTGATGCCAGAGCAGACCAGGGCCGGCTTGTACGCCTCGATGAGCTGTTCCAGCTCGGCGTGGGAGATGTCGTCGACGACGACTGATCCCTTCGTCATTTCCGGCATCATGCCTTCGTAGGTCGCCATCTTCAGCCCACCGGCTTCGAGCTCGGCGATCTCGGCCTCGGTCTTTCGCGGTGCGAAGCGCTCCGGATCGGGACCGATAGTGAGTTCCTCGATGGCTCGGGAGTCGGCATCGATGGTGATGGAATCCAGCACAACGCTGCCCTCGTAGTCATCGCGGTGAGCGAACTCGTAGCCGGCAGCCACCACCGGCATGCCCAGGTCGGCGAACAGCGACTGGTAGTGATGGGCCCGTGATCCGCCCACATACAGCATCACCGGACGGCCATTGGTTCGGGCGCGAATGGCATTGCGCACGGGCTCAACTTCGGCCAGCTCCTGAGCAATGACCACTTCGACCCGAGCGATCAGCTCCGGATCGCCGAAGTAGCGGGCGATCTTGCGCATCGCCTTGGCCGTGGCCTGGGCGCCGATGAAGTTCACCTTCATCCACGGGATGCCGAACTTGGATTCCATCATCTCGGCCATGTAGTTGATCGAGCGATGGCACTGCACCAGGTTCAGGTTGGCATCACCAGAGCGGGCCAGTTCGGAGTACTGGGCGTTGCCGCTGAAGGTGGAGACCAACTGGATGCCGCAACGAGCCAGGATCCGTTCCATCTCGAAAGCGTCCCCGCCGATGTTGTACTCACCCAACAGGTTCACCCGCCAGGGGTTCACCTTCAGCTCAGGTGGCAACTCTTCGGTACCGACCACATTGGTAAACAGGCCGTTGTTGGCGATGTGGTGGCCAGCCGACTGGCTGACCCCCTTGTACCCCTCGCAGGAGAAGCCGAAGATGTTGATCCCAAGCTCGGCCTTCATCTGCCGAGCCACCGCGTGGACGTCGTCCCCGATCAGGCCGACCGGGCAGGTGGAGAACACCGCGATCGCCTTGGGATGGAACAGGTCGTAGGCCTCCTGGA
>DIVW01000047.1 GCA_002428365.1 Propionibacteriaceae bacterium UBA6122
CGCCAACTCATCACCAGACCAGCCAGCACCGTCCCAATACCGCAGGCCGAGTTCGGCGGTGGCCACCGGCCCGCGCAGTCGAGAAAGGCGGGCCAGGCCGGCAGCGTCCAGCATGGCCAGACGGATTTCGGACGCGCGATAGGCACCGGTTCCCCACAACAGCAGCACCTCGCCTTCGCTGCCGCAGCCAGGCACTTCGGCGGCCGGTCGCAGTTGCACTGAGACGTTGATGAAGTGCCAATCACTGAGGGTGGCCAGGGTCTGGAACCGGATCGGCCGATGGCGCCGCTTCGGGTCCGGCGCCAGGCCCGGGTCAACGCAGCGAGCCAGGATCGAGCGTCCCATCGTCTGTCGATGCTGGTTGTGATTGGAACTGAAAAGGCCGTACAGCTCGCCTTCGTGGCTGAAGGCGTCCAACGGCACGTCATATTCGCCCATGGTGGCCCCGCCGCCACGCAACCGCAGCGGTGACCCGTGAAAGCGAACCGACGGCAGTGGCTCCTCATCGAACACTTCGGCGATCGAATCGCGCAGCACCAACCAGGGCCGGGTCCAGTGCGTGTCGCCAAAGAGCAGGTAACTGCGGCCCTCGTGCTCGAAGCGCACGCCCAGGTCGGTGCCCCGAATCCCCGCGGTGGCCCGTGACCTGCTCAGCGTGGGCAGCCGCTCACCCCAGGGAGTGGCGGTGGCATCGCGATCACCGGTGACCTGGGCCAGCTTCACCGAGGAGTTGGCCGCATCGGCGAACTGCGGATCGGCTAGCCGTAGGCAACTTGAGCGCTGCCAGCGCCCGTCGGGGCGGCGTTGGTAGCCGAAGATCGAACCGCCCTCATCGACCAAGGCCTGTGGCCAACCGCGGGCAATGGTGGTGGCCACTCCGACCACCAGGGACGGATCCAATCCCAACTCGGCAGCGGCTGGCGGCGGGCCCAGCGGTTCGCTGCCCCTCGACGCTGGCATTGACGCCACCGCGTCGAGGGGCTCCCAGATGCGATCAGGCCGGTCGGTCAAGCGCCGGTAGTGGCGCACGCTGCCGTCCGGGGAACCAACGACTGCTTCCAGCTGGGTACGCCGCCAACCAAGTTGGCGCTCCAGAAGTGCGCCGGGTTGGACTAGCGAGCGGTGTGGGGGCAAGGCTTCATCCATCGATCGACCGTTCACGGCTGCATTCGGCCGGCTGGCGGCCAGGCGGGTTTGGGGCCGAAGCCGAACAGCAACAACACCGCCAGCGTTGGCAACTCAACCCCAACCGCGAGCAGGCCCGAGACACTGGGGTAATCGTCGAACGCTGGATAGCTCACGAAGATCACCAACAGGATTGCCGCCAGGGCCTTCGGCAATCGGCCCGGCTGCAGCGCCCACCAGCAGCCGACCAGGATCAGCCACAGTTGATGATGTGGCCACGAGATCGGCGATACCGCCACCGACAAGGCACCGACCATCAAGGTGGCGCTGAGCAAGTCACCCTCCTGATAGCTGCGCCGGGCCCACCAGAACGCCACCACGGTCACGGCGACCGCCAGCACCAGCCAGGCGACCTTGGTCGCCGTGGCATCACCCATCAGTCGGGTGAGGAAGCTGAGCAGTGACTTGCTGACCGTCGAATCGGTGCGGCCGACCCGTCCGGTCTGCCACAGCTTCTCGGTCCAGTAGACGATGGACGCCTGCGGCAGCACCACGAAAGCGAGCAGGGTTGCGCCAGCGAAGGTGCCACTGGCTACCGCGGCCTGTCGCCACTGCCGGGTGATCAGGAAGTACGGCACGAACACCAGTGGGGTCAGCTTGATGGCCGCAGCCAGCCCCACCAGCACGCCTTGCCACCTTCGCGGCAGTTGGTGATCGAACAGCGCCAATGCGATTACAAACAGGCTCACCTGCCCAACCACCAGGTTGTGCAGGAAGGGGTAGGTGAACATGAACGGAATCGCCAGCCCGGCAGTCCAGGCGACCTGCACGGCCAGGGACGGGGGCTCGCCGGGCTCGGCCTTGGCGGCCAATCCGCTGCGAACCAGCAGATTGATGCAGGCGATCGCGACGGCGAAAGTGAGCAGCGTCCAGATGACCTTGGCCACCCCAAGATCCACCGGTACCAGCCAGGAGAGGACCAGGGCGGCAAACGGCGGATAGGTGAAGCCAAGACCGTGCACGGTGGGGTGCAGATAGACCCAGTCGTAGAGGGGCTGACCGCTCAAGCCATAGGAGATCGCGCCTTTGTAGATCTCAAGATCGCCGAGCATGCCCGGACCCAACGGCTGGTTGAGGGCGAAAACCAGCATCGCAGCCACCGTGACGGCAATCGAGATTAAACCGGCAGCGGTGAACCAGTTGCGCTGCTCGGTAGTCGCTTGCGCGGCCACTGGCGCCCCTCTTCCTCGCGTCGGGCAGATGTCACTAGCACCCTAACTGGCCCAGGCGGTCAGGCCGACGGCCAAACCAGCGACACCCCGAGGGTGATCATCACCACCGCGATGCCTGCGTCCAGATAACGCCAAGCGCGCGGCCCGGCCAACCAGCGGCTGAGTAGGCGGGCACCGTAGGCCAAGCCAAAGAACCAAATCACGCTGGCCACCATCGCCCCAACAGCGAACACCCAGCGATCGGTGCCGTGGCTGGCCCCAACTGAGCCCAGCAGAAAGACCGTGTCGAGGTACACATGCGGGTTGAGCCAGGTGAGGGCCAGCGTGGTTAACGCCACCGATACCGCTGTGGTTGCCTTCGCCGCCGGATCGCCCTCGCCTTCAACTGCCAACCCGGCTCCGTCTGGACGAATGGCCCGCCTGGCTGCCAGGGCTCCGTAGCCGACCAGGAAAACCGCCCCGGCCCAGCGGATCACCGGCACCAGCCAGGGCAGCGCACTGGTGGCGGCACCGATGCCGGAGATGCCGATCAAAATGAGCGCCGCATCTGAAATCGCACAGATGGCCGCGACCAACGCCACGTGCTCTCGCCGCAGCCCCTGGCGCAGCACAAACACGTTCTGGGCGCCGATGGCGATGATCAAGGAAAAGCCGAGCCCTAGGCCGGCCAAGAGTGCGGTCACGATGTCGGGCCTCAGGAGTAAAGAAGCTCGAGCTCCAGGTTGATCTCAGCGTTCAGCGAGTTCGTAACCAGGCAGGCCGCTTCAGCCTTCTGCATCAGCTTCTCCACCTTCTCCGCCTCGGAACCCGCCGGCACCGTGAGCGTCACTTTCAGTTGGAACTGAGTGAACCGGGTGACCCGCTCGACCCGATCGAGCACCCCGACGGCAGCCACCTTGATGTCGAGCCACTCCACCGAGTTGAACGAGGCGATCGAACGCCAAGTGAGAATCAGGCAGTTGGCCACCGCACCGGTAAGCATGGTCTCCGGAGACCACAGACCGCCAGGGCCGTCGAACTCGGGCGGAGTGTTCGCTTCGATGTTGGCCAGCCCGGGCGATGAGGTCTCGATGGAAGTAGCTGGTCGACCAGTCGCGGCAGCCAAATACCGATGTGGGAATTCATGCATGCGGTCAGACTAACCTCAGCGGACGGTGATCGCCCGAATCTCTCTCGTCCGCACCCGGCCCAGGTGTACCTGCCCGGATTGCGCCGCCGTGAACACTCGGGCACCCTGCTCGGTGCCCTGCAGCCGTCCGAGGATCTCGGTGAGCCGGAACAGCTGATCGCGCACCCCTTCGAGTTCGGCCTCCAGGGCCAGAATGCGACGGATGCCTTCCAGATTGATGCCCTCAGTTTGGGAGAGGTGCTGGACGTGGCGCAGCTTGGCCACGTCTCGAAGCGAATAGCGCCGACCCCTTCCGCGGGCCCGACCGGGCACCACCAGGCCAAGGCGGTCATAACCACGCAAAGTCTGGGGGTGCATATCGGCCAACTGCGCGGCCACCGAGATCACAAAGATCGGGGCGTCCAGGTCGAAGCGGTCGGGCAGCTTCTCGCTCAACTCAGCCTCCTAGCAACTCGGCGCGTGGATCAGGCTCGGAGGCCTGCGCTGCGTAGGCCAGCAGCGCGGTCTTGGCTTCCTCGCTCAACTGCTTGGGCACTTGCACTTCGACGGTCACCAGCAGGTCACCGTCTTTGGCACCACGTCCGTGCACCCGGAAGGTGCGCCCGTTCGGCGTACCAGCAGGCACCCGCAACCGCACTGGGCCCCCGTCCAGCGTCGGCACCGAGATCTCGGCACCCAGGGCAGCCTCAGCAAAGGTCACCGGGACGCTGATAGTGACGTGATCGCCCTTGCGGCCATACAGCTTGTGGGGCCGGACGTGCACCAGGACGTACAGGTCGCCGGCGGCACCGGAGTTCTCCCCCGCGCCACCCTTGCCCTTGATCCGGATGCGTTGGCCGTCGGTAACCCCAGCCGGGATCCGAACCTGCATGGTGCGGGTCGCTCGGGCGCGCCCGGAGCCGGCGCAATCTGGGCAAGGATCGGCCACCGTCATTCCCCGACCACGGCACTCCCGGCACGGCTCGCTCACCGCGAACATGCCGCCAGTAGTCGAGGTCTGCATGCCTGAGCCCTGGCAGGCCCGACACACCGTCGGCTGGGTGCCCGGACGGGCGCCGGTACCGCGGCAGGTGCCGCAGGCGGCATCAGTTGAGGTTTGCAGCGAAACCGTGGCTCCGGCGAGCGCATCGGCAAAATCGAGGGTCACCTCACCCTCGATATCGGCACCACGACGCGGACCCCGGCTGGGGCGGCGCTGCGCACCGCCGCCGAAAAGGCCGCCGAAGATGTCGCCGAGATTGGCTTGGTCGCCAGAGTTGAAAGTGGTGAAGAAGTCCTCCGGGTTGGCCCCGCCCTGACCAGCTCGCGGGAAACGGAAACCCCCGCCCCCGAAGAGGCGGCGAGCTTCGTCGTATTCCTTGCGCTTCTCCTCATCGCCGAGCACCGAGTTGGCCTCAGAGACCTCTTTGAATTTCGCCTCAGCCTCGGGGTTCTGAGTGTTCTGATCGGGGTGGAATTGGCGCGCCAACTTGCGGAAGGCCTTCTTGATCTCCTCAGGCTTAGCGTCGGAAGAGACGCCCAGCACCTTGTAGTAGTCCTTCTCGAGCCAGTCTTTGGTGCTCATCGCGCCCTCCCTCCGTCGCTAGGAGTTGTCCGGGTCGGCTACCCCGACCCTGGCCGGACGGATCACCCGCCCGTTCAGCTTGACGCCATGCTGCATCACTGCGGCCACTGTTGGCCCGTCCAACTCGCCGGGCATCGGCATCTGCAGCAAGGCCTCATGGATTTGCGGGTCGAACGGTTCCCCGACCTCGCCAAAAACCTCTAGGCCGTACTTGGCGGTGATCTTCTCCAGTTCCTCGGCAACCAGCTTGAAACCACCCACCAGCTCGGCGTGCTCGCGGGCGGCTTCGACGCTGTCGAGCACCGGCAGCAGGTCGAGCACCACTGCCTCGATGCCGCCACTGCGCGAGAGCGCCCGATCACGGTCAACGCGCTTTTTGTAGTTGGCGTATTCGGCGTGGAGGCGCTGTAGATCGCCAGTGCGTTCGGCAACAAGCTCCTGCAACAGCTCAGTCTCGGACTTTGGCTCGGCCTCGACTTCGGCTGCGGCCAAAATCTCGGTCAGCACCTGATCCAGTTCGTCACCGGCGGGCTCGGACGCCGGCTGATCGCCGGCGTCCGTCGCCTCTTCAGACCCTTCGACAGGCTCAGGGAACTTGTCGACAGGCTCAGGGAACTTGTCGACAGGCTCAGGGGCCTTGTCTACCGGTTCGTCGAACTCGTTGTCCGAATCGCTCACTTGTCCTTGCCGTCCTCGTCCACGATCTCAGCGTCAACCACATCATCATCGCCAGGAGCTTCGGCATCGGCGGGAGCTTCGGCGGCAGCCTCGGCCTCCTGCTTGGCCTGCGCGGCAGCGTAAACGGCCTGACCCATGGTGGCTGCCTTGGTGTTCAGCTCGTCCATGGCGGTCTTGACCGCGTCGTTGTCGTCGCCAGCCAGGGCTTCCTTCAGCTTGGTCAGCGCCTCTTCAACCGGCGTCTTGACGTCTTCGGTGAGCACCTCGGCGTTGTCGGCGATCAGCTTCTCGGTGCGGAACGCCAACGCGTCCGCCTCGTTGCGCATCTCGACGGCCTCGCGACGAACCTTGTCCTCCTCCGCGTGCGCCTCGGCCTCAGCAACCATCCGCTCGATGTCGTCCTTGCCCAGAGCCGAGCCGCCGGTCACCGTCATGGATTGCTCCTTGCCGGTGGCCAGGTCCTTGGCGTGGACGTGGACGATGCCGTTGGCGTCGATGTCGAAGGTGAC
>DIVW01000010.1 GCA_002428365.1 Propionibacteriaceae bacterium UBA6122
GGGTGGTGGTGGTGATGTGGACGGCAGGGGTGATCTCGATCGTGTAGGTGGCTTCGGCGGTCTTGCTGTTGTTGTCGGTTGCGGTGATCTGCACTACCTCGAAGGCGCCGGCAACAGTTGGGGTGCCGGTGAGGATGCCGGTGGTGCTGAGGTTGAGTCCGTCAGGTAGGCCGGTAGCGCTCCAGGTATAGGGGCTGGTGCCGTCGAGAGCAGTAAGCGTGGTCTCGGGGTAGTCGGTGCCGACCACCCCATTCGGCAGACTCGCGGTGGTGATGTGGACCGCCTGGGTAATGGCGATGCTGAACGTGGTCTGGGCGGACTTAGAGCCCGCATCGGTGACGGTGATCTGCACGGCGTCGAAAGTGCCGTTGGCGGTCGGGGTGCCGGTGAGGATGCCGGTGGTGCTGAGTTCGAGTCCGTCAGGCAGCCCGGTAGCCGACCACAGATAGGGGGCCGTGCCAGCCGCGGCCACCAAGGTGGTTTCTGGGTAGGTGGTGCCAACAACGCCAGCAGGCAGGGTGGTGGTGGTGATCGACAGCACCGCAGCGATCTCGATGGTGAACGACCGGGATGCGCTGTCGCCGTTGTCATCGGTGACGGTGATCTGCACGGCGTCGAAGGTGCCGCTGGTGGTCGGCGTCCCAGTCAGGGCACCGCCGGTGCTGAGTTCGAGGCCATCAGGTAGCCCGGTAGCGCTCCACGAGTAGGGGGCGACACCGCCGCTGGCGGTAAGCGTGGTGCTGTAGGCGTTGCCAACCTCGCCGGCAGGCAGGCTGGTGGTGGTGATGGCCACCGCCTCGATCACCGTGAGAGAGACGGTCTTTTCGGCAGTTTTGCTGTTGGCATCGGTGATGGTCAGCTTGACCTGGTGTTCGCCAACCTCAGTGGTGACCCCACTTAGGTGGCCGTCGGTGGTGAGACTGAAGCCGGTGGGCAGGTCTTCCGCGCTCCAGGTGTAGGGCTCGGTTCCGCCGGTTCCGATCAGCGAGGTGTCGTAGTCGTCACCGGAGACAGCAGTGGGCAAGGTGTCGAAATCTATTCCCACCACGGGTTTCACCACGATTGTGGTGTCAGTTTCAGCGGTCAGCCCGTTCGCGTCGGTGATTTTGAAGTGGACGTCATAGGTGCCCCGGGTGGTCGGGGTGCCAGACAGCAGACCCGACGAACTAAGCGTGACTCCATCAGGCAGACCGGTGGCCGTCCAAGTGAACGGTGCGGTGCCGCCGGTAGCGACCAATTCGGTGCTGTAGGACTCGCCGGTGACTGCCGGGGCCAAGCTGCCGATCACGATCGACGGTTGGGTCACCCCCGAAGTCACGGTGACCTGGCTGGTGGCGGTGGTTGTGGCTGCCGCGCCGCGGTAGGCGGTGGTGATTCCCCGATAGCTGAAGGTGCCGACGGCGCTCGGCGCGGTACCCAGAACGGCTGCCCCAGTGCTGCTTTGGGCGCCGGTGGCCACGGTTTGCCATTGGGAGCCCACCAGCTGTTGCAGCTGCACCGTTCGGCCGGCGCGGGCCGGGGTGAACCTCACCGTGGCTACCAAGGCTTGGCCAGTCACCGCAGTGGCTGGCAACGAGGCCGTGCCGCGCTGGGGGGACGTCGTCACCCGGAACGACTTCATCGTGATTGCCGAGTACTTCTTTTTCTTGATCTTCGTCTTCGGGGCGACAACCCGCAGTGATGCCGATCCTGAGATCGAGGCCGACACCTTGAAGGATCCGGCACTGTTCGTCTTGGCCGACTTGATTGTGAGCCAGCGGCTGCCGCTCTTTCGCTGCAACCGAACGGTGCGGATGCCCTTCTTACCCAATGATTCGGCCACGGTGAAGGTTTCGCCAGCCATCGGAGCAGCAGGCGTCACTGACACCGTGCGGAGTTTCCGGACCTTAGTGGTGATTCGTTTGTAGGTCTTCTTGCCGATCTTGACCTTCTTGGCCACGACCCGCAATTGGGCGGACGAAGCCGAGGTTGAGGTCGTGAACGAGTAGCCGCCCTTGGAGTTTGTCTTCCCGGCCGCCACCTGCTTCCACTTGCTCCCCACCTTGCGCTGTAGCGCTACCGGACGGGCAACTCTCGTGGCTAGCCGGCCCGTGATGGAGAAACTTTGGCCACGAATGGGGTAGCCCGGAGCTGCCTTTGGCGTCGAAGTCGCGGCGGCCTGGGCAACATTTGGCGACCCGGGCGACCCGGCCAACAAACCCACAGTTAGTAATACCGACAGCGCCACAGCGCACAGTCGCCGCACGAGAAGCCTTCCCTGGGGAACTTCAGATCCCAGGGTCGAGCCGGCGGGATCTCGGAACGAATCCATCCAATCAGCTCTCACCAGGGGCAAAAAAGTACCCCTGGGAGGGACTTAGGTAGTGGTTGAGTCTTCGGCGATGGTGTTCAAGACATTCCTGGGGTGGGTCAGTCGTCGCTGAGAAATCGGTCGAGTAGCTGACGCAGCTTCTGCGGCATCGACGGCTCAGATACCTCCAATTCAACTTCCGCCGCGGCACATTGAATGCCGTAGACGTAGGCGTCCGGATGGGTGCCGGCGCTGGTGGCCAGCTTCGGCAGAGTGTCGGAAGCCAACAGCCCCTGCCAGGCTTTTCGATCGGCCTTCGGCAACTCCGCCAAAGTGGTCTGCCGCTGCTTGGTGAGCCCAGCGAAGCCGCCACTGCGGCGCACCAGCACTTCGGCTTCCGGATCAATTCCGGCCGTAGCGGGACTGGCGTTGGCCGCTCCGGTGACCTCGACGGTTTCCCAGGCGGCACGGACGGCAACAACCTCCGCCGATGCTTTCCCGAAGCGGGCTTCGGCGGCGTCCTGGGTGAGGGCGGCGAAAGTCGCGAAATCACAATCGGGCTTGATCTTGTTGCTCGTTAAGGCGTCGTACCAGATCTGACCGGCCCGCTCCCAGGCGAACCCGCCGATGGCGATGGCGGCCAGGGCGAAGGCCCGATTGGGAATGCCGGAGTTGTAGTGCACCCCGCCGTTATCTTCGCGGGTCTGGACGAAGTCGCTCATGGTGGCTGGCTGCGGGTCTTTGCCCAGCCGGGGATCGTCATAGGCCGTGCCCGGGTGCAACATGTTGCGCAGCGCGGTGCCTTGTACGCCAGGCAGTAGCAGGTCAGCGCCGATTAGCCAGTTGGCCTGCTCGGCACTCTGATTGGCCTGGTGTTGAGCCACCAGAATGCCGAATACGTCGGCAACCGACTCGTTCAAAGCTCCGGGCTGATCGGCGTAGATCAGGGCAGCTGTGCGCTCGATAACTCCGTGGGCCAGCTCATGACCGATCACATCGAGGCTCGCGGTGAAGCGGCCGAAGATTTCGCCGTCCCCATCACCAAAGACCATTCGCGTGCCATTCCAGAAAGCGTTCTGGTAGCCCTCGCCGTAGTGGACGGTGCCAAGCAGGCGCAGTCCGGCATTGTCGATCGAGTTGCGCGAATAGGCCTTGTTGAACAACTCCCAGGTGGCACCGAAGCCGTCGTAGGCCTCATCAACTGCCTGGTCGCCGGTGGCTGCTTCACCCTCGGCACGCACCCGCTTGCCAGGTAGCCGCTCCACTCCGCCAGCATCGGAGATCAGTCGGGATGGGCCCGCCGGGGCCGCCTTGATTGGGGCCGCGATAGTGGGTGCCGGGGTGCCGGCTGAGGCCCGACGGCGGCGCTGCCGCTTATCTCGGGTGAGGGTGGCCAGCGCGGCAGTGGCCTGTGGCTCGTCGGTCTCGGCCAAATGCCGCAGAAGGTAGGGCGGCACGATGCCACGGACGGCGGGGAATTGACTGGGGTGGGCTGTCATAGAGCAAGCATGCCCGCCGCCACTGACATTTTGGCGGCTAGTCGGTGACGTCGGCTACCTGGGCCTTCAGGGCTGCGATGGCCGCATCGGCGTCCAACACCACTGCCGCGCCTGCTTCGCCGGCACCCAGGCTGATTTCGCGTCCGCACATGCTCGAATCGGCGATCACCGGCCAGGCGGTGTGCGCGCCGAAGGGGGTGATGGTGCCGCGTCGATACCCGGTGGCCTCGAAGGCAGTGGCCGCATCCGGCATCGACAGCCGAGCCACGCCGAGGATAGCTCGCAGCTTTGGCCACGAGATCTCCCGGTCACCGGGTACCAATACGAACAGGTAGTCGCCAGCTGCCCGGCGCACCACCAGTGTTTTAACGATGTCGGACGGGTCGATCCCTCGAACTCGTGCGGCCTGCGCCAGCGAGTCGACCCGTCCGTGCCTTACGACGCGGTAGGGCACCCCAGCGGTGTCGAGCGCGGACGCCGCCGGTACCACCCCGGTCGGGGCAAACTCAGGTGTGGAGGTATTCAAGCAAGTGGTTGCGCTCGTCGGTGAGCTGGTCGATGCGGTATTTCACCACGTCGCCCAAGGACACGATGGCTACCAGTTGCCCGTCCTCGACCACCGGGATGTGTCGTAGCCGGGAGTAGGTCATGGTGTGGGCGGTCGCGCCCAAGCCGTCCTCGAGGGTGGCGGTAACCACCGGGGTGGTCATCACCTCGGCCACAGTGCGGTTCAGGATCTCGCCACCGTCAGCTGCGAGATGGCGCACCACGTCACGTTCGCTGACGATCCCGTCCACGCTGCGTCCGTCGGAACTGACCACGACGGCACCGATATTGCGGCGGGCCAGCAGTTCGACTAGTTCGGCCACGGTGGCCTGGGCTCGGATGGTCACCACCTCGGCACCCTTGTTGTGAATCACATTTGCGATCTTCATGTTCTGACATTACGGGATAGAAGCGCGGTCCTGAAGGAGCTGGTTGGTGCGGTAAATACGCCCCCCAGATAGGGAATGTGTTGGCGCGTCCCGCCCGATCAGCGCCCGATCAGGGCCCGGGCGAAGAACATCAGATTCGCTGGACGCTCGGCCAGGCGGCGGATGAAATAGCCCCACCAATCGCTGCCATAGGGCACATACACCCGGACGGTCTGGCCAGCAGTAGCCAGGCGGCGTTGCTCGTCGGAGCGGATGCCGTAGAGCATTTGGAACTCATAGCTGCCCGGTTCGCGTCCGGCTGCCTGGGCGAGTTCGGGAATCGCGGCGATCAACTCCGGGTCATGGGTGGCTAGCAGTGGGGTGCCTTGGCCGTGCATTAAGACTGCGGCGCAGGCCAGGTAGGACGCTGAGACTTCCTCGCGATTACGAAAGGCCAATTCGGCTGACTCGGCGTAGGCGCCTTTGCACAGTCTGATTCGCGACCCAGGTCCGTCCAGCACGGAGACGTCTGAAATGGTGCGGTGGAGATAGGCCTGCAGCACGCCAGCGGTGGTGGGGTAGTCGCGGCGCAGCTCAGCCAGGATGCCCAGGGTGGCATCGGTGGTGGTGTGGTCCTCGGCGTCGATGGTCACTGTGGTACCCACTGCTGCCGCTGCGGCGCAGATGGCCCAGGCGTTGTTCAAGGCGATTCGCGGGCCATCGGGCAGGGCCAAACCGAGGGCGGTCAGCTTCACCGAGACCTCAGCTGACCGGGCCAAGTCGGCCTTGCCCAAGGCAGCCAGCAGGTTCAGGTAGGAATCGCGGATCGCGGCGGCATCAGCGGCGTTGGTGGTGTCTTCGCCTAGGTGGTCGATGGTGGCCAACAGTCCGTTGGCGGCAAGGCGTCGGACCGCGTCCAGACAGTCAGCCACGGTTTCGCCCGGGACGAAGCGAGCCACGACCTTGGCGGTCACGGGGAGCTTGAGGGCGAGTTCTCGGGCGCTGCGGCTGCGAGCCAGGCTCAGCAACGGGCCGCGCAGGGCGGACGCCAGGATGCTCATCGTTGCTCCAGGATGGACTCGACCAGTGCGACATCAAGGTGGTCCAGATCCTCGATCACTGCGTCGGCCAATGCCAACACCTCCGCGCTAGGTGGGTGGAAGTGCGGCGGAATGGCCACCACGGCCAACCCGGCGGCGTGTGCTGAACGAATGCCATTGGGGGCGTCCTCGATGGCCGCGCTGCGGCGCGGGTCGGCTCCGAGTCGTCGGCACACCTCGAGGTAGACGTCGGGGNNCGTCGGGGGCTGGCTTGCCGACCCCGCCGATCTCTTCGGTTGAGAGCCGCACTTCGATCAGGTCTGCGATACCCAGCTGTTCGATGGAAATGTCTATCAGCACTCGCGGGGATGAACTGGCTACGCCCAGCCGCCAACGGCTGCCCAATCGGCGCACCGCTGCGGCGGCGCCCGGTAGCAGTGGGACGCCGTGATCTCGGTAGTGCTCGGCGAGGGTGTCGATGATGCGCGCGGCGGCCTGCTCGGCAGTTCCCGGCAGCCCGACGACCTCAACCAGATAGGCCGCCCATTGCTGGGTGGACATGCCCATCATCGACTGGGTCGCGCCTTCGGGCCAGACCAGCCCCTCCGCGGCTGCCACCTCGCGGCGCACCACGTCCCATAGGGCTTCGGTGTCGGTAAGGGTTCCGTCCATGTCGAATACGACCACGCTCATGGGCGCCATTCTTCCCCAGTGGGCCGGACCGGGGGGACCAACCCGATTAGCATCGGTGTCGTGAGTCAAGCACAACGCAGCCGGGTCAGCCTGCCGCTTGATCTGCATCTGGGTCGGCGCCGTCCCCAGTTGGAGGTGGTGCGTCACACCTTGCGCCCGGTGGGCTTGCCCAAGCTGGACGCGATGATCGCCTCGCCAGCAGACCCAGTCGGGGTGTTGTTCTACTTTCCGGGCTTCAACACTCCGTTGGGGCCGTGGGAGGTGGCCAAATGCCAATACCTGGCTGAAGTGACCAGCATGCAGGTGGTGCTCACCGAGATCCCCGGCATGAGCCGTTACGGCGCCCCAATTCCGCGGCCGGTGCGGGCCGACATGTTGCGCGGTCACGTCGGCTCCTGGGCGGAGCTGAATCTGGCCTACATTTCGACCGCGATGGACGTTGGCCGAATCGTCCACCCCGAGACCATGCAGGTCTTCGGCTACTCCACCGGCTGCTCGCTGGCCACCGCCGCATTGCCGGTGCTGGCGCAATGGGGGCCGATCGAGGGACTGAATCTGGTCGAGCCGGTGGCCATCGGCAAGCGCAGTATCGCCTCGTTGTACGCGCACAACATGGCTGATTTGGGGCGCTTTCCCCTCTCGCTGGCCACAAATATCGGCCACGGCTGGGTGATGAAGGCCTACCGGGGCCAGCGGCGCGAACCGAATGTGAAGTACGGCGCGGTCGATCTGCTGGCCATTGGCACCGTCCTGGCTAGCGAGGAGCTGGGCGCCCACCTCGATCAGGTGGAGTTGGCGCGCTGCGCGATTGCGCGGGGTGCGAAGAGCTCGTTGTGCCGACGTTCCGACTTCGACAAGGTGGACGCTTCGCTGGCCGCCCGCGGCATCCCTGGCCCGACCATCACCGTCGAGGGCCTGGGTCATCAGCTCTGGCACTCATTCCCCACCCTGATCGGCCTGGTAGAGGCGATGCTCACCGACCCGGAGGCTTGATCTCCCGCCAACTGGTCCGTCCCCAAATACGACTGCGCTAAACGGAACCGTCCCCAATATGAGCAGCGCATATTGGGGACGGTTCCGTTTAGCGCAGTTGAGGGCTAGCGCTTCTCGGCGTGGCCGCCGGACTGTTCGCGGGGACGGTTCCGATGAGCAGCTCACGGGGACGGACCTGTTTGGCGAATGCTCCTAGGCTCTTGGCAGGGTGGTGCGGGCCGAGCCTCGAAGGGTATCGAAATGGCAGGTCTGGTGAAGTTGTCGCGGTTGTTGTTAGCCGTGGGGTTGTTGGCGGTGGCGGGGTGCGCGCCTGGCGCAGGCGTTGGTGGGNNCGACGGCGGTGGACGGTCCGGCGAAGAGCGTCACAACACCGCAGCGGGAAGACAAGTCATTTGCCAAAGTGGTGCAGGCCGCTGGCTTCGATGCTGGGACGGCGGCGTTCGCGGTGTTGACGACCTCGACGGTGGAGGTGGCCAACGGGCACACCTTCATCGTGCGGCAGGACTTCCCCAATGGGGCGACCGCCGCGACCGCCATTCACCTCTTCTCTGGCGGTGGCGGCACCCCCGGCCAGCCCCCTCGGGTGAAGTTGGTTGCCTTGAGTGAAACGGCGATTAGCTACACCTTCAGCTACGCGATTGTCACCAAGGATTTACCGGACGATCTTCGGGCCCAGGTATTGGCTGGCCTGCCCGGTGGCGCCCCAGCCCAGGCCGAACGCGATGGTGCGGTCGCGGCGTTCGTGGCACCGGCAGCGGGCTTGGGAGTGCCGGCCCAGAGTGAGCCGTCCACGATCAACGTTGTCGTTGATGGGGTGGTTTCCCAGACGGTTGAGAGCGGGATCGACAAGGCGCTTGAGACTGCGGGGTTGGACGAGACCAACGCCGGCACGTCCTGGGACGTGTACAAGGCGGGCAAGAAGGTGTGGGACGCCATTGATGCCAACCAGATGATCACCGATGCGCTGGCGCGGCTCAAAGCGGCGCGAAAGTGCGCGGAGAATCCGACCAACGAACTGACCCGCAAGCAGTACGAGGAGGATCCCGGCGCCAAAGAGGAGTTACTTCGCCAACTGGATGAGATCGCCAGTGATGTCACCACCAGTGCGGTGGCCACCTTCGTCGGGTTGTTGACCGACACGGCTGGCGGCCTGGTCAAGTCAGCCCCCTGGTTGGGGTTCATCACCGGTCCGGCGGTCAACTACATCAAACAAACTCTGGCTTCGGTGATCGAAGACCGCGTGAAGGCAGCCGAGAAGCTGGTACCCAAGTGCACGCGGTACCGGGTCACCGGTGACGGCGACAGCTTGCTGGGGGTGGAGCCGGCCATCATCAACGGGTTCACTACCCCCTTCTCTGTGCAAGGCAGTACCGACAAGCTACTGATGTCTTGGGCTTTCACCCCCAGCGACGCGACGGGCAGAGCTGGCACCGTCCGCCTCGTAGGGAGCGGCAAAGGAGGCGGGTCGGTCAGGGGTAAGGGCAATTACACCATTACCGAAACAGACACTGGCCGCTTCGAGTTGACGTGGTGGGAACGCGACTGCTTCAGCCCTTTGCCGCCAGGCATGGATCCATGTCGCAACATCGGCCACAAGTGGAAGATCACGCCTTTCACCGCCACCTGAGCTGTGGAACCGTCCCCGTGAACTGCGCTAAACGGAACCGTCCCCGTTTTGCGCTGCTCATATTGGGGACGGTTCCGTTTAGCGCAGTTGGGGGCTAGCGCTTCTCGGCGTGGCCGCCGAACTGCTTGCGCATGGCCGAGAGCAGCTGGTGTTCGAAGAGGCCGGCGCCTTGGCTGGAGAAGCGGGAAAGCAGTGCCGCGGTCAAAGTCGGGGCGGGGACGCCCAAGTCGATGGCCGCCGCTGCCGTCCAACGGCCCTCACCGGAATCGGAGACCCGGCCACCGAACTCGTCCAGCGTGGGGTCGGCCACTAGGGCGGACGCGGTGAGGTCGAGCAGCCAGGACTGCACCACCGAGCCGCGGCGCCAGACCTCGGCGATCTCGGCCAAGTCGAGGTCGTACTGGTAGTGCTCGGGGTGCTCCAGGGGTGCGGTTTCGGCATCGGCGTCGCGCTCATGCGCGCCAGCGCCAGCATGAGCCAGCAGGTTCAGGCCTTCGGCATAGGCGGCCATCAGGCCGTATTCGATGCCGTTGTGCACCATCTTCACCAGGTGTCCGGCCCCGACTGGCCCGCAGTGCAGAAAGCCGTGCTCGGCATCGCTGGGCGCTCCAGCCCGTCCGGACGTACGCGCCGCAGCATCAACGCCGGGTGCCAGCGCCTCCCAGATCGGCCGCAGTCGCTCGTAGTGCTCGCTGGCTCCGCCGATCATCAGCGAATAGCCGCGCTCCAACCCCCACACGCCGCCGGAGGTGCCGACGTCGAGGTAGCCGATGCCGCGCCCTGCTAGTGCCTCGGCGCGCCTCAGGTCGTCGTGATAGTGGGAGTTGCCGCCATCGATAATCACGTCCCCGGCGCTGAGGTGGTCAGCCAGGTCGTTGACGGTGTCGGTGGTGATTGCGCCCGCTGGCACCATCACCCAAACTGCCCGCGGCCCGCTCAGCTTGGCGGCCAGCTCTGCCAGCGACGAGGCCGCCACCGCCCCCTCGGCAGCCAAGGCCGCCACGGCGTCCGGGTTCACGTCATAGACCACGCATTCCTGCCCGGCGCGTAGCAGGCGCCGCACCAGGTTGGCCCCCATTCGGCCCAGGCCGATCATTCCTAGTTGCATTGCAGCCTCCTGGCCATCAGCCTTGCGGGGTTTCGGGATTGTGCCAACCGCCCTCGCCGATCAGCCGGTCGGCGGCTTCCGGCCCCCAGCTACCACGGAAGTAGGGGTGGACGGGGGTGGCATCGCCCAAGACGTCGGCGACGACCTTCCAGGCCTCATCGACCGTGTCGGCGCGGGTGAACAAGGTGGTGTCGCCATTGATCGCGTCCCCGAGCAGCCGCTCGTACGGATCCAGGCCGTCGGCGCTGGGTAGGTCGTTGAAGGACAGTTCGACCTTCCGTCCGGTCATCTCCTCGCCGGGGGCTTTCACGTTGGCCGACAACGAGATCGATACGTCCGGGCTGAGTTTGAAGTGCAACGAATTCGCCGCTGTCGGCCCGGTCTGGCCAAGCTGGACGCCAGTGGGCGGGTTGCAGAGCTCCACGTACACCTCCATCCCGGTGCTGGCCAGCCCCTTGCCGGCTCGAATGTAGAAGGGCACTCCCGACCAGCGCCAGGTGTCGACTTGCGCCTTCAGCGCGACGAAAGTCTCCGTGGTCGATTCCGGCTTCACGCCAGGCTCGTTGCGGTAGCCCTCGTATTGGCCGCGCACCACGTCGGACGGACGGATCGGCGGCATTGAGCGCAGCACCTTCACCTTCTCATCGCGCAGGCCTTCGGTGCCGCGTCCGGAAGGTGGCTCCATCGCGACCATCGCCAACACTTGGAGCATGTGGTTCTGCACCACATCGCGCAGCGCGCCCACCTCTTCGTAGAAGGCGCCGCGGCCCTCCACCCCGAAGTCCTCGGCCATGGTGATCTGTACCGACTTCACGTACAGCCGGTTCCACAGGGGCTCGAGGAAGGTGTTGGCGAAGCGGAAGTAGCTCAACCCCAGGATGGCCTCTTTGCCCAGGTAGTGATCGATGCGGAACACCCGGGACTCCTCGAATGCTGAGTGCAGGGCGGCGTTCAGTTCCCGGGAGGAATCCAGGTCTCGGCCAAACGGCTTCTCCACCACCACCCGAGCTCCGGTGGCGCAGCCGGACGCCGCCAGGGAGTCGATCACGGTGGGGAACAGGGAGGGCGGGATAGCTAGATAGTGCAACGGGTGTTTGGTCGCCCCGAGTTCGGTGCGCAGCTTGGTAAAGGTGGCTGGGTCGGCGTAGTCGCCGTCCACCTGCCGAATCAGCGAACTGAGCTGGGCGAACACCTCGGCGGTGAAGCCGCCGTGGTCATCAAGGCTGGCGCGCACGCGTTCCAGCAGTTGCTCGTGGCTGTCGCCGGAGCGGGAGACCGCGATGATCGGAAAGTCCAGCTGACCCTTGGCGACTAGGGCGGCAAGGGCGGGGAAGATCTTCTTGTGCGCCAGGTTGCCGGTGGCGCCGAAGAACACCAGTGCGTCTGAGGTCTCCATTTGTGGGCAGCCTTTCGATCGATGAGATGCCGGTCTTGCCGCAGCCTCAACGCTGGCACGGTTCGAAACAGTCCTCAAGGGGACGCTGCATGAAGGGCCGAAGGGTTGGCCGAAGTCGGGAATACCCCCAAACGTCTCATAGTTGAGTCTGGTGAACTCAACTTGTGGATTGAGCGTGCTAGGCTCAATCCGAACCAAGATCTAACCGGAGGTAATACCCATGGCACGAGCAGTCGGCATCGACCTCGGCACCACCAACTCTGTCGTCGCCGTCCTCGAAGGCGGCGAACCCACCGTCATCCCAAATGCTGAGGGCTCTCGCACCACCCCTTCGATCGTCGCTTTCGCCAAGGGCGGCGAAGTGCTGGTCGGTGAGGTAGCCAAGCGGCAGGCGGTCACCAACATCGATCGCACCATCCGTTCGGTCAAGCGCCACATGGGCACTAACTGGAGCGTCGACATCGATGGCAAGGCCTACACCCCGCAAGAGATCAGCGCGCGAGTGCTGATGAAGCTGAAGCGGGACGCCGAGGCCTACCTGGGCGAGCCGGTCACCAACGCCGTCATCACCGTCCCGGCCTACTTCTCTGACGCCGAGCGTCAGGCCACCAAGGAAGCCGGTGAAATCGCCGGCCTGACCGTCGATCGCATCATCAACGAGCCCACCGCGGCCGCGCTCGCCTATGGGCTCGACAAGGAGCACGACCAGACGATCCTCGTGTTCGACCTGGGCGGCGGCACC
>DIVW01000048.1 GCA_002428365.1 Propionibacteriaceae bacterium UBA6122
GGTGGTCTTGCCAGCCCCGTTCGGGCCGATTAGCCCCACGATTTCGCCGGCGTGCACCTGCAAGCTGACATCGTTGACCGCGCGCAGGCCACCGAACTGCATGGTGACGTTGCGGGCGTCGAGGAGCACTTCGCTCTCGATCGTGGCAGCCACGCCGGGGTTGTGTGGCGCCGGATTGCTGCTCATAGTTCGAACGCCTTCCGGTCGGGATTCAGATGAGCGTGGTGAGTAATGAGCTCTTCTTCGACCTCATCAGCCAATTCCTCGTCTTCGGCGTGGAACTCCAGTTGTCGACGCTCGTCGGCGACGATGCCCTCCGGGCGGAACCGCATCATGAACACCATCAGCAGCCCAAACATCAGCAGCCGATAGTCGGAGAAGAACCGCAGCTTCTCGGGCAGCAACTTCAGAATCGTGGCACCGATGAGCACGCCAGCCACCGTGCCCATACCGCCGAGCACTACTGCGGCCAGCAGGAAGGCCGACTCCAGGAACACATACTGCTCTGGGGTCACCGACACGTCATGGTGCGCCTTGACGGCGCCAGCCACGCCAGCCAGGAAGGCGCCGCCGGAGAAAGCCAGCAGCTTGAGCGCGAAGGTGTTGACGCCCATCGCTTCGGCGGCCAGCTCATCTTCGCGGATCGCCACCCAGCCGCGGCCAATTCGAGAGTGGTTCAGGTTGGTGAACACCACAATGATCAGGCCCATCACGAGCAACATGAGCCAGTAGTAGTTGGCAAAGCGACCGATGTCGATGCCGAGGATTATGTGTGGGTCACCGAAGTTGAAGCCGAAAAGGTCGAGGTCAGGAATGCCCGGGATGCCCGCCGACCCGTTGGTGATGTTGGGACCGTCACTGCCGTCGAGGTTGTTCATCGTGATCCGGAAGATCTCGCCAAACGCCAGGGTGACGATGGCCAGATAGTCACCGGAGACCCGCAGGGTCGGTGCCCCGATCAGCAAACCGAGCACCGAGGCCACGGTGCCCGAGATCAGCACGGTCACGATGAAGGGCGGGTGGAAGTCGATCCTCGAGAAGGCTGACTCCGAGAGCACCGCCGCGGTGAAGGCACCGGCACCCAGGAAGGCGATGTAGCCCAGGTCGAGCAGGCCCACCAATCCGACCACGATGTTGAGGCCCAATGCGGTCGCGGCGAAAATCAGCACCTGGGCTGCGATCGACATGTTGGCATCCGAGCCGTCCTGGGTGAACGGGAAGACGAAGGCCACCGCAAAAGCCGAGAGCACCAGCACCCGGTTGTTATTCGCCCCAGCAATGCTCAGCCAGTCGAAGGCGCCGAACTGCCGCAGCACCATCACCAGACCCACGAGGAACGCCGCAAAGGTCAAGAATGAGCCCGCATCAGAGAGGCCCAAGGCGAACGCGGCACCGAACAGCACCAACGCCATTGCGACGCCGATCACCGAAATCTGCAGCCACTTCGGCGACTTAACCCGCTCGAGGCTGGGCTCGGGAGAATCCGGAAGGAACAAGGTGGAAGCCACCGACACCAACCCGCCCGCCAAGGCCACCCAGCCACCCGGATCAACGTTGATCAGGCCGCCTAACTCGATGGCGATCCCGGCCACGGCCACCACAGCCATACCGAGCGCAGCGAGCGCAGCGGTCTTCGCGGTGGTATTCCAGGCCACGATCCGTGCCCAGCGGCCAAGCTTGGGCTTGCCCACCAAAGGGATGGCCAGGAGCGCCAAGACCAATAGCGCGAGCAGGCCGAAGAACAGCTGGAGCGGTGACGGCGCCCCCGGATAGGCCATATCGTCGAGCGCTTCATGCCCATAGGCCCAGGTCAGGAAGATCGATGCGATCATGGCCAGCGCGCCCACGATGCCGACAGCCCGCGCCTGGTAGCGAAGTCGGAGTTTCAGCTCATCGGAAATGATCGCTTTCATGCCCGGTCCACCACCTTGGCACCCAGCAGGCCTTGCGGCCGGAACACCAACACCAGGATCAGCAGCACGAAGGCCCAGACGTCTTTCCACGCCGAACTACCCAACTGACCAGGGATGAACGAGGTGGCCATCGCCTCGGCGACACCAAGCACCAGACCACCCACGACGGCGCCGTTGATGTTGCCAATTCCGCCGAGAACGGCTGCGGTGAATGCTTTCAACCCGGCCAGGAAGCCCATCCGGAAACCGATGTTGCCATTGGTGAGTCCGTGAGCCACGCCGGCGATGGCGGCCAGCGCGGCGCCGACGGCGAAGGCGGCCATGATCACCCGATCAACGTTGATGCCCATCAGCCGAGCGGTGTCCGGGTCTTGGGAGGTCGCGATCATCGCGCGGCCCGTCCGCGTGCGATTTACGAAGAACCAGAGGAACGCGGTGCTGACAGCCAAAGCGCCGACGGTGAACACCGCCGACATCTGGATGGTCACGCCACCGATCTGGATGATCTCGCCGGTTATCCCGTTGATCGCGGGAAACGGAATGGAGCTTTTTGCGTCAGGAAGGCCCGGAATGCGACCGTAAAACAGTCGCACGAACTCCTGGAGGAACACCGAGACGCCGATCGCGGAGATCAGCGGTGCCAACCGGGGCGCGTTGCGCAGCGGTCGGTAGGCAAACCGTTCGGTGAGCAAGGCAACCGAGATTGACGCTGCCATACCACCAAGGATCATTACTGGCAGCAGGATCAGCAGTGACCCCGTTGCCGGCCAGTCGGTGGGGCTACCCATCACCGTCCAGGTGGCGAAAGACCCGAAAGCGCCGATCATAAAGATCTCGCCGTGGGCAAAGTTGATCAACTGCACGATGCCGTAAACCACGGTGTAGCCGACGGCAATCAGCGCATACAACGACCCCAGCGACAGGCCGTTGATGAGTTGTTGGAAGAACAGGTCCACGTTGCGCAGTACCCCTCTGATAAGAAAACAGCACCCGTTGGTGCCCGCCGCTGCGGGCGGGCACCAACGGGGTAGTGACTACTTCAGTTCGCCGGTCTTTTCGGCCTTCCAAGCCCCGCCGCTGACCTTGTAGACGGTCAGCACGCGAGAGACCGAGTCGCCGTACTGGTCGAACGCGACCTTGCCGGTAGCGCCTTCGAAGGCGACGCTCGACATGGCGGTGATGGTGCCAGCCCGTGCGGACTTGGCATCAGCAGCTGAAGCCAGGCTGGTCTTCAGCGCCGCGATGATCGAGTTGGCAGCGTCGTAGGCATACGCGCCGTAGGCGGAGTAGCCGTCGGTGTAGCCGCCGGCCTTGTAACCGTCGAGGAAAGCCTTCGCCGAAGCGAGGGTCTCCACCGGAGCGCCGACCGAGGTAGCGAGGTCACCGTCGGTGCCGCCCAGCTTCATGAAGTTGCCGTCGTAAATGCCGTCGCCACCCATCAGGGGAACCTTCAGGCCAGCAGCCTTAGCCTGCTTGGACAGCGGACCAGCCTCGGAGTAGACGCCACCGTAATAAATGGCCTCCGGGGCTACGGCCTTCACCTTGGAGACGACAGCAGAGAAGTTGTCGTCGTCGGGGTTGATGGTCTCGGCGCCGACCACGGTGCCGCCGCCAGCCGTGAACGCCTTGGCGAACTCAGTCACCAGGCCCTGGCCGTAGGGGGTCTTGTCGTGGATGGTGGCGACCTTCTTCACACCGGTGCCGAGCAGGTACTGAGCCGCGAACGGTCCCTGCACGTCGTCGGTGGTGCAGGTACGGAAGTAGTTGGCGTTCGAACGCTTCGGCGCGGTCAGGTAATCGGCACCCTTGGTCAATGACGGGTTGGTGTTCGCCGGAGAAACCTGAACGATCTTCGCGGCGTCCAGCACCGGGATCGTGCTCTGAGCGACACCCGAATTAAGGGTGCCAACGATACCGACGACGGCATCGTCAGAGGCCAGCTTGGTCGCAGCGTTCTTGCCGACATCCGGGGTTGCCTGATCGTCTTCGGCAGCCAGTTCGAGCTTCCAGCCAGGAATTGCGTTGCTCGCATTGGCCTGCTTGATAGCCAGGTCCACCGAGTTCTTGATACCAAGACCCATGGCGGACAGGTCGCCCGACAGTGGCGCGATAACGCCGATCTTGGCCACCTTGGTGCCGGTAGCGCCGCCGGTACCGGCATCGGTACGCGCGCCGCAGCCGGCGAGAGCCAGCGTGGATGCCAGGATGGCAACCCCAGCCAGCTTGAATGTACGCTTGTTCACTTTTCCTCCTGTGAGCGTTTCGCCTACCAGCCCGCCAGGTTGGGCATGGAAAGACGTGGGAGATATTGGAGCACCCCTTTGTCTCAGATCGGTTACGGTGTCACCAACTAGGGCCGGGCGTTACCGAATCGTTGTCATTGTGACAGGTGAGTGCTGATACCGCTCTCACATGTCCAAAACGCGACGAATTACCCCATCGGCCAGCAGCCGTCCGGCTCTGGTCAGTTGGACCCGTCCGGCCGGAAGGTTCACCAGGCCGTCGGCGACCGGGCCCGCCAACCGTGCCGACTCAACCGGACTCAGCTCGGACGCGTCCAACCCTTCAGCCAGCCGCAAGCCCAGCAGAACCCGCTCAACGTGGCGTTCCTCGGGGCTCAACACCTCCCGGCCCTGGGCCGGGCTCAACCCGTCGATCAGGCCAGCGGTGTAGTCGCGCGGGTGGCGCACATTCCACCAACGCACGCCGCCAACATGGGAATGCGCTCCCGGGCCAATTCCCCACCAATCATCGCCGCGCCAGTAGGCCAGGTTGTGTCGGCACTCCTGGCCGGGAAGGGCCCAGTTGCTGATCTCGTAGTTGGCGTAGCCCGCGGCGCTTAGTACATCTTCTGCCACCTGATAGCGATCGGCCTGCTGATCCTCATCGATACCGGCGACCTCTCCGCGGGCCACCCGGGCGGCTAGGCGGGTGCCGTCCTCGATAGTGAGCGAATAGGCGCTCACGTGCTCCGGGCTCAGGCTGAGCGCGGTTTCCAGACTCGCCTGCCAGTCAGCCGCGCTTTCGGTGGGAGCGCCATAGATCAGATCGAGGCTGATCGAACCGAATCCGGCCGCCCTGGCCTGCCGCACGACTTCGGCCACCCGACCTGGGGTGTGCCGCCGCTCCAAGACCGCCAAGACCCCTGGACGGGCAGACTGCATGCCCAAGCTGAGCCGGTTGAAGCCAGCAGCCACCAACTGCTCCAGGTAGGCAGCATCCACCGATTCTGGATTCGCCTCGGTGGTTACCTCAGCCTGCGGGGCCAGCTCGAAGCGCTGGGTGATCGCGGTCAGCAGCCCACTCAGGGCCGGTGCTGGCAGCATCGTCGGGGTGCCACCACCGAAGAAGATGCTTTGCACCGGCGGTGTCGGGCCAAGCACGCTCACCGCCAGGTCGAGTTCGGCCGCTACGGCGCCCAGATAGGCGTCCTGGCTGTTGCCCGGTGCTGCCCCCAACTCGGCCGCGGTGTAGGTGTTGAAGTCGCAGTAGCCGCAGCGGCTGGCACAAAACGGCACATGCACGTAAAGGCTGAATCCGCGCTCCCCCAGCCCAGCTAACGCAGCAGCGGGCAGGCGTCCGTCCGCGGGTGCGGGCAGACCCTCGGGAGGTGCAGACGGCATAGAGGCCACCCTAGTCGCGCGGCCGTCCTACTTCTTTTTCTCGCCCTCGGCGCCGGTGGAAAGTGCGGCCACGAAGGCCTCTTGGGGCACCTCGACGCGGCCGACCATCTTCATCCGCTTCTTGCCGACCTTCTGCTTCTCCAGCAGCTTGCGCTTGCGGGTGATGTCACCGCCGTAGCACTTGGCCAGCACGTCCTTACGCATCGCGCGGACGCTCTCGCGAGCAATCACCCGCGAACCGATCGCAGCCTGAATCGGCACCTCGAACTGCTGGCGCGGAATCAGGTCCTTCAGCTTCTTGGCCATCGCCACGCCGTAGGCGTAGGCAGCATCGGTGTGCACGATCGAGCTGAACGCGTCCACCGGCTCCCCGTGCAGCAAAATGTCGACCTTCACCAGCTTGGCTGCCTGCTCGCCTGCCTGGTCGTAGTCGAGAGAGGCGTAGCCCTTGGTGCGCGACTTCAGCGCATCGAAGAAATCGAAGACGATCTCGGCCAGCGGCAGCAGATAACGGATCTCCACCCGGTCTTCACTCAGATAATCCAGGCCCTGTTGCTCACCGCGACGGGTCTGACACAGCTCCAGGATGGTGCCGATGAACTCCGCCGGGGCCAGGATTGTGGCCCGCACCACCGGCTCGTAGACGTCGGCGATCTTGCCCTCTGGGTATTCACTGGGGTTGGTGACGATGTGCTCGCTACCGTCCTCCATCAGCACCCGGTAGACCACGTTCGGCGCGGTGGAGATGAGATCGAGGTTGAACTCCCGCTCCAGGCGCTCACGAACGATCTCCATGTGCAACAGCCCAAGGAAGCCGATCCGGAAGCCGAACCCGAGGGCACCGGAGGTTTCCGGCTCGTAGGTAAGCGCGGCGTCGTTGAGTTGCAGCTTGTCCAGCGCCTCCCGCAGCACGGGGAAGTCGGCGCCGTCGATCGGGTAAAGCCCGGCGTAGACCATCGGGTTCGGCGGCCGGTAGCCGCCCAAATCTTTGGTGGCCGGACGGGAGGCGATGGTCACAGTGTCGCCAACCCGGGACTGGCGGACCTCTTTCACACCGGTGATCAGGTAGCCGACCTCGCCGACACCGAGTGCTGGCGATTTCACCGGATCCGGCGAAATCACCCCCACTTCAAGAGTCTCGTGGGTGGCCTTGGTGGACATCATCAATACCTTCTCGCGATGGTTCAGCTCGCCGTCAACCACCCGGACGTAGGTGACCACGCCGCGATAGGTGTCATAGACCGAATCGAAGATCAGCGCGCGCGCCGGCGCGTCCGGATCACCGATCGGGGCTGGAATGTCGGCCACCACGTGGTCGAGCAGCTCGCGCACGCCATCACCGGTCTTGGCCGAGACTCGGAAGACGTCGTCAGGCTCACAACCGATCAGATGGGCGATCTCGGCGGCGTACTTCTCCGGCTGGGCGCTGGGCAGGTCGATCTTGTTCAGTACCGGAATGATCCGCAGATCGGCACCGATGGCCAGATACAGGTTGGCCAGCGTCTGGGCTTCAATCCCCTGGGCCGCATCAACCAGCAGGATGGCGCCTTCACACGCGGCCAGGGAGCGGGACACCTCATAGGTGAAATCGACGTGCCCGGGGGTGTCAATCATGTTCAGGACGAAGTCGGCGCCGTCCACTTTCCAGGGCATCCGGACGGCCTGGGACTTGATGGTGATGCCACGCTCGCGTTCGATGTCCATCCGGTCGAGGTATTGGGCTCGCATCGAGCGGGCGTCCACCACCCCGGTCAACTGCAACATCCGATCGGCCAGGGTGGATTTGCCGTGGTCGATGTGCGCGATGATGCAGAAGTTGCGGATCATCGCCGGAGGAGTCTTGCCGGGTACGGGAGTAGGCATGCGCTTTCTTAGGTGCTCGGGATAGCCGAGACAGAATACCGTGACCACACCTTGGCCCCTGCCATCCGTACTCCCGACGGCCCCACGCTGAGGGCAAGGGGCGGCCACGACAGGCCTAGCCGAGGGCGGATTTGAGGGTGAGCGACCAGGTTTGGTAGTGTTCGACGTCGCGCCTAATCGGCGCCAACCACAAACTAACCACCGAAAAGGGCAAGCCCAGTGGCGAACATCAAGTCTCAGAAGAAGCGGATCCTGACCAACGAGAAGGCCAGGCTGCGCAACAAGGCCGTGAAGTCGGGCCTGCGCACCAACGTCCGCAGGTTCAACGAGGCTGTCGCCGAGGGCGACACCGCCAAGGCGCAGGAGGCTGCCAAGGTCGCCACCCGCTCCTTGGACAAGGCCGTTACCAAGGGCGTCATCCACGCCAACCAGGCCGCAAACCGCAAGTCGGCGATCGCCTCAAAGGCCGCCGCTCTCTAGAGTCTTCAGCCTGACGCCGCCCGGCCTCCGGGCGGCGTTTTGCGTTGCCGAAGCCATGTCGGTGCAGCCTCGCCGCCGAGGAGGCGCCGGTCCTCCCCTGATCCAATGCCTGCGGCAAGCCCCAGGAAAGCGACATCAAATCAATCCCATCACGTGTTGAATAAGCCCCAGATAGGGGCCGAATTTGTCACTCTGGCGGGGACTGGGGGCAGAAGTACCCAAGCTGATTGACTGACCCCGTCGCGGCATGCGCACCCCTCAATTCCCCTCTAGTGCATGCCTCTCTAGGAGGACTGCCATGCGACGGCGTCTTGCATTTCTGGTTTCATTCGCTCTGCTAGTTGGTTTGTGGACGTTCGCACCAGCAGCCGAACAGACCGCGCACGCTGCTGTGCCAGCCAAGCCCAAAACGAGTCCGGCCTACCCCCTGCGAGGCCAGTTGACCTCAGTGACCGGGAAGATTCCGACGAAGGTCGCCCGACCGGTGGAACTCCAGCAACAAGTGGGCAGCAAATGGAAGCGACTAGCCACTGGCCGGACGAGCGCAAAGGGTGCCTACACTCTCCGAGCGACGTTCTCAGTTGCCGCAGTGAAGCTCCGCGTGGTCGCCGCTAAGATCAAGATTGGTAAGAAGACCTACCCCAAGGCGACTTCCAAGGTCACCACCCTCCGCACCGTGTCGGTCACCCCAATGGCCCCAATGATCGGCGAAACCTTCACAGTGGCCGAGACCTTGGCAAAGAAGGGGATTCGGCCGATCACCCTGGAGCGCAGGGCTGGCAGCAAATGGCTGCGACTAGCGACCACCAACACCAGCAAGACCGGCGCCTTCCGGTTCACCACTTCGCTTACCGGCACCGCCGATCTGCGCTTTGTGGCGCCGAAGATCAAGATCAAGTCAAAGAAGTACGCCAAGTTCACCTCGCCCGCATTCCGGGTAGCCGTCGCGCCGCAAGCTGGCACCATCGCGATGGCCGACACCGGAGAAACCGGACAGGCCCTTACCGCGACCCTCAAGTTTGCTCCGGCCCGGGCTGGGCGGGTGGTCGAGCTTCAACAACTCATCGCTGGCAACTGGCAGCGCGTTGCCAGTGGCACCGAATCCGCGAACGGGTCAGCGACTCTCGCTGTCACGTCCGACGAGGCCGGTAGCCTCACCTTCCGCGGCCTGGCCACCGGGTTCAAGGGTGCGGCAACCTCCGCTACCGCCACCCGGTCGGTGACGGTCGTCAGCGGCATCCCAGCCCCGTCCATCGTCTCGACCAACCTGCCCCTCGGCGTCTCCGCTGAGGCCTACTCGACCACTTTGACCGCAGCTGGCGGCACCGCCCCGTACTCCTGGTCGGCCACCGGCCTGCCCGAGGGCATCACTTTGGACGAGGATTCCGGCGAGCTGTCCGGGACCCCCACCGGTTCCGGCACTTTCTCGGTTCAGCTAGTTCTTTCTGACGCCGCCGAGGCGACTGCCACCAAGTCGATCGCGCTGGAGATCAAACCAGCGGTTCGAATCGGGTTCGAGCAGTTGCCCAGGGCCGTCGCCGGGGAGGACTACGACACCTCGCTGATCGGCGACGGCGGCACCGAGCCTTACACGTGGAGCAGCACTGGTTTGCCCGCCGGATTGAGTCTCGCCCCCGACGGACACCTCGCAGGGACGACCACCGAAATCGGCACCCACGAAGTGACCCTCACCATCACCGATGACCACGCGAAGGCGACGACGGAGATCGTCACGCTCACGGTGGTCGACCCAGTGGCGATCTCTACCTTGAGCCTGCCCGAGGCCATCGCCGGTGAGGACTACTCCTTCACGCTGGCCGCAGCGGGCGGCACTAGCCCCTACACCTGGACGGTCACTGGGTTGCCCGCCGGCTTAACGGTGAACGCGACCACCGGAGCTGTTACTGGCACCCCTGAGGCGGCCACCACGGCATCGGTATCGATCACCGTCACCGATGACCACGCCAAGACCGACACCGCCAGCCTTGAGTTGGCAGTCAAACCGGGGGTGGAACTGACCACCCGGTCGCTCCCCGATGGCGTGATCGACGAGTCATACTCGACCAACCTGAGCGCCAGCGACGGCACCGCGCCGTACACCTGGGCAGCAACTGGCCTACCAGAAGGACTCAGCCTGGATCAGTCCACCGGTCAGATCAGTGGCACCCCCACGGTCGCTGGCGAGAGCGAAGTCGAAGTGGAGGTGACTGACGCGCATGGGTCAGTCGTGGCAGCGAGCCTGACCATCAATGTCCACGAGGTACTCGCGATCGCGACCGACAGCCTTCCAGATGGCATTGCGGAGGAGAGCTACTCGATGGCGCTCGAAGCGGTCGGCGGCATTGGGCCTTACACCTGGTCGAGCACCGGGCTACCTGCTGACTTCACCCTGAACAGTGAAACCGGCGAACTGACTGGCACCCCCAGCACCTTTGGCGAGAGCGAGGTGGAGTTGACCGTCACCGATAGCGACTCCAGGACGGCCACCAGGACCGTCCAGCTCAGCATTCGCCAAGGGGTCACTATCACCACCGCGACGATTCCGTCCGGGCTGGTCGGTGAGGACTACTACGCCGCTATCACCGCCGTTGGCGGGACTGAGCCCTACACCTGGGCGGCCGATGGCTTCCCGGAAGGTTTGATGCTCAACACCCTCACCGGCGAAATCACCGGCTCACCCACTGAATCAGGAACGATCGAGCTTCAGGTGATCGTGTTCGACGACCATGGCGGTTCGGATTCGGTGTCGCTGAGTTTGGTGGTGTCCAATGTCGTGGACATCACCACCGTCGAATTGGGGCCGGCAACGGTGGATACGAGCTACACCACCAATCTGACCGCTAGTGGCGGCACGGCGCCTTACACGTGGAGTGCGGTCAACCTGCCCGCCTGGCTCACGATGGAGGCGGACGGCACCCTTTGGGGCACTCCTACTGAAGCCGGAGAGTTCACCTTCCCGATCACCGTCAATGACAGTGCCGGGCATACCACCATCAAAGCGTTCACGCTGACCGTCGACCCGGCCTAGCGCCCGTCCGCCGCTAGCCAACTCGCCACGCACGGGGTTGGCTAGCGGCGCGACGCGTTGCGGCGCTGCTCGATCACGGCCAGCACTACTTGCTCCAAGGCGAACCCGGGATCGCTGCCAGCGCCCTTGATCTGCGCGTCAGCTACCGCGACCGCCTGGATGGCCTTGGCTACCGCCGGTGTGGTCCAGTCGCGGGAGAGCCGGGCCAGGTCTTTCAGCTTCCAGGGTGGGACGCCGATGTTGCGGGCCAGATCGGCCTCGCGCAACCGGGCGTCGCGGCCGTCGAGATACTTGCCTAGGCTGCGCAGATTGGACGACAAAGCGCTGGTGACCAACACCGGAGCCACCCCAGTCACGATGGCCCAGCGCAACTTGCCTAGGGCCTGCTCGGCCCGCCCGTTGAGCGCATCGTCGGCGACCGCGAAACTGGTCACCTCGGCCCGGCCAGCGAAGTAGCGGTGGATGGTCGCCTCAGTCAGCACCTGATCGGGTGAATCATCCAGCAACTGCCGAACGGCCCCGGCTAGCGCGCGGGTATTGGTGCCCACTGCCTGCACCAGCGCCTCGGCCACCGCCGGAGTGGCTTTGCCCCCCATACGCCTGGTTTCGGCCACCACAAACTGACCTAACTCCCAGGGCTTGATCGACGGGCAGTCAATGACTTCGGGACGCAGCTTCTTCAGCCCGTCCAGCAGGCCTTTGCCTTTCACTCCCCCACCGTGAACCAGCGCTAACGCGAGATCCTCACCGGGGTCGGCAGCCAAACTAAGCAGTTGCGAATTGAGATCGGCGGGCAGTTCGGCCAGCCCATTGACCACCGCGATGGTGGCCGTGGAAAACAGGGACGCCCCGGCCGCCTCGGCCAGACCGCCTGCGTCCAGATCGATGGCCTCCACGCGTACGACCGCGGCCTCGGGGCGCTCGGCCAATGCCTGCTGTAGGAAGTCACCCACGGCTCGCTCAGCCAGCAGCGACTCCGGCCCGGTGACTAGCAGGACGGCTCCGAAGCGGCTCTGGTTTTGCACACGGCTAAGCATGCCAGTCCGGGCCGACATCGCTCCCCCCGCTTCTGTTCGCAGAGCCCGCCTGTGCTGAGCCTGTCGAAGGGTCGGAGGCCCTTCGGGGCTTCGACAAGCTCAGCCAACTTGGGGCGCTCAGCCAACTCGGGGCGCTCAGCCAACTCGCGGGCGCCCGGAGGAAACCCGAGTATTGAGCGTTTATCGCGGCCTACAAATGCACAGCGAGTGATTCATTTGTCCGTAGCCATCGCCCCGGAACCGGCATTCTCTAGTTCAATATGACTAACACGGCGAATTGAGTTCGGCACCACCCACGCCATTAACACCCCTATTTCACGGCTCGGAGGCTCGCCCACGGATCGGACAGCGGGCCGATCGCGGCGCAGCGGCCCACGGGACGCCTAGCCACCCCCACATTCGCCACACAGCGAACCCACAGCAGCCAGGAACCCGGACGGCGCTACCGCACCACACGAAAGCGCTAACACCACCGCCTTGTCACTCATTCGGGTGACATTCTTGCCCCAGGCCGCCCATCCATCGAGATTGAGCGTGGGCAATTGAATACATGGGGTAGACAACAGCCGCTGATCCCCTACTGTTAATGCGGATCAACGAAGACCACGATCGAAGGCGAGACCCGTGCAGAACACCACCCGTACGCCCAGGGCCCTGTTAGCTGTACTGGTCAGCTTCCTCCTGGTCGTGCTCGGCCTCCCGAGCCCCGCCGCGGCCGCTGACAACGACGGTGAAATCACCGTCGAGAGTTACGTCACCAACCACCAAGGCGAAGTGACGACTATCCCCGCCGGGGATTTCTTCAGCCTGACGATCAACCTGCAATGCA
>DIVW01000014.1 GCA_002428365.1 Propionibacteriaceae bacterium UBA6122
GACAAGGAAGGCTTCCTGCGCTCGGCGCGTTCACTGATCCAGACCATTGGGCGAGCCGCCCGAAATGTTGGCGGCCAGGTGCATATGTACGCCGACAAGATCACTCCCTCGATGGCTGCGGCCATCGATGAGACCAATCGCCGGCGCGAGAAGCAGGTGGCCTACAACACCGAGCGGGGCCTTGACCCCCAACCGCTACGCAAGAAGATCGCCGACCTGACCGATCTGCTCGCTCGTGAAGATGCTGACACCAGCGAGTTGGTGGCGCGCTCGGGTGGTCGACGTCCGACCAGCCCACTGCCAGCGACCTCAGTGCGTTCCCGAGACTTGGGTGACCTGCCAGCTGCGGAGTTGGCGGCCTTGATCAGCGAGTTGAATGATCAGATGCATGCGGCGGCCGCGGAATTGCAGTTCGAATTGGCAGCGCGCCTGCGTGATGAGGTGGCGGACCTGAAGAAGACCCTGCGGCAGATCCTGGCGGCGACCAGCTGACAGCCCAGTTGGACGGGCTGGCGGTGGCTGCGACAATGGTCGCGAACTGCCGGGTCGCGCAACCAGACTCGATGGAGAAGGGCCAGTAATGCACGTAACCACCGAGGTGTGGCTGATCACGATAACCGCGATGGTGGTTTTGCTTGGGGTCGATCTGGTCTACATCGGCCGACGACCGCACGAGCCTTCGATGAAGGAAGCGGGCCTGGCCATCGCGGTTTTCTCCGCCCTGGCGGTGGTTTTCGGCATCGGGATCTGGTACCTCTGGGGCGGGCGCTACGCGGGGGAATTCTTCGCTGGTTGGCTCACCGAGTACAGCCTGAGCGTGGACAACCTGTTCATCTTCGTGCTCATCATGGCCAACCTTCGAGTGCCCCGGCAGTTGCAGCAATACGCCCTGATGGTGGGCATCATTTTGGCTTTGGTCTTCCGTGGCATCTTCATCGGCTTGGGGGCGGCAGCGATCGAGGCCTTCAGCTGGATCTTCTTCCTTTTCGGCGCCTTCCTGATCTACACAGCCATCAAGTCCTACCTTGACTACCGCAAGCCTGATGACGAAGAGGACCTGACCGAGAACGCGGTGATGCGATGGGTTCGCAATACCTTCCCTGCCACCGAGGAGTTCCACGGCACCAAGCTCCACGTGAAGGTGGACGGCAAGCGTCTGATCACGCCGATGTTGTTCGTCATCGTTGCGCTGGGTACCACCGACCTGCTGTTCGCCTTGGACTCGATTCCGGCCATCTACGGTCTCACCCAAGAGCCCTACTTGGTGTTCACTGCGAACGTGTTCGCCCTGATGGGGCTGCGGCAGCTCTACTTCCTGATCGGCGGCCTGCTCGAGCGACTGATCTACCTATCGGTTGGGTTGTCAGTCATTCTGGCCTTCATCGGAGTCAAACTGGTGCTCCACGCGTTCCACGAGTACGGCGTCGATCACGCACTCGGCTTCGACGCCGAAATTCCGATCTGGCTGTCATTGCTGGTGATCGTCGGCACCCTGGCTGTGACCACCATCGCCAGCCTGTTGGTGGCGCGGAAGCGCGCGATCGCGGCTAATACTGTTTGATCGGCCGGATGGATCGAACCCGCGCCGCGATCGAGACAACGATGTCAGTGGTTTCTTTTTTGAGCCTTCGACGGCGTCAACGAGTCGGTGATATTTCGCCGCTGCCGCGGGGGATCAACTTGGCCGGAATGATCACCTGCTCGACCGGCAGTTGGTCTCCGTCGAGCCGACGGAACAGCCGCTGTGCTGCGGCCTCGCCAATGGCCCGGGCGTCCTGGGCAATCACGGTGATGGCGGGCTGAAGCAGATCGGCCAATGGAAGATCGTCAAAGCCGATCAAGGCCACATCGTGCTGGCGTCCCAGCGAGTGCAGTGCGCGCAACACCCCTAGCGTGATCAGGTTCTGGGCACTGAAGATGGCGGTCGGCGGGTCAGGCTGGGCGAGTAGCGACCGCATCAATTGCTCGGCAGGTTCGGCGCCGTGGACGTCGGTGCGAATGGTTGCCTCGCCGGTGGGGATCCCGGCCCGTCCCAACTCCTCAAGGAAGCCGTGACGCCGTTCGGAGGCGGTGTTGATCGATACGTTGTCGACCAGCAGGGCGATGCGACGATGGCCGCGCTCGATGAGGTGGCGGGTGCCAGCTGCGGCGGCTTCCCTGTTGTCGCTTGTCACCGAGTCTGCGTTCAGGCCGACGGGAGTTCGGTCGACGAACACAATGGGTATGCCTCGCTCGACCGCAGAGACCAAATAGCTGAGATCCTGCGAGGCTGTGGTGATGATCAGACCGTCCACGCGACGGCGCAGGAACTCCTTGACTCCAAGTGCTTCGCGCGTTGGGTCCTCGTCCATGCTGGCTGCCAGTACTGACACGCCATGTCGGCGGGCTTGGGTTTCGACGGCCCGGTGAATGCCTCCGGCGAAGGGGTTATCGACGCTGCTGATCAGCAATCCGATGGTTCGGGTGCGACCTCCGGCTCGGCGCAGACTGCCAGCTTGCATGTCGACGTGATAGTCGAGCGCAGCGATTGCCTCCCAAACCCGCTTCGCCATTGCGTCGCTGACGTTGGGTTCTTCGTTGACCACCCGCGACACGGTCTTGGTGCCAACGCCGGCTAGGAGGGCGACCTGTTTCATGGTGGCGGGTTGGCGCGCCGGCCTTGAGCCGGGGGTGGGAGATCCAGGAGAGGTCACGGTCAGGTCTCGGTTTCGTTCTGTTTCTTGACTCGGTATTGGTGATGATCCTACAGTCCTACCACGGATGACATCGATGTCAATCCCGGCGACGCAGAAAGAAAGGCGACAACACACGATGAGCCTCAAGCACCTTGCGGTCCTCGGACTCGCGCTTCCTCTTGTACTCACTGCTTGCAGTTCGGGCGCTGCCCCTACTGCCAGCGGACCGGCAAGTTCGGACCAGATTGTTGTGGGTCTGATCACCAAGACCGAAACCAACCCGTTCTTCGTGAAGATGAAGGAGGGCGCGCAGGCCAAAGCAACTGAACTTGGGGTGAAGCTCCTCACTGGTGCCGGCGCTAAGGACGGTGACAACGAGGGCCAGGTCACCGCGATGGAGAACATGATCAACGCAGGCGCCAAGGGCATCCTGATCACGCCAAGCGACACCAAAGCCATCGTGCCTTCGATCGAGAAGGCGCGTGCCGCAGGGGTCGTGGTCATCGCCCTCGACACAGCGACCGATCCGCAGAGTGCCTCGGACGCGTTGTTCGCCACCGATAACTTCAAGGCTGGTGAACTGATCGGTCAGTGGGCAGCTAAAGAGATGGCAGGCAAGACCCCGGTGATCGCCACCCTCGATCTTCAGCCCGGCATCACCGTTGGCGCTCAGCGTCACAACGGCTTCCTGCAGGGCATGGGTCTGGTTTCGGGAATCGCTGCCGACTCCACTGATCTGGCTACTTCCAAGGAAGTGGTTTGTGCCCAGGACACCCATGGTGACCAGACTGAAGGTCAGACTGCGATGGAGAACTGCCTGAGCAAGAACTCCGACATCAACTTGGTCTACACCATCAACGAACCGGCGGCTTTCGGTGCCTACACCGCACTGAAGAACGCGGGCAAAGAAAAGGACGTCATCATCGTTTCGGTTGACGGCGGATGCCAGGGCGTTCAGGGTGTGGTTGACGGCAAGATCGCAGCCACCTCCCAGCAGTACCCACTGAAGATGGCTTCTCTTGGTGTTGAAGCGATCGTGAACTACGCCAAGACCGGTACCAAGCCGTCTGGCTACACCGACACCGGCGTCACGCTGATCACCGACAAGGCCCAGGCCGGAGTAGATAGCAAGGACTCCGCTTACGGCACAGCCAACTGCTGGGGCAACAAGTAAATCAACAGGGTCTGGGTGGCGGCGAGGCTGACTGGCAGCGCCGCCACCCAGCGCACAGAAAGGCACGACGAACCATGAGCTCAGCGCTGAGCCCGGCGGTCGACCGGCGTCCGGGCGTCGCCAAAGTCCTATTCGGATCCCCAATCCTCGGCCCGCTGGCCGCGCTGCTGATGGCCAGCATTTTCTTCGCCATCATGAGCCCACGGTTCCTTAGCGGCCCCAACTTTTCCTTGATCCTTCAGCAGGTCATGGTGGTGGGGGTACTGGCAATCGGCCAAACCCTGGTCATCATCACCACCGGGATCGACCTGTCCAACGGCATGGTGATGGCGTTGTCGGGAGTGCTGATGGCTAGCTTCGCCGCACAGAAAGGTCTCAACCCGTTGCTGGCAGTCTCTTTGGGGCTGCTTGTGGCGGTGGGCTTCGGCCTGCTCAACGGAGCTCTGGTCACCGGGGTTGGGTTGCCAGCCTTCATCGTGACTCTTGGGACGATGAACATCGCATACGCGCTGACTCGGATCTACACCACCTCGACAGTCACCGGGCTGCCCGATCCGCTGACCTTCTTGGGTGACACCTTCAATCTCGGCGGAACGGCAATCGCCTGGGGGACGGTCTTGATGGTGGTTCTTTATGCGATCACCTGGTTCGCGCTGCGCTACACCGCCGCGGGTCGATCAGTGTTTGCCGTAGGGGACAACATCGAGGCTGCGCGGCTGTCCGGCATCAACACCAAGCGAGTGCTGATGGGTGTCTACGCCTTCGCTGGCTTGGCCTACGGAATCGCGGCCCTGCTGCAGGTGGCTCGCACCGGAGTGGGCGACCCGCAAGCCGGCCAGAACTCCAACCTGGACAGCATCACTGCGGTGGTATTAGGTGGCACCAGCCTCTTTGGTGGGCGGGGCAGCATTGTCGGCACCCTGATCGGTGCGCTCATCGTGGGCGTCTTCCGCAACGGCCTGCAACTAATGGGCGTCGAGTCGACCTATCAGGTGCTGGTGACCGGCATTCTGGTCATTGCTGCGGTCTCAGTCGATCAACTCACCCACCGCAAGTGATGTGGGCACAATGACTGACCAGACTGCGCCCGCCCCGCTGCTGGAAATGCGTGGCATTGGCAAGAGCTTTCCTGGCGTGAAGGCGCTGGCCGGAGTGAACCTTCGGGTGCGGGCCGGGCAGGTCCATGCCCTCCTCGGAGAAAACGGGGCCGGCAAGTCGACCCTGATCAAGATCCTCTCCGGTGCCTACACCCGCGATGAAGGCGAGATCTTCGTCGACGGGGTCAAGGTGGACATCCGAAACCCGGGTGACGCCGAGCGGTTGGGCATCTCCACGATTTATCAGGAATTCAACCTCGCCCCGAACATGACCGTGGCAGAGAACATCTTCCTGGGCCACCTGCCCACCAAGCTTGGCAAGGTCGATTGGGCCCAGGCGCGTCAGCGGGCCCGCGAGCTCCTGGACAGCCTCAACGTCTCGTTGCCCGTGGATGCAATTACCGGCAGGCTCTCGGTGGCTCAGCAGCAGATGGTCGAGATCGCCAAAGCGCTGAACCGTAACACGCGGATCCTGGTGATGGACGAGCCATCGGCTGTGCTAAGCGAACAAGATATTGAGCAGTTGTTTGCGGTGGTACGGCGCCTTCAGGCCGCTGGTATCGGCATCATCTACATCTCCCACCGGCTGAAGGAGATCTTCGAGGTGGCTGACGAAGTGACGGTGCTCAAGGACGGCAGCTACATCGACACCCGACAAGTGTCCGAGGTCAATCTGGACGAATTGGTGAGATTGATGATCGGTCGTGACCTCGCCGATGTCTATCCAAAACGCACCGGAGTTCCCGGTGAGGTGGTGCTGGAAGTGTCGCAGTTGGCTCAAGCTCACCTCGTCAAGGAGGTTTCCTTCACTGTCAGGGCGGGAGAGATCGTCGGCTTCGCCGGGATTACCGGCTCGGGGCGTACCGAAGTTGCCCGGGTGCTCTTCGGCGCTGATCGAGCAACCGCTGGCGAAATGCACCTGATCGGCAAGCCCTACCGACCCCGCTCGCCCAGGGAGGCCATCGATCGGGGCGTGGCATTGGTGACCGAGGATCGCAAGCGGCAAGGGCTGCTGTTGAAGCTGCAGGTCTTTTTCAACGTCACGGTGGCAGGGCTCAATCGGCTCACCAAGCTTGGCCTGCTGCAGCTGGGGCAGGAGAAGGCTCTGGTCGCCAAGTGGATTGAGAACCTTCGGATCAAAACTCCATCGCCGGAATTCATGGTGGTCAACATGAGTGGGGGCAATCAGCAGAAAGTGGTGCTGGCCCGCTGGCTGAGCCTGGGAATCAAGGTGTTCATTCTCGACGAGCCGACCCGCGGCATTGATGTGGGTAGCAAGTCTGAGATCTACCAAATCATGGCCGACCTGGCTGACCAGGGGGTAGCCATCATCATGATCTCCTCCGAACTGCCCGAGGTGCTGGGCATGAGCGACCGGGTCCTGGTGATGCGCGACGGCCGGATCGCTGCCGATTTGGACCGATCCCTTGCCACCGAGGAACGGGTCATGCACTACGCGGTGGGCCGTTTGGAGCCGGCATGAGCGAAGTTGACCTGATCGCGACAATGATTGTTCCGGCCGGGGTGCGGACCGAAGTCAGCCAACTACTTCGGGACTACGGCCGCCAGGTTCGCACCGAACCGGGCAACCTGCGGTTCGAGAGTTACCTTGACCGGGACCGCGGCGCGCTGGTGGTGGTGGAGCGCTATCGCGATGAGGCGGCGTTCAACGACCACCTGGCTCGGCCGGAGAATGCTGCGTTTAACGCCAGACTCGGCGAGATTTCCGGGGGTGTCTCAGTCTTGCAGATGCTCGAAGCGCTCAGCTGAGCATGGGGTGGGTCTAGTAGATCAGCCGAGAAACGGCAGCGTCAGGTCTTCTGAGCCTGAGACCGAATCGGCCGAGCCGCGGCCGGTCAGCCAGGCCCAGACGGACGCATCGGAGCCGCTGATCTGTAGCGGTTCGTCGGTGCCCATACCTAGCTTGGCTTGAAGGCTGGTGGTGGTGATCGTCATGGCCGGCAGATTGGCCTGGCCAAGGCGGAACAGCGCCCAACGCAGCAGCCATTCGGCCGCGTCGGGGTCGATCATCTCCGCAGTGAAACCACAGTCGAGGTCGATGAGATGCACTTCGAGTTCGTGCAGGCGCGCCAGCGGCAGCGCCGCCAACGGCAGCTCGGTGCCGTTGAGGAGCACCGGTGGGGTCCAGTCTGAGACGTTGTCGATCGCGTTCTGCAGGGCCCCGGCAGCGGCGTCCAGATCGATCTGTAGCTCTAGGCCGTTGCGGTCGGCTCCTAGCTCAAGGTTGGCCCGGCGTTCGGCGGAGCTGGGTATTTCGGGTTGAGCACAGCCAGCGAACTGGGCGTTCAGGATGGCGCGGAAATAGTCGGCATTGCGGGCCAGATGAGTGGCTACGTGGGCGCGCGACCAGCCCGGCAAGCGGGCGGGCTGATGCCACTCATCCTCGGTAAGGGCGATGGTGTAACCGAGCAGTCGCTGGGTTGCCTCGGTTTTCCACCGGTGCACATCCGCCACCGGAACCGGTCCGGGGTACAGACTCATGTAGGCAAACCTAAGGCCAAGCGCGCCTGCGGGCCAACCGGGCCGCAGGAGAATGTCAGCGGCACCATCTAGCATGAACCGCGTGAATGACCGCCTGATCGTCCGTGGGGCTCGCGAGCACAACCTGCGCAACGTCAATCTCGATCTGCCCCGAGATTCGATGATCGTGTTCACTGGGCTGTCGGGGTCGGGTAAGTCGAGCCTGGCTTTCGACACGATCTTCGCCGAGGGCCAACGGCGCTATGTGGAGAGCCTGTCGGCCTATGCCCGCCAGTTCCTCGGTCAGATGGACAAGCCAGACGTCGACTTCATCGAAGGACTGTCCCCGGCCGTCTCCATCGATCAGAAGTCGACCAGCCGAAACCCGCGCTCCACTGTCGGCACGATCACCGAGATCTACGACTACCTGC
>DIVW01000003.1 GCA_002428365.1 Propionibacteriaceae bacterium UBA6122
CGAGGAGATCGCAGTCTGGGCGGCCTGGTTCCGATCAGCGACCGCGTCGGCAACTACCGTCTGTTGGGCGCTCACCGCGCCCGCAGCCTGCGAGGCATCAGCTTTGGCGGCCTGTTCCTGCTTCGCATNNGCTCGGCATCGCCGGCGTCCTCAGCTTCTTGGGCCAGGCGGTGGAACTTTGCCTGCTGACTGCCAGCGTCAGCACCAGCACCGGCCGCGCTACGCGCCGCCGCTAACGCTGAAGCCGTCTCAGACTGAACCCGATCCAACACCGTCGCATAGGTGCCAAGCGCCGCCCCGGCCGTTCGATACCGGCCCTCAGCCTTGCCAACACCGTCGACGATCGTGTNNGGGTCTCCAGCAAGGCCTTCACCGAATCCACATTCGAAGAGCCAGCCTCCAACCCGCGCAAAGACGCCGCTGCCCGCGAGATCGCGTCCGCCACCTGGGTATAACGGCGCCCACCGGCACGCACCACGGCCGGATCACCCGGAGTCGGATCATTACCTAAACCCAACGGCGACCAATCAGACGGCCTCACACCAACCCCCAACCACCTCGGCGAATACCCAAACAACCACGCTTCACTGAGGAACCTAACTGGAACCCTGCCGATCAACCAGGACAGAACTCCCCACCGGTCGGCGCCCTATTTGGGCGGACGTCGGCTAAGGGGATGACAGCGAAAAGTCGTTTAGAAAGCGGTATTCGGGCCGCTAAGGCTGCCCACCACCCCGGACGGACGCCCGCTCGCATCAGTGCCAGGCAGCGGCGCCAGAGCCACCGTGCGAGCAGCATCGGGGGAAAGGTGGAACCAGTCATCGGCCGGCTCGTAGCCGTCCACGCGAAGGTGCACCGACTGGGCGAACCGGTCAGCGCTGAGTTGCACCGCCCAGCCGCCGTCACTCTCGACGACCTCGGCGGTGATGGTGGCCGCCACGAGTGCAGCGCTGCGACCCAATGGGAACGCGAAGGCTTCACTGACCACCTGACCAGCAACCCGCAGCCGCGCCACACTCACCTCATGGGAGGGCGGGCCGAAGCGGTAGGCGTAGGTGTAGTCGAAAAAGCCCTCGTATAGGTCAGTGGCCGGAATCGCGAGCGCGCTGCGAGGCTCAAGCTGCACCTCGCGCTCGGCCCGGCCAACGATCACCGAGCCGTCCCGCAACCCGAGAATCTCCACGGTTGTCGCGACGGTCTGCGCGGTCTCGTTGATCAGCTGCACCAGCAGGCCGTTCACGCCCTCATCGGTGAGCCCCACGCTGACCGGACGGAATGCGCGAGCCAGCGCCCGGAAGGTCGACTTGGGCCGCGCGGCGACGTCCAGGACGCCCCAGCCAGCCCCGGGGCCAAGGTCGGACAGGTTGAACACCAGCGCGCCAGCGCACGAGGAACCGTCCCGGCGCCATTCGGCGAAGGTTTCAGTGACAACCTCAGCAGTGGTGGCCCGAGAGAACGCCAAATAGGCGGACGGATCGCTGCGCCGCAACGCTTCCGGGTCGCGGCCGTAAAGCCGTCCCAGGTAGTGATCGCGGGTGTCGGCGAAATCCCAAGCGGTGCCCGGATCAGCTGGCACTCCTCGCTGCCACAGTTCATCGTCAGGGCCGACGTCGGCCAGCCGATCCAACAGTTGCGGGTCATCAGGCAGGTTGGCGAAAGCCAGGCATTCGGTGGCGAAGCCGACGTTGGCGCGCCGGGCGTCGTCCAGGCCACGTTCGTAGGCGCCCACTCCGAAGTAGTGGCCAACCCCGGCGTCCACGCTGAAGGGCAGTGGCCCGCCTGAGGGCGAGCCGGGCAGATAGGCGACATCGGGGCGGTACTCGGCCACCAGCCCGGGCAACGTCACAGTGGCCAGCTCGGAGTACCAGCGCTGCGGTGGCAGGCCCAGCATCGCTGCCTGTTGGGCGATCTCGCTGCCGGCGCACAGCGCCACCAGCGACGGGTTGGCCTGCCGGGCGAGCAGGAATTGGCGCACCTCGGCATCCACCAGGGCAGCGAAGGTCTCATCGCTGGCCGGATAGTCGAAGTTGGCGAACATGAAGTCGGCGAACACCAAAATGCCCAGCTCGTCGCACAGCTCAAAGAAAGCGGCCGATTCGTAGGTCGCAATGCCGGGGACGCGCAGCATGTTGAAACCGGCCGCGGCGAGCCGCGCCAGCACCGGGGCGTAGGTTTCCCGGCTGCCGGAAAGCGTGAGCAGATCGGCGTTGGTCCACACCGCGCCGCGGCAGAAGATCGGCTCGCCGTTGATCCGCACCGCGAAGGCCTCTTCGCTGCCGACCTCCAAATGGCGGAAGCCGGTGCGAGCCAGCAGCTGCCGCGGTGAGCTGGCTTCGCCAGAGGTGAACTCGATGTCGTAGAGCTTCGGGGTGCCATGCGTTGCTGGCCACCACGGTTCGACGTCGGGGATGACCAGGGTCGCGATGGCGCGGGCCCCGTCGCTGACCAGGGGAGCGCTCACCCCGGCGCAGCTGATCAGCGCGCCAACGCCGGCGCCGCTGGCCGAAACGGCGAGCAGCCCGATGCCGTCCTCAGTGAGTTCGGCGGCGATTCGGACGTCATCAAGGTTGACTCGTCCGGGGCGGATCAAGCTGACCGGACGGTAGGGCCCCACCGCTTGCACTGAAGGGCACCAGCCCGGCATGTGCCCAAGCAGGGTGGTGCGCACCAGTCGCAGGCCCTGATTGTCGAGCAGTCGGGGTCGCCAAAGGGCCCGTGGCCCCCGTGCCGCCAGGGCATCGGTGAGGGCGGCGAACTTGATCACCAGCTCGTCGCGGCCAGTCAAGGACACCGCCAGATCGAGGCTGGTGAACATCGAATCGCTGCGGCCGATCAGCTCGGAGTTGAGGTAGACCTCGGCGATGGTGGCCAGGCCCTCGAATCGCAGCATCGCTGGCCCGGCCGGCTCGGCCAGCAGGCAGCGGTACCAGGCGTCCAGTTCTTGCAGCGGCTGTGGCTGGGCCACCTCGAAGCGGCCCAGCGCTGCCAAAGCGCCAGCCACCGTCCCGGGAACCTGGGCTGGCCCGAAGTCGTCGGCAACCAAATCGGCGGGACGCTGCCAAGCCCCGGACTCAGTGACCGCCATTTGCCACCCTGACCTCAGCTGGCGGGTGTCGGCGTCCAGGTAGCGGCGCATCAGCTCACCTTGGCGCTCAGCCCGGTGATGATCGCCTCCCAGGCGGCAACTGAGGGATCCAATGCGGTGGCCAGGGCATCGAAGCGGCGCCTGGCTACCGCGCGGGCGAGCATGAACTGGGTGGTCTTGGCGTTGTCGCAAATCACCTTGGCTGCGGCGGCCTCGGCGGCGTACTCCTCGGCGTCCAGCCAGTTCAGGTGGGTGGCCAGCAGTTCGAAGTTGGCGCCGAACTGGCGCACCGTGTTGAACGCATACAGATGGAAGAAGTCCATGCCGCGCTCGGCCACCTGCTCGACCTGAGTGCTGAACTGGGCGGCGAAGGTGGCCAGGGGGTTGACCGACGGACGCCGCCGCAGGTGGTGGGCCAGCAGTCGGCGGGCCTCGGTGCGTTGGGCTTCGGCGTCCGGGGCGGTGGCGGGGAACTTCGCGAACTCGGTGTAGGGAATCCAACGCAGCCCCGGCTCGATGGCGTGTTGGAAGACCCCTTCATAGTCGGCCCCGGCGAGGGCGAAGTAGCCGGCGTTGTGGAAGTACTCCATCGTCTTGGCCGCCGGGTCGAGCCGATTGATGCCGATGGTGGTCTTGCCATGTTCAGTGCGGTAGGTGATGCCAGCGGTGTCTGGCAGATGGAAGCTGTCCATCTCAACCAGGCAGAGCCGTCCGCGCTCGAGTTGGGTGGTGACATGGTTCTCGACGGTGTCGTACAGCGAGAGTTCGGCGGTGGTGATGCCGTAGAGGCTCTCCAGATCTTCCAGCGGCACCTTGAAGAAAGTGAACTGGTCGCCCTCGAAGTCCTGGGTGAGGGTGAAACCGAGCATGGCTTCGGGGGCTACCCCGTAAGCGGCCAGCACTTCGATCCACAGATCGACGTAGCAGTTGGTCTCCGGCCAGGCCCGATCGGCTCCGTGCAACGGATGCGGCTGGAAGGTGGTGGCCGACCGCGCCGGGAACATAGCGGTCATGACACCTTCTCCGCGCTCATGGGCCGAGGTTAGCATTTTGCCCCGGTGGAACTTCGAGGCGGGAGGGCCTAGGGTCGAACCCAGCGATCTGGAGCACACCGCACCAGTGGTGGGGGAGCTCGACAGGCTCAGTTTTGACCCCCCACAACCGGCGCGGTAATCTAAGGCGCTGTTGCGCTGTGGTCTGCCTCATGGGTTGACCCCGCGATCCGAAATGACCACAACTCATGGAAGCAGGACGAAGACACGTGTCTACGTACAGCCCCAAGTCTGGCGAAATCACCAGGGCCTGGCTCGTCATCGATGCCGAGGACGTCGTCCTCGGGCGGCTGGCCGTCACCGCGGCTACCCTGCTTCGCGGCAAGCACAAGCCGCAATACGCGCCCCACGTCGACACCGGTGACTTCGTCATCGTGGTCAACGCCTCCAAGATTGCCCTTACCGGCAACAAGGCCAAGGACAAGATGGCGGTTCGCCACTCCGGTCGTCCCGGTGGCCTGAAGCAGGTGCCCTACGGCGAGCTGCTCGCCAAGGACCCGCGCAAGGCTGTTGAGCGCGCTGTCTGGGGCATGCTGCCGAAGAACAAGATCGCTCGCCAGCAGTTGAAGAAGCTCAAGGTGTACTCCGGTCCGGAGCATCCGCACACTGCGCAGAAGCCGCAGGCCTACCAGATCATCCAGATCGCCCAGTGACGCAAGGAATTACCGTGACCGAGACCGTCGAAGCCACCGAGGCCCCTGAGGTCGTCCCCTTCACCGAGGGCACCCGTGAGATCGCCTACCGCGCCGAAGCCGAGGCAAGCGCGCCGCAGCACCCGGGCTCGCGCCCAGCGGTGATCGCGCCTGGCGCAGCCACCGGCCGCCGTAAAGAGGCCATTGCCCGGGTCCGGATCACCCCCGGCGACGGCAAGTTCTCCATCAACGGGCGCACCCTCGAGGAGTACTTCCCGAACAAGCTGCACCAACAGACCGTCAACGAGCCCTTCGTCACCGCTGCGGTGGTTGGCTCCTACGACGTCATCGCCACCATCGTTGGCGGTGGGGTCACCGGCCAGGCTGGTGCGTTGCGTTTGGGTATCGCCCGTTCGCTGAACGCTATTGATGCCGAAGCGAGCCGTCCGGCCATGAAGAAGGCTGGCCTGCTTACTCGCGACGCTCGGGTCAAGGAGCGCAAGAAGGCCGGTCTGAAGAAGGCCCGTAAGGCTCCGCAGTACAGCAAGCGCTGACCAGCGGACGAGCCGAATGGCGCGCCTGTTCGGAACCGATGGGGTTCGCGGTACTGCGAACTTGGAGCTGACCGCAGAAATAGCTGTGGAGTTGTCGGTTGCGGCCGCCCATGTACTGGGCGAGGCCGGAGCCTTCACCGCTGCGCGACGTCCGCTGGCCCTGGTGGGCCGCGACACTCGCGCCAGCGGGGAGTTCCTGGAATCTGCGGTAGTGGCCGGTTTGGCATCAGCTGGGGTGGACGTAGTTCGCCTCGGCGTGATCCCAACTCCCGGGGTTGCCTATCTGGTGGCCAATATGGAGGCCGATCTGGGTGTGATGCTCTCGGCCAGCCACAACCCAATGCCAGACAACGGCATCAAGTTCTTTGCCCGCGGTGGGGTGAAACTCGACGATGCGATCGAGGACGCCATCGAGGAGCAGATGGGCGAAGTCTGGCTGCGTCCGACCGGTGCTGAAGTTGGTCGGGTACGCGACGATCTCGGTGCGGTCGAGGCCTACGTCGCCCACCTGGTCTCCAGCCTCGGCGACAACTCCAGCCTGGAGGGGCTGAAGGTAGTCGTCGATTGTGCCAATGGCGCTGCCTTCCTCACCGCGCTGGCCGCCTTCGACGCCCAAGGCGCCGAACTGGTGCCGCTGCACGCCGCGCCGGACGGGCTCAACATCAATGACAACTGCGGCTCGACCCACCTGGGCTCGCTGCAAGCGGCGGTGCTCGCCCACGGAGCTGATCTTGGGGTGGCTCTGGACGGCGATGCCGACCGTTTCTTGGCCGTCGACGCCACCGGCGAGATCGTCGATGGCGATCAGATTCTGGCGATCCTGGCTATAGCCATGCGGGAGGCCAGAACCCTGCATTCCGACACTGTGGTGGCCACGGTGATGAGCAATCTGGGCTTCCTGCACGCGATGACCGCCGTCGGCATTCAGGTCGATCAGACCAAGGTTGGTGACCGCTACGTGCTGGAGGCGATGAACGCCAACGGCTTCACCCTTGGTGGGGAGCAGTCCGGCCACGTAATCATGAGTGAGTTCGCCACCACCGGTGACGGGGTGCTGACGGCGTTGCACCTGGCCGCGCGGATGGCTCGCACCGGGAAGTCGCTGGCTGAGTTGGCTGGCGTGATGAAGCGACTACCGCAGGTGATGATCAACGTCTCCGGGGTGAACAAGACCCGGGCCGGTATCGACCCCGTGGTGACCTCAGCGGTCTCGGCCGCAGCTAGGGAGCTCGGCGATCGCGGACGGGTGCTGTTGCGTCCCTCCGGCACCGAGCCGCTGGTACGAGTAATGGTCGAGGCCGAAACTGAGGCCGAAGCCCGGTCAGTGGCTGCTCGACTCGCCGGTGTGGTGCGCGAGCGCCTCGCCCTAGAACGCGCAATCGGCGGATAGCCGCAGTGGTGACCCGGTTCTGATCCGCTGGCCTGCCATGCTGGGCGGGTGCCTGCCCCCCGCGAGGATAAGTTCACCCCTTTCCAACTCGTTGTCGTTATTGCCGCAGCCGTGTGCGTGTTGGGCTTGTTGGCTTACGGCGGCCTCGTGGCGTTGTTTATCTACAGCGCCGACGCCGGGTCGGCGCACCAGCCTTCGCCGGCCATGACCGACCCTGCGGTCAGTTCACGCAGGGACGCCGCCGTTGCATCTGTGGAGAAAGACTTCACCCGCATTTCGGCGAGATTGCCGCTGCGAGCCGGGCAGGGCGGATCCCATGCCGGCTGTTACCAAGGTCGGCACAACTACAAGGTCAACGACGACTACGCCTACAGCTGCACTGTGTGGGCCGGGCGCTTCTATGGCTGGTCAGGGGAGTTCCCCGATTTCCTGGTGCGTTTCGATCGGGTGATGTACGACCAAGGCTGGACGAACACCGAAGCCGCCTCGCTGATTACTCGGTATCACGACAACATCGCCCGCCTGACCAAGCAGGGGGTGTCGCCCGCGAAGGCGAAGGTAGCTGCCCTCGATCAGCTGTACTCCATTTCGTACTACCGCGGATCTGCTCAACTCGATGTGGACTTCGCCGGCTCAACGAAGCACAGTGACTACGAAACATCCTGGATGTGGCTCAGCGATGAGGTTGACTCCAAGGCCGCTGTCGGCGAGCTGCTGAAGAAGGACACTGGGGTGATGCTGATCAGGGAGTATCGGGAGTTCTTCCGGAACTGACCCCTCAGGCGAGTGAGGACCTGCGCAAGGGGACGGGTCCTCCGTGCAGCTCACAGGGGCGGTTCTCCCACGCAGCACACGGGGGCTGACCGGGAACTTGCTGTGCGTTATTAGTGCCTGGGCAGGGTGACTCCGAGCCCGCGAGAGTCCGTGTTCGAAAGTTGTCGTTTGGAGAGGTCAGGGAGGCCCTTCAAACAGCGAAAAACGCACACCCAGCGGAACTGCCCAGCGGGACCGACCAGATGGCGACGAAATTCGCGCACGAACTCCTGCTGCCGTGCGAGTTCGGCCAGTAACGCCAGCTGAGCCTCAGTCGAGGCGGCGGCCCAGCACCTGCACGTAGGCGGGGACGTAGCCGAGGTGGGTGTAGAACTCGATTACGTCGGCGTTCTCCGAGCGCACCATGAACTGCACCTTGGGCGCGCCCTTTTGGCGCAGCCAGGTCTCAGCGCCGGCCATCAACTGGCGGCCCAACCCCTGGCCACGAAACGCTGGCTTCACGGCCAGGTAGTAGACCCAGCCGCGATGCCCGTCATAACCGACCATGGCGGTGCCAGCCAGATGGCCGTCCTCGCGGAGTCCCAACACTGCCGAGCAGGGCCCGGTAACAGCTTTGAGGAAGTCGGCGCGGGAGTCGTTCCACGGTCGAGTGAGGTCGCACTCCTCCCAAAGGAGGGTGGCAACCCGTGCGTCATTGCTGGTGAGTGTTTCGATCACTTTTGTCCCCTCGGGTCCCGCCCATCCCCCATGGGAGGAGACCCATGGCGCAGGATACCGGCCAAGTGCCAAGTAAGGGTAGGGAAGTGAGGGATGCCGACTTCCTGAGGCATCACACCTTGCGAATTCGCACCCAGCTCACTTGATGATCGGGACCTTTTCGCAGAATGGCGGTGGCCCGTCCCCTGGTCGGACGGATATTGAGATCTAGGTTGGGGCCGTTGACCTTGTCCCAATACTCCAGCGCCAGGCTCCGCGCTTCGGCCTCGCTCAACGAGGAAAATCGCACGAAATAGGACGTTGGATCGCGAAAGGCGGTGAGCCACAGATGCATGAACCGATCCAGGTACCACTGCCGAATGTCGGAGTCGGCCGCATCGACGTAGACCGAGAAGTCGAAGAAGTCACTCACCGAGAGGCCGGTGGTGCCGTCGCTACGGCGCCGGGCAGCTTGCAGCACGTTGAGGCCCTCGACGATCAACACGTCGGGCTGGTTCACCGTGATGGTTTCGCCTTCGACGATGTTGTAGACGTGATGGGAGTACACCGGGGCGCTCACCTGTGGCGCGCCAGACTTCACGTCCATCACGAACTGCAACAGTCGTTTCCGGTCGTAGGACTCGGGGTAGCCCTTGCGCTCCAGCAGCCCAAGCTTTTCCAGAATGTCGTTCGGGTACAGGAAGCCATCGGTGGTCACCAGATCCACTCGGGGATGGGACGGCAGCCGGCGCAGCAACTCAGCCAGCAGCCGCGATGTCGTCGATTTACCCACCGCCACCGAGCCGGCCACGCCAATCACGAACGGGGTGCGGCGCCCGGTCAGGCCAAGGAACTTGTGGCTGGCCGAAAACAACTCTCCGGTCCGCTGAATGTAGAGGCTGAGCAGATCGGTCAGAGGTAGGTAGACCTCGCGCACCTCATCGGCGTCGGTCGGATCGCCGTAGCCGCGCAGCCGGGCCAGGGTGTCCTCGTCCAACGCGTCCGGGCGGGTGGCAGCCAAGGCGGCCCAATGCTGCCGATCGAGAGTGAGGTACGGCCCGTAAGGGTTGTCCTCGGGCGCGCTTGGCTGACCTACACCGGTTGTCGTCATCTTCACCTCTGCTCAGAGCGGCAATGGCTGCCGCCGATGTCAGCCTCGACCGATCACCCCACTACAGTGACCGCTATGTGCGGAATTATCGGCTATGTCGGTCCCCGTGTCGCCCATGCGGTTGTGGTTGAGGGCTTGCGACGGATGGAGTATCGCGGATATGACTCCGCTGGCGTTGCGGTGATCACCGCAGAGGGCATCAGTTTGCGCAAGAAGGCCGGCAAGATTGCCAACCTGGATGCGCTGCTCGCCGCCGACCCCATTCCGGCCTCTGGCACCGGCATCGGTCACACCCGTTGGGCCACTCACGGCGGCCCGACCGACGTCAATGCCCACCCGCATGTTTCCTCCAACGGCCGGGTGGCCCTGATCCACAACGGCATCATCGAGAACTTCGCCGTCCTTCGGGCCGAGCTACAGGCCCAAGGGGTTGAGTTCAGTTCCGAAACCGACACCGAGGTGGCCGCCCAACTTCTCGGTGAGGGAGTCGGCGCTGGTGCCGATCTGGCCGATGCGATGCGCTCAGTCTGTCGCCGCCTGGAAGGCGCTTTCACCCTGGTGGCCATCGATTCAACTCAGCCCGGACGGCTGGTCGCCGCCCGGCGCAACTCCCCGCTGGTAGTTGGCGTGGGGGAGGGGGAGAACTTCGTCGCCTCCGACGTGGCCGCCTTCATCGAGTTCACCCGCCAGGCCATCGAGCTTGGCCAGGACCAGATGGTTGATGTAACCGCCGATTCGATCACCGTCACCGATTTCGACGGGGCACCGGCCGCCAGCCACCCCTTCGAGGTCACCTGGGATCTTTCAGCTGCCGAAAAGGGCGGCTACGACTGGTTCATGCGCAAGGAGATCTTCGAGCAGCCCAAGGCGGTGGCCGACACCTTGTTGGGACGGTTCACCCCCGATGGTGCGCTGACGCTGGACGAACTGCGCATTCCCGAGGCCGAGATTCGTGGCGTCGACAAGATCATCATCGTGGCCTGTGGCACCGCCTATTACGCCGGCCTGGTGGCCAAGTACGCCATCGAGCACTGGGCCCGGATCGCCTGTGAGGTCGAGATCGCCAGCGAGTTCCGCTACCGCGATCCGATCATCACCGGCTCAACACTGGTGGTGACCATCAGCCAATCAGGTGAGACCGCCGACACTTTGATGGCCATCCGGCATGCCCGGGAGCAGAAGGCGAAGGTGATTGCCATCTGCAACACCAATGGCGCCACCATTCCGCGCGAATCCGATGCGGTCATCTACACCCACGCCGGACCGGAGATCGGGGTGGCCTCCACCAAGGGTTTCCTGACCCAGGTGGCCGCCTGCTACCTGCTTGGCCTCTACCTGGCCCAGGTACGCGGCAGCATGTACGACGACGAGATTCGCCACGTCATGACCGAACTGGCCGCCACCCCGCCCCTGATCCAGCAGGTGCTGGACTCCTTAGATCAGATCACCGATCTGGCGGCCCGCTTCGTCGACACCAAGTCGGTGCTGTTCCTTGGCCGACACGTGGGCTATCCGATCGCGCTTGAGGGTGCCCTCAAGCTGAAGGAATTGGCCTATCTACATGCCGAAGGCTTCCCGGCTGGTGAGTTGAAGCACGGTCCGATCGCGCTGGTCGAAGAGGGCGTGCCGATCTTCATCGTGGTGCCGCCGCAGGGCCGAGATCAGCTGCACGACAAGGTCGTCTCCAACATCCAAGAGGTGCGGGCCCGCGGTGCGCTGACGATCGTCCTGGCCGAGGAAGGCGACGAAGAGGTCGTGCCCTATGCCGACGTGCTCTTCCGGCTGCCGAAGGTTTCCACCCTGCTCCAGCCGTTGGTGGCAACCGTCCCGCTGCAAATGTTTGCCTGCGAGTTGGCCACGTTGAAGGGCTACGACGTCGATCAGCCCCGTAATCTGGCCAAGAGCGTCACGGTGGAATGAGGCGGCAAGATGATCGTCGGCATCGGGTTGGACATCACTGAGGTCTTCCGGTTCTCCCGGGCGATCGAGCGTGCGGGCATGCGGGAGCGGCTGTTCACCGCGGCCGAAGCTGAAGCGCCCACCGAGCGCCTGGCTGGCCGGTTCGCCGCCAAGGAGGCGCTGGCCAAAGCTGTCGGGGCACCACTCGGGCTGGTCTGGACTGACGTCCAGGTGTTGGCCGAGGATTCCGGGCGGCCTTACTTCGTTTTCGCCGGTACGGTGGCCGACCGGCTCGCCGAACTCGGCGTCGTCAATGTCTTCCTCTCCATCACTCACGACGCCGGTGTCGCTGCGGCGATGGTGGTCTGCGAGTCCTGATGGACGGCTATCGAGTCGAGGCAATCCGTGCGGCCGAGGCTCGCGCTTTCGCCGACATCGATCCGTTTGTGTTGATGCAGCGCGCTGCCGCTGGCCTGGCCACCGCGATCCTGCGACGGCTCGAGCGTCCCTACGGTTCGCGGGTACTACTGGTCGTCGGATCGGGCAACAACGGTGGCGACGCACTGTTCGCCGGGGTGCGGTTGGCCGCTCGTGGAGTGCAGGTGAGCTGCTGGCGGGTCGCCGAATCGGTACATCCGGCCGGTTGGGCCGCGCTGCAGGACGTCGGCGGACGTGAGGTCGATGCCATCGCGGCACTGAGCCTGCTGACCGGGGTGGACGCCGTCGTCGACGGGGTGGCTGGCATCGGTTCGCGGCCAGGATTGAGCCAACCGGTGGCCTTGTTTGCCCAGGCCTGCGCCGATTTGGAAGTACCGGTGGTGGCCGTCGATCTACCATCCGGCCTGGCCCCGGAGCCGCCGTTCGTCGAGGCACCGCATTTTGAGGCCGAGCTCACGGTGACCTTCGGCGGCTACAAGCTGTGCCACCTGTTAGAGCCAGCTCGCTCGGCCTGCGGTGAAGTTGAACTGGTCGACATCGGCTTGGCGCTGAGCGATCCCGAAGTGCACCGGTGGACGCCAGCCGAGGTGGCCGCTGCTTGGCCAGTGCCGGATGCCAGTTCCGACAAGTACGCCCGCGGGGTGGTGGGGCTGGACACCGGCTCGGCCGAATACCCCGGCGCGGCCGTGCTTGGTGCGGCCGGGGCGATCTATGCCGGGGCTGGCATGGTGCGCTACCTCGGCCCGCCTCAGGTCAGACCCCGAGTGCTCGACGCCTTCGCGAATGTGGTCGGCGCGTCCGGGCGGGTGCAGGCGCTGGTGATCGGCTCGGGCTGGGGCGACCGCAAAGACGGTGGTGTGCTGGCACGGGCGATGCGAACCGGGGTGCCGATGGTGATCGACGCCGACGGGCTGCGCCACCTACCCCAGCCTGGGCGGCCAGATGCAGTGCTCACCCCCCATGCTGGCGAGCTGGCCTTCCTGCTCGGTCTCGAACGCGCAGAGGTGGCCGCCGACCCACTCACGGCAGTGCACAGCGCAGCGGAGCGCACCGGCTGCACCGTGCTACTCAAAGGCGCCACCCAATACGTGGCCAGCCCGGGGGTGGCCACCGTCGAGGTCGCCGTACCCGGACCGGCCTGGACGGCGCAAGCCGGCTCCGGTGATGTGCTGGCCGGCATCATCGGCACGCTGCTGGCCGCAGAGCTGGCCCCAGCCACCGCAGCGGTGGTGGGCGCATCCGTCCAGGCGATGGTGGCCGCAGCCAACCCAGGTCCGCTCCCGCCGCAGGACCTGGTCCGCCGACTGCCCACCTGGATTGCCGAAGTTGGCCGTGATTAGGGCGGTAAGCGGGCCACGTCGGCGGCTGGCATAGAATCATCCGGATCGCCCGGACGCCGGTTCGGTGCGGGAAGGTAAGAGAATGCAGCGCACGGTGCTGGCCGAGAGTGTCCTCGGCGACGGCCGCCTGCTGCGGCTGCGGACCGCTGAAGCCGCTGATGCCCAGGTAATCAGCAAGGTAATTCTCGACGCCTTCGGTAACCGACCCAAGGTGATTCCGCCGCCGCCAGCCCTGAACGAGACCCCCGAATCGGTGCAGACTGCGCTGGCCAGGGGCTTCGGTGTGCTGGCCCTGGTCGACGATGAGCCGGCCGGAGTGATCATCGTCAGCATCGAAGGTGCCCTGGCCGGCATCCATCGAGTGTCGGTGCGTCCGTCCTTCCAACGACTCGGCATCGCCTCGGTGATGGTCACGGTGGTGTTGGAGGCGCTGGCCCTGCAATCGGTCCACAGCGTGGAGTTGGTGGCCCGCACTGAGTTTCCCGCGGTGGTGGCCTGGTGGCATCGGCACGGCTTCAACGAGACTGCCCGCACCGGTACCAGCCTCACGTTGGCTCGGCAACTGCCGGTCTGCGTGCAAACTGCCACCGCCGAAGACACCCAGGCACTCGGACGTAGGCTCGCCGGCCTGGTGCGCGCCGGTGACGTGCTGATCGCCGCCGGTGACTTGGGCGCGGGCAAGACCACCCTCGCTCAGGGCCTGGGCGAGGGCCTGGACGTGAGCGGGCCAGTCATCTCACCGACTTTCGTCCTGTCCCGGGTGCATCGTCCGAACGGCACCGGCCCAGCCCTGGTGCACGTGGACGCCTACCGGCTGGGCAATGCTGCCGAGCTGGACGATCTTGATCTGGATGCCTCAACGCAGGAGTCGGTGACCCTGGTCGAATGGGGTACCGGAGTGGCCGAGGGTTTGAGCGCTGACCGGTTGGAGATCGACATCCGTCGCAGTCTGGATCCCGCGGACGAAACGCGCTGGATCTTCCTGACTCCGGTGGGGGAGCGCTGGGCCAACCTGCGAGCAGAGCTGGAGGCAAAGTGAGCCTGGTACTTGGAATCGATACCGCCAATGACGTCCGAGTTGGGCTGGCCCGCGATGGCCAGGTGTTGGTGTCGCTGGCAGTGGAGGATCGACGCTCCCATGCCGAGTTGTTGCTGCCGCTGGTTCGACAAGCCGCCACCGAAGCCGGTGTCTCATTGGACGAGCTCAGCAACGTGGTGGTCGGTGCTGGCCCCGGGCCTTTCACCGGACTGCGGGTGGGCGTGGCCGCAGCCCTGACCCTGGCCGAAGTGCTCGGACTCGACGTCAAAGGGGTCTGCAGCCTGGACCCGATCGCCCTGGCCTGGGCCGATCGCGGCGACGCCCCGGCCGAGTTCGTGGTGGCGTCCGACGCACGGCGCAAAGAGGTCTACTGGGCTCGCTATACCGCCGACGGCGCCCGCGTTGAAGGACCACTGGTTACCGCGCCTGACCAGGTGCCGCGCCTGCCCTTGGCCGGACCGGGGGCGACGCTGACTGGACGGGCCGGCTCGGGTCCGGCCGTGCTGGACGCCGGGGCGATGGCGGCCGCGATCGACCGGTTGGCCGAGGTCGGCACCGAGCCGCTGTACCTGCGCCGTCCCGACGCGGAAGTGCCCACGACCCGGAAATCCACGCTGCTGCAACCTCGGATTGGGATGATGGGACCGCGATGATCATCACCCACGCCAGCGTTGCAGACCTCGACGGCATCCTCGCCCTCGAGCAGGACGGGTTCGCTCGCGAAGAGCAATGGTCGCCGACCGCCTGGGCTGAAGAGCTCACCGCCGCAGACCGCTTCGTGCTGGCGCACACCGATTCCGACGGGCAGATCCTCGGTGTCGCCACCTTCAGCTGTGCCGAAGACATGGCCGACCTGAACCGGGTAATAGTGCATCCGCAAGCCCGCGGACGCGGAGTTGGCGCCTCATTGCTGCGCGCCGGTTTGGAATGGGCCCAAGCCTTGGGCGCCACCCGGATGCTGCTGGAAGTGCGGAGGGATAACGCCTCGGCGCTATCCCTTTACCGCCGCCTTGGCTTCGACCAGATCAGCCTCCGCCGGGACTACTACGGTCCAGGGCGGGACGCCGTGGTGATGCTGCGCCCGATCGAGGGCGAAGAAGACGAATGGGCGTTGGGTCGGTGACTGCTCCGCTCATTCTTGGCATCGAATCGAGCTGCGATGAGACCGGCATCGGGATCGTCCGCGGTCGGGAGTTGCTCGCCAACGAAGTAGCTTCCTCGGTTGCCGAACACGTCCGCTTCGGCGGTGTGGTGCCGGAGGTGGCCAGTCGGGCGCACCTGGAAGCGCTGGTGCCAACACTGCGCCGAGCCTGCGAAGTTGCCGACATCGACCTGAACGAACTCGACGGCATCGCGGTTACCGCGGGACCAGGACTGATGGGTGCCCTCGTGGTCGGCCTGACTGCGGCCAAGGCGTTGGCGGTGGCGCTGAACAAACCGCTCTACGGGGTGAATCACCTGATCGGCCACGTCGCGGTCGATCTGCTCGACCATGGGCCGCTGCCACAGCCGTGCGCGGCCTTGCTGGTCTCCGGTGGCCACACCTCCCTGTTGCATGTGCGCGACATCACCGGGGACATCACCGAGATCGGTGCCACCATCGACGACGCTGCCGGTGAGGCCTATGACAAGGTGGCTCGGGTGCTCGGGCTGGCCTACCCAGGTGGACCGGTGATCGATCAGCTCGCCCAGACCGGCAACCCCAAGGCGATCGCCTTCCCGCGTGGTCTGACTGCCGGCAAGGATCAAGCCAAGCACCGCTTCAACTACTCCTTCTCCGGGCTGAAGACCTCAGTGTCGCGGTGGGTCGAGACTGAACGGCTTCACCGGCGAGAGGTGCCTGCCGCTGATGTGGCTGCCTCTTTTCAGGAGGCGGTGGCCGATGTGCTCACCGCCAAAGCCGTCGATGCCTGCCAATACCTGGGCGTCGACACCTTGTTGTTGGGCGGCGGCGTGGCCGCAAACTCCCGGCTGCGCGCTCTGCTGACGGAGCGGACCGCTGCTGCTGGCATCACCTTGCGGCGGCCCCGTCCGGGGTTGTGCACCGACAACGGCGCCATGATCGCGGTGCTGGGCGCCGAAGTGGTCAGCGCTGGACGGCGTCCGTCCGCCCTGGAAATCGGGGCCGACTCAGGCATGCCAATCTCAACCGTGCTGGCTTAGGGCCGGAGATGTTCACCCCGATCATCGGCACCCTTGGCTACGTCCTCTCCGTTGACCGCCAGCAGGTGCTGCTGGTGCATCGCACTCGCGAGGGTGATCAGCACGCCGGCAAGTGGAATGGGCTGGGCGGCAAACTGGAGCCGGGCGAAGACATCTACACCTGCCTGTGTCGGGAGTTGTGGGAGGAGGCTGGAATCGAGGTCACCGCGGCCCGGCTGCGCGGCACCATCTCCTGGCCCGGCTTCGGTGCTGGTGGCGAAGACTGGTTTGGTTTCGTCTTCGTGGTGGACGCCTACACCGGCACCATTCCCGAACGCAATGACGACGGACCGCTGGCCTGGCACGATCTGGACGCCCTGGCCGACCTGCCGATGTGGGCAGGGGATCGGCATTGGCTGCCGCTGGTCTTCGCCGATGGCCCCGTCTTTCACGGCGTGATGCCCTACGTCGACGGTGCGCCAGCGAGTTGGAGCTATACCACCGTCGGCTGAGTCACATCACAGTTCCCTGAGCTTGTCGAAGGGTCCTGCTGGCGGGCTTCGACGGGCTCAGCCAACTTGAGCTCCATGAGGCTTCGACAGGCTCAGCCAACTTGAGCTCCATGAGGCTTCGACAGGCTCAGCCAACTTTTCAGTTCCCTGAGCTTGTCGAAGGGTCCTGCTGGCGGGCCAATCCGTCATGTTCTGATGTTTCACCTTGGCAACTCCCGGTCCGTGGAGGCTGTTTGCTGGAGGGTGAGGATTGAACTGCTGACTCGCCCGAAGTCGCGTCCAGCCAATATGGTTCGGGATTGAGACCCGGACAGAAGGGATAGTGCATGTCCAAGATCATCTACACCTACACCGATGAGGCGCCGATGCTGGCGACCCACTCGTTCCTGCCGATCGTTCAGGCATTCGCAGGCGCTGCAGGGGTTGAGGTGGAGACCCGCGACATCTCCCTGGCTGGCCGGATTCTGGCCGCCTTCGCCGACCTGCTGCCCGAGGGCCAGGGCCAGGCTGACGATCTGGCTGAGCTGGGCGCGCTGGCGCAGCAGGCCGAGGCCAACATCATCAAGCTGCCCAACATTTCAGCTTCGGTGCCGCAGATGAAGGCGGTTGTCGCCGAACTGCAGGCCCTTGGCTTCGCGTTGCCCGACTATGTAGACGACCCGACCACTGATGCCGAGAAGGATGCTCTTGCCCGCTACGGCAAGGCGATGGGCAGTGCGGTGAACCCGGTGCTGCGTGAGGGTAACTCCGATCGGCGCGCGCCGGCCTCGGTGAAGAACTACGCCCGCTCGCATCCGCACCGCATGGGCGCCTGGAGTGCCGATTCGAAGACGGAAGTGGTCACCATGGGCCATGACGACTTCTACTCCAACGAGAAGTCGATCGTGATGCCCGCTGACGACACCGTCACCATCCAACTCGTTTCCGCTGAGGGCACGAAGGTGCTGACCACGGTGAAGGTCCTGGCTGATGAGGTGCTGGACGGCACCTTCATGAACGTCGCAGCGCTGGATGCTTTCATCGATGAGCAGAAGGCTGCGGCCAAGGCTGCGGGTGTGCTGTTCAGCGTGCACCTGAAGGCCACCATGATGAAGGTCTCCGACCCGATCATGTTCGGTCACGTGGTCAAGCGCTTCCTGGCTCCGGTCTTCGAGGCCTACGGCGATCAACTTGCTGCCGCCGGTCTGGATCCCAACAACGGTCTGAACGCAATCCTGGAAGGCCTCGACAAGCTGCCCGGCGGTATCGGCGCTGAAGTGAAGGCAGCCATTGATGCCGCCATCGCAGAGGGCCCCGCCCTGGCGATGGTCGATTCTGATCGTGGCATCACCAACCTGCACGTGCCCAGCGACGTGATCGTGGACGCTTCGATGCCGGCCATGATTCGCCAGTCGGGTCACATGTGGGGCCCCGATGGCGCCGAGGCCGACACGATCGCCTTGATTCCGGACGCCTGCTACGCCGGGGTCTACCAAGCCACCATTGCCGACTGCAAGGCCAACGGTGCCTTCGATCCGGTCACCATGGGCTCGGTGCCCAATGTTGGCCTGATGGCTCAGGCAGCTGAGGAATACGGCAGCCACAACAAGACCTTCCTGATTCCGGCCGATGGCACCGTCCAGATCGTGTCCGGCTCCGGTGAGGTGCTGATGGAGCATGTCGTCTCCGCCGGTGACATCTGGCGCGCCTGCCAGGCCAAGGACATCCCGATCCGCGACTGGGTCAAGCTGGCCGTCAACCGGGCTCGCGCCTCAGCGACCCCGGCGGTGTTCTGGCTGGACGCGAACCGCGCCCACGACGCGGTGATGATCGAGAAGGTCACCACCTACCTCGCCGACCACGACACCACCGGCCTGGAGATCTCGATCCTGGAGCCGGCCGCGGCCGCGAAGTTCTCCATTGATCGCATCCGCCAGGGCCTGGACACCATCTCGGTGACCGGCAACGTGCTGCGTGACTACCTCACCGACCTGTTCCCGATCATGGAGCTGGGCACCAGCGCCAAGATGCTGTCGATCGTTCCGCTGATCGCTGGCGGCGGCCTGTTCGAGACCGGCGCGGGCGGCTCGGCCCCCAAGCATGTGCAGCAACTGGTGAAGGAAAACCACCTGCGCTGGGATTCCTTGGGCGAGTTCCTGGCCCTGGCCTCCAGCTTCGAGCATTTGGCTGGCGCGACCGGCAACGCGGGGGCGCAGGTGCTGGCCGACACGCTAGATCGGGCCACCGGCACCTTCCTGAACGAGAACAAGTCGCCGAGCCGCAAGTGCGGCGAAATCGACAACCGGGGGAGCCACTTCTACCTGGCCACCTACTGGGCTCAGGAGTTGGCGGCCCAGACCGTCAACACCGAGCTGGCGGCACGGTTCGCTCCCGTGGCCGAGGCACTGGTTGCCAACGAGGCGCAGATTGCCGCCGAACTGCTAGCGGTTCAGGGCAAGCCTGCTGACATCGGCGGCTACTACCGTCCTGATGCCGCCAAGACCGATGCGGTGATGCGTCCCTCGGCGACGCTGAACGGCATCATCGACGCCGTCTAGTCCGCTGGCCGAACTCCCCCTTGTCGCTGATGAGGGGGAGTTCGCCGTTTCCGGGCGGTGCCGTGGCGGTGGCGCTAGGAGTCGGCCGCTAGCCTCTAGCCCATGATCGGACTGCCCTTCGCTGGCAACGGGCTGGTGCATGGCGTCTTCATGACCCTCGGCATCGTTGCAGGACTCGGGCTGTTCGTTTTTGAGCGCCGTCGGCGCGGCCTCGATGACGACCGGTTGTGGGTGATCGCCGGAATGACGGTGGCCTTCGGGGCCGTCGGCTCCCGGCTGGGCACCTGGTTTCAGTTCATCGATCCGCGCCAAAACCAGTCGATCGAGTTGTGGTGGACCGACGGCAACCGCAGCATCCTGGCCGGTCTGGTCGGTGCCTGGCTCGGGGTGCTCCTCGGCAAGCTGATCACCGGCTATCGGGCCTCTACTGGCGACCTCTTCGCCCCAGCGGTGGCCTTGGCGATGGTGATCGGCCGGATTGGCTGCCTGCTGACCGAGAATCCCGGCGTCCCAACCGGGGGCCAGTGGGGGATCGTGCTCACCAATGAGCAGGTGGCGATGATCGGCGGGGTCGCCGGGGTAGGGCTGCACCCGAGCTTCGCCTACGAGATCGCCTTCCAAGTGGTGATGCTCATTTGGCTTTGGCGTCACCGTGACTCATTGCCCAAATCGGGAGATCTGTTCATCGTCTATGTGGCCGCCTATGCGCTGTTCCGCTTCCTGGTGGAGTTCTGGCGCGGCAACGAGACGGTGTGGTGGGGCCTTTCCCGCCCGCAGTGGTTCCTGCTGGCTATGTTGCCCCTATTAGGCTGGCGATTGAGCCGAGTCTTTCGGGATCAGCCGAGAGCGGCACCGCAGTTGTGGAGGGGACAATGACTGATCAGGCGGGGCCCGGCTCCGGTAGTCCGGATTTCCAGATGCCCTCGGGGCCACCACCTGTGCCCGGCGGGTCGCCGCCGCCCCCGCCACCACCGCCGCCCCCGGGCTGGTCCGGTGGCTCGGTGCCACCGCCTCCGCCGCCACCACCGCCAGCGTTCACCGGCCGCAGCCGCGGCGGCTCGCTTTGGCTCGGTGTCGCCATCGGGCTGGGCGTCAGCGGGCTGATCTACGGTCTCTACGCGACGCTGCGGGGCACGATGGACTCCCGGTTCGGGGAGTGGTTCGACGTCTTAGCGATCTATTGGCCGCTGTTGGTTGGAATTGGCGGCATCGTGCTGGCGGCGATCCCTAAGACGTCCCGAACTGGTGCGGGGCTGCTGCTCAGTATCGGTATCGCCATCCTGGCCGCTGGCGGGCTTTGTGTGGCCGTGCTGGCTGGCTACACCCTGTAAGGGAAGGGACCGTCTTGACGAACCTCCTCAAAGTGGAGGTGGGCCGCAAGCCTGCTCCGCTCGGGCCCGGCCAGCCGTTGCGCGGCGACCGAATCCACAAATACGTCACCGCCTACTGCCCCCAGTGCCATGACCCGGACGTCGAACTCAGTGACGTCCAGCGGCTGGCGGGGGCCCTGCTGATCCGTGATGACCGGGTGTGGCTGCAGCGGGCCTGCCCGACCCATGGGCTGGTGACCACGCTCTATGACGAAGATCCGAACATCCTTCGCTATCTGGAGCAGTGGCAGGCACCCACCAAGGTGCACATCCCCGATCGCGAGGGCAACTTCCGCCCGATGCCGGAGGCTTTCGCCTACGGGCTGCCGGCCTTCCACACCCAGCACACCTGCATTTTGGTTCACGACATCACCGAGGAGTGCAACCTCAAATGCCCCACCTGCTTCACCACCTCCAGCCCACAACTCACCGGGGTGGCCTCACTGGCTGACGTGTTGGCCAACGTTGACGCCAAACTCTCCCGCGAGCAGAACCGGCTGGACGTGCTGATGCTGTCCGGCGGTGAGCCCACCCTGTACCCGCAACTGGCCGAACTGCTGGCCGAACTCGTGGCCCGGCCGATCGTCCGGATCATGGTGAACACCAACGGGCTACGAATCGCCGAGGACGATGAACTGGTCGCCCTCCTCAAGAGCTATCGCAGCCGGCTGGAGGTCTATCTGCAATACGACGGGCCGTCGCCGGCGGCGTCCATTCATCATCGGGGCGCGGATCTGACCCGATTCAAACAGGCCGCAATCTCGCGGCTCAGCGAGGCCGGCATCTTCACCACCCTGGTGATGACCGCAGCGCTGGGGGTGAACGACGCCGACATTGGTGCGGTGGTGCGAAAGTGCCTGGACACCCCCTTCATCGGTGGGGTGGCGATCCAGCCGGTTTTCGGTTCCGGCCGGGGCAGCGGGATCGACCCGCAGAATCGGCTCACCCACACCGGAGTGCTGGCCCGTCTTGGGCCGCAGACCGACGACGTGGTGCAGTGGCACGACCTGACCGCGCTGCCGTGCTCGCATCCGCACTGCTCCTCGGTGGGCTATCTGCTCAAGGACGATTCGGGCACCTGGCGCTCCCTGGCGGCCTTGGTCGGCCACAACGAGTTGCTGGCCTGGCTGGAGCTGGACCCGGAATCGTTGGCCAACCGGGTTGCCGACCGGGAGTTGCCGGCCCAGTTCCGCGAGTTGATGAAGAACTCAATGCTCGACCTGCTCAGCGAGCAGGCCGCCCTCACCAACCCACGCACCGGTCAGCTGTGGCAGAACATCTGCACCCAGTGCGACCTCGGCATCTCCACCCTGACGACCTTGGCCGCAGGAAAGCTGCCCGGCGGTGAGGAGCGGATGCGCAAGCTGCTCGGCGAACGGGTGAAGCGCATCACCATCAAACCGTTCCAGGACATCTCCACCATGATCGAGGAGCGGCTTACCCAGTGCTGCGTCCACGTGGGCACGGTGGCCGCGGACGGCGCGCAGCAGTGTGCACCCTTCTGCGCGGTGCAGGCGTGGGGCAAGCTGGGGTCACAGCGGTTGAGTAGTGCGAGTGGAGGCCAGGCATGAGCGAAGTACCACCTCAGGTCGCCCAAGTGGCGGCCGGACCCAAGCCGTCCGACTTCATCAACGGCGGCGGTGCCGCCGGTTCGGCGGACGAGGCAGCCAAGCCCTTCGACCCGCTGCGGCTCTGCATCTTCGCCACTATCGCGATGTTGGGCTGGCTGTTCGGCCCCTTGGCGGTGGTGGTCTTCGCGGCAGTCGGCTTCGTTGGCTACTGGAAGGCTCGACAAGCTGGCCTCACCCGATCGAAGTGCTACCTGCGCGACACCCGCCTCGTACTTGCCTACCTGGGTCTGTTCCTGGCGGCGGGCAGTTGGGGAGTGTTCTTCTTCGTGCAGCGGTGGCTGGGCAGCTGAGCGCTACCCAGTTGGCTGAGCTGAGCCTGCCCTGAGCTTGTCGAAGGGTCGAAGCCCCTAGCGACTCAGGCCTGCGAGGTCGGCGTTTCAGTGGTGGTCGTCGTGACCACCCGCTTCGGCGTCTTGCCGATGCCGAGACCGATCAAGAAGCCGCCGAGCAGCAGCGAGAGCCCAGCGGCAAACAACTGCCAGGCTGGCTTGTCGGTGGGGGCGCTGCGCAGTGCGTCCAGTGCCAAGAACTGGCGGTAGGCGATCCAGCCGCCCCAAAGGCCGACTACGGTGCCCGCGATTGCCAGCAGGATGCCGAGCCAGACGGTCAGCTTGGAGATGATCTTCATGCGAGGAATCATAGGCAGCTGCGGGGCCTAAATGCTGGCGCTGACCCGGTTCGGCCCAACCAAAGGCGCCGGGGTTGGCGCGAATGGTCGCAAGCGGCCCGCTAACCCCACCTGTCACCCAAGTGCGACAGTCCAATTTCGCCTTGCCGCCGACAGTATCCGGTTGGTAACCCCTGATCTGATCGGGTATCTCATAGGGCGAATGGCCTCAAGGATAGGGGTCAATTCGGTAGGCTCGCGCCGCCGCAGGCTCGCTGATGGATACGGATTCACGCACAGGAAAGACCAATGACACAAGCAACGCAAACGGCCGACGACTCGAGCCGCGTGACTCTGGGCTCGAGGATCGGATTCATCCTTCTTGTCGGGCTCGTCGGTGGCGTGCTAGGAGCTCTTGTCTGGCGTGGCGCGTCCTACTTCTTGCAGTTGCAGTCGGTGCACTTCATCGCGGCAGCGTGGATCGGCTACATTCATGTGCTCTTCGCTGGACTCGTGGTTCGGCGCCCTGGGGCGATTGCGATCTCCGGCGCACTCACAGCGGTGGTGGCCAGCATCGTCTACTCGGTTGCGAGTTTGCTGCTCCCCGGTGTGGGAAGGAATCTGGACCCCAGCCATTTGCTCGCCTCCATCGGGCCCTTCCTGGTCCAGTTGGTAGTGGTTGTAGTCGTTGGCGAGCTGATCGGAGTTGCTCTTTGGTCGAGGCCAGCTGTAGCCGGGCGCGACTGGGGCATCTCAGTGGCCGTAGTGGTGGCCATCTTGGCGACATCTGCCCAAGCCGCTCTGCGTGAGATCCTCTCCGATCCCGTGCCGGTCCTCCTCCAATCCGTTGTCGGACCGGTGCTAGCAGTTCTTGGCGCAGTGTTGGCCGCCGCGCCCGTGAGGGACCGCCTGCGCCAGCGAGATGTTCTTAAATCGGCCAGGACCCGGGTTGGTGTTACGGGATCGGCGGACGGGCACACGCCGACTGTAGGTATTCCTGGCACGGGCGATGAGCACCCCAACGCCACGACTTCGCTTGTGCTGGGGATCCTTGGCCTCGTGCTGTTCGCACCGCTGGCCCCAGTGGCTTTGTCGATGGCCGTGCGTGGCCGGCGGGAGGCAGCTCTGCAGCCGGGTCGGTATCGCACGTCTGGGTCGCTTCAGGCCGGCTACGTGTTAGGGATCATCGGCACTGTGGCGCTGGCGCTCGCCGTTGTCGTTGTTGTCGTTGGGCTTGCATCCTTAGCCTTGCGACCGCACTGACCTCCTTCCCGACTGGGGTGGGCGCCGAAGCTCTAGGCTAGGTTGCTGGTGTGGAACCCGATCTGGCGCGCTGGCTGGTCTCGCCCGCTGCGGCACCGGCGCTGGCTGCGGCCGAGGCCGAGGCCGACCCAGACTCGCTAGCGGCAGCGGCCCGGCTTCGTCGGGACTATCCACCCGACCAGGCTGCGGCGGCGCTCACCCAGGTGAGATTGCGGCGCCGGGCTGCGGCGAAGTTCGGCGATCGGGCCGCTGAGTTGTTCTTCACCGTGGCCGGGCTGGAGCAGGCGACTCGGGCTGAGGTGGCGACTTGGCGGGCGACCCGCTTCGTCGAGGGCGGAGCCTCCCGCGTGGTCGACATCGGCTGTGGCCTGGGGGCCGACGCGCTCGCGTTCGCCGAAGCTGGGCTGGAGGTGATCGCCATCGAAGCCGATCCGGCTACGGCGGTCCTGGCTGCAGCCAATCTCGGTGACGTGGGTCGGGTGATCTGTGGTGACGCCACTGGCCAAGCCGATCGGTCGGCGCACGAACTGTTGCTAGCCGAACTGGCCACCCCCAATACCGCCGTCTTCCTTGATCCGGCCCGACGGACCGCGGCGGGTCGAACCTGGCGGGTGGCCGATTTCGCCCCGCCCTGGGATTTCGCCACCGGACTGCTGGGCGGACGCTTTGGCTGCATCAAAGCTGCGCCGGGATTGCCGCTAAATCTCGTCCCTGATTGGTTCGGCGCCACTTGGGTCAGTCATCGCGGCGACCTGGTGGAAACCTCACTGTGGAGTTCGGGGGCCCTCGAAGCGGTGCTGCTGCCGACCGGCCACCGGTTGGAGTTCGACGGGTCCAAAGCCCCGATTGGCGGCTTGGGACGATTCCTTTATGAGCCGGACCCGGCGGTGATTCGCTCTGGGGCCATCGGGGCTTTGGCGGGGCGCCTGAGTGCTCACCGTCCCGCCGACGGGATCGCCTACCTGTTCGCTGACGAACTGACCCCAACCCCTTTTGCCCACGCCTTCGAAGTGCTCGACGTGCTGCCCTATGACGCACGGACGTTGCGCGCCTGGGTCCGTGAGCATGGCATCGGGGTGTTGGAGATCAAATGCCGGGGGATCGAGGTCGATCCGGCCGTCCTGCGACGCCAGCTCAAGCCAAAGGGGGCGGCCTCAGCCACGCTGGTACTGACCCCGACGCCCGAGGGTGCGCGGGCGCTGGTGGTTGCGCGAGTGCCGCAATGATTGGCACTCGGCTTGATCGAGTGCTAAGGCCGCGATAGATTCGCTTTAGCACTCTCACCATGAGGGTGCTAAGCAGCCTCAGGCGGCAGCCGCGAAGACGCCGAGGCCTAGCAGACACCTGACCACCGGGCCACAACGGCCCAGCAGACGAAAGGGTTTTGACGTGGCAGTCACGATCAAGCCGCTCGAGGATCGAATCCTCGTCCAGCCGCTAGAAGCCGAGAAGACCACCGCTTCTGGCCTGGTCATTCCCGACACCGCCAAGGAGAAGCCCCAAGAGGGCAAGATCATCGCCACCGGCCCCGGCCGCATCGACGACAACGGGAATCGCATCCCGCTCGATGTCGCTGAAGGCGATGTGGTGATCTTCAGCAAATACGGCGGCACCGAGGTCAAGTACGACGGCGCGGAGTACCTGTTGCTCAACGCTCGCGACATCCTCGCTGTAGTCATCAAGTAAGGAAGCGAAGCAAATGGCGAAACTCCTTCAGTTTGACGAGGAGGCCCGTCGCTCGCTCGAGCGTGGGGTCGACATCCTCGCCAACACCGTGAAGGTCACCTTGGGGCCCAAGGGACGCTACGTCGTCCTCGACAAGAAGTGGGGCGCCCCGACCATCACCAACGACGGCGTGACTGTGGCCAAGGAAATCGAACTGGACGATCCGTTCGAGAACCTGGGCGCGCAGTTGGCCAAAGAAGTTGCCACCAAGACCAACGA
>DIVW01000040.1:0-496 GCA_002428365.1 Propionibacteriaceae bacterium UBA6122
TCAGAGGAGCTGGGGTGCTGCTCAGGGGACGACCTGCGCCGGACGGGCCAACACGGGCACCTTTACCAAGCTGACCCGCAGCCGATCCCCGACCGCGACTGTGTCGGTGGCCGGATGCTGCACCCGCACCAGCGCATTGTCGGCAGTGCGCACCAGCGTGCGACGAAAACTACCGAGGAAGCTGGATTCAGCCACCACCGCGTCCACGCCAGGCTCATTCGGGCCAACCAGCCGTAGGTTTTCCGGACGCAAATAGACCTCCACCGGGCCGTCGGCGACCGGTTCGCGCAACGGCACCTCTTGGCCAAAGACGATCGCCTTAGCCCCGGCGGCCAGTCCGGCCACCCGGCTAGACAACCCGACGAACTCGGCCACCAACGCGGTAGCTGGCCTTAGATAAAGATCCTCGGGGGTGCCGATCTGCTCGATCTGCCCGGCCCCCATCACCGCCACCCGGTCAGAAACTGCCAGCGCTTCCTCCTGGTCGTGAGTGACG
>DIVW01000040.1:559-143923 GCA_002428365.1 Propionibacteriaceae bacterium UBA6122
GCTGCTGCTGGCCACCGGAGAGCTGATGGGGGAATCGGTCGGCGAAATCAGCCAGGCCCACCAAGCCCAGTGCGGTGCTGGCCCGCTGCTTAGCCAAACCGCTGGCCACCCTGCGACGACGAAGCCCGAAGGCGACGTTGTCCAAGACCCGAAGGTGCGGGAACAGTGAGTAGGACTGAAACACCATGCCAATATCGCGATGGTTCACCGGGACGGCTGAGACGTCGCGACCGGCAAAGATCACGGCACCGGAGTCGGCGGTTTCCAGGCCGGCCAAAACTCGCAAGGCCGTGGTCTTCCCGCAACCGGACGGGCCCAGCAGCGAAACGAACTCGCCGGGGGCGATGTCTAGATCCAGGCCGTGCAGCACCACCTGTTCGCCGAAGCTCTTGCGAATTGCGCGCAACTCAACCCGGGTTCCCTCGGGTTGGAGATCAACGGCTGCGGTCATGGTTGGTCCTTTCCAGTGTTCAAGCGGCCGGCCCGTCCGATGATGATCAACAGACCGAAAGCAAACGCCAGTGAAAGCAGGGTGAAGATGGCTGAGGCATAGGTATCGATCTTGCTCACCACCAGTAGCGAGGTTTGTAGCACCGCTCGATTCAGCAGGGAGGCGATCGTGAACTCCCCCAGCACCACCGCGGTCGAGATCAGCGAAGCTGCCAGCAGGCCCGTGCGCAGATTCGGCACCAACACCAGGCCAATCACGCTCGGCCAACTCGCCCCCAGCGAGCGAGCGGCCTCGGTGAGCGTGGCCAGATCAATGGCATCGATTGAGGCCTGAATGGAGCGGAAAGCGAATGGCAGCACGGTGATGCCGTAGGCGAAAGCTAGCGTCCAGGCGCCAGTGCCGACGCTGCGTCCGATGACCAGGTAGATCGGCGCCAGGCCAACCACCAGCACGATCGCTGGAATCGAAATCGGCAACAGCACCAGAAACTCGAACAGCCGCCGCAGCTTTGGGAAGCGCAGGTTGATCAGGATCATCGTTGGTGCCAGCAACACCAGCACCAGTCCTACGGTGACCACCGCCAGGACCAGCGAGTTGGCCAAACCCGTCCAGATTGGCGTCAGGATTCGCGAGTTGGCCGGGTCGAACACCCGGGCCCAGTTGACCAGCGAGTACCCGGTCCCGTCCCGCAGGGTGTAGAGCAATGTGCTGACCAGCGGGACGGCAAAGACCAGTCCCACCACGACCCCGATCACCGTTCGGGTGGCCCTGCTGGGGGCGATTGAGGCACTCACGACTGCCATTGCGCCGCCTTTCGTTGCACCGCGGAGTAGGCCCACATCACTAGCCCGACCACGACAACCATGCCGAGAGCGAGCACCCCGGCGAGGTTCTGCCGACCGAGCAGCGTCTCGCTGGTCAAGGCGTTGCGAATCTGCAGGGTGACAATCTGTGATCCCTGACTGGCCAGCGCAGCGGCAGTGGCGTAGGAGGAGAACGCATTGGCGAACAGCAGCAGCAGGCTGGCCAAGAAGGACGGCGCCAACACCGGTAAGCCGATGTGGGTCCAGAACGTTAGTCGCGTACCGCCCAGGGTGAGGTTCGCCTCGGCCCAGGCCGGTTTGAGCGCAAGCATCGCAGGGGTGAAGGTGATCACCATCAACGGCACCTGGAAGTAGAGATAGGGCCCGATCAGACCAGGCAGGTCATAGATCCAGGCACCTTCGGCGAACAGATCGATGCCGAGGTTCTCCTTCAGAGCGAGCGTCAATACTCCCTGGACACCGATGGTGGCGATGAAGGCGAAGGCCAGCATGACGCCGCCAAACTGGGCCAACACCCCAGCTGCGGCGTCGACCAGCGTGCGCATCACCCCGGTCTGGGCCAGGCCGAGCATTGCGTAGCAAACCGCTGCGCCCACTACGGCACCGATCACTGCGGTCAGCAGCGAGAGCCAGATCGAATTCCAGAAGGTGCGCAGGATCACCGGGTCGGCCAGGGCCGCCAAATTGCCCAGCGCCAGCCGCCCCTCCACCACTACGCCCGACGCGATGGCCAACAAGGTGGGCAGGGCCAAGAAAAGGAGCAGATAGAGCCCAAACGGCACCAGCCCAACCCAGGCCAGGTTGAGCCGTCGTGGCGCCGGACGCCGGGGTGAAGCACTTTGCTTCACCCCGGCGTCGCTGACCAGGCCATCGGCCTGAACATACGAACTCACTGGATGGCCGCAGCCCACTTCTCGCCGAGCAGCTTGCCGGCGGCATCACTTTGAGCAGCAGTCGGTACCACGGAGTTCACCGGGGCGGTCGGCAGCTTGGCAGCCAACGCGGCATCAATCGTGCCGGCCTTGGTCATGGCTTCCATTCGCACCGGACGGGCCCCGCCCTTCAGCCACAGGTTCTGCGCCTGATCGCTGTAGAGGAACTCCTGCCACAGCCGGGCAGCTGCCGGGTGCGGAGCTGAAGCGTTGATGGCCTGGTTGTAGTACGCGGCGTAGCCGGTGCCGGGCAGGATGGTCACCTTCCAGGTGGCCTTGTCCTTGACGTGGGCGGCATTGAGGTAATCCCAGTCGAAGACCACCGGCGTCTCGCCACTGGCCACCGTTGCGGTGGTCACGTCTACCTTGAGCAGGTTGCCGGCCGACTTCATCTTGGCGAAGAAGTCGATGCCCGGGGTGAAGTCGTCCAAGGTGCCGCCGCTCTGCACGGTGGCCAGGCCGACCGCAGCGAACGCAGCCCCAGCCTGAGTCGGGTCACCATTGAGCGCGACTGCACCCTTGTACTTCGCGCCGAGCAGATCGTCCAGGCTGGTCGGGGCCGGGTACTTCGCCGAGTCGTAGCCGACCGACATGTAGCCGCCGTAATCGCCGGTGTACAGCCCGGTTTCATCCTTCAAGTTGGCCGGGATCTCGTCCCACTTGGCCACCTTGTAGGGAGCGAACATCGAGGTGTTCTGCCGAGTCACGGCCAGGCCCAGATCGAAGACATCCGGAGCAGTGTCGAGGCCAGCGTTGGTCTTGGCGGCCTGAATCTCTTCCGCGCTGGACGCGTCGGGAGACTGCTCGGTGATCTTGATTTCGGGATAAGTCTTGGCGAACAGATCGAGGATCTCGCCGTAGTTGGCCCAGTCCCGCGGGAGGGCGATGACGTTGAGCGCACCCTCGGCCTTCGCGGCGGCCTCAAGCTCGGCCATGGTGCCGAAGCTGGCCAGGCTGGTGGCCGTGGCGGCCTTGGAGGCAGCCGAGGCCGAGCCGGTCGGAGTGGCGGAGCAGGCCGACAGGGCCAGCGCTGAGGAGACGGTGATCGCAACCCCAGCGATCACCCGCCGCCCAATGTTGGACAGCTTTTGCATTTTGTTCCCTTCGGATCGTGACCGCTACCCCGGCTGAACCGGCGCACAACGGCTGATCGAAAGCTAGGGAACCCAAATGAAGTGTTGGACCCAACTTGGTTACGACGAGGTGATCCGTCCACGGCCATTCGGTGCCCTTCCCGGCGAGCCCGAGCTGGGCAACGCTGCCAAGCCCCGGCGCTCCCCAAGCAACTACCTTCTACACTTAGCCCGCTACGGGTTGGTTGCGCCGCCTGAAGAATCCACTCACGTTGGCCGGAGAACATGCAACTTCTGGAACGGATCACGATCGTGGGTGCCGGACGCCTCGGCACCGCTTTGGCCCAGGCTGCCGACTCCGCTGGGTTGACCGTTCAGGGCCCGCTACGCCGAGGCGAGTCGGCCGTTGAGCCGACCGACGCGGTATTGCTTTGCGTCCCCGACCAGGCCATCGCTGACGCGGCAGCAGCGCTTCGGGTTGGGCCACCAGTGGGGCATTGCTCCGGTGCCACCGGGTTAGCGCCCCTCGAACCGCACACCGCCTTCTCATTCCACCCGCTGATGACCGTTTCCAGTGGTGCTCAGACGTCTTTTGCGGGTGTGCCCTGCGCCATCGCCGGGCACCCAATCGCGCGCAGTCTGGCCGAGCGTCTAGGGATGCGTCCGATTGAGATCGCCGAGGCTGACCGGGCCGCCTATCACGCCGCCGCGTCGATGGCCTCCAACTTCCTGGTGACCCTGGAACAGGCCGCGGCCCACCTTGGGGCCACGGTGGGGCTGGAACGAGCCGATCTCCTGCCACTGGTGCGAGCCACCGTGGAGAACTGGGCTCAACAAGGCCCCGAAGCCCTCACCGGGCCAATCCGCCGCGGCGACCTCGCAACCGTCGCCCGCCACCGCGAGGCTTTGCGCGAGCGAGCCCCCGAACTCCTTTCCTTGTACGACGCATTGGCCGAGGTGACCGCCCGATGAAGATCGTGCGTGACGTTGCTGAGGTACGAGCCGCGGTCGCCGGCGCCCAGCGGGTGGGGCTCGTGCCCACGATGGGCGCCTTCCATGAGGGTCATTTGTCATTGATCAGGGCCGCGCGAGCGCACTGCGATCAGGTGGTGGTGTGGCTGTTCGTGAACCCGACCCAGTTCTCTGAGGCAGCAGACCTGGCCGCCTACCCCGCAGACGAGTCCCGGGACGCCGCCCTGGCCGAGGCCTGCGGCGCCGACGTGCTGTTCGCTCCGAGCGTCGAGGAGGTCTACCCCGCGGGATTCGCCACCACGGTGTCGGTGGCTGGGCCGAGCCTGGGCTACGAAGGGGCCCACCGGCCCGGACATTTCGACGGGGTGGCGACGGTGGTGACCAAGATGCTGGCCATGGTCGGCCCCCAGGTGGCGTTCTTCGGCGCCAAAGATGCCCAGCAGGTGGCCGTGGTCCGGCGGCTGGTCGCCGATCTGCACCTGCCAGTCACCATCGAGGTATTGCCAATCGTCCGAGAACCGGATGGGTTGGCCATGAGCAGCCGCAACGTCCATCTCGACGCCACGCAACGTCGCCGCGCGACCGCGCTGTTCCGTGGGCTTTCGGCGGCCCGCGAGATCTGTCTGGCTGGCGAAAAGGACACCAGCCAGCTGGTCGGTGCCGCGATCGCAGAGCTGGCAGCCGAGGGCATCGTCGCCGACTATCTCGACGTCGTGGATCCGGAAACTTTCACTCCGCTCGCCGGCGTGCACCGGCCCGCGCTGATCATCGTGGCCGCCAAAGTCGGCACCACCCGACTCATCGACAACCTGGAGGTGGCGCCGTGAGCCGACCGCCGGTGACGCTACTCAGCCTCGCCCAACGCAAACAGGCCGGTGAGCCGATTGTGATGGTGACCGCCTACGACCATCCCAGTGCCGTGATCGCCGACGAGGTCGGAGTCGACGTGGTCCTGGTTGGCGACTCCGCGGCCAATGTCGTGCTTGGCTACGGATCGACGGTACCGGTGTCGGTGGCCGAGATGCTGATGCTCGTCAGTGCAGTCCGGCGCGGACTGACTTCGGCGCTCCTGGTTGCTGATCTCCCGTTCGGCTCCTATGAAGTCAGCGACTCCCGTGCGGTCCGAACCGCTCAACGCCTAGTGAAGAAGGGCGGCGCCGACGCCGTCAAGATCGAGCGGGGCGGCACGTCGGTGCGCCGGGCCGCAGCGATCGTCGAAGCTGGCATTCCGGTAATGGGCCATGTCGGCCTCACTCCCCAATCAGCCGCCTCCCTCGGTGGCTACCGCGCCCAAGGACGGACCGCTGATCAGGCGGAGGCGCTATTGGGAGACGCTTTGGCCCTGCAGGACGCTGGGTGCTTCGCGATCGTGTTGGAGGCCGTGCCCGCCGAAGTCACCGAGTTGGTGGTCCCCCTGCTCGACTGCGTCACCATCGGCATCGGCGCCGGTCCAGCCACCGACGGTCAAGTTCTGGTCTGGCATGACCTGCTAGGGCTCAGCGGGCCTCAGGTGCCCCGCTTCGTGCGCGCCTTCGCCGACCTGCGCGAACGCACCGTCGCCGGCTTGAGCGCCTATGCCGATGCGGTGCGGAGCAAAGAGTTCCCTCAGGCCGAGCACACCTATCTGATTCCCGACGCCGAACTGGACGCCTTGCGCCAGCGTCTTGAGCTGCCGCCGAACACCGAGCGCGACGACCCTTCGACCCTTCGACAGGCCCAGGGCAGGCCCAGCTCAGGGAACTGAACACCAGTTGGCTGAGCCCGTCGAAGCCCCAGTTGGTTGACCCTTCGACAAGCTCAGGGAACTGCGTGGCGGGCTCAGGGAGCTGCGTGGCGGGGCACCGGGAACTGAACATCAGTTGGCTGAGCCCAGCCTGCCCTGAGCTTGTCGAAGGGTCGAAGCCCCCGGATCAGACGCCGACGTCCTCCAACATTTCGGTGACCAACGCGGCAATCGGGGAGCGCTCCGAGCGGGTCAGCGTGACGTGGGCGAACAGGGGGTTGCCCTTCAGCCGTTCCACCACCGCGACGATGCCGTCGTGGCGACCCACCCGCAGGTTGTCGCGCTGGGCGACGTCATGGGTGAGCACCACTCGCGAGTTCTGACCGATCCGGCTCAGCACTGTCAGCAGCACGTTGCGCTCCAGCGACTGGGCCTCATCAACAATCACGAAGGCGTCGTGCAGCGACCGTCCCCGGATGTGAGTGAGCGGCAGCACTTCGAGCATTTCTTCCGCGAGCACCTCATCGATCACGTTCTTGGAGGTGACCGAACTCAGGGTGTCGAACACCGCCTGGCCCCAGGGGCTCATCTTCTCGTTCTCGCTGCCCGGCAGGTAGCCAAGCTCCTGCCCCCCGACGGCATACAGCGGCCGGAACACGATCACCTTCGAATAGAGCCGACGCTCCAACACGGCTTCCAGGCCCGCACACAACGCTAGGGCCGACTTGCCGGTGCCAGCCCGTCCACCCATCGACACGATGCCGACCTCCTGGTCGAGCAGCAGATCAAGGGCGATGCGTTGCTCGGCGGAGCGGCCATGCAGGCCGAAGACCTCGCGGTCTTTGATCAGCTTCACCGTGCCATCAGGCACGACCCGGCCAAGGGCCGAGGAACCGCTGCCGTGCATCACCACCCCGGTATGGCAGGGCAAGTCCACTGCCTCCGGGACGGTCGCGATTCCTTCGGCATACAGCTGATCGATGCTGACGTCGGTTACGTCCAACTCGACCATGCCGGTCCAGCCGGTATCAGGGGTGAGTTCGTTGCGGTATTCCTCCGCCGTCAGGCCGACTGCTGAGGCCTTGACCCGCATCGGCAGGTCCTTGCTGACCAGCACCACATCTTCACCCTCCGCGCGGTAGTTCAACGCCACGGCCAAGATGCGCGAATCGTTGTCCCCAAGCCGGAAACCGGGTGGCAGCACCTCGGGATCGGTGTGGTTGAGTTCGACTCGCAGGGTTCCCTCAGCTTCGTTGACCGGAATCGGAGCATCCAGGCGTCCGTAGGTCACCCGCAAATCATCGAGGAATCGCAACGCAGTGCGGGCGAAGTACCCCAACTCCGGATGGTGACGCTTGGCCTCCAACTCAGTGACCACCACCACCGGCACTATCACCGAGTGTTCGGCGAACTTGCGCAGCGCGTGGGGGTCGCTGAGCAGCACCGAGGTGTCGATCACGTAGGTCTTCAATGCCACTGCTGATTCGCGGGTCCCCGAGAAAGCGGTTCGGGTAGAGGTGCGCGGCATGTCGATCCTTGTCTGGGCCGGCACGTCACCCACGCCCGGCTCCGGTCGTACGGTCAGCCGGAGGGGCTAGGCCTGGGCGCAGGCCTGCGGGTCTCGCTCGATCGAGCAGGACTTCGCATGAGTACCTCTCGCCGGACGGGCAAGGCGTCCATCCGTGCTTCGAGCCTAGGCGCAGCCGCGCCACAGGCCAGCCGACACGCGGTAATGAAACTGAGTCGAAACTCGGTATTGACCAGCTGTTCAACTAGGCATGCGGCTACCTGCTCGCGGACGTCGGCTGGCGAGGATGGGGGGTCGATAATCCAGTTGGCCGACCAAGTTAGGACCCCCCCATGACCGCCAAGGCCTGGATTGTTGCTGCCGCCGCAGCGTCGCTGTGCTTGGTTGGGCTGCCAGCCACTCCAAGCTTTGCCGAGGAGGTCGGCGAGACCACCATCGTGGTGACCTTGGACGACGCCTCCTCAGATGCGGCCGCCGCAGCTAAGCAGGCGGTCAGCGCCGCCGGTGGCAGCATCACCGAAGTGCGCCAGATCACCGACACCACGGTCGCAGTCACCGTTGACCAGGGCGGCAGTACTGCAGCTCGCGTAGGTGATCGCGCCGAAGATCGCAATGGGATCCGTGCGGCCGAGACCGCCAAGAAGGTCTACGCGACCACCACCAATGACGACTACTACTCCTACCTTTGGGACCTGAGCAACGCCGCCGACAGCCACTATGGCGTCAACGCCGAGGACGCTTGGCCTACCTCCACCGGCACCGACGTTGTGGTCGGGGTGATCGATACCGGCATCACCGCCCATCTCGATTTGACCGGCTCAGCTTCAGCCATCGTCGGCGGAAATGTGATCGCTGGCTACGACTTCATCAGCGACCCCACCAGCGCCGGTGACAGCAACGGTTGGGACGCCAACCCCAGTGACGAGGGTGACTACCACACCGTAGATAGCACCCTGGTGGAGTCGTCCTGGCATGGCACCCACGTCAGCGGGACGATCGCCGCCATCGCCAACAACGCCGAAGGCATCGCCGGGGTGGCCCCCGACGCATTGGTGCAGCCAGTGCGGGTGCTGGGGCGAGCAGGCGGTAGCGAAGTCGACTTGGTGGCCGCAATCACCTGGGGCGCCGGGCTGAGCGTGGCAGGCGTCGCCGACAACCCGACCCCGGCCGACATCCTCAATCTCTCGCTCGGCGGAGGGGCGAGCTGCCCGACCAGCATCCAGACCGCCATCGACAACGCGGTAGCCGCTGGCACCGCGGTAGTAGTAGCGGCTGGAAACGAGGGCGTCCCGCTGGCCAACTCCTTCCCAGCGAACTGCAACAACGTGATTAGCGTGGTGGCCACCACCTATGAAGGCACCCGTGCCTCCTACAGCAACTACGGCACTTCGGGGACGCCTGCGACCGTCAGCGCCCCGGGTGGATCGGCCGAATCTGGCAGTGACCCCAACGACTGGATCCTGTCCACCTGGAATAGCGGTACCACCGTGCCCAGTTCCGCTGCCTATGGCTGGATGGTCGGCACCTCGATGGCCACCCCCCACGTCGCTGGAGTTGCCGCGTTGGTGAAGGCCGCCAAGCCCAGCCTCACGGTGGCCCAGCTAACCGAGTTGTTGACCAGCACTGCGAAGGACGCCGTCAGTTGCACCACCATCGCCTGCGGCGCTGGCATCGTAGATGCGCCAGCTGCGGTGGCTGCCGCGGCGGGTTCACCGTCGGCCAGCCCCACACCAACACCAACCCCGACCCCGACGCCCTCGCCGAGCACCGAGAGGTTAAGCCTGGGCACCCTGACGCTTTCTGGCCCAGCCAAGGTCGGGGTGGCGTTGCGAGCTTCGGCCAGCGTGAGCCCGGCCGCAGCAACCCTGGCCTGGCGCTGGACACTGGGTGGCACCGTGGTCTCCACCGCGGCCAGCTACACCCCGCCCGCGTCAGCCAGCGGCAAGGATCTGACCATCCAGGTCACGGCAACCTATGGCTCCCAAACGAGCATCGCCGCCAAGGTGGTGCGGGTCGCAGCTGGCACCTTCACCAAGCTCACCTCACCCAAGGCCACCGGCACCTATCGAGTCGGCCGCAAGCTGAAGGCGTCCAAGGGCACCTGGGCGCCGACTCCGACCAGCTACAGCTATCGATGGCTGCGCAACGGCAAGTCGATCAAAGGCGCCACCAACGCCACCTACAAGCTCACCCGCAGCGACCGCTACAAGAAGATTTCGGTCAAGATCACTGTTAGGCGCGCCGGCTATGCGACCACTTCGGCCACCTCAAGCAGCCACAAGATCAGGTAGTCGCTCAGGTTCCGAAGCGACGTTCCCGCTGGGCGTAGGAGCGCAGGGCCCGAACGAAGTCGATCTTGCGAAAGTCGGGCCACAGCGCTTCACAGAAGTAGAACTCGCTATGCGCTGACTGCCAGATCAGGAAGCCGGACAGGCGCTGTTCACCGCTGGTGCGAATGATCAGATCCGGGTCGGGCTGGCCAGCGGTGTAAAGGTGACCGGAGATGTCGTCGATTTCGAGGTTGTCCGAAAGGTCACCCAGGCTGGTGCCCTTTTCGGCCTCACTGGCCAGCAGGGAGCGGACGGCGTCGCGGAGTTCGTGACGCCCGCCGTAGGCGATGGCGACGTTCACGTGGCAGCCGGTCTTGTTCGCGGTCGCCTGCTCGGCGGCTCGCAGGTTGGCCGCCATGTCGGTCGGCAGCAGTGCCGGGTCGCCAACGACCTGAACCCGATAGTCACCTGTGCTGGCCAGATCGGTGACCAGGCGCTCGATCACGTCCAGCAGTGGGGTGATCTCGGCTTCCTCGGAGCGACGCAGATTGTCAGTGGACAGCACCCACAGGGTCACCAGCGGGATGCCAAGTTCGGCACACCAGCCGACGAACTCCTTCAGTTTGTCTGCTCCAGCCTGATAGCCGATTACCAGCGGGCGTCCGGGCGCATTGGCGCGGGCCCAGCGACGATTACCGTCGGCGAGCACGGCCACGTGACGCGGCAGAGCAACTGGATCCAAGCGGGAGAGCAACCGCTTCTCGTAGTACCGGTAGAGGAAGCCCCACGACTGCACCCGGTCGACGGTATCCCGGGCCCAACCCTCGAACGACATGCCTAGAACATTACCTCCCGCAGCCGCTGCTGGCGGGTGGGAGTCATCATGGCGGGCGTTCTTGCATTTGCCGGAGCACTAACCTACGGTGAAGTAAGTTACGTAACCGTAAGTAGGAAGCGGGATGACCATGGCCCAGGCTGGGACGCAACCCGAGGCTGCCGCCCTCAAACCGAAGTTGCGTGGTTGGTTGCACCTGGCCGCGACCCCGCTGGTTATGGTCGGCGGCATCTGGCTGATGGTCCTTGCCCCCACCATGGCCGGGAAGATCGGCAGCGGAGTCTGGTTGGCCGGATCGGTACTGCTGTTCGGAACCAGCGCCGCCTACCACCTCGGCACCTGGAGCCCCGCGATGAACGCCGCCCTGCGGCGCTGGGATCACGGCAACATCTTCGTCTTCATCTCCGCCACCTACACGCCGCTCGCCCTCGCGCTGCTAACGCCTGCGGGCGCGACCACCTTGCTTTGGCTGATCTGGTCGATCGCCGCCGTTGGGGTGACCCTGCAGGTGTTCTGGCCGACCGCCCCACGTTGGCTGAACGTTGCCAGCTACCTGCTTCTGGGCTGGGCCGGACTGGGCTGGCTGCCCACCTTCTGGATCGTCGGTGGGCCGACTGTGGTGATCTTGATCGCTCTCGGCGGACTGGCCTACACCATCGGGGCCGTGATTTACGGCCGCAAGCGGCCCAACCCCTGGCCGAACTGGTTCGGCTTCCACGAGATCTTCCACGCCCTCACCCTGGTGGCCGCAGCCTGTCACTTCGCCGCGATCTACGTGGCCATCTTCGGCTGAGCCGTCCTCAGCTGAGTCCGTCGAAGCCCCAGTTGGCTGAGCCCGTCGAAGCCCTTCGACAAGCTCAGGGAACTGAGTGGGGATTCAGGGAACTGAGTGGGGACCCAGGGAACTGAGTGGGGATTCAGAGAACTGGGTGGGGATTCAGGGAACTGGGTGGTGGCTCAGGGAACTGAACTCAAGTTGGCTGAGTCCGTCGAAGCCCCTTCGGCTCAGTGACAGCCGGCGTCCGCTGCTGGCGGCGGCGGTGCGGCTGCCCCACCCACTCGGCTCCACAGGGCGGTGCGCAGCTCTTTCAGGTCGGTGGTCGGTGCGAAGCAGGTCTCGCCGCGACACACATAAACCCCCGGCTCGGGGCGCGCTTCAAAATGGTGTGCAAAGCCTTCAGTGCCGGGCTTACCGCTGAGCACTGCGGTGCCCACTGGGGCCATCCGCCAAGCGGCTCTGGCCAGATCACTCAGTGGTGCGCCATCGGCCTCGACCACCACCGCCACCGCTGGCCGCAGCCCAGTGCGGGCCTCATCGGCAACCAGGGCGTCGATGAGCGCCGACCCGGCGAAACGCGGGTTGGCTTCAAGAGCCCCGCGGACGGTGGCCGCAGCCGCCTCGGCCCGCTCCTCGAAGGCTGGCACCTCAGCAAGCAGCGCGACGAGCCGCAAGGCGGCGATCAGCGAACTGGTACCCGAGGGCGTCGGGTTGTCGCTGACATCGCGCGGACGGGCGAACAGCACCTCGGCATCGGCGGCGGAATCGAAAAAACCGCCATCGGGCGCGGCGAACAACTCCAGCGCCACTTCTAGCAAAGTGCGCGCCCGCTCCAGCCAAATCGGCTCCCCCAAAGCTGAGGCCAACCGGGCGAACCCGAGAGCCACCGCGCCATAGTCCTCGCCGAACCCGCCGACCGCGCCGACCTGGCCGTCCAAGGAACTGCGGCGCAGCCGTCCGTCTACCCAGTGCACTGCCCACAGGCACTCGGCGGCATCGGCGGCCAGTTCCAACCACTCGGCCTCACCAAAGATCTCGGCGGCAAAGCACAGTGAATCGATCGCCCAACCGTTCCAGGCGGCGATCACCTTGTCGTCCCTAGCTGGCGCATACCGGTTGAACCGTTCGGCCAGTAGGTGCTGGCTGACCCGCGCCAACCGCTCGGCATCGGGATTGCCCCGCAGCTGCAGCGTGGAAAGCCCATGTTCGAAGGTGCCGGCGTTGGTGGCATGAAACACCTGGGCGGCCCAGTCGCCGTCTTCGGCACCGAGGGCGTCGACCAGTAGCTCCGGGGTCCAGCAGTAGTAGATGCCCTCGTGCGGCTGGCCGAGCGAATCGAGGCTGTCGGCGTCCAGCGAAGAGGCGAAGCCACCGTTTTCGGTGCGCAACTCCCGCGCCAGCCAACCGACAATGCCGCGTACCACCCGCTCTCGTTGCCAGCGCTGCAATGGGTCATGATCGGCAGCCCGGCGCCAACTACGGGCGTAGGTGCCCAATAGCAGCGCGTTGTCGTAGAGCATCTTCTCGAAGTGCGGCACCACCCAGGCCGCATCGACGGTGTAGCGATGGAATCCGCCACCGAGCTGGTCGTGAATCCCGCCGCGCGCCATCGCGTCCAGGGTGCGCTGCGCGACATCAGCCGAGGCCGGCTCCCCCTTCACCAACAACGCATCCAGCACCTGCGGGGTGGGGAACTTCGGGGCAGCCCCAAAGCCGCCGTGAATCGGATCAAAGTCGGCCGAAAGCTGCTGCTGCACCTTCCAGACGTCGAGTCTGCCTTCGCTGCCGACCGTCGGGACGAACAGTTCACCCAGCGCTGCGGTGATCACCCCGGCGCTTTCGGCGGCTTCGGGGCCCCGATTGCGCCACGCCTCATCGATCGCTTCCAGCACCTCGGTGAAGGACGGCATCTGCCCAGTCCGCTGCGGCGGGAAATAGGTGCCGGCGAAGAACGGGCGTCCGTCCGGGGTGGCGAAGACCGTCATTGGCCAACCGCCGGAGCCGGTGAGCGCCTGGGTGGCCTTCATGAACACCGCATCGATATCGGGACGTTCCTCGCGGTCGACCTTGATCGCGACGAAGTTGGGGTTCACCAGGGCGGCGATTTCTGGGTCAGTGAATGACTCCTCCGCCATCACGTGACACCAATGACAGGCGGCATAACCCACCGACAACAGGATCGGGCGATTGGTACGGGCAGCTTCAGCCAGGGCGTCTGGCCCCCACTCCCACCAATGGATCGGATTGTCGGCGTGCAGCCGCAGGTAGGGCGAGTTGGAGTTGGCCAAGCGATTCACGCCCGCCAGCTTACGGGCCAGCCCGACCTCTCCGGCTCAGCAGACTTCCCGCCAGCGGTGGCGGTTTCGGCCACGGCAGGCGATCCCGGTTCAGGGGTGCTCGGCCGTCCCGACGTTAGTCTGCCCCGCCTGCCTGGCCTGGGCACGGAATTGCACCACCACGGCCACGGCACTGATTGCGGTGATCGAGCCGACCGCAGCCACCACACCCAGAGGTGCGGCGGAGAGCAGCAGAGTGGCCACGATGCTGGCGCTCATCAGCACCGAGAAGACCAGCCAAGCACCGAGGATCGGGGCGGTGCCATACCGGCGCACACCTAACGCCGCGATCAGCATGGCCGGAACCACCAAGGCCAGGTCGAGCACATGCACCAGGTTGGTTGGCAGTCCGGTGAGCACCAGGGCAGCTGGTGTCCGGCCGGCCAGGTAGTCGGAGATGATCGAACTGAGCCACAACAGCGCGAAGGCAACTCCAATCGACCCGACCACCCACGCCGAGAACCTGGAGGCCCGGCTCGGCACAGCGATCTTCGCCAATACACCGGAGACGAGCGCAAGAATCAGCGCATACGAGGCGGTCCCCAGCACCGCAACATACGGCAGGAACAGCGGGCCGAAATGCACCCCGGCCGCATAAATCACAAAGGCGTAGACCAGATAGAGCAACGAACCAACCCACAGCTGGAGGCCTGCCCCACGTGCCCGGCGCAGCAGCGGCAGGCTGGAGGCCAGCACCACCACCGCGAGGAGGTTCCCCAGGTCCTGGCCTCGGGCCTGGACCTGCCAATCGGCGGTCTCAGCGGCATAGGTCCACGGCGCCACCAGCCCCAGAATGCTGGTCACCGTGGCAATCAGTGCTGCGGCCACGCCCAACCACACGGCCACGACCGAGATCGGCCACCGGCCCTGGGCGGCAGCTCCCCAGCGCGAATCGGCCACCTCAACCGGACCGCGCACCTGCGCGTCGATCCTCACACTCCCACTCATTGCAGCTTCCTTCCAGAGTCAAGCTGATGCACGGCCTCGGTCAGCGTTCGCACCTGGTCGGCGAAGGTGTCGACGTCGATAGCGAGGCCGGCCAGCATGGCCCCGAACCGGCCATTCAGCTCGCCAGCGGCGGCCCCGATCCGGTCGCGTCCGCTCTCGGACAACGCGATCACCACTCGCCGCCCCGCGGTGAGGTCCTCGGTGGTGTCTACCCAGCCCTCCCGCTCCAGGATCGGCACCCGCTTGCTCACTGCGGACTTGCTGAAGTTGAGGCCCTCGGCGAGCCGGGTGACGTCCAACGGTCCGGCCAGTAGCGGGCTAAGGAACACGAAACGGCTGTAGTCCAGGCCGAAGTGATCACTCAGAACTCGCCCGGCGTAGGCGTCCATAGCGAACACCAGCTCGTGGAGATCAGCCGTCAAATGCTTGTTCACAAGGACAGTAAACCAGTTAACCCCCAAGGGGTCAACCAGTTAACCCCTACCCGGCCGGTCTCTCATCGAAATGGCCCGGACCGCCTCGCTCAACCGGGAAAGACCCAGCCGCCCACAGGCTCGCCGGCCCCGCCGCGAACCCCGGCGAACAGGTCATTCTCCGGGATCGCTGCTGGCACTCGGGAGCGCACCAGTTGGTAGTCCTCGCTTGGGTGGGCCGCCTGCTGAATCTCCAGCGGAACGGCGAACCAGCGCCCGTCCGGGTCGATCTGGGTGGCGTGGGCCCGCAGCGCATCGTTGCGGACGCCGAAGTAGGCCGCACAAGGAATCCGGGTGGTGATCCGGGCGCGGTCTTCGTCGGTCTCGGCCCAGCCGGCCAACCAGTTGGTATAGGGGCTGTCGAGCCCGGCGGCGTGCATGGCCCGATCGAGGGCGGCATACCGACCGCGATGCAGGGTGATGTCGTAGTAGAGCTTGGTCACCTTCCAGGCTGGACCGTGCTCGGGCCAGGCGCTCGGGTCGGCTGCTGCTTCAACAGCGGCCATGGTGATCTTGTGGGTCATGATGTGGTCGGGGTGGGGGTAGCCACCGTTTTCGTCATAGGTGGTCACCACCTGGGGGCGGAAGTCGCGGATCACTTTCACCAGCCGCCCGGCGGCAACATCCACGTCCTGGGCGGCGAAAGTGTCGGGCTCCACCTCGGGGCCCATGCCCGAATCGATGAAACCCAGCCAAACCTGCTCGATATCGAGGATCTTGGCCGCTGCGGCCATTTCGGCGCGGCGCAGCTCTGGTAGGCGGGCCTCGTTGTCTGCGCTGACCATCTTCGGATTCAGAATGTCACCGCGCTCGCCACCGGTGCAGGTGGCCACCAGCACGGCCACCCCCTGCTTGCGGTAGTAGGCCGTGGTAGCCGCGCCCTTACTCGACTCGTCGTCGGGATGGGCGTGCACGTGCAGCAGGCGCAGGGGCGAAGTGGGTTTCGGCATGGTCATCATTGTGGTCAACCATGGCGCAATGCCGGTGATTCCCGCCGCCAATCCGCGCGCAGCAAACCGCGCCAGATTCGGGGCAGCGGGGCTTGTTCGGATAAATTGGCCGATTATGAGCGATTCCATCACGTGGCTGACCCAAGATGCGTTCGACCGCCTCACCGAAGAACTTGCCTACCTCAAAGGCGAGGGACGACGGCTGATCTCGGCGAAGATCGCCCATGCCCGCGAAGAGGGCGACCTCAGCGAGAACGCTGGCTACCACGCCGCCCGCGAGGAGCAGGGCCACCAGGAAGCTCGGATTCGAGTGCTCGCCGCGATGCTGGAGCATGCCGAGGTGGGCGAAGCCCCCGGCGATTCCGACGAGGTCACCCCCGGCTCGCTGGTCACCATCTACTACGACGATGACCCCGACGACACTGACGCTTTCCTTCTCGGCTCCCGCGAGTTAATCGGGGTCGACGATTCAGTGGAGCTGGACGTCTACAGCCCGCAGTCGCCGCTGGGCACTGCCGTCACCGGCCACAAGGTCGGCGAAACCGTCACCTTCACCGCACCGACCGGCAAGCTGATCGAGGTCACCATCGTCGAAGTGAAGCCTCTGAACCGCTGACCCCCAGTTGGCTGAGCTACCCCCAGTTGGCTGAGCTACCCCCAGTTGGCTGAGCGTGCCTGCCCTGAGCTTGTCGAAGGGTCGAAGCCCCCATCCCAGAACCCTTCGACAAGCTCAGGGAACTGCGATCAAGAAGTTGGGCCTCACTCCAGGGCGGCCAGCAGCTCGGCAGCTTCAGCGGGCGCGAGCGCACCGCTGGCCACCTCGCTGAGCACTTGCTCGCGGGTCATCGCTGGCACGGCTGCGTCCGTCCCACTGAGGCCGAGTTTGGTGAGTAGCGCGGTGAAGCGGGCCCGAGCCGTGGGATAAGACACGCCCAGATGCTTCTCTACCTCACGCAGGTTGCCACGCGAGGCCAGGAAGACCCGTAGCAGTTCGGACTCGCGATCGTTCAAGCCACAGAAGTCACAGTGCGCAAACTCCCCAGCCAGTTCCGACCCGCAGGCTCGACACCCCACCCGAGTCGTGATCAGCCCTTCCCCGCAGACGGGGCAATCAACTGGCGCGCGGTGTTTAGGCTGGTTCACTGCTGATCATCCGGTTCGGAGCCGGCGACCACATTGGCCCAACCCATCACCACGCCGACGTCCAGTCGCGCCGAGCCATTGCCGAGCACCAGTTCATCGACTGCACCGCTGTGCGCCCCGCTGAAGGTGACCTTGCCCAGCTGGGCATCGGCTCGCACGGTGACGTTCGAAGCGTCGTCAAGCTCGATCGTGAGCTGGCCCGATTCCACCCGAACCCGGGATCGTCCGGTGACGATCGCACCAGCCAAGGTGGCCGATCCGGCCTGAACCAACACGTCGTTGGCTTCGCTGATACCGCGGAGTTCTGCCCCACCGGCAGTGACCCGCACCTTGCCCAGGTGGGGCACCTCAGTGCAGACCAGATGCCCAGCGGTGACCTCAACGTCGAGGACGATTCCCGGGTTCACCCGCAGCACCAACTCCTTGCCAAGGCCAAGTGCTCGAATGTCGTCGAAGTTGCGCGGCGGATGAAGGATCGAGAAGCCGTCGAAGCTCGGGCCCAACTCGCCATCGCTTGAGACCTCCAGCACCGAGCCGTTGCGCCGCAGCACATGGGGGCCTTCGGCTGAGGCGGTGGCCACCGAAGCGTCACCGACGATCCGAACTCGACGCCCTACTGCGCGCACCGCAATGCGGTCGACCCCCTTGGTGCCACCGGCGCGCTTGCGCGCGGTCGGCTCGCTGGGCTGGCCAAAGACCTCACGCGCGTGGGGCGAGTATTGGCGCCGGCCCGGGTCGTCTTCCTCGGCGAGCTCTTCGTTGCTCGGCTCCACCGGAGTGGGCTCCGGTGCCGGCTTGGACGATTCGGTTTTCAGCGCATCGATCCGGCGGGCGGCCTCTGCGGCATCGATGCGACCGGACGCCAGATCCTCCAGGATCGGGCCAAGATCGGGGTTACTCATGCCTCCATGGTAGCCCGGGCTTTCCAATCAGGAAAGCCCGGCTTTCTACTTTGACAGATCAGCCCGCACTGGCTCGATGAATCGGTCCGGGTCGAGCCCCCGGATGAAGGCCACGAAGAAGGCCAACACCGGGATCACCAGCAGCGCACCGACGATGCCGGCCAGGGTGGCGCCGATGGCCAACCCGATCAGCACTGCCAATGGATGCAGCGAGACCGCGCGCCCCAACAGAATCGGCTGCAGGAAATGCCCTTCGGCCTGCATCACCAACACCGTCACCGCGAGCATGATCAGCGCACTTACCGGCCCGTGGGTAACCAACGCCAGCGCGCAGGCCACCGTCCCGGCCAGGACGGCGCCGACCACCGGCACAAAGGCCGTTACGAAGGTCAGTGCGAACAGCGCCCAGGCCATCGGCAACTGCAGGGCCAGCGCACCGATCAGAATGCCGATCGCATCTACCAACGCCACCAACACCTGGGCCCTCATGTAGGCCACCAGCGACTCCCAGCCGCGAGCAGAGGCCCGATCGGTGGCCACCTGATAGTGCCGGGGCACCACCTTCAGCAGGGCATTCCAGATCTGATCACCGGAGGCCAGGAAGAAGAAGGTTGCGATCAAGGCGATAGCGAACCCGGCCAGGAAGTGCCCGACCCCCACCCCAGCCTTAGCCGCAACGCTGGCTAGTTCAGCTTTGGAGTTGTTCACCCACTCGGTGAACTGGGTCAGATAGCCGTCCAACTGGGTTTGGTCGATCTGCAACGGCCCGGCGGCCAGCCACTCCAGGAGCGACCGGACCCCCGCCGCAGCTTGCGTCCACAGCTCCGGCCACTCCTTGACTACCTGGGTGCCAATAGCGGCGAACACCCCAACGACCACCAGCGCCATCACAGCAAGAGTGGCAACAGCGGCTAACACCGGCGGCCAGCGCCACCCCCGCAAGCGCAAGTTGAGCGGTGACAACAAGGCGGTGATCAGAATGGCCACGGCTAACGGCACGGCAACTGCGGAGAAGTAGGTGAGGAGCCACCACAAGATCGCCGCCACCCCGACCAGCACCAGGAAACGCCAACCCCACTCAGCTGCGGTGATCAAGCCCTGAGGCACTCGGGGGCCGGGCGCGGTACGAACGCGAGGTCTTGGGGTCTGCATGACCTGCACTTTAGCTAGCGCCTCAACGGCCAACCACCGGAATGACCCTGACTAACCCCGCACCCTTCGACCCTTCGACAGGCTCAGGGCAGGCCAAGCTCAGGGACTGACGACAAGCTCGCGGAACTGATCACAAGCTCAAGACACCGGCCACAAGTTGGCTGAGCCCGTCGAAGCCCGCGACTAAGGTGAGCGTTCGTGAGGAAACCGCTGGCCGAACTGGTGGCACCGGACTGGGCTGAGGCTTTGGCACCGGTAGCTGACACCATCGCCGAGATCGGCAACTTCCTGCGCGCCGAGATCGCCGCCGGCCGCGGCTACCTGCCCGAAGGGGCCAACGTCCTACGCGCTTTCAGCCGTCCGCTCGCTGACGTCCGGGTGCTCATCGTCGGCCAGGACCCCTACCCCACTCCAGGGCACCCGGTTGGCCTGTCGTTCTCCGTCGCCCCGGACGTGCGCCCGCTGCCGCGCAGCCTGAACAACATCTACGCCGAACTGGCCACTGATCTGGGCATTCCACCGGCACCCTCGGGAGACCTGAGCCCATGGTTCAACCAGGGCGTGCTGTTGCTGAACCGAGTACTCACGGTGCGTCCGGGCAACCCCGGGTCGCATCGCGGCAAGGGCTGGGAGCAGGTCACCGAGTGCGCCATCGATGCCCTGGTCGCCCGCGGCGGGCCGCTGGTGGCGATTCTGTGGGGCAAGGATGCCCAGTCATTGGCTCCCCGCCTGCACGGAGTGGCCCAGATCGCCTCGGCTCACCCCTCGCCGATGTCAGCTCGCTACGGCTTCTTCGGGTCGCGTCCCTTCAGTCGAGCGAATGCCGCCCTCGCCGAGCAAGGGGCCAAGCCGATCGACTGGCGGTTGGTCTGAACCTCGCCTGGCCTCGGGTTGCCGGAATGCCGTCGGAAGCTGCGGTGTTGAACAGGCGTGTTCGGATTCGCGAAGTCAACGATGATCAGCCCCTCAGCCGCCCTACCCGGCCGGGAGCTACCGATCCTCACTCCTGGCACCGCTTTTCATGAAGTGCTCGGCACCCGCATCGACGCGGTGCCAGCCGATGCCGAAGTGGCCCATTTCGCGCTCGGCTGCTTCTGGGGTGCGGAAAAGCTGTTCTGGCAACTCCCCGGAGTGATCACCACCGCGGTCGGCTATGCCGGTGGCTTCACGCCCAACCCAACCTACGAAGAGGTGTGCTCCGGGCGCACCGGACACACCGAGACCGTGCGGGTGGTCTTCGATCCGACCAAGACCAGCTACATCGCACTGTTGGCCGCCTTCTGGGAGAACCACGACCCAACCCAGGGCATGCGCCAGGGAAACGACCAGGGCACCCAGTACCGCTCGGTGATCTTCAGCACCAACGCCGACCAACAACTCGCCGCCGAGGCGTCCAGGGACGACTTCGCCCATCGTCTGGGCACGGCCGGCTACGGCACTATCACCACCGAGATCACCCCGGTCGGCGAGTTCTACTACGCCGAGCGCTACCACCAGCAGTACCTGGAGAAGAATCCGAACGGCTACTGCCCGATCCACGCCACCGGCGTGAAGTGCGAGCCATCAGCCTGAACCCGTCCCCCAGTTCTATCGGCGGGCTCAGCTCATCTGGTTGACCCCTGCGACGGCGGCCCGGTAAACCTGAGCCGTCGCCGAAGTGCAAGGGAGTGCCGATGTCGGGAATCGCGCCGAGTTCGCGGCCGACCATGGCCGATGTCGGACGCACCGCTGGGGTTTCGGCGACCACGGTCTCGCTGATCCTGAACGGCCGCGATGCCAAGATCAGTGCAGCCACCCGCAAACGAGTGCTGGCCGCCATCGACGAACTGGAGTACCGCCCCAACCGCGCCGCGCAGGGCCTGCGCCTTGGCAAGTCGAGCACAATCGGCTTCCTCACCGACGAGATCGCCATTCAGCCCTTCTCCGGGCCGATGATCGCTGGCATTCACGACCTCATCTGGGAGCAACGCTCGCTGCTGCTGATGGTCAACACCACCCGAAACCAGTCCCGACTGAAGGCGGCCGTCGAAGACCTGCTCGACCGCCAAGTGGACGCACTGATTTTTGCCGCCATGGGCACCCGTCAGGTCGAGTTCCCACCGGTGCCCGCCCACGTCCCAGCGCTGCTGGTGAACGCCTTCACTGCCGACAACACGATCCGCTCGATCCTGCCCGATGAGTTGGCCGGCGGACGGGCCGCCATTGAGCATGTCCTGTCGCTGGGGCATCGCCGCATCACCTTCATCGCCGGACGCGAAGGCGCCTGGGCAACCCGGGCCCGAGTGAAGGGCTATCTGGAGGGCTTGGAATCGGCGGGCCTGGATCCGGCCAAAAATCCGATCTACTTCGGCAACTACCGCATCGACTCCGGCTACGAATTGACCCTGCGAGCGATGCAGGGACGTCATCGGCCCACCGCTCTGCTGCTCGGCAATGACCAGATGGCGGCCGGCGCCTATCTGGCTCTGGCTCGGATGGGCTTGCGGATTCCCGATGATGTCTCGGTGGTGGGCTATGACGACGAGCCGCTGGCCGCCGACCTGGCTCCGGCCCTAACCACGGTCCGCATCCCGTTCTACGAGATGGGCCGGATGGCGGCCCAGCACACCCTCGATCGGACTATCGAGGAGTTGCCACCGCGCAGCTACGAATCCTGCACCATCGTGCACCGGTCTTCGACCAACCCGCCTCCGGGCGAGTAGGGCCCTGGGGCTTCGACGGGCTCAGCCAACTGCAGGTACTCCTCAACCAACGGCAGGCACCTGGAGGCTTCGACGGGCTCAGCCAACTTCAGCTGCCCCTGAGCCAACTTCAGTTCCCTGAGCTTGTCGAAGGGTGAAGGGCCACCTGCTGGCTGCCGAACAACCACAGTCCGCCGGCTCGCCGCTCCCCCGGTTGATTGGGAGAGCGGCGCCGGGAGTGGGTATTAGCCGGCGGCAGCCGCCAAGCGTTCGAGCGCGGTCTCCCATTTGCGGGCGATCGCGCCGGTGTCGAAATAGGTGGGGATCCCCTGGTGGGAGATCTCCAAACGAGTGCCGTCTTCCTCAGACACCAGGTCGACCTCGACCAGGGTCTTGGGGGCCTCTTCGGCCGCATGCCAACTGAATCGAATCTGCTCAAGGGGGTGATAGGAGCGGACTACCCCGAAGGTGCCATCCGCGGCATGCCAACTGTCGCCCTTGTCGCCCAGATCGCCGCCAGCGCCCAGAAGTGCCTCAGCACCTTCGCGGGTCGCCAAAAGTTTCCAGACGTCTTTCACTGGTTTGGACACCGACCGGCTGACTTTCACGGTGGTGTCCACCGGGTTCACGAGCGTGTCACCCTGGGCCTGTTCGTTCATCGCCACACCTCGATCCATTCGATGGTTCGATCCGCCCTTCACTGGGCTAGATACGGCAACCCTACTCAGGTTGCGGGCCGATGGAAGGGGTTCTGCGAACCTTTCCAGACCGGCCCCAATCGAGGCTCACCAGCGTGTCGGTACCGCTGCGTCCGGGCCAAACCCGATAGAAATATTCCAGGCCGGACCAGGTATGAGTTGGTCCGGCTTTCACGTGCCCGCACTCGCCTGAACCTGTTGCAGGTGGGACGAGAGTGACACCAGTTCGCTGCTGGGACGGCGGTCGAGAAAATGTTCCGACAATCTTCGCCAGACCCCTTGCGCGCCCGGTTCTGCGGGCGTAGAACTTACCTACGCGAACGAGGCGACGGACCCGAAAGGGAACGGAACCGAGGTAGCGGACGGACAGTCAACAAAGTCCATCAACCGGTGGAGCAATCCGCAGGTACCCTCGGGATGGAGGGTGGATTGAGGGGACTACCGGGTTCGGAGATCATCCAGCTTCGAACAAATCGAAGGCCGGACCAACTCATACTTGGTCCGGCCTTCACCTTTGCCCGGAAGCGCCGCCCCCACCTGCGGCTAGCCGTTGCCGACCATCACCGCTCAACTCCAGCCCAGCTGGCTACTCAAGGGGATGTCGATGTCCCGTTACCGCCGCCCCTGAGCCTCCCGATTCCTCCTAGGCGCTACCCTCGAATGGTGATTAACCGACGGCGCACCCTCACCGCCGTCTGCGGCGGGCTACTGGCCCTGCTGGTTGGCTGCACCCCCACCACCACGCCCTCGGCATCGCCCAGCCCGGCCACCCTCGACTTCACCGCACCCGGCGTGGCCAAGGCCATGGTGACCCGGCTCCTAACCGAGGCCGGCAGCGAAAAGGCCCTGATGGTGACGATCACTGCGGCGAGCGTCCAGGTCACCGTCCTGGACGGCGAGAAGCCGACCACCTGGGCCTACCGGGAGGGCAAGAGCGCCGAAGTGGCCAGCGATCTGCAATGGGTCGATCAAGCCACCTTCGATGTCGCCAAGTTCAACTTCGCCGACGTGGGGGCGATGTTCCGTGCCGCCGCCGGTCAATCCGGCTCCGCAGCCAACCAGACCCTTTCGATCGTTGATCCTTCCGGCGGCGATGTGGTGATGTCGGTCTCCACCCAACCCGAGACCCGTCCGGTCTTCTTCAACCCCGACGGTTCACTCACCCCGATCCTCGACTTCGACACCCTCGCGGGCATCAGCTCCGGCATCAAGGACACGGTGGGCAGCCGCGCCCTGGTCTATTCGGTGACGGTGATCAGTGATCAGAGCGTCTCCGCGGAGTTCCCCGGCGCCAACGCCACCACGGTGCGCCGCACTCGTGGCGCCAAGGTGCCCACCGTCACCACGGCGCGTGCCAGCGCCGGCCTGCGCCAGTTCGCCGCCGGCCGGCTGAATCCGGCCACTATCTGGCGGGTGGTGAATCAAGTTCGGGGCAGCCAGGAGGTGGCCAACGGCTCGAAGTGGAGCGTCACCATCGACAACCGCGAGAAGCTCGCTCTGCCCCGGATGTACTTCGCCTTCGGCTTCAAGGTCGTAGTGGCAGACCTCGACGGCAACATCATCGGCGAGTGATCGCCTCCAGGCGCTCAGCGGGGGCGCTGATCAGCAGGTACTCCACGTTGCGCTCCGGCCCGGCCTGACCGACCTTGATGCCGGCTGGGGAGAACACCCCGATCTGCTGACCGATGTAGCGACGGGTGTTGTAGGCCAGCACTCGCACCGGATTGCCGCGGGCGGCACACATGTCGATCAGGGCATCCAACGGCACGAACCCCTCATTGCTGAAGGAGACGACGACCACTTCGGCTCGCACGTCGGCCACCACGCTGGCTAAGGCGTCCGGCATCAGTCGGCGAGAGTTGAAAGGGCTCCTGGTGGCCGCGGCGCGGGCGTCCAGGCGTTTGCAGGCTACGCCGTAGTACTCCGGGTCGTCCCAGCGAACCAGCGTCTCCCAGACGTGGTAGTTGGTGAAATAGCGATGCTGGTTGTAGGGCGGATCCAGGTAGGCCAGATCAACCGGATCCAGCTGGCCGACAACGCTGAGGGCATCATCACGAATTGCCCTTCCCGTACCAGGGGTGAGCACCGGTGCGGTCAGCTTCAGCGGACGCAGCGCCCGCGGCGCCCATTCCTTCAGGAAGGCCATCTGCAGCCCCACCGTGGAGTCGACCCGGTCGGCCGCTTCCAACAAAGCGGTGAGCAGGATGGGGCGCAGCCAGTGATCACCATAGAGATCGTCGATGCCTTGGCGAATGGCGTCGATGCGGCGTCCGTTGTCGGGGTGAAAGTAGCGGGCCTGCTCACAGAACACTTCGGTGACGTAGCCTCGCCGTTCGGGCAGCTGCGACAGCCGGACCAGCGCCTCCTCAACTTCGGCGGGATCAACGGAGCTGACATCGGTGACCACATAGCACTGCGCCAGCACCTCGGAGTACGCAGCGGTGTCCACACACGTCACCTCACCACCACGGCGACAGAACTCCTGCGCCACCCTGGTAGTGCCAGTGAAGGCGTCCAGCGCGGTGCGAGCTCCGGCTGCGGTGAACAACTCACCGAGCTCGGCCACTAGGCGTCGTTTTGACCCGAGGTATTTGATCACGACGGTTCCGCGCAGCTTTGTGCCGCCTGCCCGTCTGACCTCACCTCGACCACCTCCGCAGTTGAGCATAGGTCACCGCAGCGTTGCGGTCGGGTTACCGACGGCGGAGTCAATTGGTTCGGCTGCAACCCAGGCGGCATCATGGGTCGATGCGGATCATCGGGGTTGAGGTGGCCGGCGGCCCGCCGGTCTTCGCCGCGACCCTGCCTCACGGCGGCGATCCGCATCGAATTGCCTGGGCGCATGGCTACCGGATCGTCCGGCCGCTATCGGCCACTGGACGGGCCCCCGAGCTCACCCTGACCGTCCAGGTCGGCGCCCATCACCGCCCCAGCGAACTGCCGACAGCCCGGGCCCGCTCAATCGATGCCGATCTGGATCTGGCCGGTCTCGGGAACAATCCGGTGCCGCGGCAGCGAGTCGCCGCCTACGGCATTGTGGTTTCCAGCCGCGGCCTGTTGGCCACCCAGTTCTCCGAACTCACCGCAATCCCGGGGCTTTGGGGTCTGCCAGGTGGCGGCGTTGACCATGGCGAGAGCCCCAGTCACGCGCTGATCCGCGAAACCGTCGAGGAGGCCGGCCAAGAGTTGGAAATCTCGCACCTGCTGGACGTCCAGACTGATCACTGGATCGGCCGATCCCCCACCCAAGTGGTCGAGGACTTCCATGCGGTCCGGATCATCTACACCGGACGGTGCCTGAACCCGACCGATCCAGTAGTCAATGACGTCGGCGGCACCACCGCAGCGGCCACCTGGCTATCCCTGGACGAATGGCCAGACCAGCAGTGGTCGGCTTGGGCGAAGGTAATGCTCGATCGCCACTTGCCCGGGCTGGTCGCCGAGCTCGGCTGAGGCACCTGGAGCGAACGCAGAGGCCCCGTACGTCCAGGACGTACGGGGCCTCTGCACTTGCTCAACGGCGCAGGTAGGACAGCAGCCGCAGCATTTCGATGTAGAGCCAAACCATCGTCACGGTCAGGCCGAAGGCCGCCCGCCAGGACTCCGACTGATCAGCGCCCATGGCGATGCCCTGCTCGATGTAGTCGAAGTCGAGGATCAGGTTGAACACGGCCAGGCCGATGCCGATCGCCGAGATGCCCAACAGGAACAAGATGTTGCCGTGGCCGAACAGGAAGTTCATCCCGAAGAAGGACATGACCAGGTTCACCAGGAGTAGGCCGGCGTAGGCGAAGGTGCCGATGTAGACCATCTTGCGGAACTTGCTGCTGACCTTGATCCGGAACAGCTTGTAGGCGCCAAGGGTGGCTGCCGCTGCGAAGAAGGTGCTCATCACTGCCGCTGGCACGATCCCGGTGTAGAGCGACTCGTAGATCTTGCTGATGGCGCCGATGAACACGCCCTCGATCGCGGCGTAAGCCAGCACGAATGCCGGGTTCACCTTGTGCCGGAAACTGACCAGCAACACCGTCCCGAAGGACACCAGGCCAGCGATGATCCAGGCCGGCATCAACCAGGCCTGCGGCATGAACATGAAGGTGAGGGCCGCGGTGGCGGCGACCATCCCGAGGGTCACCGCGCTCTTGGTCAGCACGTCCTCGATCGTCATCCGACCCACCACCGTCGTCATCGGGGCGTAGGGCTGGGTGTTCGGATCGCCGTACGGCTGCCCGGGCTGCGGGTAGGCCTGACCGGGGTAGGTCTGCTGGGCATACGGCGCACCCTGGCCCTGTCCGGGGTAGGACTGCTGCTCGCTCGGCGTGAGCCAGGCGTCCGGCTTAGACAGGATCGGGTTCTTGCTCTGCATTTTCTCCTCCTTGGTGGGCGGCGGCTAACCGCCGTCGGCCTCCATATTAGGCAACGCTCATAGGTTTCAGCTTTGTTCCATCCCCGGGACGACCCTGGTCTCGACCCCGATTGGCTCCCGCAGCCCGGCCGGTATGGCCCACGACGCCGCAGATTGGCGTGACGTGGAAGGCGTCCGTTCCACGACCTTCGGCTACGTCCAAGGATTGGAGTCTCCGGACATGCCGGGGTTTTTCAGGCTGTGGTGGGGAGGATTTGCCGAATGCTAGCGGACCGATCACGGGCGCGCCATCGGTTGAGCCAGCGGTCGAATTCAGCAGCGGGGAGGGGCTCGGACAGGAAGTAGCCCTGGCCCTGGTCACAGCCCATTCGGGTCAGCTCGGTGTAGGCACCCGCGGTCTCAACGCCCTCGGCGACGATACGCAGGCCGAGTCTGTGGGCCAACTCGATGGTGGCGGAGACCAAAACGGCGGCGCGGGGGTCATGGGTCATAGGGATCACAAAGGAGTTGTCGATCTTGATCTCGTCGATGGGCATGTCGCGCAGGTAGGACAGCGAGCTGTAACCGGTGCCGAAGTCGTCCACGGAGATCCTGACACCATGGTTGCGCAGACTGGTCAGGATGACCCGGGCAAGGTCGCGGTTGACCATGAGGAACCCCTCGGTGACCTCCAGCTGCAGGTAGCTCGGCGGCACCCTTCGGTCGGCGAGCATTGAGGCGACTTGGTTAGGGAGGTCGGCGTCGACCAGCGAGCTGGCCGAAATGTTGACAGCAACGGTCAATGGATGACCTTCCCGGTGCCAGGCCGCGGCCTGGTCCAGCGCCTGAGCGAGCACCGTCCGGGTCAACGCGGGCATCAGCCCGGACTCCTCGACCAGGTTGACGAAGGCGTCCGGGCCGATCAGGCCACCGGTGGGATGGTTCCAGCGGACCAACGCCTCCACACTATTGACTTCGCCGGTGTCCAGGTCGACCTTGGGCTGGTAGTGCAGCACGAACTGGTCACTGTCTAGGGCTTTTCGTAGCTCCCGCACTGTCTTCAAGTTGGCCGCAGCGTCGACATCGTCGGCAGTGCAGTAGATGTGATGACCCTGCCGGGAGGTCTTGGCCTTGTGCATTGCGATGTCGGCTTTGCGCAGCAACACGCTCAGATCGGGGCCGTCGTCAGGGAACACCGCGATGCCGATGCTGACGCCGACGAGCAGCGAGGTGTCCTCCACGATCAGCGGTTGGCCCACCGCCGCACGCAACCTTGCGGCGGCGTCCACGGCCTCGTCAGGTCCGGCATCATCGAGCAATATCGCGAACTCATCACCACTCAGGCGGGCCAGCGCGTCGTCACCCCGCAGGTTCTCCTGCAGCCGGGCACCCACCTTGACCAGCAGCTCGTCGCCGGCACGATGGCCCAGGCGGTCGTTGACTTCCTTGAACCGGTCCAGGTCCAGCATCAACAGGGCCTGGCGACGGCACCCAGGCTCGGCCAGGCGGAGGTACGCCTCGGCAAACAAGGCCCGCCGGTTCGGCAACCCCGTCAGCTCGTCGGTGGCAGCCGCTTCTAGACGTTGGCTCGCCATCCGCTCGAGAAGGCGGGCGGCGAGCTGCGCGCGTATCGCCGCCGCTAACAGCGCGCCCGCGGCCAGGCCCAGAGCCAGCGTCGACACGGGCACCTGACTGCCCAGGACCAGTACCCCCAACCCCGCGATGGTAGCCGCCGACGAGACCACCAGGGCCGTCACGCGGGTCGCCGGGCGGTGCCACACCCGCACTGCGGCCAACCCGCCCTGGGTTGCGGTCAGCTCGTCCTGAGTAGCGGCGTCGACCCACATCGCCATCAAGGCGAGACCGATCACCCATCCAGCATCCAGTGGCGTGCCACGCAGATAGGTTCCTGCAGTCAATTCCAGCCCGTAGACCACATCGGCGGCGGCGAAGACCAGCAGACCCGAGGCCAGCAGAGCCCAACGGCTGCCCATTTGAACACCCTGCACAGCGGCAATGCCAGCGATGGCGGCGACGAGCACCAGATCGAACATCAGGGCGGCCACCGCAACCGCCGTGGCCAAAGGCGAAAGGCCTGGCGTGGCCGAGCCCAGAACCGGTCCCAGTACCACTGCCAACACGGCGCCTGCACCCAGGGAGCCCACTGCGAAGTCCAGCCACAACCATGGCGCCAGACCCCGCGCCTGGTGGCGAACCGTAATGGCCACCGCCGCCAACAGCAGCGGGTAAACCAGCAAATAGCCGATATCAGCCAGCGAAGGGAACGGCAGTGACCGGCCATCAACCGTCATAAGGAAGTAGAAAGTGTTCCCCGCGGCGTACGAGGTCACGGCGGCAGCCGCAAGGAGGAATTCGGTGCGCCGGAATCCCACCCGGTAGACAGCCAGCCAGCACACCGCCGCAGTTGCCCACACCGTCAACAGACCCAGGCCGCCGCGAACGGAAGTACCTAACCAGTCTCCCAGGACCAGGCCCCCGCCGAGACCGTGCAAGGCAAGAGCGACTAGGTAGAAAGCCCCGAGGAGCCACATCGCCCACAACAGAACCGCACGCGCCAGGTCATCTGTACTCGGCTTCACCTCACCACCACCTTGCCGCTCGGCGCATCTTCGACCTCAATTTCCCGGTTTGGAACTCCGGGACCACCGAAGGGCCAATGAAAGCAAGAAAACCGGCGTGCCAGCGCCGCGCGACAGCCCTTCCACCCTGCAACTGTGCAGGGTCGGACATGCCCAGCTCAAGTCCCCAAAGGGGGACTCGCCGCTATTCCGCCTTGTCAAACGGCACTTTTGTCGGTGCCCCCAATGGGATTCGAACCCATACTGTGGCGGGTTTAAGCCGCCTGCCTCTACCGGTTGGGCCATGAGGGCCGTGCGGCGCCGAGTCTATCGAAGGGTCACTCGGACAGCTCTGCGACGATGCCGTCGAGAATGTCGGCTTCACTGACCACCAGCGGTTGGCGCACCCGATCACCGATTAGCCGACAGATCAACGCGCCAGCGCAGATCACATCGGCGCGTCCAGGCACCATGGTCGGGTATTTGTTGACTTGCGCCACTGAAGCGCCGAGCAATTCGTTGGTGAAGGCGGCCAGCTCGCCGGCGTCCAACGCCGAACCGTGCACTGCATCTCGGTCATAGACGCTCAGGCCCTGAATCAGCGCCGACAGGCTCGTCACGGTGCCGCCCACCCCAACCCAGGTGGCTACGGCGGCAAAATCGATGCCACAGCCGTCCAGCAGCGCGTTGATGTGGTCGCTGGCGGCCGCAACCTCCGCCACCGTCGGCGGGTCAGCGGCCAGGAAGCGCTCCCGAACTCGCACCGAACCGATGTCCAGCGAGACGGCATGCTCCACGGTGCCGTCCCGGCCGAGGACGAGCTCGGTGGAGCCACCCCCGATGTCGATCACCAGCACCGGCTGCGCCACTGCGGGCAGGGCACTGACCGCCCCGAGGTAGGAGAGCCTGGCTTCTTCGGCTCCGGGGATGATTTCGGCCTCAACCCCCAACCGGGCGCGCACGCCATCGAAAAACTCCGCCGAGTTCGCTGCGTCCCGGGCGGCCGAGGTGGCCACCACCCGACGCCGGGCCACGCCCAGCTCATCGAGCTGGGCAGCGAAGTCGGCCATGGCCGCCAAGGTGCGGGCCAGCGCGTCGGGATGGAAGGCGCCAGTGGCGTCCACGCCCTGCCCCAGCCGAGTGATGTGTAGGCGCCGATCCACCTCGGTGAGGCGGCCGTCACTTTCGCGGCGACTGATCAGTAGGCGCACGGAGTTGGTGCCGCAATCGATCGCGGCCAGCAGTTCACTCATTCTCAACCAGACACGGCCGCAGCCAGAACTCGCCCAACTGGGCCGCCACTTCGTCCCCAAGCGGGTTCACCCCTGGCCCAGCAGCCAGCGCGTGCCCCAACAGCGCATGCAGGCACTTCACCCGGTTCGGCATGCCGCCCGCACTCACGCCGGCGATCTCTGGCACCTCGCCGAGCGCAGCTCGATCAGCCAGGTATGCCTCATGAGCACGGGCATAGGCGGCGGCAGTGTCCGGCTCGTCAGCCAGCCGCTGGGTCATCTCCGCCATCACCCCGCCAGCCTCCATTGCCGAACAAGCGGCGTGCGCCCGCGGACAGGTGAGGTAGTAGGTGGTCGGGAACGGCGTGCCGTCGCTTAGGCGTGGGTCCGTGGCCAGAACCGCCGGCTTTCCGCAGGGGCAGCGCCAGGCGACTCCGGCGACTCCCCGGGCCGGCCGACCAAGTTGGGCGGCGACAATCTCGGCGTCGGCTTCAGTGAAGGGGGAAAGTTCTGGCACGGCGGCATTCTCCCATGATCGGGGTCCGTCCCCGGTGGGCTGCTCACCGGAACCGTCCCCGTGAGCAGTTCACCGGGGACGGTTCCTCCGCGCGGCTCGGGGGGACGGACCCGGTGCGCCGTGACTAGCGCGGAGCCACCCGACGTACCGGTGAATCGGCGGTGGCCAACGACCCGGCCATGCGCTGCCACCAGGTCTGATCGGTCTCACCGCTCACTGGCCGCTGATCTGATTCCAGAACGACGCCACCACCGACCGGCTTGCCGTTGTCGTCCACCACTCGATAGCCGGTCTCACCCGGCAGCACCCAGCCCAACCGCTCTCGAGCTTGGGCTTTCACGTAAGCAGGGTCGCTCCAACGGGCGAGTTCGGCCTCCAGCTCACTGATCTGCACATTGCGCTCCCGGATCTCCTGCTCGGCTACGGCGAGGTCGCGCTGCTGACTCAGATAGATCTGGAAAGTGCCACCGAAGGAGATGGCCAAGGCGATGATCACTACGCCCAACGCCAGGGCGCGGCGAGTCAGCTTGAGGCTGCGCTGCCAGCGCGGACGCGGAGTCTCCTCGGCCGGCGTCGCTACCGGCTTGGCCGGACGCGCGGCTGGACGCGAGCGCCGCTGTTGCGGACGTCCCGGACCTGAGCTGGTACTGCGCGGACTACGAGTGGCGCGTGTCATTCTCCCCAACCTTCATCGCTTTCCAGAATAGGTGGGACGAACCAGGCATCCGGCAGTGACGCGCAGCAGAGGTTTCGACATAAAGGTGGCCCCGGTACCGAAGCACCGGGGCCACCTCTAGTTGAGTTCGGCTCAGCCCTTGAATCGGGGGAAGGCCGAAGCGCCGGCGTAGCGAGCGGCCTCGTCCAGATCCTCCTCGATGCGCAACAGCTGGTTGTACTTGGCAACCCGCTCGGTCCGGGCCGGGGCGCCGGACTTGATCTGACCACAGCCGAGGGCGACAACCAGGTCGGCAATCGTGGTGTCCTCGGTTTCCCCAGATCGGTGGCTCATCATGGTGGTGTAACCAGCGCGATGCGCCATGGTGACCGCGTCGATGGTCTCGGTGAGCGAGCCAATCTGGTTCACCTTGACCAGCAGCGAGTTGGCGGAGTTCTCCGCAATGCCGCGGGACAACCGGACCGGGTTGGTCACGAACAGGTCGTCGCCGACGACCTGGATCTTGTGACCGACCTGCGCGGTGAACTTGGCCCACCCCGCCCAGTCTTCCTCGTCGAGGGGATCCTCGATGGAGACCAGCGGGTAGGCGTCGATCAGCTCCTCGTAGTACGCGACCATCTCGTCGGTGGTCTTGAGGCCACCCTCGAAGGTGTAACCACCCTCGGCGACGAAGGCCGAAGCGGCCACGTCGAGCGCAAGGGCCACGTCCTTGCCCGGTTCGAAGCCGGCGTTCTTGATGGCCTCGATGATCAGGTCCAGCGCAGCGCGGTTGCTGTCCAGGTTGGGGGCGAAGCCGCCCTCATCGCCAAGACCGGTGGAGAGGCCACGGGCCTTCAGCACGGCCTTCAGAGCGTGGTAGACACCGGCGCCCATCTCGAAGGCCTCAGCGAAGGTGGCCGCGCCGATCGGGGCGATCATGAACTCCTGGATGTCGACGTTGGAGTCGGCATGGGTGCCGCCGTTGAGAATGTTCATCATCGGCACCGGCAGAACGTTGGCGGTCGGGCCACCGAGGTAGCGATACAGCGGGAGACCGGCCGATTCGGCCGCGGCGTGGGCGACGGCCATGGAGACGCCGAGGATGGCGTTGGCGCCAAGCTTCCCCTTGTTGTCGGTGCCGTCCAGCTCGATCATGGCCTGGTCAAGCAGTCGCTGCTCGTCGGCCTCCATACCGATAATTTCCGGCCCGATCTGCTCGATCACGTTTTCGACCGCCTTGAGCACGCCCTTACCGCCGTAGTGCGCGGCATCACCGTCGCGCAGTTCCACGGCCTCGAACGCACCCGTTGAGGCGCCCGATGGGACCGCAGCGCGACCCTCGGCGCCATCATCGAGAACCACCTGGACTTCGACGGTCGGGTTACCCCGCGAATCCAGAATCTGCCGAGCGTCGACGAATTCGATACCTGCCACGATGTCTGCCTTTCAGCTGGTTGACGTCTTCGACGCTCAGCCTACCGGCCAGGGACCCAGTCATCCTCGGTAGCGCCTAATGGGAGCGCATTCGTCCACCAACTGGACGATTGTGCTATCAAAGTCCCGCTTCGAGTTCGCGGACCTGTTGCTCCAGCCCCCGGACGGCGACCCGCGCCGCCTGCTCCGGGTCAATGCCCAACTCCTGGGCCCGGGCCACCAGCGCCAACAGGGACGCCCCCAGCTCGGCCGCCGAATCGAGGCGCTCGGAAGCTTCCGGTAGTTGAAGCTCCAGGCCGTGGCTGGACGCTCGCGAGAGCACTTTGTGCGCCCGGCTCAGCGCCGACATCCGCTCGGGAATGCCCTCCAACACCGAGGCGCGACCCTTCTCTACCGCCTTGGCCCGCTCCCAGGAAGCGTTCAAGTCCTCGGGCACGGCGGCGTCAGTGAACACGTAGGGATGGCGCGCAACCAGCTTGTCGCTGATCCCAGCGGCCACGGCTTCGAGGTCGAAACGTCCGGTCTCGGCGGCGATTTCCGCATGGAAGTAGACCTGGAGCAGCAGATCCCCCAACTCCTCGACCAGGTGCTCGTCATCGCCGGATTCGACGGCCTCGACCACCTCGAGGGTCTCCTCGATCAGGTAGTGCACCAGCGATTCGTGGGTTTGGGCGGCATCCCAGGGACAGCCCTGGCGCAGCTGGTGCATGACCTCGGCCAGCCGGACGAGTTCCGGGTGGCCGCCAGTCATGACTTCACGATCAGGAAAGCTTCTTCGACAGCGAGCCGGTCTCGCCGGTGAGCTGCACCTTGGCCGGGTCCCACTCGCCGAAAACCGGGTTCACTGTCACCGGGACGGTCGGCGCCACCTGGGCGAACAGGGCCGCGACATTGCTGTCGTTGAGCATCAGGGTTGCATCGGCGAAGTCGCTCATGAAGGCTTTGCTGGCCTCGTCTTTGGCCAAGGCGGCGTAAAGCTCATTGGAGGAATAGACCTGCTGGCGCTGAACGTCGGTGATGGTGATGCCAGCCTGCTGCTTCACCATCGCACCGATCCGGGACACGACGATGACCTGCACCACCGGGGCCCGCCAGCCACCCCAGTTCGGCGATTCGGGAGAGTTGGCGGCGATGACCTTTGCCACCGCGTCCACCGTGGCTACGGAGACCTGTTCGCTGCCGACAGTGGCGGCGATGTTGGGGTTGGTCTTCCCACAACCGGACAACAACAAAAGTCCGGTGACAACGAGTGCCACCAGCTTGACTGCCGTCTTCTTCATCTTCGGCCCCACTTTCGTGCTCGTCCGCCGCGGGCGATCCTACCCGCTGCCTCGACTGAGGCTTACCCCCTCGCCGGGATTGTCCAGGTTCAGGACGCGCCGCCGGTGCGCACTGGCGCCACCGTGAAGATGTCACTGAGCAGCTTGCGCGCCCAATCGAGGAGCTCAGAATCCACGATGGGCTGCCCGGTGATCGGACGGGTCATCGGGCGCGGCACCAGTAAATGGCCAGCGGCCTTGCGCAGCTGCGACCCCGGATACAACCGGGCCGCCCGCATTTCGGCCGAATCCGGCAAATCAACCGGGGCGAACCGCACCATGGCACCAGCCATCACGATTTCGTGCAGGCCCCGACGACGGGCCTCCAACCGGAAGGACGCCACCAAAAGCAGTGCCTCCGCCGGGGTGGGCAGCGGTCCGTAGCGATCCAGTAGTTCCTCGCGGACGGCGGTGATGTCGGCCTCGGCGTTCACGGCGGCCAATCGCTTGTACATCTCCAGGCGTAGCCGCTCCGATTCGACATAATCGGTCGGCAGATGGGCATCCACCGGCAACTCGATCTTCATTTCCGGCTCCGGCTCAGCTTCTTCACCGCGGAACTCGGCCACTGCCTCCCCCACCAGCCGGATGTAGAGATCGAAGCCGACCTCAGCGATGTGGCCCGACTGCTGGCCACCAAGCAGGTTGCCGGCACCGCGGATCTCCAGATCCTTCATCGCGATCGCCATGCCCGCACCCAAATCGGTGTGCGCCGCCATCGTGGCCAGCCGGTCGTGGGCCGTCTCAGTGAGCGGCTTCTCCGGCGGATACAGGAAGTAGGCGTAGCCACGGTCGCGGCCGCGGCCGACCCGTCCGCGCAATTGATGCAGTTGCGCCAGGCCCAACAGATCGGCCCGCTCGATCAGCAAAGTGTTGGCGGTGGAGATATCCAACCCGGCCTCCACGATGGTGGTGCACACCAACACATCGGCGCGACGCTCCCAGAAGTCGATCATCACCTGCTCCAGGGCGTGTTCGTTCATCTGGCCGTGAGCCACCGCGACCCGAGCTTCCGGCACCAGTTCGGCGATCATCTGGGCGGTCTTCTCGATGCTCTGCACCCGGTTGTGGATGTAGAACGCCTGACCTTCCCTGGCCAGTTCTCGCCGGATCGCGGCCCGCACCTGGTTGGTGTCGTAAGGACCAGCGAAGGTGAGCACCGGATGCCGCTCTTCTGGCGGGGTGGCGATCACGCTCATCTCGCGAATGCCGGTGATCGCCATTTCCAGCGTGCGCGGAATCGGGGTGGCACTCATCGCCAACACGTCAACGTTGAGCCGCAGCTTCTTCAGGGCCTCTTTGTGCTCCACGCCGAAGCGCTGTTCCTCATCGATGATCACCAGACCGAGGTCTTTGAACTCCACCGCCGAAGAGATCAAGGAGTGGGTGCCGACCACCACGTCCACCCCGCCAGCGGCCAGGCCTTCAACGATCTTCTTCTTCTCCGCATCACTTTGGAAGCGACTCAGCGACGCCACTGTCACCGGGAACCCGGCGTAGCGATCAGCGAAGGTCGCCTGGTGCTGTTGCACCAACAGCGTCGTAGGTACCAACACCGCAACCTGTTTGCCGTCCATCACTGCCTTGAAGGCCGCCCGAACCGCGATCTCGGTCTTGCCGTAGCCGACGTCGCCGCAAATCAGCCGATCCATCGGGACGATCTGCTCCATGTCCTGCTTGACCTCACCGACTGCAGAAAGCTGGTCGGGGGTTTCAACGTAGGCGAATGCGTCCTCCAACTCGCCCTGCCAAACAGTGTCGGCGCTAAAGGCATACCCCCGCGATGCCTTGCGGGCCGCGTACAGCTTGATCAGCTCGGCGGCGATCTCGCGGACGGCTTTGCGGGCCCTCGACTTACGTTTGGCCCAGTCGCCACCGCCGAGTTTGTCCAGCGTGGGGCTCTCCCCGCCCACATAGCGGGTCACCAGATGCAGTTGATCCATCGGGACGTAGAGCCGGTCGCCGGGCTGGCCGCGCTTGCTGGGCGCGTAGTCGAGCACCAGGTATTCCCGGGTGGCCCCTTGGACGGTGCGCTGGACCATTTCGACGTAGCGGCCCACCCCGTTGACCTCGTGCACCACCGCGTCGCCCGGGCTCAATTCGAGTGGGTCGATCTGGTTCTTGCGCCTGGCCGGCATCTTCGTCGCGGACGGGTCGCGGTCGCGCTGGCCGGACAAATCGGCGGCAGTGAAAACGTCCAGGCCGATGGCGGGCAGGCTGAATCCGTGCCGCAGGCCGCCCCGCACGACGGTGACCAAGTTCGCTTTCGGGGCTTGAATCAGTTCGGTGGGCTTGGCCACTGGAATATCGGCGGCGGCAAGCACTTCGGCCATCCGCTCAGCCAGCCCGGCCGATTCGGCCACTAACACCGCGTGATGACCAGCCCGGACGGCTTCCTTGATCGCGGCGAGCGCAGCTTCGGTGTCGCCACGCCACACCGGCGCCTCACTGGCCGGGACCAGCCGACTGCGCACGGTGCTGAGGTCGGTGGCCCGCACCTCGATCTGGTCGTCCTCGGCAGCGGCAAAAGCTGAGAGGCTCCACCAGCTCTGGCCGAGCTCCAAGGCATGGGCACGCACATCGGCGAGGCTTTGGTATGCGGCAGCGCCAAGGTCGATGGGCGCTTTGCCGCCTTCGGCTGCGGCCGCCCAGGAGGCGTTCAGGAATTCCTCGCTGGTGGCCACCAGCTCATGCGCCCTTGACCGGATTCGCTCGGGATCTGAAAGCAGAATCTGAGCGTTCGCCGCCATGACGTCGATGAGCAGTTCCAAGCCGTCGGTCAGCACCGGCGCCAACGATTCCATTCCGTCCACGGCGTGCCCGGCGGCGATCCGCTCGAACATCTCAGCCAGGTTGCCCGGCTCGTTGTGATGGGTGGTGGCCAGGGCTGCGGCCCGCGCACGCACCTGATCGGTGAGCAGTAACTCCCGACACGGCGAGGCAATGACGGCATCAAGGGTGACTTCACCAGATCGCTGATCGGCCACCGAGAAGGGCCGGATCTCCTCCACGGTGTCGCCGAAGAAGTCGACCCGCACCGGGTGCTCTTCGGTCGGCGGGAAGACATCAATCAGGCCACCCCGGACGCAGAACTCACCGCGGCGTTCCACCAAATCAACCCGGACGTAGGCCGCATCGACCAGACCCTGAGCAACCTCATCGATGTCGTAGTCGCGGCCGGTGACTAGTTGCACCGGCAATAGGTCGGCCAGACCCTTGACCTGCGGCTGCAGTACCGCTCGCACCGGCGCCACAATCACCGAAGGTGGCGGCTCCGGGTCGTTACCCGCCAGGCGCCGCAACAATGCCAACCGGCGTCCAACGGTGTCCGAACGCGGGCTCAGCCGCTCGTGGGGCAGCGTCTCCCAGGCCGGGTAGTAGGCCACCTTGTCGGCGCCAATCAACGAGGTCAGGGCCGTCACCGCAGCTTCGGCTTCGCGGAAAGTGGAGGTAATTAGCAGCACCGGGCGTTCAGCCTGGGCCGAGAGTGCGGCGACGAAGACCGGACGCACCGCCTCTGGCAGCGTCAAGTCGAGGGCTGCCAGGCGCCCGGAGCGGCAATCGGCGATGGCTTCGGCCAGCACCGGCTCACTGCCGACAAAGTCCACCAGCCCGCTCAGGATCACCGGATCACTTTACTTGGCTAGGGCTGGGCAACCTATCTGGGCGCGGACATGCGAAATCCGGCGAGCAAACCACCGCAATCCCCCTCGCGGTGGAGCCCGCCGGACTCCTCGATCACCGCACCTCCAGCCCAAGGCGGACGGCGACCGACCAAAATGCCGACCCGCCAGGGCCGAACCTCCGTCCGGCTGGCTGGCGGCACCAGGTCTTAGCGGTAGAGGGCTGTCGAACGCATCCGACCAGGTTCCGTCCCGATCCTTTCGGTCCGGACGTCGGAGTGCAGGCGTCCGGTCCGAGGTCGGTCATGCGTTCGACTTCCCTCAACCCTCGATGTCGAAGCCTCTCGTCCCGCCGGTACCAAGGGTGTGGAGTGTCTGAGTCGGCGCCAGCTGCGAACACCCCGGCTGGGTGCCGACTGCTGGTGGCGGTGGGAATCGCCCTCGCCTGCTCGTCTACTGCCTGTTCCCTTGGCCGCCCGCAGGCTCACAGAGCCTCCGATCAACCACCTGCATTCTATTCATGAGTATGAATGAGAAAATAGTCACCTATTAGGGTGACTTTTGATTTGTCCCCCATTGGAGGGACATTCCATAGCGATTATTTGGGTCTGCACAGAATCAGGAGTTGAACTGATTCTGAGCGGCCTCCAGGCCGTCGGTCAGCAGGCACTGGGCCGCGTCGGCAGCACGAGCGATCTCGGTGGCCAGATCGGCTGCGACAACGCTTGGGAACGGCGCCAGCACGAACTCGGCCGGGTCCTGACGCCCAGGCGGACGTCCGATGCCGAACCGCAGTCTTGGGAATTCACCAGTACCCAGGCTTTGTCTAATCGATTTCAGACCGTTGTGGCCGTTGTCGCCACCGCCGAACTTCAAACGCAGCTGCCCGAAGTCGAGGTCAAGTTCATCGTGGATCACCAGCAGATTCACCGGTTTGATCTTGTAGTAGGCCGACGCCTTGGCTACCGCCAGCCCGGACTCGTTCATGAAGGTGCGCGATTTCACCAATACCACCTGACTCGCCTCCGCACCCACCGCACCGATGCCAGCTGCGGTCACCCGGGTCTGGGCGGTCTCGGCGCGCAAAGTCAGCGACCTCGAGAACTTCACCCCGGCCCGGCGGGCCAACTCTTCGACTACCAAATAGCCGATGTTGTGCCGATGAGATGCGTAGGTCGGGCCCGGATTACCGAGCCCGACCACCAGCCAGTTCGCCATTTCGCGAGCCGATCAGGCCTCTTCGGCAGGTGCGGTCGACTCAGCCGCGGGAGCTGCCTCGCTGGAGGTAGCCGAAGCCAGTTCAGCGTCCAGCGACTCCTGAGACTGCGTGGCCGAGATCGACAGGATCAGGTCAGTCAGCTCACCGGCGAATACCGCACCCGCTGGGAGCTTTAGATCACCGGCGGTGATGCTGTCGCCGATCTGCAGACCGGCGATGTCAACTTCGACCTCGGTCGGAATGTTGGTGGCTTCAACCTCGAGGGTGATGGTCTGCTGATCCATCAGCACCATGCGGTCGCTCGGGTGATCGCCCACGACCACCAGTGCCACCTCAACGGAGACCTTTTCGCCCTTGCGGACGATCACAAGGTCGAGGTGCTCGATTTCGGGACGGATCGGGTGGCGCTGCACCTGCTTGGCCAGTGCCAACTGCGACTTGCCGCCGTCGACGGAGATGTTCAACACCGCGTTGGCCACCCGCAGCGCCAGCGACAGCTCATGCGCCGGCAGCGAAAGGTGCACCGGATCAGTGCCATGGCCGTAAATGACAGCCGGCACCAGGCCGGCACGGCGGGTACGACGGGCGGCACCCTTGCCGAATTCAGTGCGCGATACCGCGGCGATCTTGTTCTGGGACACTGCTCAGCTCTCCTCAACCTCGTTCAAAGACTCACAGTCGACCAGGGAGGACCAACGCGGGCGGCACAAACCGCCTCGCCATGTCGATCACGGGCGAACAACCCCTCGCCTAGGCAACTCGGAGAAGCTTACCGCCTACCGTGGCCTGCCAGAAAATCAGCCCGCCCCCACACCGTCCCAACCTCACACGCTTTGCGCCCCTTAGCTCGCTTTGCGCCTGCTGTAGGAGGCGCAAAGCTGCTTTAGAGGCGCAAAGCCGAGGCTGCGGCGCGTCGGAAGGCAGCCTCAATACGCGTCCTGAGTTGGGATGGATCGCCAAGCTCGTCCATTCCCCAGCGGACGACGTCCCAGCCCAGTGATCGCAGATCCTGTTCTCGGCGTTTCTCCGCCATCACCACGTCAGCCACTGTGCGGGAGTCTTCGAGCGAACCGTCGTATTTCACGCGGCCGTCGAATTCTCCCAGGACACCCAACTCGGGCCAGGCAAAGTCACAGCGATAGTAGAAATGCGGGCCCACTACCGGGTATTGCAGCACCGGCATGGGCAGGCCCAGTCGCCAGATAATCAGTCGACTCAACGACTCGCCGTAGCTCTCACTGAGCGGATTGGCTAGTTCGGCGACCAGCCGAGCGCGGCGCATGCCAGGTCGTCCGGGCCAGCGTTCGATCTGCTCCAGGAGTTCTTCGGCACAGACACCGGCGGCAAGCGCAGAGTCGGCAGCCGCCAGTCCGTAGGCTGCCGTGCCGCGCCGCGCCATGTCGATCACGGTTCGCGCCGCACAGGTTGCTCGGTGACCGCCGACTTCGACTACATCAGAGTCGAGGAAGGCAGCCTTCAACTCGTGCAATTCCGGGCCTAGATGCCCGCCCCCATTCGAGTTTCGAGATATCCACACCTTCGCCAGCGCAGACCGCGGCACCGCATACCCGTGGAGCACCCCGGCGGTGAAATGGCTCAAGACTGCGTCCGTCCCGAGTTGGGGCACCGTCGCGGCGATCAAGGACCGGTGCTTCTCCAGGTCGCCTGTGGGATCGTCATCGCTATAGCCACCGCGGCGCAGCCGGTGAAGCTCACCGGTTCGCACCAGTCGTCTGATCGCATCGTTGCCGATGCCGTCCCGGTACAACTCCTTGGTCTGGTGAACTCCCATCCTGCAAGTGGAGCGTCGCCCGCCACCAATCCGCCAGAGCCCTTCGGCCAACTATGGATAACCCGTTCAGTTATCCACATTCGAATCGCCGCCTCACAGGCCGATCGTCGACTCCCCGATCCCTGCTTTGCGCCCCTTACCGCGCTTTGCGCCCGCTACAGCACGCGCAAAGCCGCTTAAGGGGCGCAAGGCGGGCGGGGACGGGGACGGGTCTGCGCGGACGGACGCCGGAAGCGCGCGTTGGGGCGATCAGTGGCCGCCGAACAAGGAGGCCACCGAGCCCTCCTCGAAGACCGCCTGAATGGCCTGAGCCAACAGCGGCGCCATTGAGAGCACCGTCAGCTTCGGCACGTTGATGCCATCCGGAAGGGGCAGCGTGTTGGTGACGATGACCTCTTCGAACTCCGATTCGTTGAGCCGGCGTCCGGCTGGTCCGGAAAGGATCGGATGCGTCGCGGCGGCGATCACCTTCTTCGCCCCGGCAGCCTTCAAGGCGGTGGCGGCCTGGCAGATGGTGCCAGCGGTATCGATCATGTCGTCAACCAGCAGACAGACCCGGCCGTTCACATCGCCGACAACCTCGCCGACCGCCACCTCGTTGGCCTTGTTGGGGTCGCGACGCTTATGGATGATCGCCAACGGCGAGCCCAGGTCATCCGACCACATGTCGGCCAGGCGCACCCGGCCAGCATCCGGCGAGACCACCGTCATCTCGGAGGTGTCGTAGTTCGCCTTCACGTACTCCGCCAGCACCGGCAGGGCCAACAGGTGGTCCACCGGGCCGTCGAAGAAGCCTTGGATCTGGGCGGCGTGGAGATCAACCGACATCACTCGATTGGCGCCCGCCGCCTTGTACAAATCGGCCACCAGGCGGGCCGAGATCGGCTCGCGGCCGGCATGCTTTTTGTCTTGACGGCCGTAGGGGTAGAACGGCGAAACCACGGTGATGCGCCGAGCCGAGGCCCGTTTCAGCGCGTCGATCATGATCAACTGCTCCATCAGCCACTCGTTTACCGGGGCCGGATGAGACTGCATCACGAACGCGTCCGCGCCCCGCACTGACTCCTCAAAGCGGACGTAGATCTCGGAGTTGGCATAGGTCAACGACCGGGTGGGCACCAGTTCGGTACCCAGCATGGCGGCCACCTCCTCGGCCAACTCGGGAAAGGCGCGCCCGGTGCAGATCATCAGGTGCTTCTCGGTGGCCCGTTTGAGACCGCTCACTTATCGTCCTCCTGGGCGCCTAGGCCCTGCTCCTGGGCGATCCGGGCCGAGGCCTCGGTTTTACTTCCCGGACGCTTCCGCGCCACCCAGCCCTTGATATTGCGTTGCTGACCGCGGGCCACCGCCAACTCCCCCGGCCCGACTGGCGCGGTGATGGTTGAACCGGCTGCCACATAGGCCCCCGGTGCGATGTCGACCGGAGCTACCAGCACCGAGTCACTGCCCACAAAACTGTTGTCGCCGACCGTGGTGGTCGACTTGGTCACGCCGTCATAGTTGGCGAAAATCGTGCCCGCACCGATGTTCACCCCTTCGCCCAGCACCGCATCGCCGCAGTAGGCCAGGTGGGGCACCTTGGAGCCGGCACCAATGATCGCCTTCTTGGTTTCCACGAAGGCGCCGATCTTGCCGCCAGCGCCCAGCTCGGTACCCGGACGCAGGTAGCTGAACGGACCCACGGTCGCACCAGCGGAAATCACTGCGAGTTCAGCATGGCTTCGGGTCACGGTTGCATTCTCGCCCACTTCGACGTCGATGAGAGTCGTGTCCGGCCCAATGACTGCCCCGCTAGCCACGGAAGTGGCACCTTCCAGCGAGGTGCCCGGCAGCAGAGTGACGTCGGGGGCCAGATCCACCCCGCCATGCACCCAGGTGGTGGCCGGATCGATCACGGTCACCCCTTCGGCCATCCAGCGGCGCAGGATGCGCCGATTCGCCTCGGCGTTGCGCTCAGCCAGCTGGATTCGGTCGTTGACCCCTTCGGTCTGGAGATGGTCGGCCAGCAGCCAACCGCCCACCCGTCCACCGGAGTTGCGCGCGTGGGTGATCACGTCGGTGAGGTAGAACTCGCCCTGAGCGTTCCCGGTGGTCAGGCTGGCGATCCCGGCGGCCAGCACCTCAGCGGCGAAGACGTAGATTCCGGAGTTGATCTCATCGATAGTCAACTCATCAGCGCCCGCATCGGCTTGCTCAACGATCCGGGACACCTGATCAGCGTCGCGAACGATTCGCCCATAGCCGGTCGGATCGGGCACCTTGGCGGTCAGCACTGTGACCGCGTTCACTTCGCGACGATGAGCCGAGATCAACTCGGCCAGGGTTTCGCCAGCCAGCAGCGGTACGTCACCAGAGGTGACCACAACCTCACCGTCGACTTCGCCCAGAGCCGCCAATCCCGCCCGGACGGCGTCGCCGGTGCCCAGTTGCTGTTCCTGCACCGCGATCACCACATGAGGGGCCACTTCGGCCAAATGGGCACTCACTTGCTCGCGCCCATGGCCAACAACGACCACCAGCCGTTGCGGAGTTAGTGCGTCAGCGGCGTCGACTGCCCAGGAGATCATCGACTGGCCGGCCACCTTGTGCAGCACCTTGGGGATCGCTGATTTCATCCTCGTGCCAGCACCAGCGGCCATGATGACCACGGCTGACACCGGTGTGACGCTCACGTCGGTCTCGCTCACTTGCACTCCCATTACTGGTAGGCGTCCGCTCCCCGGGTAGGAGTCGAACCTACGTCGCTAGTCCTGATTCAAAGTCAGGCGGGCCCTGCCGGCAGACCAACCGGGGAAAGATCGTCAGTAGACGACTTCGGCCAACTTTACGGGCCTGAAGGCACTAGCCGCACATCGAGCTGAGAATCGGACCAGATGGGCACTGGGTTGAGGCCCCTGCGCGTGGCAATTTCGCCTTGCCCCCGCCGGGGTAGACAATTGCGCCATGTCCGTAACCGGCGCGAATGCGCGTGCCCGCCGCAGCCGGGTGCGTTTGACACGCAACGAGCGCCGCGAACAACTGATCGACGTTGCGCGCGCCCTGTTCGCTGAACGGGGCCTGGAGGGCACCTCGGTAGAGGAGATCGCCGCGCACGCTGGCGTCAGCAAGCCGGTGATCTATGAGCACTTCGGCGGGAAGGAAGGCCTCTACGCCGTCGTCGTCGACCGCGAAGTGCGCACGCTGCATGATTCGATCCGGGCGGCGATCACCACTCCGGACGCCAACCCGCGAGCCCTCATCGAACTCGGCACCATGGCGTTGTTGGACTACATCGACGACCACCCAAACGGATTCCGAATCCTGTCCCGCGATTCGTCGGCGTCCTCTCCGGACGGCTCCTTCGCCACGATCCTGTCCGATATTGCCTCCCGGGTTGAGGATCTGCTCGGCGACGAATTCGCCAAGACCGGCCTCGATCCGGCGACCGCCCCGCTCTACTCCCAGATGTTGGTCGGGCTGGTGGCCCTGGCCGGCCAGTGGTGGATGGACACCCGCGATGAACAGGGGCTGGCCAAGCCGGTGGTCGCTGCCCACCTGGTCAATCTGGCCTGGTACGGGATGCGCAACCTCAGCTCGCGCCCCCGCCTGCTCGCGGTGCATCCCCCGCGACCAATCGTGATTGACCCAGCCTCGGCCTAACGCCCACGCGGGAGCGGTTTGTTGCCTATCGTGGCTTGGTGACCAAGCTAGCTTCGACCTCAGCGATGGCTGGAGTGGTCGTCCTCTTCGCCTACAACGGACTGGCCGTCGGCGTCTACGCCGCCGCTATCCCCTCGGTGCAGGCCCGGTTCGCTTTGACCCCGCTGATGCTCTCGGCACTGTTCATCTCGATCGGGGTGGCCGCGATCGCGTCCATGCAGGTGGGCGGACGACTGGCTGACCGGTTGGGCGCCCGCCGGGTGAGCCTGGCGATGATCCCGTTCCTGTTCATCGGCATTTTTGGCTTGGGCCAAGCCCCGAACCTGGTCGCCCTTTTCGTTTTCGCCATGCTGCTCGGGTTCGGCAACGGTGGCATCGATGTGGCCATGAACGCCATCGCAGTGCAGGTGGAAAGGCAGCGACCCAAGCCAATCATGAGCTTCTTCCACGGCATGTGGAGTGTCGGCAACCTGGTGGGCGCAGCGCTCCTGGTCAGCCTTACGCCTTGGCTGGGTGGCCTGGCCGCCAGCGGAGTGCAGGTCACCACCGGCATCGCCGCCGGCCTGGGGTTGGTGGCTTTGGCGGTCGCGCTGCGGATCGTGCCCGAAACCGAACCGGTGATCCACACCGACGCCGCTGGCGCCCGGACCCCGATTCCCCCCGAGGCCTATCTGCTAGGTCTGATGGCGATCGCCTTTGGCTTAGGCGAAGGCACCGGCATGGATTGGTCAGCGCTGCTGGTCACCGAGGTGGCTGGGGTGGACGCAACCACCGGTTCGCTCGGGGTGGCGGTGTTGGCCGCCTTCATGGTGGTGATCCGGCTGCTCGGAGACTTCCTGGTGGCCCGGTTCGGGCGTCGGGCCGTCACCCGCTTCGGCGGGGCCTGCGCGGCGTCCGGCTATCTGGTGGTGGCGATCGCCACCCCGCTACCCGTGCTGCTGTTCGGCTGGGCGCTGGTCGGCTTTGGCATCGGCATGATCGCCCCGCAGGTGTACGCGGTCGCCGGGCATAGTGCCGGCGGCCGGGGCCTGGCCGTGGTGGTCACCTTCGGCTACGCCACTTTCCTGATCGCACCAGCCATCATCGGAGCGCTGGTCGCCACTGTCGGCATCCAGGCGGCGATGTTTGTGCCAGCAGTGCTGCTCAGCGGCCTGCTGGTGCTGGCCCGGATCATGCCCGGACGAGCCGCGCCTAGCCGTTGATCAGTCGGGCACCCGGGATCGGGCCGGATACTCGTTTGACCGCTCGACAGACACCCTCGCTAGACAGGTGCACCGAGAGATCCACCGCATCGGATTCGTTCGCGGCCAGGAAGGCCACCGTCGGCCCGGAGCCGGAGACAATAGCGCCCACTGCACCCAGCGCCGTCCCCGCTTCCAACACCCGACCCAACTCGGGACGCAGCGCGATCGCGGCTGGCTGCAGATCGTTGATCAGGTGCTCACCCAGCGCGTGCGGATCACCGCTGACCAGCGCATTCAGCAGCTCAGAAGGCACCTCAAGATGCTCGGTCTTGGCTAGGCCGAGTTCGTCGAACTTGGCGAACACTGCGGGAGTGGACAGCTCGCCCTCACCGAAGGCCAACACCCAGTGGTAGCTGCCACGACTGAGCACCGGCGCCAACTGGTCGCCCCGATCGGTGCCCAGCGCAGTGCCTCCGGTCAGGCAGAACGGCACATCGGCACCCAGCCGGGAGCCAAGCTCGCGCATCTCCTCCGGCGAAACGTCCAGATCCCACAACACTGCGCAGGCCAGCAGGGTTGCGGCGGCGTCCGCCGACCCACCGGCCATGCCTCCGGTCACCGGAATCGCCTTGCGGATCAGCAGATCGACCCCCACCGGATCGGTGGCCACCAGATCGCTCAGTAGTCGGGCAGCGCGGATCGCCAGATTCGAATCGTCGGTGGGCACCAGGTCGGCCTGTTCACCGACCACCTGGACGCTGATTCGTCCCGGCTCGGCCCAGCGGGCCTCCACCTCATCGAAGAGCGAGACTGCCTGGAAGACCGTGGCCAGGGAGTGGTAGCCGTCGGCGCGGAGCGGGCCACTGCGCAAGGCAAGGTTGATCTTGCCTGCCACCCGGACGCGGACGACTTCGGCCTCTGTCACCGGTGATGCCATGCGGTGAGGCTATCCCACCCAACCGGTCGAGACCGTCTCGGCGATCCGGGCGAAGTCGGCGATGCCGAGCACTTCGCCGCGCGCTTGCGGGTCGACACCGGCATCGGTCAGCGCGGCGGCGGCGTTGGCCGATGATCCGAATAGCGGCGCCAGCGCTGACCGCAGCATCTTTCGCCGCTGCCCGAATGCCATATCTACTACGGCAAACACCTGCGCCCGCGACGCTGTGGTCACTGGCGGTTCGCGCCTGGTCATGGCAACCAAGCCGGAATCGACATTGGGCACCGGCCAGAACACGGTCGGCGGCACGCTGCCGACCCGCTTGGCCGCGCAATACCAGGCCAGCTTCGCCGAGGGCACTCCGTAAGTCTTCGAGCCGGGTGGCGCCACCAGCCGGTCGGCCACTTCGGCCTGCACCATCACCAGGCCAGAGGTGATCGCCTCGAAATGAGCCAGGACGTGCAGCAGCACCGGCACGCTGACGTTGTAGGGCAGGTTGGCCACCACCGCAGTAGGCTGCGGATCGGCCAACCTCGACACGGTGAGCGCGTCAGCCTCGATTACCCGCAGCCGATCAGCCCGGGCGGGCAACCGATCGCCGACGGTGATCGGCAACTGGGCAGCCAGGCTGGCTTCAATCTCGACTGCGATCACCTCGGCGGCCACTTCGAGCAGGCCGAGAGTCAGGGAGCCCAAGCCCGGCCCGATCTCCAGCACCACGTCTTCAGGGCCAACGCCGGCCGCCGCCACAATCCGGCGGACGGTATTGGCGTCGTGGACGAAGTTTTGGCCCCGCTGTTTGGTCGGACGCAGCTCTAGGGCGGCGGCCAACTCGCGGATGGTGCGGGGATCGAGCAGGGCTTCAGCCATCAGCAGGCTTCACCCCATTCGCCGAAGACGGCGGTGGCGTTGGCGTCCAACTGCTGACACAGCTCGGCCAGATCGGCGCCGCGACGCTCCGCGATGAAACGCACCGTGTGGGGCAGCAGGTAGCTGGAGTTCGGCCGACCCCGGTGTGGCATCGGGGTGAGGTAAGGCGCGTCGGTCTCGACCAGCAGTCGGTCGGTCGGGGTGACGTCCAAAGCTTCGCGCAGTTCTTCGTTGGCCTTGAAAGTGACCTGGCCAGCAAAGGACAGAAAGTAGCCCCGATCCAGGCAGGCCTTGGCGAAACTGGCGTCACCGGAGAAGCAGTGCATCTGCACCCGATCAGGGGCGCCTTCGGAGTCCAACACGGCCAGCAGGTCGTCCTGGGCGTCGCGGGAATGGATCACCAGCGCCAAATCATGTTCCTTGGCCCAGGCGATGTGGGTGGCAAAGGACTGCCGCTGGAGGGCTTGGCCTTCCGGCTCGGGCGTGCGGTAGTAATCCAGCCCGGTCTCGCCAATGCCGCGGATCTTGGCCGAGGTGGTGACCAGCGCGGCCAGCCGGTCGAGTTCGGCGCCCAAGTTGGCACCCAACCGGGCCGCATCGTTGGGATGAATGGCCACCGAGGCGATCACCTCGGGGTAGGCCTCGGCCAGGGCAACCACGCTCGCCGAGGAGGCCACATCGGTGCCCACCTCGACCAGGCGGGTGACGTTCATCGCCAGGGCTGCGGCGATCGCGTCCAGCTCAGGCATGCCATCGCCCTGTGCGGTGCTGCCGAGGTGGGTGTGGGCGTCAGTGGTAGGAACCGGAAGGGGATCGGGCAGAGGTGGTAGATCTTGGCGGATCAAGATGACTCCTTACGAGCCGCGAGTGCGGCGGAGTAGAGGGGTTTACGCGGAATACCACTTTCTTCGGCCACAGCTGCCACTGCGGTCGCGAAGCGCTCTCCGGCGGTCAGGCGCTCCAGCACCTGATCTACCGCCTCGGTGATCGACAGCAGGGACCCCTCAGCCCCGGCGATCACGACGGTCACCTCGCCCCGGACGCCAGCTGCGGCCCATTCGGCCAGCTCAGCCAGCGATCCCCGGCGGGTTTCCTCATACGTCTTGGTCAGTTCCCGGCTCACCGAGGCGATCCGATCCTCGCCAAACGCCGTCCGGGCGTCAGCAAGGAAGGCGGCAAGCCGGTGCGGGGCCTCAAAAAAGACCATGGTGCGTTCTTCAGCGGCCAGTCCGGCCAGGTAGCGACGGCGTTGTTCGGCCTTGCGCGGTCCGAAGCCTTCGAAGCAGAACCGATCGGTCGGCAGCCCGGAAAGCGCCAACGCCACCAGCACTGCGGACGGGCCGGGCACCACCCGAATCGGCACCCCGGCCGCGATCGCGGCACTCACCACTCGATAGCCGGGATCAGAGACCGTTGGCATGCCCGCATCGGTGACTACGACCACCGTCGCGCCGCCGATCAACTCGGCAGCCAGCTGCTCAGCCCGAACTGTCTCATTGCCGTCGAAGTAGGAAACAACTCTGGCCGTGATCTGCCAGCCAAGCCGCTCCAGCAGGCTGTGAAACCTGCGAGTGTCTTCGGCTGCGATCAAATCCGCTTGTGCGAGCGCGTTACGAAGCGCTGGTGTGGCGTCGTCCACGTTCCCGATGGGAGTACCGGCCAACACCAGGAGCCCACTGCGCGCTGCGGAACTCATGGGAGCAGTATTCCCGATAACCGCTCGGGCATGAGCCGCGCCCATTCGACGCCTAGGATGTCCGGGTGACCGAACCGGAGGATTCCAGCCCCCTCAGCGACAGCCACGCAGCCGACGACACCGCCGGCTGGGTACGCGTTGACCGCTCAGCACCGACCGCAGATACGCCGGACGCGCAAGCCACCCCGGATCCAGCGGACTCGGCCGATTGGCCTGCCGAAGAGGTATTCACGCCGATCCCGCCGATCGATCCCGACCGGCTAGCCGAGATCCAGGCGGTTGCGGACTACCCCGCGCCACTTCCCGGCGCTCGCCTGTCGCCGCTGGCCAGGATCCGCAGCACCGCGCATGCCGAGCACCTCACCACGATTGAGCGGCTCCGCGACGGCCAGGCCGCTCTGTCGGACCGGTGGAACGGTTGGCTGATCACCCTCGCCATCACCGCGATCGCCTTCGCCATTCGGTTTGTGAACCTGGCTTACCCGAACAAGCTGATGTTCGACGAGACGTACTACGCCAAGGACGCCTGGACCCTGTGGAAGTTCGGCTACGAACGGGAGTGGCCAGACCGTGAGGTAGTCGACGCCCAGATCGCCGCTGGCCAGGTGGATCAGTACAAGGACTCGGCTTCCTTCGTTGTGCATCCGCCAGTGGGTAAGTGGCTGATCGGCATCGGCGAGCAGATTTTCGGCATGAACTCCTTCGGCTGGCGGATCATGCCGCTGATTTTCGGCACCTTGCTGGTGCTGATGACCATTCGGATGGCCCGCCGGCTGTCCCGCTCTACCCTGATCGGTGCCATCGCCGGGTTGTTGTTGACCCTGGACGGCCTGGCGTTTGTGATGTCCCGGATCGCCTTGCTCGACATTTTCCAAGCTTTCTTCATCGTCGCTGGCGTGGCCGCCGTGGTGGCCGACCGCGACTACTACCGCGGCAAGATTGCCGATCACCTAGAGGCCACCGGCATCCCTGACTTCGGCGGACGCTTTGGCCCGATCATTTGGCTGCGGCCTTGGCGCACGGTAGCTGGGGTGATGTTCGGCCTGGCGATCGGGGTGAAGTGGAACTCGTTGTTCGTGCTGGCCGCCATCGGCCTGCTGTCGGTGATTTGGGACGTTGGCGCCCGCCGACTGGCTGGCACTGACTTCCGCAGCCTGTTGGCCTTGATCGTCGACGGGGTGCCGGCCTTCATTCGAATGGTCGTCGTAGCCGGGTTGGTTTATGTGGCCAGTTGGTGGGGTTGGCTGAGCACCACCAACGGTCACGGCCGGGATTGGGGCTTGAATCACCCTGAGCATCCGTGGGTGAAGGCCGTGGGTGAGATGTGGGCCTCCTTGATGCAGTACCACCTGGAGATCTACAACTTCCACAACAGCGAGTTCATGCGCAACGAAGCCACCCACAGCTATGACGCGCATCCGGGCGGGTGGCTGCTGATGGTGCGACCCACCGGTGTGGACGCGGTCAACAGCATTCAGCCCGGAGTGGACGGTTGCACTGCCGCGGTGGAGCACACCTGCATCCGGGTCATTTCCGCGATGGGGACGCCGGTGCTGTGGTGGATGGCATTCGTCGCCCTGATCGTCGCCTTCGTCTGGTGGATCGGCGGGCGCGACTGGCGATTTGGGGTGCCAATCGTCGCGGCGATGTCCACCTACCTGTTCTGGTTCCCGAACTCGGATCGTCCGGTCTTCTTCTTCTACGCGATCTGCATCATCCCGTTCACCGTCACCCTGCTGGCGATGGTGATGGGGCTGATCCTCGGGCCGAAGGGCGGGCCGAATCGAAGACGCGGCGCGATCATGGTCGGGGTAGCGATAGCCCTGGTCGCAGCCAACTTCGCCTACATCTACCCGGTGCTCACCGACCAGTTGATGCTGTACGAAGACTGGTCGGCGCGAATGTGGCTGCGCACCTGGATTTAGGTAGCGTCTCGCCGCCAACACGCAGGGGCATCTCACAAGCTATTCGCCCCCGAATCGAGGCCCAGTCGAGCAATAGAGTTCCCTCGGCTGCTCGACAAAGGGGAACACCATGGCGCTCTGGACGCTGCACGGTAACGGCACACTTCAACCCGGGGCAGTAGTCGCCCCTGATGAACGACTCGGCTGGGGCAAGATGTTCGGCCTCGGCGCACAACACGTGGTGGCCATGTTTGGCGCCACCTTCCTGGTGCCGCTGATCACCGGTTTCCCGGTGACCACCACCTTGTTCTTCAGCGGCTTGGGCACGCTGATCTTCCTGCTGATTACGGCGAACCGGCTGCCCAGCTATCTGGGGTCCTCCTTCGCCTTCATTTCCCCGGTGCTCGCCTCCACCTCTGGCGGCGACATCAGCAAGGCCCTGTTCGGCATCATGCTGACCGGCATGCTGCTGGCCATCGTCGGCGCCGTGGTCCACCTGGCCGGTGCTGCCTGGATCGATGCGCTGATGCCACCGGTGATGACCGGCACCATCGTGATGCTGATCGGCTTCAATCTGGCCGGCGCAGCCTGGGGCGTGAGTGAGACCTCCGGCTTCCGCGCCGCCCCGCTGACCGGCTGGATCACGGTGCTGGCGATCGTGCTGATTTCGGTGTTGTTCAAGGGCATGATCGGTCGACTCTCGATTCTGCTCGGCGTACTGGTTGGCTATTTGGCCGCACTGGCCCAGGGCCAGGTCGATTTCAAGTCGGTCGAGGGCGCCGCTTGGATCGGAATGCCAGCTTTCCAGCTGCCCACTCCTGACCTGAACGTGGCCGCGCTCTTCCTGCCGGTCGTGCTGGTGCTGATTGCCGAGAATGTGGGCCACGTGAAGTCAGTGGCGCTGATGACCGGCCAGAACTACGACAAGTCCATGGGAAGGGCCCTACTCGCCGACGGTGTGGCCACCTCCCTGGCTGGTATCGGCGGCGGTTCAGGCACCACCACCTACGCCGAGAACATCGGCGTGATGGCGGCCACCAAGGTCTACTCCACTGCGCTCTACTGGATCGCTGGCATCATCGCGATCGTGTTGTCCTTCGTGCCGAAGTTCGGCGCGGCGATCTTCACGATTCCGGCCGGGGTGATCGGTGCGGCTGGCACCGTGCTGTACGGCATGATCGGCCTGCTCGGCGCCCGCATCTGGATCGAGAACAAGGTGGCCTTCACCAATCCGGTGAACCTGATCCCGGCCGCAGTTGGCCTGATCATGGGCATCGCGGACTTCACCTTCACCTTCGGCACCATGACCTTTGGCGGCGTCACCGTCGGCACCGTCACCGCCCTGGTGCTCTACCACCTGATGAAGGCGATCGGTAAGGCCCGCGGCACCGACTTGGAGCCGGCCGCGATCACGACCGAGTTCGAGCCCTACCAGCCCGGAGCTGAAGAGCTCCGCTGACGCTTCGACCCTTCGACAAGCTCAGGGAACTGGACCAAGTTGGCTGAGCCCGTCGAGGCCTCAGGGAACTGGGTAACGGGCTCAGTCAACTCACAGTTGGCTGAGCCCGTCGAAGCCTCAAGGCTGGTAGAGCGCCTTGACTGAGTTGGGCACTTCGATGCCAGCAGGCAGATCGGGGTTGGAGATCGGCTCACCTACTCCCTGGAACCAGGGCACTACCCCAGCCCAAACCTCACCGGCAACCTCGTCGAAATCGTCGTGGGCGAAGCCTTCGGCAACCTTCATCGACCACTCACCGATCGGCAGGGCCAACAGCATGGTGGCCGCGGCTTCGCGGGCGGTAATCGGCCGCACCTCGGTCATCCGTCCGGGCAGATAGCGGTCGGTATACAGCCCAAGGGCGGCCACCTTTTCCTCGCCCTCAATCAGCTCGCAGGTGCCAAACAAGGTGGCGCTGCGGAACTGCATGCCAGTGCCGAAGGCGGTGCGTCCCACCTTCAGCCCATCGGCGGCAGCGACGGTGAAGCAGACCTCAGCACCCTCGGCCAGCGCCCGCATCCGTCGCGAACCAGTCGATCCGTGGAACAGCACCCGATCCCCATCGCGGGCATAGCTCACCGGCAACGCCAGCGGCCCTTCGGGAAGGCTGAGGGCCACGTAACCCACCAGCACCTCGTCGAGCAGTTGATCCAGCGCGGCCCGATCTGAGCGAAGCCGGTCGGCCTCGCGAGAGGGCGTCAGGTTGCGAGGGGTCATCTAATCCTCCGTGATCGAGTGCCGCCGCAGCGGCGAAGTTGCCGGGCCAGCATGGCACGACCGTCTCCGTCCACGCTGCTCGGCCTGCCAACCGGGACGGCCAACCGCCGGTAGGTTGCCTGGAGGAAAGGTGGTGGCCGATGGGAGTGGAGCTCTACAGCTTGCCCGCAGCCGGCCTGGCCTTCTTGCTGGCCTGGTCAGCCGCCTGGTTGCTGGTGAGACTCGGCGCCACCCCGCTCGACGCTGGCCGGTTCGCCTCAATCGACGGGCTGCGCGGCTTCTTGGCCTTCGCCGTCTTCGTTCACCACTCCAGCGTTTGGTTCGTTTACCTTCGCACCGGCGAATGGGCGGCCCCAACCTCGGCAGTGTTCAACCAATTTGGCCAGGGCGCGGTGGCCATCTTCTTCATGATCACTGCCTTTTTGTTCACCACCAAGATCCTCAACGCTGAACGCGGGCAGCTCGACTGGGTGCGCCTCTACGTCGGTCGGATCACCCGGCTGCTGCCGATGTATGCCGTGGCAGTGGCGGTGCTCTGGGTGATGGCCTGGCAGTTGACCGGCTGGACGCGACAGGTGCCGCTGTCGGCGCTGGCCGGCGAGGCGCTGGGCTGGGCGGCCTTCACTATCCGCGGCGCACCACCGGTGAACGGGCTGACCGACGCCAGCCAGCTGATGGCCTCGGTCACCTGGACGCTGCCTTATGAGTGGTGGTTCTACCTGAGCCTGCCGCTGATCGCCTGGCTGCTGCGCCGCGAAAGCCGCTTCCGCTGGGTGGGGCTGGCGACCATCAGCGTCGGGCTGGTGCACCTGGGCTGGTTGTTGGAGCCGCTCCGCCTGCTGCCGTTTCTCGGTGGGATCGTCGCTGCCTTCACCGCGCGCAGCGCTCGCGTCCGTCTCTTCGCCGAACACTGGGCCGCCAGCGTGGTGGTCATCATCACCATCGCGGTCACCGCTACCTTCCTGCACTCGGCTTTCGACCCGCTGGCAGTCGGGCTGTACTCGATCGCGTTCGTGCTCATCGCCGCTGGCAGCAGCGTCTTCGGTCTATTAACCAACACCGCCTCAAGGCTGCTCGGCGAGACGACCTACAGCGTCTACCTGCTGCACGGCCTGCTGCTGACCCTGGTACTGCGGTTCATCATCGGCCTGGACGTTGCCGCCAGCTGGACCACCACTCAGCATTGGTTGCTGACCCTGGCCCTGGTATTCCCGCTGGTCGGGCTCAGCTACCTCGGGTTCCGCTGGATCGAAGCACCCGGTCAACGCCTGGCGCCCCGGCTACTCGCGGCCATGCGGCCGAACCGCAGCCAGAATGCGCTAGCTTGACGCGGTGCCCGCCAACTCGACCTCGCGCCTGACTCCGGCCGTGCGCATGGGGGTTTCGATCTCCATCGCGGTTGGCGTCTACGGGATTTCCTTTGGGGCGTTGTCGGTGGCCGCCGGACTCAGCGTCTGGCAAACCGTGGCACTCAGCGCCCTGATGTTCACCGGCGGGTCACAGTTCGCCTTCATCGCCGTGATCGGCGGTGGGGGCACCGGCGCAGCTGCCTTGGCTGCCGCCACCTTGCTCGGCGTCCGCAACGGCATCTATGGCATGCAACTCAAGGCGCTGCTGCGGCCACCGGGGAAGCTAATTCCGTTGATGGGTCAGCTCACGATCGATGAATCCACCGCTACCGCCGTCGCCCAAGATGATCACGACGAACGCGTGCGCGGCTTTTGGACTGCTGGGGTGGGGGTCTATGTGATGTGGAACGCCTTCACCTTGCTCGGCGCCCTGGCCGGCAACGCCATTGGTGACCCCAAGCTCTGGGGCCTGGACGGCGCGGCAGTGGCCGCCTTCCTCGGCCTGCTCTGGCCGCGGCTGACGGCAAGAGACCCGATTGCGGTGGCGATCATCGCCGCGGTGGCCACCATCGCGATGGTGCCGCTGGTGCCGCCGGGCATCCCGGTGCTGGTGGCCGCAGCGGTGACTGCGGCGGTTTGGGCCTGGCGGCACTTCGGGCGGAAGGCGGCCCCATGAGTCTCTGGGTTTGGGTGCTGTTGGCCGCGTTCGCCACCTACGCGCTCAAGGTTTCGGGTTATCTGTTGCCTCAGGCCTGGTTGGATCGCCCGCCGGTCACTGAGCTGGCTGGCACTTTGACCGTCGGCCTGCTGGCCTCGCTGACCGCCATCAACACCGTGGCGACCGGGCAGGCGCTGGCAGTTGATTCCCGGCTGCTTTCGCTGTTGGCCGGCGCCATTGCGCTGAAGCTGAAGGCGCCCTACATCGTGGTGGTGATCGCCGGGGCGGCTGCGGCCGCGATTGGTCGCCGCCTCGGTCTGGCCTGAAGCGTTTAGACCCCGATTGGCGAACGCGGCGGCCGTCCCACCGGGGGGACGGGACGACCGCCGCAATTCGCGGTACCTGGCAGACGACTTCAGTCGTCGAGGAGGGCGGCTCCCAGCCAGGGCGCTGGAATGCCGAGCCCTTCCACTACTGCCAGGGAATCGGGACGCAACTGCGCGCAGAGCGCGTTGATTCGCGCGCCGATGGCTTTTGACCGGCCAGCCGAGATCTTGCCGTGTTCGCCGAACCAGGCTCGATCAGCCGAAATGCTGCTCAGTGCGTACAGGCTGCACAGTCGCTGCAGCACCACCTTGGTATCGGGGTCCTCACAAGCCACGATGCCGGCGATGAAGGCTTCCAGCGTGATCCGTTCCAGATGCGCTTTGGCCACGAAGAGCAGGTGGTCGCCCAGGTGGTTGACGGCGTCGAAGCTCTTGCCGGCCTTACGGGCTCGCCGGGCCAGCGACTCCAACGAGTGCCGCTCCCGCTCGGTGAACATCAGCGCCTGCCAACCGCGATCATCGAGCGTGGTTTGCTCGGGTTGCCGCTTGGCGGTGGTGATGAGCCGATCCACCAGCAGTGACGCCGAGGTGCGCTCCAAAACAGTGTCGCCGAACACCCGGGCGGCGGCCTGCACCATGCCAGCAGTGTTCAGCTCACCCCAGATGTGGGCGTAGTCGGCGAGCAGAGCCTTGGCCACCTGCTGCAGCAGCACCGTGTTGTCGCCTTCGAAAGTGGCGAAGATGTCGATGTCGGCGCGCAGGCCGACTATTTGGTTCTCCGCCAGATACCCCGCGCCACCGCAAGCCTCGCGGCATTCCTGCAACGCGTCGTTAGCGAACCGGGTGGTGATCGCCTTGATGCCAGCAGCACGGGTTTCTAATTGGCGCTGCTCCTCTTCGCTGGCCTGTCCACTTCCTTGGGCGCGCACCAGCGTGGCGGTCACTTCGTTTTGGGCGAACCCGAGGGCATAGGAGCGGGCAATCAGCGGCAGCAGGCGACGCTGATGAATCAGATAGTCGGCCAGCACCACACCATCGGGGTGCCCCGCTGCGGCGAATTGCCGCCGGTTCAGGGCGTACCGGGTGGCGATCGAGAGCCCCCGGCGGGCGGCGATGCCAGCGCCCGCACTGACGCAGATTCGGCCACGCACCAGGGTGCCAAGCATGGTGAAGAAGCGCCGGTTGGGGTTGTCGATGGCCGACTGATAGCGGCCGTTGTCGTCCACGCCGCCGTAGCGGTTGAGCAGCATCCGGCGCGGCACTCGTACCCGCTGGAAGCGAATGGTGCCGTTGTCGACGCCGAGCAGCCCGCCCTTGCCACCCTGATCGCCGGTCACAACGCCCGGCAGATCGGCGCCGGTCTCGTCGCGGATCGGCACCAGGATCGCGTGGACGCCGTGGCTGCGGCCCCGTACCTGCAGCTGGCCAAACACCACTGCCATCGTCCCGTGACTAGCAGCATTGCCGATGTAGGCCTTGGTGGCCTCCTCGGTTTGGCAGTGCACCTCGAACTCATCGGTCTCGGGAATGTAGGTGATGGTGGTCTCCAGCCCGAAGACATCTGAACCGTGACCGATCTCGGTCATCGCGTAGCAGCCAAGCAACTTCAAGCTGGTGATGTCGCCCAAGTAGGTGTCGTGGTGCCAGGCGGTACCCAGGTTCACCACTGCCCCGCCGAACAGGCCCAGCTGGACGCCAGACTTGATCGTGGTCGACAGATCGCCGTAGGCGAGCATCTCGAAGGAAACCACCGCTGCCAGTGGGTCGCCCGGGTCGCTCGCACTAGTTGGTACGCCAGCAGCCAAGACCCCGGCCTCGCCCAGCTCGATCAGGCGATCAAGCACCCAGGCCCGGGCGGTGGCCAAGTCTTGGGTGGGATCGCGGTGCAGATTTGCCACCGGGAACGCCGACCTGGCTGCGGCTCGGGTGTCGGCAAACTCGCCGTCCAATGCCCGGCGCAGCGCTGCGCCCAAGGTGGTGAGTTCTTCGGTGGGATTCATCAACAGGGTCATTGTTGCTCCTGCGGTTGTGGGACGGCAGCCAGCCCGATGGCTAGTGCCGGAGTGAAGAAGGCGTCGATTTCAGCGACCAGCACCTGCCGTGTTTTCGTCTGCCCAGAGGCCACCCAGTTGTCGGCCACCGCCCGGACGAAGCCGACCAGACCATTACCCCAGGTAGCCGCCGGTGCCGGGTCCTGGCCGTTGGCGATCAGGTGGTTGGCGATTGCCTGACTGACGTGACCGCCGATGATCTCCAACAGACCGCCATAGGGATCGATGCGGGTGGCGGCATCGGCGGTTGGCGGGCTGAGTACGAAGCGGTAAATCTCGGGATCGCGCTCGACCAGGCTCAGGTAGGCATCGGCCAGGTCATGGGCGAGGACCGGTAAATCTGAGGCGTCGGAGAGCTCGAGTGCGGCCTCCAAGCCGTGATGGATGAAATCGTGGACGTTGGCGACCACGGCTGCATAAAGCCCGGCTCGATCACCGAAGTGGCGATAGATGACTGTCTTGGAGGTGCCAGCCTGGGCCGCGATGTCCTCCATGCCCACGGCGGCTCCGCGCCGGCGAATAGCTCGCAGGGCGTGCTCTACCAGTTCACGTCGCCGAGTGGCCCGGTGCTCCGTCCAGCGGGTGGTGCGGCCATCAGTACTGCTTGCCATACAGCGAGGGTACTCGGTACGAGCCGTACCTGCTACCGTCGGTATCTAGTAAAAGTATGGTGCTGCAAACCCTTGGAGGACCAATGAAATTGCCTCGATCAGCGGTGATCGTCGGTGGCAACCGCACGCCCTTCGTCAAAGCTGGCGGCGCCTATGCCCAAGCCAGCAATCTCGATCTCCTCACCGCTGCCCTCGACGGCCTGGCCGCACGCTTCGGCCTGGCCGGACGGCGGCTCGACGAGGTCGCCGGCGGCGCGGTGCTCAAACACAGCGCCGATTTCAACCTCACCCGCGAGGCCGTCCTGGGCTCGGCTCTCGACCCAACCACCCCAGCGGTCGACCTGCAGCAGGCCTGCGGCACCGGCCTGGAGACCGTGCTGTACGTGGCCAACAAGATCGCCCTCGGCCAAGCCGATTCCGGCATCGGCGCTGGCGTTGACTCCGCCTCCGACGCGCCGATCACCGTTACCGACGGCCTGCGCCGGGCACTGCTCGCGGCCAACCGGGCCAAGACGCTGCCCCAGCGCCTGCAAGCCCTAGCCAGGATTCGTCCCCACCATTTGCTGCCGATCGCCCCCCAGGTGGTCGAACCGCGCACCGGCTTGAGCATGGGCGAGCATCAAGCCGCCACGACTGCATCCTGGGGCATCACCCGCGCCGCCCAGGACGAGTTGGCGCTGGCCTCCCACCAGAACCTGGCCGCCGCCTGGGATGCCGGCTTCTTCGACGATCTGGTCACCGCCTACCACGGCGTCACCCGGGACGGGCTGTTGCGCGCCGACACCTCGGCGGAAAAGCTGGCGGCTCTCAAGCCGGTCTTCGGCGGAACCGAAGGCACTATGACCGCGGGCAACTCCACCGCGCTGACTGATGGCGCCGCGGCCGTCCTGCTGGCTGAGCAGTCGTGGGCCAAGGCGAACGGGCTACCGGCCCTGGCCAGAATCGTGGACGCCCAAGTGGCCGCCATCGATCACACCAGCGGTGATGATCTGTTGTTGGCACCAGCACATGCGGTGGCCAGGCTGCTGGAACGGCAAGGAATGCAGCTGGGCGACTTCACTTTCTACGAGCTGCATGAGGCCTTCGCTAGTACGGTGCTGGCCACGCTGGCCGCTTGGGAATCGGCGCAGTTCTGCGGCGACCGGTTGGGGCTCTCCAAACCCCTGGGATCCATCGAGCGGGCCAAGTTGAACGTCCACGGATCATCGCTGGCCGCCGGGCACCCGTTCGCGGCCACCGGTGGCCGAATCGTGGCCAGCCTGGCCAAGGCCCTCCACACCGAAGGCAGCGGCGCCCGCGGCCTGGTTTCGATCTGTGCCGCTGGCGGCCAAGGCGTGGTCGCGATTCTGGAGGCGGTCTGATGTCGGTCCTGGAGCAACTCTTCTACTCCGCCCCCGGCCAGGTGGTCGCCGAGAAGCTCGGCCTCCCCGAGCCGGAAGTGCTGCGGCGTGGCCGCAAACTCCCCGCGGGCGCGGTGGTCACCGCCTCGCTGGCCGGCTCAACTCTGGCCACCGACACCTTGGCGCTGCTCGGCGTACCGATCGACTCGGCGCTGCGCGATGACGGCGCCGAGCCCCCGACCTACCCCGAACGCATCGGGGCGGTGGTGATTGATGCCCGCGGGCTGCGACAGCTGGTCGAGCTCGAAGGCCTTCGAACCGTCCTGCGACCAGCGATGAAAGGGCTGGAGGCCTCGGGGCGCATCGTGGTGCTGGCCGATGCCGAGGTTGAGGGCCTGGAAGCCAACGCCGTCCGGCAGAGTCTGGACGGCATCAATCGGACGATCGGCAAGGAACTGCGACACGGCGCCACTAGCAACCTCATCTACTGCTCCCCCGGCATCACCGGAGCCGAGCTGGCCTCGACGATGTCCTTCCTACTGGAGGGACGTTCCGCATTCGTCGACGGCCAGTCTTGGACGGTCGGGTCGCCACTCACCCCGCTTGGTGAGCTGGCGGCCCGGCCGCTACTCGACCGGATCGTGGTGATTACCGGCTCGGCTCGCGGCATCGGCGCCCGCATAGCTGGCGTGGCGGCCAGAGACGGCGCGAAGGTGGTCTGCGTTGACGTCCCGGCAGCCGGGGAGGCGCTGGCCGCGGTGGCCAACCGACTGGGTGGCACTGCGCTCCAGCTCGACATCACCGCAGCAGCGGCGGGTGAACGAATCGCGGCCCACGTGGCGTCCCGCTACGGCGAACAGGCTCGCATTCATGGCCTGGTGCACAACGCCGGCATCACCCGCGACAAGCTGCTGGCCAACACTGATGCTGCCCGTTGGGGGCAAGTGATCGAGGTGAACCTGGCCGCCCAGTTGCGCATCAACCCGGTGCTACTCGACGGACGTCCCGGCGGCTTGGGCGATGATGCCCGGATCGTCTCGATCGCCTCGACCTCCGGTATTGCCGGCAATCGCGGCCAGGCCAATTACGCCGCTTCCAAGGCGGGGGTGGTCGGGTTGGTGCGCGCTTTCGCTGCTGAGGTGGCCGAGCGTGGCATCACGGTAAACGCGGTCGCACCTGGTTTCATCGAGACTGACATGACTGCCAAGATTCCCTTCGTGCAGCGCGAGGTTTTCCGCCGCACCAATAGCCTCGGCCAGGGCGGCGACCCGATCGACGTGGCGGAGACCATCGGTTACTTCCTCGATCCGGCATCGGCTGGCGTGAGCGGCCAAGTGATCCGGGTGTGCGGGCAGAATCTGGTGGGCGCCTGATGGAAGTGCGCGAGTTGGCCACTGTCCCGGCAATGGGGCCGCTGTTTGCCAAGGCGTTGCTGCCCGGCTTTGGCCACGGCCCGGCCCGGATTCCCAGCCATACGGTTCGCCTGAGCCAGGTGAGCCAGGACCTTGAGCGATTGGCCGACTACGACCGGGTCTGTGGCTTCACCGTCCGGGATACCGTCCCACCGACTTGGCTGCACGTGCTGACTTTCCCGCTGCACGTGCTGCTGCTTTCCGATCCGGAATCAACGATCCGGTTGGCCGGGGTGGTGCACGTCTCGAACCAAATGCAGCTGCACCGGCCGGTGCGCGCCACCGAGGTGCTCGATATCTCGGTGCGGGTGACCAACCTTCGCCCCCACCAGCGCGGTGCCCTGCTCGACCTGATCGGCGAGGTGCGGGTTGGTGACGAGCTGGTGTGGGACGGGGTGAGCACCTATCTGGCACCTGGGGCGAAAGTGGACGGCGAGCCGGTGGTGGTCGAGCGGGCCGCCAACCAGTCGAGCACGCCGATTGCGCAATGGCGGCTGCCAGCTGATCTGGGTCGGCAATACCGCCGGGTGTCTGGGGATCCGAATCCGATTCACACCCATCTGTTGGCCGCTCGAGCCTTCGGCTTCGCCCGTCCGCTAATTCACGGGATGTGGACCCACGCCCGGCTGCTGGCCGCGATCGAGGCCAAGCTGCCTGATCGGTACCGGGTCGAGGTGAGTTTCACCAAACCGATCCTGCTGCCAGCCAAGGTTGGCGCCTGGTGGCGCTCCACTGGCGACCACTGGGACGCAGCCGTGACCACCATCGATGGCACCAAACCCCACCTGATCGCCAACATTCAAGTTGGCTGACCCTTCGACAAGCTCAGGGAACTAACCCCCAGTTGGCTGAGCCCGTCGAAGCCCCAGTTGGCTGAGCCCGTCGAAGCCCCAGTTGGCTGACCCTTCGACAAGCTCAGGGAACTAACCCCAGTTGGCTGAGCCCGTCGAACCCCAGTTGGCTGAGCCCGTCGAACCCCAGTTGGCTGAGCCCGTCGAAGCCCAGTTGGCTGGGCCCTAGTAGCGAGAGCCCTTGTAGGAGCTGCCGCCACGCGGCTTGTCGTCGCGGCGCGGACGGTCGTCGCGGCGACGGGGGGCGCCGTTGTCACGGGCCAACTCGATCAGGCGACCAGAGATGCGAGTGCTACGCAGCGCCTCCCAGATTTCGGGCGACATGGCTGCGGGCAACTCCACCAGGGAATAGTCCAGGCGGATGTCGATGTGACCGAAGTCTTCGCGGCGTAGTCCGCCTTCATTGGCCAGCGCACCGACGATCTGGCGCGGACCGATCTTGTGGCGCTTGCCCACTTCGAGACGGTAGGTGTTCATGGCCGGGCCATTGCCACGCGGCGGACGCGAGGAGCCCCGATCCGAGTCGCCATCACGATCACGGAAGCCGCGGCCCTCGCCGCGATCGGGACGCTCCACTGGGGCTCGCACCTCAGCCTTGGGGTCGAGCAGCATCGGCTCATCGCCTTGCAGGTTCAGGGCCAGCGCTGCGGCCACGTCCACCTCGGGTACGTCGTATTCGTCCACGTAGTGGGTGACGACCTGGCGGAAGAAATCGATGCGCTCATCGGCCAAGGCTGCGGTGATGGCATCATCGAAGCGGCTCAGGCGGGTGGCGTTGATGTCCTCGACGCTGGGCAGGTTCATTGGCGAAAGGGTCTGCCGGGTAGCCCGCTCAATCGAGGAGAGCAGGCGCCGCTCCCGCGGGGTAACGAAGGAGACTGCCTCGCCACTGCGGCCAGCGCGCCCGGTGCGACCGACCCGGTGGACGTAGGACTCACTGTCGAGCGGCAGATCGAAGTTGATCACGTGGCTGATTCGCTCCACGTCCAAGCCGCGCGCGGCCACATCAGTGGCCACCAGAATGTCGAGCTTGCCGGACTTCAGCTGACCGATCACCCGCTCGCGCTGCGGCTGGGCGACGTCGCCGTTGATGGCCGCGGCGGAGAAGCCGCGCGCCTGCAGCTTTTCGGCCAGCGTCTCGGTGTCGTTCTTGGTGCGGACGAACACGATCATGCCTTCGAAGTTCTCCACTTCGAGGATGCGGGTCAGTGCGTCCACCTTCTGCGGGAAGGAGACCTGCAGGTAGCGGTGCCGGACGTTCGGCGCCGTGGCGGTCTTGCCCTTGACTGCCAATTCGACTGCATCGGTGAGGTACTTGGTGCTCAACCGACGGATCTGAGCCGGCATGGTGGCCGAGAACAGCGCCACCTGCTTGGTGTCAGGAGTGTCGGCCAGAATGGTTTCGACGTCCTCGGTGAAGCCCATCGAGAGCATCTCGTCGGCCTCGTCCAGCACCAGGAAGCGCAGCTGGGTTAGGTCGAGGGTGCCCTTTTCCAGGTGGTCCATGATCCGGCCGGGCGTACCGACGACCACATGGACGCCGCGGGCCAGCGCGCTCAGCTGGACGCCGTACCCCTGGCCGCCGTAGACCGGCAGGACGTGGACGCCGTGCATGCGGGTGGCGTAGGACTGGAAGGCCTCACACACCTGGAGCGCTAGCTCACGGGTGGGGGCGAGCACCAGAGCCTGGGGCGCCTTCTGCTTCAAGTCGAGCTTCTCGAGGATCGGCAGGGCGAACGCTGCGGTCTTACCGGTGCCAGTTTGGGCCAGGCCAACCACGTGGCGACCTTCCAGCATTGCCGGAATGACGGCCGCCTGAATCGGGGACGGGTTTTCGTAGCCGAGGTCTTTCAGCGTGCGCAGCAGCCGCTCATCTAGGCCCAAATCGGCAAAACTGGGGCCGTCGTCAGTACTGGCTACGTCCGGGGTCGCCGGCTCAAAATTCTCGCTCGTCACAACGAAACCGTAGTGGCTGCGGCTCTGGCTTCCTAACTGGCGCCTCCCACGGAAGCGCTAACGGCTTAGCAGCGTACCCACGATCACCGCAACCCCCAGGGCAATAATCAGCCCAGATGCCACCAGGCCGAGCAGGCGCGTCACCCGGTCCGGAATCGTCGCTCCGAGCACCTTGCCCACCGCCGCCAGGCCAAGCTGCCAAGCCAGGGACGCCACCCCGGCAGCGATCACGAAGGCAGGCGCCACCATTGCGCCACCGCCGGTGGCGGTCAGGCCGCCGGCCAGGGCCAAGAAGTAGAGCAAAGTGAGCGGATTGATGGCGGTGAGCCCCACGAACCGCAGGAAGACCGCCCGGCGGGGCACGTCTAGTACGGCTTTGGCCGGCGCAGGGGCGGTCAACAGTTGGTGCACGCCAAGCGCGATCACCACCAGCCCAGAGACCACCCCGGCAACCACCCCAGCGGCGCTGATCAATGGGGCCAACAACGCGCCGACGCTGACCGCTAGGGCGCAATACACCAGGTCGACGAAAGCGACGCCGGCCGCAGCAGCCGCACCGCTGCGCAAACCGTTCAGCATCGACTCGCGCAGGATCAACACCCCAATAGCGCCCAGCGGCATCGCCACGCCCAACCCGGCGGCCAGGCCAGCCAGGGTTGCGGTAAGGATGGCGTCACTCACCCGACCAAGCCTGCCCTGTAGCACCCGGCGCCCCTGCGCATTCGGCGGCCAAACACTACGATTGCGCAGTATGGACGGCACAGATGAGCGAATCTTCAGCGAATTGCGCAGCAATGCCCGCCTTTCATTCAGCGAGCTTGGACGAAGGGTGGGCCTGAGCACTAACGCCGTCGCCGCCAGGGTGCGGCGCCTAGAGGCCGACGGCATCATCATCGGCTACACGGTGATTCCGGGCTCGAGCTCAGCAACCACCAGCGGTGGTTTGGAGGTGTTCATCGATCTGCGCCTGGACGCAGCCACCGACAATGACACCTTCGCCGAAGCGATCCGGCCGATCCGCGAGATTGTTGACGCCGTGCATCTGACCGGTCCCTTCGACTACCTGGTTAGGGCCGTGGTCAGCGACACCGCAGCCCTAAATACGCTGATCAAGCGCCTCAAGGCCAGCTGCGGGGTGGCCCAAACCCAGACCCGGGTGGCTTTGCGCCCCACCCCGGCACCCCCGCTGCCCTGAAGTGGCCCGATCAGGCTGCCGCTCGCCTTGGCGCCGTCCCACTGCCAAGTCGTGCACCGGCAACTGCTCGCCGGGGAGTTGCTGGGCCGGCAGCTGCGGCCGGGCGGCGTCCCAGTGATCGCCTCGGCACCGCCGTGCTGGCGAAGGCACCGCCGAGGCGCCGCAACATCGGCGGCGCCCACCAGTTGGCATCTCCCAGCACCGTCATGGTTGCTGGCACCAGCAACATCCGCACCAGGGTTGCGTCCAGCACCACCACGATGGCCAGCGCCACGCCCACCTGTTTGATGGAATCCATCGAACCGGTGGCAAAGCCGAGGAAGACCACCACGATCACCGAAGCGGCCGAGGTGATGATTCGACCGCTGCGTTGCAGGCCGAGTCGAACAGAGGCGTCGTTATCGCGCAGGTGGTTGTAAAACTCCTTGACCCGATCGAGCAGGAAGACCTCGTAGTCCATCGCGAGGCCGAATCCGAAGGCTGCCACCAGCGCGACCACGTAGCTCTCCAGGCCGGTCTTGTCGAAGCCGTGTTCGGCGCTGAAGATCCAGGTGGTGATGCCCAATGAGGCGCCGATCGAGACCACGTTGGTGATCAGAGCTTTGATCGGCACCAGCGCTGAACCGGTCATGAAGAACAGCAGGACGAAGGTGACTGCCGCCACCAGGGCGCCGGCCGCTGGCAACCCCTGAGCCAGGGCGCCGATGAAGTCGAGTTGCCCAGCAGCATTGCCGCCGACCCAAACCCGATCGCTCAACGCTCTGATCGCGATCACCGCCCGTGTCGCCTCCACACCGCCGGGGTCGGCAACATCGAGGCGGATCTGCACCAAGGTGTGTTCGTCATCGATCTCGACTGGGGCCTCGGTCTTCTCAACGCGGTCGATATCGGCGATGGCTGCCACCAGGTCGTCGAGTTCATCGCGACTCAGGTCTTCTTTGGTGATCAGGAAGGCCTCCGAGTCGGCCCACACCGGGTACTGGTCTTCGATCACCGACAGGTAGTGCTCTTGTTCACCGCCGGGCGGCAGCATCTCCAGACCGGTGTTGCGAAGTTGCAGGTGAGCCAGCGGCACCAGCGCGACGGCGAGCAGCGCGACGCAGCCGATCATTACCGGCCAGGCGTGGCGCTGCACCCATCCGGCCAGCGCGGAAAAGGCGCCGTGCTCGGTGCCGACGTCGCCAAGGCGAACCAGCAGCCACCGAAAGCCTGCCCACCTCATCAGCACGCTGGGGCCAGCCAACCGCCGTCCAATCAGGGTCAGCACCGCTGGCAGCAATGTGGTGGCGGTGAGCATCGCGAAGACGACGACACTGGCCGCAGCCACGCCCATGCCGCGCAGAATAGGGGGCGACATCAACAGCAGGCCGGAGACCGAAATGGCGATGGTCAATGCCGAGAAGGCCACCGTGCGTCCGGCGGTGGCTATCGTCTGTTGGACCGCTTGATGGACGGCCGGATCAAGACGGCTGGGACCGCCCTGGGGGGAGACCCCGGCCCTAATCAACTCCTCGCGAAACCGCGAGACCATCAACAGCCCGTAGTCAATGGACAAGCCGAGACCGATGACCGTGACGACGTTGATGGTCACGGCGTCCAGCTTCATGAAGTAGGAGACCAGTAGGACGATTCCCAGGCCGCCGGTAATGGAGGCCAAGGCTCCAATGATCGGCATGCCAGCGGACAGCAGCCCGCCGAATACGAAGATCATCACCACCAAGGAGATCGGCAGGGTGAGCGCCTCGGCTTTGGTGAGATCGCCTTCCATCACGGCATTGATCTCTTTGACGATCAGGTCGAAGTTGGAGACCACGTATTTGGCCTGGCTGAACTCGGCGGTGACACTGTCGCCTAGTTCATTGAGCCGATCAGTCACCTCAACGGAGGCTTGGTCTTTGGCCGACTCCTCAATATCGGGGTCAATGGTGACGCGGACGAGGAACCCGTCACCGTCTTCGGCCAGCAGCGGTTCGGCCAGCGGCGTCGTGAATCCCAACAGCCAGGGATCAAGCACTGAATCGACCCCATCGATTGCTTTGAGGTCATCGCGCGCCGTGGCGACGAGGGGTGCCACCTTGTTAGCTGTCTTGGTCTTTCCGATTCGCAGCTCGGTGACCAGCAGGGTCACATCAGCCCCCACCGACTCCTCGACGATGGTCGAAGCCCGATCAGAATCCGAGCCGGGCGCTCGCGGCTCAGACGACTCGAGTTTGGTGAAGATCGGGTCGCCCCCGAAGGCTCCGCCAGCGACTGCGCCGGCACCAATCACCACCACCAACCACAGCGCGACAACCCAGAACGGGAATCGGGTGATCAGGCGCACGCCACACTGTGGCACGCCTGCCCCGCCCAACCCAACGGTGCGACCCAGGAATGGACTGGCCCGGCGCTGGCCGGCCTCGGCTTACAGTGGGCTCCAGACAGGCATTCAGCGCTGGCAACTGTGCACTGGCAACTCAGCGCTGAGGACCAACCCCAAGGTGGCCCCAAGGAGTATCGATGCAAGCAGAGCAGAACGCTCGCTGGGCGGTGGTACTCAACCCGACCAAGTTCGACGACGTGCCGCAGATCAAGGCCGAGTTGGAGCGGGTGTGTGCCGATCACGGCTGGCCCGCGCCCGACTGGTACGAAACTGAAGCCGCCGATCCGGGCTTCGGGCAGGCGGCGCAAGCCGTGGCGTCCGGGGCGCAGCTGGTTTGCTCTCTCGGCGGGGACGGCACCGTCCGGGCGGTGGCTGGTGGGCTGTTGGGCACCGGGGTGCCATTGGGCCTGTTGCCAGCTGGCACCGGGAACCTGCTGGCCCGAAACCTGAAGCTGCCAGTGGATGATCTGGAGGCCTCGCTAGTGACGGCGCTCACCGGCCGCACTCAGCTGATCGATGTGGGCGAGGTGCAATGGGACGGCGCTGAGGCCGAGGTGTTCGTGGTGATGGCCGGCATGGGCCTGGACGCCGAGATCATGGCTGGGGTCGACGTTGAGCTGAAAAGGAAGGTCGGTTGGTGGGCCTATGTGGCCTCCGGGGTGCGGGCGGCGTTCCGCCTCGGCTTCGCCGTCCGGGTGAAGACCACCTCGCACCGGTTGCGCACCCAGCACGCGCGCACCGTCCTGGTGGGCAACTGCGGGGAGTTGACCGGCGGAGTGCAGCTGATTCCGCAAGCCAGCCTCGACGATGGCCTGCTTGATGTGGTGGTGGCCTCGCCGCATTCCCTATTCTCCTGGGCTGCTCTTGGCCTGCATCTGATTTCTGGAAAGCGCCGCGGTCATCGGAGTCTGGTTCATCTGCAGGATCGGCAAATATCGGTCCGCACCGCCGAACCGGTCGAGGCCCAGCTTGACGGTGACGCTGTCGGAGCCAAGTCAGTGATGGTCACCCGGGTGCTGGCCAAGGCGCTGCCGGTGCGCCTGCCGGTGCGCGAATAGGTCACGATACGAGATCAAAACCCGTACTCGTGGGCGCAGGTGTTCCCCATTCGGGTGACAACCCGCTATCGTTCCAGACGTAGTCGCTGTACTGGCTCACCCCAACGGGTAATGGGCTGTCTCCACCACGGGGGGTGCGGAGACCACAGGCGGCATCGGAAGTCGGTGCCGCGCCCGTTAGAAGGAGAATGTTGCATGACCACTGGAACCGTTAAGTGGTTCAACGCAGAAAAGGGTTTCGGCTTTATCGCGCCCGATGGCGGCGGACCTGACGTTTTCGCTCACTACACCGCGATCGTGACCTCCGGGTTCCGCACGCTGGACGAAAACCAGAAGGTTGAATTCGAAATCACCCAGGGCCCGAAGGGTCCGCAAGCATCGAACATCAGCCCCATCTGATCCTGTTGAACCAGGTCGGCCCCTCGCTTCGGCGGGGGGCCGTTCTGCTTCCCCAGCGGCGGGCTACTCGGCGCAGTCTTGGTCTTTGGCCTGCAGGGTGAGCTCGAGCACCTGGCCAGCGTCAAGATAGATGCGGTAGAACGCTTCAGCATTGCCGGGCACTTTCACGAAGCCCACGCCCTCTTTGCCTTCGCTGCCCTCCCACGTCGGGTAGGCCTTCTTCACCTGGCCGTAGGCGCTGCCCAGGTGGACGCCCTCCGGCGTGGCCATCGAGGAGGTGGCGCCGATGATCACCAGCTGGCCGGAGGTGGCCGAGAAGAACAGCTTGCCGTCCAGGTCGTCGACATCAGCCGGGTGAGCGCCGAGCAGGCGTCCGTCCCCATCGGCGCCGCAGGTTCCCACGGTGCCGGAGATTTCGGTGGCCTGGCCGGTTTGGATGGCCTGGGCCTTGGTCATGCCGAGCTTGAGGGCGGCGACACCGTCTGGGCCGAGATTCGCATCCAGCGACGCTGACTGGCTCGCGGACGGAGTGACTGAAGGTGAACTTGCCACGATCGTCGGCTGCGGGGACGGCGTCGGCGCGGTCGTCACCGGGGGCACCACACACGCGGAGAGCCCCAGGGCGAAGGTGGCGCCTGCGAGAGTCAGTAGTGGCTTGCGTAGCTGCATGTCTGCCTACCTGTCTTCGGTGTCGACCGGCGATGGGCCGCTCAGCCGGCTGCGTCTGAGCGGATTGCTGGGGCCAAGAGTACGCGGGCACCGAAGGCTCCGGACAGCCGTGGCCGGTGTCTTTTCTGCTCGCTCGGCGGGGTCGTAAATGGGCCTCGCTGGCACCTTCGCGGAGGCCGAGGGCAGGCTCAGCCAGCGCCGCCTGGCGGTTTTTTCCTCACCCGAGCCCGATGCTAGACTCGACGGGCCGTAAGGCACCTGGGGCTATGGCGCAGTTGGTAGCGCGTCTCGTTCGCAATGAGAAGGTCAGGGGTTCGAATCCCCTTAGCTCCACTTTTGTGATGTCTCGCGACATGTGTCTCATATGTCGCGAGACATCTGTCATTTCTGGGACCTTCGGCCTGGTGGGGTGAGCTGGTTTCGCCAGTGGCCGCGGGTCGGGTCGATCTGGTGTTCGCTGAGGATTTCGCCGGTGTCTGGGGCGCTGACCACCTCGCCGTTCACAGTGACGAAACCCTGGGTGTTTTACCCGGTGCGTCACCATAGGTAGAAGATCCCAGACGGATGGTCGTGGGGTATGGGCCGCGGGACGGTGCAGCCACTAGGGTTTTGCTCGAAGGTGGGTGCGACCGGCTTTGACAACGAGAGGATCCTTTCCATGGGACTCATTCAGGCAGCGATCGGTGCGATCGGCGGAACTCTGGCCGATCAGTGGCAGGACTTCTACTCGGTGCCCACAGGTTTAGCTCCAACAGCCGCCCTGTTCGCTGCGGTGCCGCAGGGGCAGAACGCCGGACGCGGATCGAACACCAAGGGCTCTGACGGTGTGATCACCAACGGCAGCCGCATCGTCGTTCCCGAGGGCTACGGCCTGGTGCTGATGCAGGAAGGCGCCATCACCGGCTTCGCCGCGCAAGCGGGTGCCTACGAGTGGAACTCCGAGGCACAGGATTCCCAATCGATCTTCGCCGGCAACGACATCGTCAGTTCGCTGGTCACCACCTCCTGGGAGCGCTTCAAGTTCGGCGGACGGCCCAGCGCGCAGCAGCGGGCCTATTTCGTCACCCTGAAGGAACTGCCGAACAACCGCTTCGGCACTCAGTCGGAGATCTACTGGGACGACGCTTACATGAATGCCCAGGTCGGCGCGATCACCCGCGGCACCTACACGTTGAAGATCGTCGACCCAATCCTGTTCATCAAGGCATTTGTGCCGGCCGCCTACTTAGAGCCGGGCCGGGTGTTCGACTTCACCGACATCGACAACGATGCGGCCGCCCAACTGTTCAACGAGGTGGTCGGCTCACTGGCCCCGGCCTTCTCGATGTACACCAACGACCCGATGAAGCAGAATCGGATCACCCGCCTCCAGCAGGATTCGATCGGGTTCGCCAAGAGTCTGTCGGCGGCAGTCGAACAGAACTACCAGTGGCGGTCTGGCCGCGGCTTGGAGATCGCGGCAACCGCGATCATCGCCATCGAGTACGACGAGACCACCCGCGAACTGCTGCGCAACGTGCAGCGCGCCGACGCACTGTCAGGCCAGCGTGGCAACTCCAACCTGCAGGCCTCGGTGGCGGCAGGCTTCGAGGGCGCCGGAGAGAACGCGGGTGTTGGTGGACTGATCGGCATGGGAATGGCCGCCGGCACCACCGGAGTCGGAGCATTGCAGCAGCCAACGCAGGTCCCGGCTCAAGTTCCCGGCCCGCAGGATCCGCCGGCCAAGGAGCCCGGCGAAGATCCGATGGCCAAGCTGACTCAAATGAAGCAGATGCTGGACGCCGGACTGATAACCCAGGCCGACTACGACGCTGCGAAAGCCAAGCTCCTGGGACTCTGAGGAGATCTGAATGAGCAACTCCGCACCTGAACCGATCCCACAGCCGGTCGCGGCGGAGGGTGGTGGCACTGCGCCACCGCCACCGCTCCCCACTCAGCAGATTGGCGAGCCCACGTCCGGGTCTGCGACGGCTGAGCCGCAACGGGTGGATACCGCCAACACCCGACTGACCGACGGCCTCAACCGCTGCCCGAAGTGCGGTTCGACCGATATTCAGTTGCGGGTCTCCACCGGAATGCTGGTCTGCCTGTTCTGTCGACATGAATGGTCCGAGGCTCAGGTAGAGCCGATGGTCTCCGGCGACGTCTCGCTGCGCGACCTCACCGGCACCACGATCGCCTCAGGCGCGTCCGACATCTCCCCCGAAGTCTCCGGGATGATGACGCTGAAATGCTCGGGGTGTGGTTCGGAGGTCGTGGTCAACACCGCAGAGGCGATGTCGTCGCGGTGCCACTGGTGCCGCCATGTGCTCACGATCAACGAGCAGATCCCCAACGGCGCCGTGCCCGATGCGGTGCTGCCCTTCAGCATGACTCAGGCCCAAGCGGTGGAGAAGATCCGCGAGTTCGCCGGAAAGCGCCGGATCTTCGCCCACAAGTCGTTCCGCGCCGGATTCTCACCAGAGAACGTGATGGGGGTCTACTTGCCCTACATGGTGGTCGACGGCAACGCCAGCGCCGACGTCCAAGGCTTCGGCGAGATCGAGACCCGGCGCTACACCCGCAGGGTCGGCGACCACGACGAGACCTACTACGACGCCGACGTCTACCAACTGAATCGGCATGTCGACTACACCGTGGACGACCTCACCATCGAGTCCTCCGCGGAGCGGGCAAACATAAACGCGATGGTCAACACCAACAACATCATCAACACGATCATGCCGTTCGACACCAAGAACGCGGTGCAGTGGAACGCCAACTACCTGGTCGGTTACACCTCTGAACGCCGCGATCAGGACGTGTCGCAGATCCAGCCAATATTGGAGGATCAACTGCTGTCCATCGCTCGCTCCCAGGTTCACAACTCGGTGCGGCAGTACAACCGCGGCGTGCGTTGGGAAGCCGAGCATCTGGACGTCCACGGCACCCGGTGGGTGGCAATGTACCTGCCGGTGTGGCTGTACTCGTTCTATCAGGAAGGCAAGCGTTCCTCCATGGTGCACTACATCGCGGTGAACGGACGCACCGGCGAGACCATGGGCAGCGTTCCGGTGTCGCACGGTCGGTTGATCTTGGCTGCCCTCGCCGCCGGAACGGTGCTCGAGGCGATCGTGATCTGGATTCTGGTGATGATGTCATGACGCCGCTATTGATCGACTTCCTCATCGCGCTTCAGGGTTCGTCGGGCGACTCGGGTTGGGTCTTGCTGGCCGGGCCGGCCGGTGCTGCGGGCACCTATTGGGGGCTTTACCAGTACTACCGCAACACCGGTAAGTCCCACGACTTCGAACACGACACGATCATCGAGTCTGACACGATCACCGGCGGTGAACAGAAGGTGGACCACGTCCAGGGCACCCAGCGCACCACCATCAACGGCGACAACGTGAGCAACTACCGCCAACGCGTAAAGCGAGTGTGACTGGCGAGGTGGTTGACCGCACTGGGTTTGGTTCCTAGGTGAAATACCTAGTCAGAATCATATTCTGACTACCGGACTTTCTCCGTTCGAAATGCGCACACGCTCGGGCGTCGGTGCTCATCACTCGACGCCCAGTTAGCGCCAGCAAGTCAGCCCCCGGTCATCTGCGCACCCGGCTAGCCACACCGGACGGGCGCCGCGATCATTCGAGCGTCCAGGCACGAGGCAACGTGGACCGGACCCGCTCCACAGCTACCCCGTGCGCGCCCGCCGACTCCGCGAATTCTGCCAACCCTGCCGAGAACGTGGCGAACCGGCACAGCTGCCCTTCCTTGTCTTTCCAGGCCACACTCTCACCGCTGTATTGGAAGCGGGACATCTCCGACCAGGGCACTTCAATCGCCTCACTGGTGCCTCTGACGAGGAAAGAAACCAGGGATGGCTGCACGCCACAAGCGCGAAAGGCCCGCACCTACCGGCGCGGGCCACCATTTTCGCCGGTAGCTCAGGTAAAGAGACTGACTCCACCTGGACCCACCAAGAGACCGACGACGATCAGGACGATCCCCCAGAGGATCTGCCCACGGACGAGGCCGAAGACGCCCGAAATCACGAGCACCGCGGCTAATACCCAAAGTACTGTTGCCATGGTCAACTCCTAGTCAGCGATCGTTCGCGTGGGGCTTGACGGCATCGCGCACGGCATCGGCTACCTTCTCGGCTGCCTTGCCGACTGACGCCTTGGCCTGATCCATCCGGCCTTCTTTTTCGAGGCGCTCATCATCTGTGAGCTTGCCCCAGCCTTCCTTCACCTTGCCCTCCGCGTCTTGCTTCGCGTGACGGGCTTTGTCATCGGTTCCCATGATTCGCTCCTTTCAGGCCCTTGTTACTCCGGGTACCCAGAGGAGACCGAACTAAACCGAGCTCGCTTGGCGGCACCTACGCAGTGGGTGCTGGCCGATTGCTCCGCCCAGCAGCAGGGAAAAGAGGTTTGAGCCAAGCAACTGGCGGCTATTGGAGCCGATGACCCAACGAGAGGAGGGCAACCATGCCCGCCGCGCAAGTAGCCAGCGCACCCGTTCGAGCAATCACATTTCCAGCTCGACCTTGAGCCTGGTGACGATGGCGCGGAGCATCCGCGAAATCTGCATCTGGGAGACGCCCATCCGGATGCCGATCTCACTCTGGCTGCTCCCTTCAACGAAGCGCCATTGGACGACGTCCCGCTCCTTGGGGGTGAGCCCTTCCAGCGCCTGCTGCAGCGCCAGCCGCTCGGGCAGCAGCTCGATCGCGGAGTCGTCCATCGGGAGCGTGTCGCCAAAAGTGGCCTCGGCATTCCTACCGTCAAGTGGGGCATCAATGGAAAGCGGCCGCTGGCTGGCTGGGGCGTAGAGGCACTCCGCCACCGCCGCTTTCGAGTGGTGGGTGGCGTCCGCAAGCTCCTCGATGCGTGGCGGACGGCCCAACTCCTGCTCCAGCACCCGCCGGGCCTCGGTCAGCTTCGAGCGGCGCTCCTGGAGTGACCTTGGGGGCCGGACCATCCAGGAGTGGTCGCGGAAGTACCGCTTGATCTCGCCGGTGATGGTCGGCACGGCGAAGGAGAGGAACGGACGCTCGGCCTCGAACCGGAAGCGCTGCACGGCGCCGATGAGGGCGAGCCGGGCCACTTGCACCAGGTCATCGCGGTCGACGCCCCGGTGCACATAGCGATTGGCGAGCGCATCGCACACACCAAGATTCAACTCGACGATTTTGCCAGTGATTCGGGCCTGCTGACTGGAGTCGTGCGAGTGCGACAATCTCGACAGCAATTGTTCGGTTTGGTGCTCTCTGGCGGAGAGATTCAAAAGTGGCATGAAGGCTCCCAAAGGGATCACGCCTGAGGTCGGCGCAATTCTTGACCGCCCCTGACTACTTCGACCATCCCACGCAGATTTGGCGCCCGCAACCGGAGCTGCCTAAATTTCTGCCTCGCCACCGCCGCCACCAGTTGGCACAAATTGCCGCGATTCGGACCCCGCCCAAGACGCCAACCGCCAGCAGGACAAGCCCACAGCAGCCCGTCGCTGACGAGCACCGCGGCCCCGATTGTCGCCTCACCCGCAGCGCAGCGCTCCCGGGGTTGTCGGAGCGGTGGGCCCGCCTCAGCGGCCCCGTCCATCGGGTCCGGTTTTCGGAGCTTCTAAGCGAGTTGGGGTGCGGCCCGTGACAACGAACGGAGCCCGAAATGCCCACGGTTGATTGCCTGGTGTGCGGCGTAGCTGTGGATCCTGAGACCGCGATCGCGACCGCCGTCTACGATGCGCAGACCTACCACTTCCGTTCCACTGACTGCCGAGATGCCTTCGTTGCCGATCCGGGAAGCTACGTCGGCAACACCGGGACATCGGCCGGCACCCAACGCCGCAGCGTAGACTTCGAACGCCTATAGAGACCACACCTTGATTTGCCCGGAGTTGCGGTCTAGCCGGCAAGACGAGGGACGTTAACGTGCACGAGTTGTCATTGTGTGACTCAATCGCTCGAGCAGTGATCCAGAACGCTCAGGGCCGTCGGGTCACCTCGGTGCGACTGCGCGTTGGCGCACTCCGTCAGGTAGTCCCGGAAACGCTGGTCTATTGCTGGTCGATTGCCAGCCGCGGACCGATCCTGGACGGCTCGGTATTGGAAGTCGAGCACGTGCCAGCCGAAATCGAGTGCGGTGACTGCGGGACGCGCAGCGAGTTGAGCCGCTTCAACCTGAGCTGCCCGAACTGCGGAAATCAGGATGTCAAAGTGGTGTCCGGCGAAGAGATGCTGATCGAATCGATCGAAGTCGCCGATGATGCAGAGCCGCCAGACCCACTGCCGGCTGCCCCCGAGTCTGGGTCAGCCACAACTGCTGTCCACTGAATCCAATGGGGCAGCAACCTCGGCGACTGGGGTGGCGCAGGTATCCCCGAAAGCCCATCTGAGCAGGCCATTTACCGATAGGCTCGACAGGTGAACCAACTGGTCAAGCTCGACCAATCCCCCTTGAGTGTCGACGCACATCTCGCGGCAGTTCAAGATCCACGGGCTGGCGCCGTAGCCACCTTTATCGGCCTGGTGCGCAATCACGACCCCTCGGTGACGGGCGAAGTCTCGGCCCTGGAATACACCGCGCACCCCGGCGCCGAAGAGGTGTTGGTGAAACTGGCCAACGCCGCAGCGGCCAACGATGAGGTGATCGCCCTAGCAGTGAGCCACCGGGTTGGCCTGGTCAACGTCGGCGAGGTGGCCATAGTCGTGGCCGTCGCCACCGCCCATCGGGCATCGGCCTTCGAAGTCTGCAGTGCGCTCGTCGAGTCAGTGAAGGCCACCCTCCCGGTTTGGAAGCGCGAGGTGCTCGTCGACGGATCCCACCATTGGGTTGGCCTCAACTAACCTCAGCACTGGCCCCACCCGGCAGTCCCCGCCGCGGAGTTGTCGCGGACGCTTCAGCCGCCCGCGAACGGCGGCAACACATCGACGGTTGTACCGTCGGCCAACGGCGTTACCGCATCATCGACATACACACCATTGGCCAGTAGCGAGCAGCGGCCGAGGACCTTCGCCAGGCCTGGCCCATGCTGCGCAACCATCGCCGTCCGTAACGCTCCGACTGAGTCGGCCGACAGTGCCTCAGCCTCAACCCCAGCCGCTTCGGCAGCCCCCGCGAAGTAGCGGACGATCACCTGAGCGCTCATGACTGCCGATGCCAATCGCCCGAACGTCCACCGGATTTGGCGATCAGCCGGATGTCAGCGATAGCGGTGGATTTGTCGATCCCCTTGACCATGTCGACCACCGCCAAGGCGGCCACAGCAACGCCGGTTAGGGCTTCCATCTCCACCCCGGTGCGGTCGGCGGTGCGCACGGTCACAGAAATCTCGACCCCTCCGGGGGTGATCTCCAAGTCAACCGACACCCCGTGGATCCCGATCACGTGAGCCAGCGGCAGCAACTCCGCCGTCCGCTTCACGCCACTGATTCCGGCGATTCGCGCCACCGCGAGCACGTCACCCTTGGGCACGGTTCCGCCGCGAAGCGCCGCAATCACGTGGGGTGCACAGCGCACCAAGCCCGCGGCAGTCGCTTCACGCACCGTTGGCTGTTTCGCGGTGACGTCAACCATGCGAGCGTGGCCCGCATCATCTAGATGGGTGAAAGGCTGCTCGCTCATCGGTCCACCCGGGTTGCCCGCAGCCGGTCTCCGGGACGTACCTCGATGGTGCCCTGCGGCACGACGGCGAGGCCTTGGACTCCGGCGAGTGCGGCGACGAGGTGCGACTGGGAGCCACCAGGCCCAGCCCGTCTGATCAGTTGTTCCATACCTGGGTCCTTGTCTTCAAATCTCACTGGCATGTATTGAGTGCGCCCGGTCAGGTTGCGCCAGCCGTCGGCGACTTCGGCGCTGATTTCTGGCCGGTCCAACTCGACGAGCCCGCGCATGAGCAGCAATGCCGGTCGCACGAACACCTCGAAGGAGACGAACACGCTCACCGGGTTGCCGGGCAGCGCAAATACCGGGGTACCACCGGTCAACCTACCCAAACCCTGGGGCTTGCCGGGCTGCATCGCGACCTCGACGAAAGCCATTCCGCGCTGCGGCGCTAGCACTTCCTTAACCACGTCGTAGGCGCCCTTGCTCACTCCACCAGAGGTCAGGATTACCTCGACGGCGCCGTCCAATTCGGCCAGCACTGAACGCAGGGAAGCCGGATCATCCTTCACCAGCCCCACCCGCACCGCTTCGCACCCGGCCGCCCGCACTGCTGCGGCCAATAGATAGGAGTTTGAGTCCGGGATCTGCCCCAGCCGCAGTTCGTCGCCCGGGGCAACCAGTTCGCTACCGGTGGACAGCACCGCAACCCGTGGACGGCGGTGCACCGGCAAGGTGCCGCAACCGGCGGCGGCAGCAGCCGCAACTTGAGCAGGGCCAAGCAAGGTGCCAGCCGCCAGAACCACATCGCCCTGGCGGGCATCTCCGCCGGCGGTACGAATGTGGTCACCGAGTCGAGCGGCGCGATTGATCTGGACGACGCCGCGTCCGCCGTCGGTGTTCTCCACGGGCACCACCGCGTCGGCGCCGGCCGGCACCACTGCGCCGGTCATGATTCGGGCGGCCGTCCCAGCAATCAGGGTTGGCTGAGCATCGCTGCCCGCCGGAAGATCCGCCAAGACCCGCAGATTCACCGGTGCCCCTGGCGCCGCCTCGCCTACATCGGCGCACCGCACGGCATAGCCGTCCATCGCGGAGTTGTCCCAGCGGGGCAGAGCCGATGGGGCCAGCACGTCGCTGGCGAGCACATAGCCATCGGCATCCTCGATGCTCACGCTGATCACCGGCATCGCTGACACCAAGGCGAGAGCCTCTCGGCGGTGTTCGTCGATCTGGCGCACGACCGTCCTTCCTAACTGCGTAGTCTCGCTTCAAGCATCCTCGCTGCTGGGCGAAAGCACCGGCTTTTCACTCGCTCCAACCTCAGCGATTGCCACCGACTCAGTAGCGCGGCAGCTCGGGGTCGACCTCGTCTATCCAGGCCAGGACGCCACCCGCCAGGTGGGCGACGTCGGGATAGCCAGCAGCCAGCAGGCTCAGTGCGGCCTGCTCGGAACGCACCCCACTGCGGCAATACAGCACAATCGGCTGTTCGCGCGAGATAGCGCCCAGGCCACTGCCGTCCAGGATTGAGGCCAACCGAACTGCAGCAGCGCCCGGAATCGCCACGATGGCCCGCTCCCCAGGCTCACGCACGTCCACCAGTAGCCACTTGCTGCCGCCAGCCTCGCGCTCAGCTAGCCGGTCCTTGAGTTCGAGCGCGGTCAGGGTGGCAACCGCCACCTTCGGCTTGGCTGCTTGGCCACCACCGATCTCACAATGGTCGAGATAGTCCGCACTCTCCTTGGCAGTCGGCAGCCGCGTGACTCCCCCGACCAGCGGGACTTCTGACCAACGCGCCGCCAGCCCGTCCAGCATGAGGACGCGCCCCAGCAGCACCGCACCGGATCCAGTGATGAGCTTGACGGCTTCGGTCGCCATCACCGCACCCACCTGGCCGCACAACGCGCCAAGCACGCCGCCTTCGGCGCAGGAAGGGACGCTGCCAGCAGGGGGTGGGGTCGGGAACAGATCACGTAGTTGGACGGCCGCCGCACCACTTCCGGCAGGGGGGTGACCCCAAAAGACCGAGACCTGGGCGTCGAACTGGTAGATCGAGCCCCAAACCAGCGGCAATCCCAGGCGGACGCACGAATCATTGATCAGGTAGCGCGTGGGAAAGTTGTCGGTCCCGTCAATCACCAGGTCATAGCCAGCAAATACCTCATCAACGTTGGCTTCGCTCAGCCGAACCGGGTGCACCACCACATCCGAATCAGGGTCGATCCGCCGAACGCCTTCGCGGGCACTGTCCACCTTCGGACGCCCCACATCTGCCCGGCCATGAACGATCTGGCGCTGCAGGTTGGATTCGTCCACGCTGTCGCCATCAACGATTCCGAGGCGACCAACTCCGGCGGCGGCCAGATAGAGCAGCACTGGGCTGCCCAGCCCACCGGCACCAACCACACAAACCCGGGCGTTGCGTAGGCGGCGTTGGCCAGCCTCGCCGATCTGCGGCATCAGGAGATGCCGCGAGTACTTTCGAATCTCCGCCGGCGTCAGCGGCGGCCCCATCTCCACGAGCGGCGCCAGCGGCCGCTGATCCTTCACCATGGTTGACACCCAGCGCTACGCCGCGGCCAGAAGGGCCGCGGCATAGGAGTGGATCACTCCACCGCGATGGTGACCTCGGAGGCCTTCACCAAGACGATGACTGCCGTGCCTACGGCCAGGCCAAGTTCCTTGGCGGCTTCCAGAGTGATCGACGAAGTAACCGACTGGCCGCCCGCCAAGGCGACCTTGATGATTGCCGTGACCTGTCCCTCCTGGATCGCGGTGACCGTCCCCGGCAACTGATTGCGTGTCGATAGGCGCATTTCGTACTCCTTTGTTCGAAGTCATGCCAGCTTGCGCTCCAGCGTCATCGCTGGAGTGCCTCTACGCCACAGTACGTCTCCACTAGGGGTTTCGCTGCATGCGCAAAAGATCATCTCCTCGCCTACCGGTCAGTGCAGGAGTAGCAGGGATCGATCGAGGCCTGAATCAGTGCCAGGTCGGAGAGCCCCTGACCCAGAGCCATCACTCGCGCCGTCGGCATGTTGGCGAAGGTCGGCGTCCGGACTCGCACCCTGGCCGGCATGTCGGTGCCGTTGGAGGCCATGTAGTAGATCACTTCACCACGAGGGGCCTCGATGCGCACACAGGCTTCGCCTTCGGGAACGGTCGGGAACAGGCCGCCCGCAATCGGGCCGACCGGCATCATCTCGATCGCCTGCTCGATGAGTTTGCAGCTCTCCAAGATCTCCAAGGCGCGAATGACGATGCGAGCAAACACGTCGCCTTCCTGGCGCACCGGCACGTCGAAGCTCAGCTGATCGTAAGCCTCGTAGGGGGCCGACTTTCGAAGGTCGATGTCGATGCCGGACGCCCGCGCCATCGGACCCACCGCACCGTAGGCGATTGCGTCCTCGCGGGTAAGAATGCCAACACCGGCGCAGCGCGCTCGCACCGTTGGGTCAGTGGTCAGCACTGGAATCAGCTGCTTGGTAGTCACGTCCGCGATCGTGCGGATGGCGGCCAGAACACTGGCCGGATCAGTGATGTCCCGATTGACCCCGCCGGGACGGTTCATCGCGTAGTTCACTCGGTTGCCCGAGATCCCTTCGAGCACATCCATCACCTGCTCGCGCAGCGAGAAGCAGGTCATGAACAGCGTCTCGAAGCCGATCAGGTTGCAGGCGACCCCGGCCCACAACAGATGGCTGTGCAGGCGTTCGGCTTCGGCCATCACTACCCGGATGTACTTGGCGCGTTCGGGCACCTCAATCGCACCGATACTCTCCACCGCCCGGCAAAACATCATGGTGTGGACGTTGCTGCAGATGCCACAGACCCGTTCCAGCAGGGCGATGCCTTGGGTGTAGTTCTTGCGCTCGGCGAGCCATTCGATACCGCGGAAATTGAACCCGACGGTGATTTCGGCATCGGTGATCGTCTCGCCGGTGCAGGTGACCTCGATCTTGTAGGGCTCTTCCAGGGCCGGATGGAACGGACCCAGGGGGATCTTGCTCATCGGGACTCACCGTCCTTTGTCGCGAGGGTGGTGCGGGAGGTTTCGGCGGGGTCGGTCTGATGACCGACATCGCTGGTGCGGCTGAACAAGCCCGGAGCGTCGGTGTCGCGCAACATCAACGGCGCTGTGGTTTCGCGGCCGACGAACTCGGTGGCGTAGTAGTCACGGATCTCCCGCTCGATCCAATCAGCTGCGGGAAGGATGTCGGCGATCGTCGCCAGCCGCCCGTCGGTGGCGGTGGTTTCTACGTTCAGCAGGTAGGCGCCGACGTCCCAGTGGTAGATGACGCGCAGACTGCCATCAGCCGCCGGGGTTCCGGTCATGGTCGCTAGCCGCACCTCCCGGGACCGCATCAGCCTTGCCATGGCGCGAACATCCACCTCGGGCCACACCAGCCAGTAGCCGTCGCGGCGCAACTCGTAGGCGCCCTGCGGGTTGAGCTCCAACAACAGCGCATTAACGTCCATGAATCTGCCTCTCAGTGCTGTCCGGACCACCAAATGCCTTCTTCATCGCCGCCACCGACGACTTCTGGCGACAATCCCCGCACAGCCGGGCCCGGTGGCGCAGCTCATCTGCGGCACCAGGAAGGGCCAACTGCAACAGCGCCTCGCTGTAGGGCATTGCCGGTCGGCCACATTCGCTGCACGCAGGGTAGGTCACGGTGATGGTCAGGGCCTGGTCACCAGGAAGCGCGCAGGCGGACCCACGATCGGCAGCCTGGGTTAGCGCATCAACAGGGCAATGCTCCACGCAGGAGCCACAGAAGGTGCAGGCGGCCGGATCGTAAGTCCAGGTGCAGTCGGCCTCCAGCGGCACCACCTGGATGGCCGCTGAGACACAGACCTGCGCGCAGATCCCACAAGTGACACAGAGGTCAGGGTCCATGGTCACGTGCCCACGGAAGACGCCAGTGGGTGCCTCACGATTTGGGAAGCGCTGAGTGGTCGGACGGTGCAGCAAGTTGGCGATGGCCAGATTGAAGATGTTCATGATGGGTGGCTCCCTAGATTCCGGCGAGGGCAAGGCCGAGTGCGGACAGAGCGAGCAAGAACCCCCACAGCCAGAACCAGCGAGCTGTCTGAGCGAGCTTGAGCCGGGCAGTCGAGGCCGCCGCGACTGAGAGCACCACGACCACCGCCAAGGAAACGCCGACGAAGATCAGGACTCGCCAGAGGTCGGCCACGCCAACCATCGGCACGCTGAGGAGGGCGAACAACCCGGTCAACGCCACCCACTCAAAGGAATGCGCCAACTCCCACAAGGCCAGCCGCGGCCCGTCATATTCGGTGGTTGCCCCGGCGTAGATCTCCTGCTCGGCGCTGGAAATGGAGAACGGATTGAGGTGCAGCTTGGCCGGGAGGCAGAGCAGAATCGCCGCCATTGCCAACAGGCGCACGTGCCAGGGCGCTGTGGTTGCCAGCAAGCCGATCGACAGGTCACTGTTCCAGGCCAAGGCGATCAAGGCGGTTAGGAACGGCAGGTTGTAGGCCGCGGTCATCACGGCTTCTCGTGAGGCACCCAAGCCACCCCACAGCGAGCGCGAGGCGAAACCGCCAAGCACGGCCAACAGCGGGCCGACCTCGATGAGCGAGACCAGCAGGATCACGTCACCGGAGAACCCGATCCCGGTGGAGAGCACCGGCAGGATCGCCACCGCCCCCAGGGTTGCCACCACTGACACCGCCGGCAGGGCGGTCATGATGAACCCCTGCAGTGGCGGCCGTGGGATCGGCTTCTTACCCAGGAGCTTCACAAAATCGAAGAAGGGCTGATAGAACGGCGGCCCGATCCGCCCTTGTAGGCGGGCGTTGATCTTTCGCTGCAGCCACTCCATGAAGAAGCCCGCCACAAAGGCGTACAGCAACCCGGGGAAGACCAGTAGTTGAATGGCTCCAAATGAGGCCGTCATCACGCCTCCGAATCGGCAGAGTCAGCGATGCTCGGCTGCGCGGCGCTGTGGACCGGACGCGGCTTGTCGCCGGCCAGGATCGCCGCGGCCTCGGCCAGACCGGCGATGATCGCGTCCGGGCGTGGCGGGCAGCCCGGCACATAGACGTCAACCGGCAGGACGCGGTCGAGCGGGCCGACGATCGTCGGGCTGCCTGCGAACACATTGCAGGTTGCCGGGCACGAGCCCAGCGCCACGACCACCTTCGGATCGGGCACCTGGCCGTAGACCGTCTCCAAGGCCTCGCAGGTGGTGCGGGTTACCGGACCCGAGACCACAATGATGTCAGCGTGGCGAGGGCTCCCCTCGTGATGAATGCCCAACTGCTCGGCGTCATATCGCGGGGTCAAGCAGGTCATGAACTCGATGTCGCAGCCGTTGCAGCTACCGGCATTGGCGTGGAACACCCAAGGCGACTTCCGCCGGGCGGTATTCATCAGCGACGTGAAGATGTTCATCGCAGGGTCCAATCCTGGAGCAGGCCGGGGAACAGGCCAGTGGTCAGCACCGCGGCGAACAGCACCACAATGGCGATCATCAGCAGGCGGGGTTCGCTCGCCCAGATCGAGACCGCTGGACGTTGGTCAGGTGGCAGGGGCAGCTCGTCAGGTCTTCCGCCCCACCAAACCAACGCCACCACCCGCACGTAGGCGAGGATCGAAAGAATGGTGGCCACGATCAGCAACGCCAGGAACGGCCAGGCCGCGTCCAAGGCGGTCGCGTATACCCGCCAGTGCCCAGCAAAGCCGGGGGTGAAAGGCACACCCAGAGTGGCCAGTGCGCCAAGCAGGAATCCGGCCGAAGCCAAAGGATGTTTGCGGGCCAGGCCCCGCGCGGAGAGCAGCAGCGGCTTTCCCTCACGTTCGGCCCCGGCCACCGCTGAGAACAGCAGGGCTTTGGACAGTGCGTCGGCTGCCGCACCGGCGGCGGCACCGGCGAGTCCCACCGGACCGCCCAGGGCGATGCCGAGCACCAGGAATCCGGCTCCAGTGATAGTTGAAAAGGCCAACATGCGCTTGACGTCGCGCTGAGCCAGCGCCAGCACCGCACCACCGATGGCGGAGAGCAGAGCCAGGGTCACCCATGGCCAACTCGGGTCAAACAGCCAGGCCGCCTGTTGGCGTAGCCCGATCAGCTCGGCGAAAGCCGCGACATCAACGACCGCGACCACCAGCCCCACCAGAGCGGCCGGAGTGCCCTGGGCCATCGCGGGCAACCAGAGGTAGGCCGGAACCAGCGCCAGCTTGATCGCGAAACCGACGAGTAGCAGGGCCAGCACCACCCCGGCAGGGGCGGCGTCCATCGCCAAGCTGGCACCGATGAGCGTGACCGATGACAGCACCGCCGCGGCCAGGTAGGCAAAGTAGGCCCGCCGATCCACGCCGCTGAGCACCAGCAGCAGGACCGCGGCAAAGGCCGCACCTTCCAGGAGCAGCAGCCGGGGCAGCTCGGCGGTGGTCAACAATCCGCCGATCACCAGCAGTGCGGTCACGCCAGCCAGCCAGGCCCGTGGCCGCGTGTCGGCGGTGGTGAGCAGCACCAGGACCAACGCGACCGCGGCGACCGCGATGGCTGCGACCAATGGCCAGCCAATCCCGATTTCCACCGCTGCCTCAGGCACTCGAACCACACCAGCGGACAGACCCGCGATCAAGCCAATCAGAACCGAGATGGTCGCCACTGCCACCACTGCCCGGCGTTCCAACCATTCGCTGGCCCGACCAAACACGGCAGCAACCCGCAGGGTGAAGTGCCAGATCCCCAACAGATAGCGGTCCGGGTCACCCCAGGTGTAGAACGGAGCGAGGCCGGTGGCGATCGGCTCGGAGAAGTCACTGGCGCGGAGACCCCCGTCAGGTGCGAGCGGCTCGCCACCGGTGAACGCCGAGCCGGACGAGGCAAGATTCGAGCCCAAACCGACTGGGCCGAGGGCGGCGGGCGCAGGACCGACTGAGACCAGCTCCCGAGGCGCCCAGGCCACTGCGGCACCGGCGGTTGCGGGCATCTTCGCGCGCTTGGAGTAGTACCGGTAGGCGCCAACTCCGATAACCACCGACAACAGGGCCAAACCGAGCCCACTGGCCAGGAAGGTCCCGCCCGCGGCAGAGAAGCCGAACCAGCCCACACCCAGATTCCCGGTTAGCCCCATAGCGATCAAGGCCGGGTCGATCAGGTAATCCAGCGCCAGTTGCGGGGCGATACCGAGCACGATGCAGCCGACGGCCAGGATTCCCGATCCGATGAGCATCAGGCGCGGCGATTCGTGGGCCTTCGCGCTGGCTTCACCGTCGGTGCCGAAGAACATCACCGAGGTGGCCTTCATGAAGGAGAACATCGTCAAGATACTGACGATCCAGGCAATCAGCGCGGGCACCGCGAAGCCGGCATCGAGCGCGGCGACGTAGAGCAACCACTTGCTGACGAAGCCGTTGAACAGCGGGACGCCAGCGATGCTGGCCGCCGAGATCAGCCACAACACGGTGGTCTTTGGCATCCGGCGACCCAGGCCACCAAGCTTGTCCATGTCCCGCGTTCCGGTGGCGTGTTGCACGGCGCCAGCGCCGAGGAACAGGCCGCCCTTGAACAGGCCGTGGTTGAACGTATGCAGCAGGGCCGCAGCAACGCCGAGCGGCGTCCCCAGACCAAGACCGACCATCATGTAGCCGATCTGACTCACGGTGTGGAAGGCCAGTAGGCGTTTCGCATCGTGTTGGACCATCGCGAACAACACTCCGACAACCATCGTTATGGTTCCCAGCCAGACGACTGTCATCTGCCAGGACGCTGGCCACGGAGCGAAAGAGTGCATCCGGGCGACGAGGTAGACGCCAGCCTTCACATAGACGGCTGCGTGCAGCAGCGCGCTGACCGGAGTCGGTGCGGCCATCGCGAACGGAATCCAGGTATGCAGCGGGAACTGCACCGACTTGGCAATCGCCGAAACGAGCATCAGTGCGAAGATCCCGGTGGTGAAGGCGCCGGTCATGCGAGGATCGGTCCACAGCGTCGTGCCGGTCCGGGCGAAGATGATCAAGATCGCGGCCAGCAGCGCGTAGCCCGCCAGGTGGGTGATCACCAGCACCTTGCGCGCCCCATAGGCGGCTTCCTTGTCGGTGTACCAGAAGCTCACCAACAGGAAAGAGCACAGCCCGACGATCTCCCAGGCGGCGTACAGCAGCAATAGGTCAGCTGCGAAGACCAGCACGACCAGGCCCGCGACGAAGACCTGCATGATGATGTAGAAGCGAGTCGCGGCCACATCGTGAGCCATATACGCCACGGAATACAGCAGGATGGCTGCCCCGATGACGGTGCCCATGAAGGCGAACAGTATTGAAAGCCCGTCGACGTGGAAGGTCAACGAGATCGGGCCATCCCATTGCCCCAAACGCAGATCAAGCACCTGCCCGGCGAAGATCGTCGGCCAGACGGCGATCACCGAGACGGCCGAAGCAGTGGTCACCGCGACCGCCAGCCAGCCCTTGCCCGTTCCAGAGAGCAGGCGCGAGGCGAGCACCTGCAGGACGACACCGGCCAGCAGGATGGCGATCGGGACGACTACAAGCTCGTTCATGGGCATTTGGTTGAAATCCCTTTCGTAATCATCCGCCAGCCACCATTGGGAAGACGGACACTTCGTCGTCAGGGCTCACCGGCGTGGCAAGCCCACCGGTGATCCGCACGTTTCGTCCATTTACCAGGAGGATCATCACAGAACTCAGCTCGCCATTTTCAAAGACCGCGGCGCGAAAAGCCGCCCCGTAGCGAACCGAGAGAAGTTCCAGCAGTTCAGCGATATTCGTTGGAGCGTCGGTCAGTACCAAGGAGTTCTCTTTGGTCAAGTCGCGAAAAGTCGCGAAGTATTTGATTAGCACTGCCCGCCCTCCATCTGTTTCAAGGCCAGGGTTGGCCGCCCGGTCCCACACCGGACGGCCAACCCTGCCGCCGTGCGCCCCCTCGCTACAGCGCCAAGTCCGCCAACTTGGCTGGGGTTGGGACGCCATTGGCGTCCCAGCCACGCAGCGCGTAGTACTCCGGCAGCATTTGATCAAGGTGGTTCACCCTGCCCTTGGACGGCCCGGTCTTGATCGGCTCGGTGAGTAGCCGCGCCGGTAGCGTGTCGTCAGCCGTGGTGTAGCCGACCTTCAGATTCCACAGCCGCTCCAGGTTCCAGATTCGCGCGCCGATCTTCATGAACTCGTCAAGCGAATACTCGACTCCGGTCAAGGCAGTGAGCATGCCCGCCAACTCGGCACCACCGATGCCGAAGGTGGCAAACAGACACGAGCCCGAGGAATCCAACGCCGAGGTCAGATCCTGGAAGACGATGTCCAACGCCGCCTTGCCCTCGGTCGCATGCGGGTCGGTCGGCGCACCCTGTCCGAGCACCTCGACAGCGATCGTGTAGCCACGCACGTGACAGCCGCCGCGGTTGTTGGTGGCGTAGTTCAGGCCGATGCCCTGGACTCCACGCGGATCGTAGGCCGGCATCTCCTGCTTCTTCACCGTCATCGACAAATCGGGGCGCCCGACGCTGTCAGCGAGACGATAGGAGCCTTCCTGAAGTCGCTTGCCGAAGCCTTCGCCGACACCGGTCTTGCGGACCATCTCCACCATGACCGCAGCATTGCCGAAAGAAAGGTCTAGGCCGTCGGTGTCCTTCTTGGTCAGCAGGCCGAGCTCGTACAACTCCATCGCACAGGCGATAGTGGAGCCCATCGAAATCGTGTCGATCCCGTACTCGTTGCAGAGGTAGTTGGCCTTGATGACCGCGTCCAGGTTGTCGATGCCGGAGTCAACTCCGAAGGCCCAGGCACTTTCGTATTCCGGCCCCTCGCCCACCCCGGCGTAGAGCGGGTTGGTCACCTTGGTCGCCCGCCCACAGCTGATGATGCAGGCGAAGCAGCCCTTCGGACGTACCAGCTGGTTGGCAGCCAACGACTCACCACCGATCTTGTCGGCCGCCGGCGAGTAGGCGTCCTGCCAGTTGTTCACCGGCAGTGCCCCTGACTGGTTGAGGATGTTGACCAACACGTCGGTGCCGTAGGCCTTCAGGCCGGCCCCACCAACGGGATTGGCCTGGATCTTGCCCCGGGCATCCATTACCGCCGCCTTGAAAGCATCCGGGTCAGCGACGGTGATCTCGCCGGTACCGATTACTGCGATCGCCTTGAGCTTCTTCGAACCCATGACCGCACCGACGCCAGTGCGCCCGGCTGCTCGATGCATCTCGTTCATGATGGACGCGATCAGGGAGAGGTTTTCTCCGGCCGGCCCAATGCAGGCGACTTTGGCATCGGGATCGGTTTGCTCGCGCAGAGCCTCGGTCGTGTCAGCCACCGTCATGCCCCAGATGGCGCTCGCGTCACGAATCTCCACCACATCGTTTTTGATCCACAGGTAGACCGGCTTCTTGGCCTGCCCCTCGATGATGAGCGCGTCATAGCCGGCGAACTTGAGTTCGGGACCGAAGACGCCACCGGAGTTGGAGCCAGCGATGGTTCCATTGAGCGGGCTCTTGGTGATCACGTTGTAGCGGCCAGCCGAGGGAGCGAATGTTCCGGTGAACGGGCCGGGCGCAAAGACGAGCTTGTTGTCCGGGCCAAGGGCGTCGACGCTCGGGTCGACCTCGTCGGAGATGATCTTCACACCCATCCCGCGGGCCCCGATGTAGTCGTGAGCCACCTTCATGTTGGTGGGCTCGCGCTTGATGGTCCCGCGGGTGAGATCCACTCGAAGTGTTGTGCCAATCCAGCCGTTCATCAGTTCACATCCTCGAAAATCGTCTTGAACTTGTCGGCGACAATCTGCTTGCGCGAGCGGGTCTGCTCGGCGTCCTCGACGAATTCGAGAGCCGCGTTCGGACACATCGCCACGCACTGCGGTGCCCCCGCACAGGTGTCACACTTCGCAATGCTCTTGGTCACTGAGTCGTAGCGCGCGCTACCGAAGGGGCAGGCGATCACGCAGAGCTTGCAGCCGATGCAGAGACTCGCATCCAGCTCAACCAGATTGGAGCCGGCCGGCCCGTGGTGCATCGCACCGGTCGGGCACACGTTGACGCAGGCCGCGTCATCACACTGCTGGCACATCAAGGGAACTGCGAACCCCTCGCGTTCCCAGGTGAACGTGTGCACCCGGGTCGCACCGGGGCGAAAGCTCCCCCCGTGCTCGAACGAGCATGCCAGCTCACAGTTGCGGCAACCCGTGCATTTGTTCGGATAGATCATGAGCATCTTCGACACGTCTGGACCTCCTTCGACATTCGTTGGACACCACGGCATCGCGTCGCGGGTCGCCCTTCGATCCATCTGCACCTCACCACTGCGGCGTGGCGTGCAAATGAAAATATGAGGAACAGCCTGGCTGCACCCGACTGGCTCCTATTGGTGAAATTACCACCGCCAACTCCGCTCGATGACGAAATTTCCGCCGAAGGCTGGATTGGTGCCGATCAATCTGGTAAGGGCTGCCTAACGTTGCACCGAAATTGACCTTTATTCCCCGGAGTCCGACCCCAATTCCCGGTAAGGGTTGCCTAACGTTGCATTGGTGGGATTTCCACTGCGGCCCCGCAACTGGGCAAAACCCGGCACTATTGGCAGTGCAAGACGCCGTGCTCTCAACAGAAGGAGGACCGGTCGGTGACGACATTCGAGGAGGCCTGCGACCTCATCCTCAGCAACGCACCACCGCTGGGAGTCGAAGTCGTAGACCTGTCGCACGCACTCGGTCGAGTACTGGCCGCCGACCAGCTCTCGAACTGGGATCTCCCGATGTGGGACAACTCCGCGATGGATGGCTTCGCCGTCCGCGCCCAGGACTGCCAGGAAGGCTCCGTACTGCCAGTCGTCGGCTTTCTTCCTGCGGGCCGAGCCGTCACCCATGCCCTGACCGCCGGGACAGCGGCCAGGATCCTCACCGGCGCCCCGATACCGTCCGGGTCGGATTGCGTGGTGCCCTTCGAATTGGCCCAGGACGATCAGGATTCGATTCGCCTGCTGGCCCTCCCAAAAACGGGCGATCACATTCGAAAGCAGGGCAGCGATCTGCGCGCGGGCGAATGCGCTCTGCCCGCAGGCACCCTGCTGCGACCCAGTGAGATCGCCATCCTCGCTTCCCTGGCCATCACCGGCGTCCCGGTGACCCGCCGACCCCGAGTGGCCATTCTGTCCACCGGCGACGAACTCCTACGGCCTGGCGAACCGCTCGTGCCGGGGCGCATCTTCGACAGTAACGGCCCGGCCCTGGCTGCGGCCGTCCTCGAAGCCGGAGGAATGCCGATCATCCTGCCGATCGCCCAAGACGACCCGGGTGCCCTGAGCCACCAGCTTCAGCAGGGCTTGCAGGCCGACGTTCTGGTGACTTCCGCCGGGGTGTCGACCGGCGATCGCGACCTAGTGCGGGCCGCGCTTACCGAGCTCGGCGCGCGAGAGGTGTTCTGGAAGGTAGCCATCCAGCCGGGACGCCCGATGGCCTTCGCGGTCACCGACAACTGCCGCATCTTCTCGCTGCCCGGAAACCCCGTGGCGGCCCTGTTGACCTTTGAGTTGTTCGTCCGGCCAGCTCTGCGTCAACTGGGCGGTCACCGGCGACCCAAAGAAGCCACCCACCGGGCAATCCTGGGCGAAGCGGTGCGTCCGAGACCGGACCGGATGACCCTACGTCGGGTCTGCTTGGAGCGCACTGGCGAGCAACTGGTGGCGATGAGTTCTGGACAGCAGGCGACCGGCTTCGTCCGCACTCTTTCGAGGGCTGACGGCATCGCGTTGATCCCCATCGGCCCCGCGGTGCTGCCGGTCGGCACTGCGGTCGAAGTACATCTCTTGCGCCAACCTGGCGATTTTTCAGGAGGAAACCAATGACAACCGAAGTCGTCCCGCGGCTCAGCGCCGAAAGGTTGGCCGGGATCACCATTCGCACCGCCCACATCGCGGTGACCAGCGTCTATCTCGGCGGACGGGTGTGGGGTGTGCCGGCCGAAAAGCTGCGACTTTGGCGCAATCTGACCACCGCCACGGGGGTGGCGCTACTCATTTCCGAGACCAGGCACAGCCCCAACTGGGCGCATCAGGGACGCGGCCTGACCACCATGGCGCACATCGGCGCCCTGCTGCCCGGCCACGTCTGGCCGCAGCTGGCCAAGGCCGCCCCAGTCGCGGCGATGCTGATCGGCTCCCTCGGCAGCCACCTGCCTCGGGCCATTCGCAAGTGGTCACTACTTAACATCGAATTTCGACCCTGACTAGCCTAGACGCGAGTAAAGTCGGACTGTCTAGGTCCTTGAAGGACGGTGCCATGGCGAATCTCGATCCGCCGCCGACACAGTCGTCGCGAGACGACTCAACGGTTACGCCAACTACGTCTTTGTCGCGACCCAACCAGGCGCCCTCAGCCAGTAGTACCCTCGCGCAGCGCTCGTTAGTCACCGAATCGTGGGGACGTTGCCTGACGGCCGGTCTGACCCGGGAGGGCATGGGACTGGCCCCGATTTTGCTGCAGCCTCAGCTGTTGGCTGATTGCCGCAGCAGGCATCCCCTGATGGCGATGCTGCCAATCTTCCGTGAGTTGCTGGCCGAGGCCGTCCACGATGCAGGGTGCATTTTCGCCATCGCCGACTCCGGCGGAACGCTGATGTGGGTCGAAGGACACCCCAAGGTCCGTACCGGTGCCGAACAAATTCACTTCGTTGAAGGTGCTGACTGGTCGGAGCGATCTGCTGGCACCAACGGTCCCGGCACCGCGTTGGCTATGGGCGGCCCCGTGCGAGTACTCGGCCCTGAGCACTTCAACGAGGCCGTAAGTGCCTGGTCCTGCGCTGCGGCACCGATCTGGGATCCCGACAGCGGCAAGCTGCTGGGACTGCTCGATGTGACCGGCGGCAACCCCGCTGCCAGCGCGCCGATGCTGGCGCTGATTAGAGCCACGATTCGTGCGGTTGAGTCCGAGCTCGCCCGGGAGCTCGCAGTAAGCGATCTAGCTGCCTTCCGGACCCAGGGCGATTTCCCCCATTTGACCGGGGGCGCCGCGCTCGTCAGTCCCGGTGGACGCGTCCTTGCGGCCAGTTCCGGGCTGGGACTAACCCGGCTGTCGGGCCTGGTCGACGCCGGAGACGGCTCCAGCCAACTGCCCGACGGGCGCCGCCTGATTATCGAACCGGTTGGGGTCAGCGGCTACGTGGTGGCCCGCTTCGTCGAAACCTCCGATCATCGGCACCCAACTTCGCTGGTGCGGCTGAGCGCACTGGGCCGAGACTCCGTCGTCGTCGAAGTGGGCGGGAAGCCGAGGGCGTTCCCGCCGCGCCACAGCGAGATTCTGGTGCTGCTCGCACTCGCGAAAGACGGCCTCACCACCGAGCAACTCGCGGCTGGCCTCTCGGCCACCCCGCTGAATCCAACTTCGATCAGAGTGGACATGAGCCGGCTACGAACCCGCCTGGGCGATCTCCTCACCTCACGTCCCTACTTGCTGCGCGGATCGATTCGCTCGGACTTGGACGTGGTCGGTGACTTGCTGGCCGAGGGACGGGTCAGCGATGCCCTCAGCGCCTATCCCGGTCCGCTCCTGCCACACTCGCAAGCACCCGGAATCGTGGCGGCCCGAGAGCGGTTGCATTCGCAGCTGCGCGAGGCAGTGATCGCCACCTACGACACCCGCCTGATCTCGGGATGGCTGGAAACACGCTGGGGAATCGATGATGCGGCCGCGTGGGAAGCTCTGGCCAAGTTGTCACCGGAGGGCTCGCCGCGGTGGACGCAGGCAACGACCCGCGCCCTGGCCATCCGGGCTGGCGACGCCGCGACGCCTACTACCTAGACCGACCCAAGGGGTCAGCCCTCGTCCTGGGCGGCGTCGGTTGCTGCTGCGGCCAAGAAGTCGAAGCGACGATGCCCACAGCAGGGGCAGTCCGGGTCAGGGGTGAGGGGCTCGCCTCGCTGGAAATCGTTGGTCCACACGTCCAGGTAGACCATGGTGCGGTTCAGATGATCGCGGTCGCCGATGAGTAGCTTGATCGCCTCGGTCCACTGCAGCGCTGAGATGATCGCCACTGCTGAAGCCAACACTCCAACGGTCGCGCAGGTGTCGGTGGTTCCCGAGGCCGGCATGGTGGGAGATAGGCACCTCAGGCACGCCGTCTCGCCGGGAAGCACGGTCAGCGACATGCCCGTGGAGCTAACAGCGCCGCCATAGATCCAGGGGATTCCCAGCTTCACGCACGCATCGTTGAGCAGGTAGCGGGTTTGCAGGTTGTCGGTGGCATCCAGGACGAGGTCTACCCCCGCGACCAGGGACTCAACATTGGCTGAGGTTACGTCAACCACTATCGGTACGACGCTCACCCCTGAGTTGATTCGGGCACAGGCCTCGGCAGCCGCAACTGCCTTGGGCGTGGCGGCCAACGCATCGGCCTCCTCAAAAAGCGTCTGGCGCTGCAGGTTGGACAGTTCCACAGTGTCGCGATCCACCACGGTGATCCTGCCGACCCCCGAGCGCGCGAGCAGGTTCACCAATCCGGTGCCGAGCCCGCCGCATCCGACCACCAAGACGTGACCAGCACTAATTAGCTCCTGCCCACCGCTGCCGACTCCTTGAAACCGAATCTGGCGGGAGTACCTGTCGTCACCAGGCAGGGATTGGGTGCTCATTCCGGCCTCCAAGAGATGAGGGCCGACCGTGATTCGGGTGGCCACTGGTAGCTGCCGTCATGATGCTCCAGCCGGCGCTGCAGCAGATCGAGCAGGTAGTCGTCATGCTCGGCCGAGGTGGCCAGCCCAAAATGCTGCTTCAGCCGCGCCACGGCGTCCTCCAGAGTGGCGCTGCACACCGGATCCGAAGCTCTGTCTGCGAACAAAACGTTCGGCGTCAACCCCAGCTGCAGCAGGACGTTGTAGGCGACCATGAAGCCCGGCCGATCCAGCGGGAGCCCCCACAAATGCCCTGCGGCCTCCGCCATCACTGAGGCGGCGGCCGGCGCCCGCACGACCAAGAAGCAGGTGCGCCTGGCGACCTCGGTCATCTTCTCGACAAAGGCCACTAGATCGGGCGATCCGTACACCGAGTGAGCGGCCAGGCAGTAGTCGTGAGCGGCAACGGACACTTCAGGCCAAGATCCGGCCGCGATGTCGATGTTCGACACGTCTTGGGCGGCAATGTTTCGCCTAAGGACACTAATCATCGAAGCTGAACTGTCCACAGCCGTGACTCGCTCGGCTCGACCCGCGAGCGGGATAGCCCAGGCGCCGGTGCCAGCGCCAATATCGAGGACGGTGCTTCCTGGGCGCACGGCATGGAAAACGAAATCGCGGATCGAATCAGGCTGGCCATCGCGCGCTTGGACGCGGTCGTGAAAGCCCTCGGCTCTGCCTTCCCAATAGTCGCCGGCGCTGCGCTCGGGCGCTACTTGGGCGGCATGCTCAACAAGATCTCGCCACAACGCCGACCAGTCAACAGTCAGCGGGGCGCGTTGTTCGCCAAGGTCAGGTGCCATCAGATGCCGATTTTCATCGTTGCTCATGCTTGCACCCGGTAGCCAGGCGCGCAAGGCGCCCAGCCCATGCGGATTCGGCGATCAAGCAGCGTTTCACCTAGTAGACTCGCGAATGTGACGGACAACGCTGTCGGCACCATCGCGACGCACGACCGCGCGGCCCGCACCACTCGGGGGCCGCTCGCTGATGGTCGACTCCATGATCGATACGGTCGAATCGCAACAGATCTTCGGGTCAGTCTCACTGACCGGTGCTCGCTGCGATGTTCCTACTGCATGCCTGCTGAAGGACTGGACTGGTTGCCGAGCTCGAGTCTGTTGACCGACGATGAAGTGATTCGGTTGATCACGATCGGAGTGCGCGATCTTGGAGTCGAGCAGGTCCGCTTCACCGGTGGCGAACCCCTGCTTCGCAAAGGCCTGACCCGAATCTTGGCCGCCACCACTTCACTTCGTACCGCCAGCGGACACGTCCCAGACACTGCGCTGACCACCAACGGAGTCGGCTTGGCCAACTCGGCAGCCGCCCTGAAGGCCGCCGGGCTGCACCGGCTCAACGTCTCCATGGACACCCTGGATCCGAAGCGCTACGCGCGCATCACCGGCCGCGATCGGCTAGGCGACGTCATCGACGGCCTGACTGCTGCCGCGGCCGCCGGGCTGGGCCCGATCAAGACCAATACCGTGTTGATGCGTGGCGTCAACGACGACGAAGCCCTGACCTTGGTCCGCTGGGCGCTCAGCCGTGGCTACCAGCCCAGGTTCATCGAACAGATGCCGCTGGGTCCGCCAGAGACCTGGCAGCGAACGGTCATGGTTACCGCAGCAGACATCCTGGCCGAGCTGCGCACCGAGTTGACCCTCGTGCCGGACGGTCCCGAAGCTCGCGGAGCAGCCCCGGCAGAGACCTGGTTTGTTTCCGGCGCTGAGGTTCCCGCCGACTTCACGCCCACCGTTGGCATCATCGCCTCAATCACCAAGCCGTTCTGCGAGACCTGCACCCGGACCCGCCTGACTGCCGATGGCCAGCTACGCAGTTGCCTGTTTGCCCGGGACGAGACCAATGTGCGCTCCCTGCTGCGCAGCGGCGCCAGCGACCTCGACATCGCCGACCTCTGGCGGGGAGCGATGGCAGCCAAGCAGTCCACTCACGGGATCGATGAGGGTTCATTTGTCCAGCCCGACCGCATTATGAGCGCGATCGGCGGCTAAGGAGGTCCCTCCCTGCCTTCCGTCGCCGTCCGAGTAGAGCACACAGACCCGAAAAGCCGACCGGCTACGGCTTCAACCCGATGAGGTGCACCGCCGTGGCCTTGAACGTGGCCTCGACCAAGTCGCCTTCGCGCAACCCCATCTCGCTGGCTGACGCCTTGGTGACATCCGCGACTACCTTCGCCCCGCAGTCGACGCTAACCCGCACAAAGGGTCCTTTGCCGACGATCCTGGTGATCACGCCGCTCAGCCGGTTGCGGGCGCTGGTGGTTGGGGTGGGCTGGCTGACCTGCCCACTCAGCCGCAGCGTTACATCCTCAGGCCGGAGGCAACACATCACCTGCTGTCCGATCCCGAAGGTGGAGATCGCCTCGATCCGGCCCTCGCCGACCTCAACGACAGCAAGACCGTCGTCGATGGACGTGATCCGCCCGGGTATTCGCGTTTGGACGCCGACGAAGGCCGCCACGTCCTCGTCGCACGGCTCGGAAAAGACCATCTCGGGCACGTCATCCTGGCGAAGCTTGCCGTCGATGATCACCGCCATCCGGGTGCCCAATCGCCCAGCCTCGTCGAGATCATGGGTGACCAGCACGGTGGCGCGCGGGGATTCGCGCAGGAGACGTCCAGTGTCGTCGATCAGTTGGGACCGGGCTGCGGCGTCAACCGAAGCGAAGGGCTCATCCAGCAACAGCACCTCCGGCTCCAGCACGAAAGCTCTGGCGAGGCTGACCCGTTGGGCCTCCCCACTGGAAAGCTCGCGCGCGGAACGATTACGCAGGGCCAAGACGCCTAAGCGATCGAGCCACTCGTCCACCCGGACGTCGGCCTGCCGTCCACGTATCCCCCGGAATCTCAGTCCAGAAGCCACATTGCGGCGCACGGTCGTGTCCAGCAGCATGGGTGCGGCCAGCACCAATCCGATACGGCGGCGCAGGTGGAGGGCGAGTCGCGGCGTCACTTTCTGGCCCTTCAGCAGCACGCTCCCCTCCTGCGGGCCGACCAACAGGGCAAGCGCCAGCAGCAGAGTGCTCTTGCCGGCCCCATTCGGTCCCACGACGGCCACCGTCTCCTGGGCGCCTACCCCAAAGCTTGGGATGCTCAGCACCTCACGCCCGCCGCGCCTCACCACGAGGTCGCGTACCTCCAAAACGGGTCGGCGCCCTGCCTCTTTGGACGCGTCGGGATCGAAGGCCACCTCAATGCCTCTTTCCGCTTTGCTGCGCCCAGGTCAAGATGCCATTCACCAGGAAGGCAAGTGCGAGCAGAATGCCGGCCAGTTGGATGGCCGAACCGAAGTTGCCACGGCCAACATCAAGCACCATGGCCGTGGTCAACACTCGGGTCTGCCCGCTGATATTGCCGCCCACCATCATGGCGGCACCCACTTCGGAGATCACGCTTCCGAAGCCAGCCATCAGGGCAGCAAGTAGCGAGAGTCGAGCTTCGCGCCACAGCCAAAACACGGTTTGCATCCGCGATGCTCCCAACCCCTGAAGCTGAACCTGAAGTCGTGGATCGAGTTGGCCGATACCCGCAGCCGACAAACCAAGAATTACCGGGGTGGCGATCACGACTTCAGCCAGAATGATCGCCGACGGGGTGTAGATCATGTTGAGATCGCCCAGCGGGCCACTGCGCCACAACAGCAGCGCAATGGCCAGTCCAGCGACTACCGGCGGTAGGGCCATCCCGGTGTTGACCACGCTGAGAACCAGTCCGCGGCTGCGAAAGACCGACAGCGCCAGCACAGTGCCCAGCGGCAACCCGATCAACAAGCTGATCGCTGTTGCGATGCCAGAAACCCCCAGAGATAGCAGGGTGATCTGGATCAGTTCGTCCATAACGCGCTCCCGCCGACTGCGCGGCCGCTACTTCAGCGCATCCTCGGCCTTGCCGGCATCGGCGGTGAACAGGGCCTTGCCGTACTTGGCTTTGCCGAAGCCGGCGATCAACTTCTGGCCGTCGGCAGAGACGAGGTAGTCCGAGAAAGCTGTCGCGGCCACGCTATTCACCTTGGGCCACTTCGCCGGGTTCACGCTCATCACGTGGTAAACGTTCAACAGGAACGGGTCCCCCTTCACCAGCGAGGTCAGCTTTAGGTTGGCCGAGTTGGCTAGGAAGGTGGCATCGTCGGTGAGGGTATAGCCCTGCTTCTCGGAGGTGATCTGAAGTGTCGCGCCCATTCCCTGGCCGGACTGCAGGTACCACGCTTGGCCCTTGGGAGTGATCCCAGCCGTCTTCCAGATAGCGAGTTCCTTGGTCTCAGTACCGGAGCCATCGCCGCGGGCGACGAAGGTCGACTTTGAGTTGGCAATCTTGGTGAACGCCTCGCTGGCAGTCTTGGCGCTGGCGATGCCAGCCGGGTCGGCACCTGGGCCGACGATCAAAAAGTAGTTGTGCATCACGAGCTTGCGGTCGACCGCGAAGCCGGCGTCAGCGAGGGCTTTCTCCGCGGCCGGCGCGTGCACGAGCAGCACGTCCGCGTTACCCTCTTCGCCCATCTTCAACGCCTGCCCGGTGCCGACGGCAACGGTCTTAACCTGATAGCCAGAGGCACTTTCGAAGGCTGGCACCAATTCGTCGAGCAGCCCCGAATCCTGCGTGGAGGTTGTGGTGGCAAGGATCAAGGTCTTTGGGTTGGAAGCAGCCGGGTCAGTAGCGCCGGAGGAAGGGGCTGGGCCGGAGCATGCCGAGAATGTCAGCAGGGCTGCGACCGCGATCACCCCGAAATGTGCTGAATGGAACCGTTTCTTGATGGCCGTCGTGCGCATGTATGACCCCTCTCAAGGGGAGAAAGCTGATCGCTTGGTCAGCGCTTTGACTGTACTCGCGCACGGCTGAGGTAGGGCCCAAACGAGCGCGCACTACCCCGCAGACCGCCCGGGACGTCGCTGAGCTGTTGAATATTCCAGTCGAAGACCCGCCGGCCGCAGCGGACTGCAAAGATCAAGCTGTCAAGGGTCAAGATCAGACCAGGCTCAAGCACCAGCGGCCCGGCGCTGGCTGCTCACCATTTCGGAGGTACCCATGGAGCTCTGCACGGTGATCACAGTCTCTGACCGAAGCGCCGCCGGCCTCAGGACGGATGTCTCCGGGCCAGTCCTGGCCCAGGCGCTGCGCGCTGGTGGCTTCGAGGTATCAGTGGTCGTCGTCCCCGATGGTGAGGATTCGGTCCGCAATGCCTTGCGGGCGGCGCTGGCTGCCGGCGCCCGGCTGATCGTGACCACGGGCGGCACCGGCGTCGGCCCCCGGGATCAAACCCCCGAAGGGACCGCTGCGGTCATTGACCGGGCTTTGCCCGGCATCGCTGAGGCCCTGCGCGCCGAGGGACGCCAGCATTCGGCCCATGCCGCGCTGAGCCGAGGCCTGGCCGGAGTGGTGAACCCCACCCCCACTTCACGCGGTGCCCTGATCGTGAATCTGCCCGGCAGTCCCAAAGCTGCCAAGGAAGGTGGCGAAGTGCTCCTCCCCCTTGCCGGACACGTCCTGGATCAGCTCAGCGGCGGGGACCACTGACCGGCCCTTCGCTAGTCAAAAGGCCGCAATGAACGACCCGCTTTACCCTGCCCAGCGGGCAGCGTCCAAAGGGTGGGACAAAATGGCGAAATCTCTAACCCGGCCGTAATGCCGCAGGGGTTGGCTGTAACCAAACGCTGGTTCGCTAGATCGATAGCCAATCGAAAGCGAGCACACTGTGACGATTACTACCGCCAACCTCCGCGGAGTCACGGGGCGCATCCTGCACCTCAGCGGCACCGTACGCGATTGCACTCTCAATGAGCGCAACGTCATTCCCACCTCATGCGGAGACTTGATCCCGCGTTACGAGAAGCTCGAAACCCGCACCAAGCCCGGGCAATCGCTGTCGTTCTACAAGTCCGGGGCCCTGCGCAGCGTCTACCTCGAAGACCAGACCGAAGTGGCCACACCCATCGGGCCGCTACCGGCCGAGTTGGTCAGCTTCCATGAGGACGGCTCCCTCAACACCATTTTTCAGCTCAACGGCCAACTCAGTTACGCCTGGACCGAAACCGATGAGAAGCGGCTGGCCAAGGAATGGACGCTGGCCTTCGACTTCGCGACCATCACCGCAAAAATGATCGCTGTCCGCTTCCATCCCAGCGGCCAAGTGCGCAGCCTCACCCTCTGGCCAGGTGAGACGCTCATGCTCAACACTCCGGTCGGCGAAATTGCCTGCCGCACCGGCCTTAGCGTTCACCCCAACGGCACCCTCGCCTCCTTCGAGCCAGCCCTGCCCGTCGCCCTGGAGACCCCGATCGGCTACGTGTTGGCCTACGACGTGGACGCGTTCACCATCGACGGCGACCAAAACTCGGTCCGCTTCGACGATCAGGGCAACCTCACCCAAGTCACCACCGCTGGCGAAGTGATCGTTGAGGGGCCGGACGGCACCGTCCACATCTCCTCCAAAACCCGCTACGCCCTCACCGAGGACGTCCGAGTGAAGCTCTCCATCGAGCTCAGCTTCGACGGCGATCAGGTGCGGATCGACACCGGACGGGCGGCGCAGACCTTCGCCATCGCCGAAAACAAGTTCACCGTCCTTACCGACATCAACACCAAAGGACTGACCTCCTGCGATGTGGGTTGCGACAGTGGCAGCTGCGATAGCGGCGACTGTGACGGTGGCAGCTGCGACAGTGGGAGCTGCGAGACGGGCAGTTGCTCCACCGGCACCGGTTGCGACAGCTGTGTGGACGGCAAGTGCTCCGGGAAGTGCGCTTAGGGCTCACTGGCGGGGGGGACGACTCAACCGTTCCTAACCCCTGATAGTTCTTCGGCAGCACCGGGCCGCCAAGTGATGTCAAGGGGCGGTGGGGGCTGTTGATGACTTTCCGAAGTTATCCACAGGTATCGAATCTGTGTTCTATTTGGGGGATGGGCGTGGCAGGGTTGAAGTGTGAAAGCAATCACCCTGATTCCGGCGGCGCAGGCCCTGGCTGAGATCGAATCTGCGCTAGACCGCATCGATCCGGCCCGGGCAGGGCTCGACGCGCCTTCGCGGCTGGCGCTGGTGCGCAGCTCGCGCCGAATCCGAGCACGGGTTGAGGCGCTGACGGCAACGCTAATTGGCGAGGCCGATCAGGCGAACGCTTCGCTGATCGCGGCTGGCACGCCGCTGAAGTCGTGGTTGGGCATGGGTGAGACGTTGTCGCGACGGGAGGCGTCCGCGGCGGTAGGACGGGCACGGGTGTTGGCGGAGCATCCGCTGATCGGCGAGGCCGCCACCGCCGGCCGGATCGGCATTGGGCAAGCTCAGGCAATCGGGCGAGTGCTGCAGGGCTTGGCCCCGCAGTTGAGCGCTCAGCAGCAAGCGGCGGCCGAACAGGTGATGGTTGGGCTGGCCAGCCACCTCGACTCTGAACAGTTGGCGAAGGCCGCACCCCTGGTGCTGGCGGAGGTGGCGCCCAGTGATGCCGAGACGTTGCTGGAAACCAAACTGCAGCGAGAGGCCGAGCAGGCCCACCGGCAACGGAGCCTGCGCTGGTTTACCGACGCCGGTTCGATCAGATTCGAGGGCAGCCTGCCCCGGGCCGAGGGCGAGCGGCTCATCACCTTGGTGAACCTGCACGCCGAGAGCCTGCGACGCACCGCTATCGAGGCCCGTGATCCGCTGGCGACCCCGGTCACCCAGGAGCAGCGCCGCGCCGACGCCTTCCTCGCGATGCTGCTCAGCGTCGAGAAGTCCAAGCCGATCCCAGGAGTTGGCGGCGCCAGGGTGATCGTGAAGCTCGACTACCAACACCTACTCGGTGCGGCGGCCGCAGCTGGGATCCTGAGCGAAGACCAGCCGATCTCAGCGGCAGAACTGCGCCAACTATGCTGCGATGCCGAGCTGATCCCAGCCGTCTTGGGCGAAGCTGGCGAAGTGCTCGACGTCGGTCGATCATCCCGGCTGGTTACCGCACCAATCCGCACCGCACTTATCTTGCGCGACGGTGGCTGCGTTTTCCCCGGCTGCCGACTGCGCCCCGAGCTTTGCGAAGCTCACCACATCATTCCCTGGTGGGACGGCGGAAATACCGCCCTGTCGAACCTCGTCCTGCTCTGCCACACCCACCACGCGCTCGTCGAGCCAGCCAAGTACGGGCTGCGCGATCAGTGGCAGGTGCAACTCGACGCCACCGGCAAACCCGAGTTCATTGCGCCCCGAAGATGCCGATCCCAACTGGCGACGACCGAGTCGAGTTCGGCTGTCGATCCGGCACCAAGCCTTCGGGGTCGCGCTCAGCCCAATCCAGAACAACCCGGTGCACCACCGCGGCAGGTCGCCTGACGGGCACGGCATCTGGGTGCACTACGGCTCAGCGCCGCGGCGGGTGGTGCCCGCAGTTGCCAGGCCCGCGGCTTGGAGCGCTGGGGCTCTCAGCCCACGTCCTCCTGGGGCACCTCAACGGTGGGCTCTTCGCTCGGCGCGGTGATCGGGTCAGCAGTCACCGGGGCCGCGGGCGGCCCGATTGGTGCCGCAAGGTCGATGGTGCGCACCGTCCGCGGCGCCAGCGGAGCCGAAACATAGGTGGGTCGAGTGATCGGGATCGGATCCCACAACGAACCGACCGGCTGGATCGGCAGGCTCAGTTCGATCGAGTGCTCATGGGCCGCAGCGTCGAGTTGGCTGAGCGAAAGCGCGATCGTCTCCTCCTCGGTCCCGTTGCGAATCCGGTCGGCACGACGTTCGAAGTTGGCTCGCATCACCCGGACGCTGAAACGGGCCACCACCAGGAAGCCCACGATCACGGCGAACGGCACCAAGGCACCCCACCAGGCTCCGACACCGAAGGCGGCCAACGCAGCCACCAGCACTTGGGCGACCAGCAAGAAGATCAATACCCGGCGCCGCCGCTGGGCTGCCTGGGCGTCGAGCAGTCTAAGTTCCCGCAGTCCAGCCCGCCGAGTAAGCGGGGTGGAGATGTCGGCCTCCCCCGGATCGGCCTCGGCCAGCGAGGTTCCCGAGCGGACGATCGTCACCTCATTACTGAACGGAATTGCGGGATCAACGTCGTCGACGAGGTCCTCACCCCGGTGCCGCAGGAAGAAGGGCACCAGGTAGATCAGCCAGGCTGCCGCGATGGCGCCAAAGATCAGCCCGGTGAAACCCATACTCGAAACGGTAAGGGCCAACCGGTGACTCAGGGCCGACCAGACCCGGAGTGTCGAGGATTACCCCTGATCAGAGCGTCGTCGAAGGTAGCCAGCGAGCACCGATTCGGTCACTTCCTCGGAAGTCAGCACGAACATGTCGTGGTCGCGCCACTCGCCATTGACGTGCATGTAGCGCTCCCGCCGTCCCTCCAGCCGGAAGCCCAACTTGTAAACCACCGCCAGCGAGTTGGTGTTTTCCGGCCGAATCGCGATCTCTACCCGGTGTAGGCCGATGGCAAAACAATGGTCAGTGGCCATCGCCACCGCGGTCGGGATGATGCCGCGTCCAGCCCACTCCGAGTCGACCCAGTAGCCGACCTGCGCCCAGCCGGCCGAGCCGCGGGTGATCCCGGAGACGGTCACTTGTCCCACGAATCTGGGCCGCTCACCGTCGGGGGTGTAATCCACCGCCCAGGGCAACACCAGACCAGCCTTCGCGCGAGTATTCAGGCTGCGCACCAGCTGGGCGAAAGTCATCGTTGGTTCAGGCGAGTTCGGTGGCCGGGTGGAATCCCAGCGCCGAAACCACATCGGTGACTGAGCTCGGATGCGAGCCCAGGCCACCTCATCGCGCCGCCGCAGCGGCCGCAGGGTGACCGGTGGGCTACTCAGCCGGACCGGCCAGTTCGGGTTGGCCATTCGCCGCGGCTTAGTCCAACACCCAGCAGACCACGCCGCTGCCAACTGCCAACGTGCCCTCCCCTGCCGGGACGAAGATGACGGTGTTGGCGTCCGACAGCTCGGCTGCGCCCTGGTCACCGATGAAAGGCAGCGGGCGAACTCCGGCCGAAGTACTGTGCGCGAGCACGAGTTGGGTTCGCACCTCATGGCTCTCGACCGGGCTGGTGAGATGGCCATCGACGAGATCCGGCTCGCCAATCTCCTGTCCGCCCAGGCGCTCGACCAACGGCTGGCCGAACAGTTCGTAGGCCAGGTAGGCCGGCACCGGGCTCAACGGCAACACCAACAGCGGAATCTGATCCGGCCCGAGCAGGCCGAACACCAGCGGAGCGATGAAACCGTCCACCTGGGCCACATCGAAAGCACCCGCGCCAGCCATGCCTACCAGCAGATCGGCAGTGAAGTCGGCCACCAGCACGACCAAATCAGCCCTGACCAGTTGCTCACTGACCGCATTGGCCACCACTCGCGGATCCGGCGAGACGATACCTGAGGCGAAGACCTGGGCACCGTCGTCACGCAGGCTGGCCGCCAGCAGCGTGGTAGTGGAGTCGTAGCGCTCTGTCAGACGGGTGAGCGGCATCCCGGGCTCGATCAGGCCGGTGGCGGCAGTCACCACTGCCACTCGCGGACGGGGCCGCGCCAGCACTTTGTCATGGCCCACCTCAGCGATCAGGCCCAAAGCGCGCGGAGTGAGCATCGCGCCGTGTCCAAGCAGCCGGTCGCCATCGGCAACTCGCGAGCCAGCCAGCCAGAGGTTCTGCTGGAAGCGCGCCTCCACCCGGAACTCGACCTCATTGCCGACCACCAGTCCGTAGCCGAACGGCACCACCGCATCGGCACCCTCGGGCACCGGGGCACCGGCGGACACCTTCACCGCGGTTCCTGGCGTTAGGGGTGCGCCCCGCGGGTCACCAGCCCCCACTTCGCCGACAATCGGCAGGATCACCGGACGCAGTTCGCTGGCACCAGCCAAGTTGGAGGCCCGAATCGCCCAGCCCTCAAGGGTGGCGGCGGTGTAGATCGGCAGGTCCAGATCAGAGGTGAGCGACTCACACAAAGTCAGCCCGCTGGCCTCCATTAGTCCGATGCCAAACGGACGCATCTCACCGATCATCGAAAGCAGGTAGTCACGATGCTCATCTATCCCGCGAAGACCGTTCGGATCGGTCCCCGGAGCACCTGGTAGGTAGTCCAAAGAGGGCGCTGCGGTGGGTTGGGGCGCGGTACTGCCCACTGCTGGCTTCGGAGCTACCTTGGCACGCGAAAACAGAGGCATGCGCATACCATAAGACAATGAATCCCGGCGCAGGGGAAGGCCAGCCGAAATCGTCGGTTCCCCTTCCGGACAAGGCTACTTTGCGGGCCGAGCTGCAAGCAGCCAGAACCGCCCGGGCACCCGACTTTCAGCTCGCTTCGCACCGCACTGAGCGCGCCCTGTCTGCCTGTGCAGGCGCCTCAGTGGTGGCCGCCTACGTGGCACGGGCTGGCGAACCGGAAACCGTAGCTTTGATCGAGAGCCTGCACCGCAGCGGCGTCCGCGTCCTGCTGCCAGTGCTGACCACTCAACCCGACTGGGCCTGGTACACCGGTGTGGACGGGCTGGCCCCCGGACCGCGCGGCATCGACCAGCCAACCGGGGCTCGCCTCGGACCCCAGGCACTCGCGCAGGCCGACTGGATTTGGCTACCAGGCCTGGCTGGCACTCCGGACGGGCGACGTTTGGGCACCGGTGGCGGGTGGTACGACCGGGCTTTGACGCATTCGCGAGGGGATGCCCAACGCGGGTTGCTGCTGTTCGACGACGAAGTGCTCGCTGAGATTCCCACAGATGCCTGGGATCAGCCGGTCGATCTGCTAGTCACTGAACACCAGAGCTTGAGATGCCGTCCGCAGCGTGCCGTCCGGAATATCTGAGGCCGGATTCGGAGTTGTAACGACGGGTCGCTACGATGCCGACGCGTACCCAGGCCTTTAGGAAGTGATTTATGCCCACCTACCAGTACCGTTGCACGGCGTGCGATCGGGAACTCGAGGTTGTCCAGAAGTTCACCGACGACGCCCTGACGGTGTGCCCGGAATGCACCGGCGCTTTGCGCAAGGTGTACAACGCCGTTGGCGTGGTCTTCAAGGGCTCGGGCTTCTATGCCACCGACAACCGCACCAAGGGCAAGGCCAGCGCCGCAGTTGGTGACGCCTCCAAATCCGATACCGCGAAAGCCGAGTCGGCTAAGTCGGGATCGAACAAGTCTGAGGCGGCCAAGTCCGGTGCCACTGCGGCCGCTACATCTTCGTCCTCGTCCACAGGGAAAGATTCTGCGGCCTGAGCCTGTGGATAGCTGAACGGCTAGGCCCCGGGACGCCAAAACTGACGGCGTGCAGCTATCTCAGTTCTTCACCTCACTGGTCCGCGCCTTCCGCTGGCATCGGCGCTGGTTCGCCGCCGCCTTTGCCGCAGTTGCCGTCTTCGCAACGATAAATGTGATTGCCGGCAGAACCGGCGGCACCCCCGTGGTCGTTGCCGCCAGGAGCATTCCCGGCGGCACCACTCTCAGCGCCACCGATCTGAGTGTCGTCTGGCTCCCCGCTGCCGTGACCGCCGAGGACGGGTTCAACTCCATCGATTCGCTGATCGGGCAGGAGGTGACCGCGCCCATTTCGAAGCGAAGCCCGATCACCACTGCCACGCTGCTGGCCGGCGGCGCTGAAGTCACGCCGGGCAAGGTGGCCCTCCCGATCAGATTCGGCGACGCCTCGGCCACCACGATCCTCAAAGTCGGCTGCCACCTCGACGTGCTTGGGCCAGCGCCCGGCCAAAGCGGATTCAGCGTGGTCGCTGCCAATGTTCGGGTAATCGCCATCCCAAATGGCGAGCAATCGGGGACGATTACGGGCCGGGGCGGCGAACTGGTGTTGATTGAGGTTGACCAGAGCCAGGCCGCGGTGATCGCCGCCGCGGCTTCGGCCACCGAGTTGAGCTATGCGCTGCGCTGATTCGCGCAGCGCACCCTGAACTGGAGGAGCAAACATGGCAGGCTTCAAAGACTTTCTGATGCGCGGCAATCTCGTTGATGTGGCAGTGGCCTTCATCATCGGGGCCGCCTTCGGAACCGTCACTACCTCCTTCACCAAGCTGGTGATGGACGTCATCGGCAAGGTCATCGGCGGCCAGCCCGATTTCAGCGCGGTCAATGTAGCTGGGGTGAACATCGGGGTGTTCATCACGGCGTTGATCTCGTTCGTCATCACCGCCGCAGTGGTCTACTTCGGCGTCGTCAAGCCGTACGAGGGTCTGCGGAAACGGCTCCAGAAGCCTGTCATTGATGAAGCGGAGGCCACCGTCACCTCGGAGGAATTGCTGGCTGAGATCCGCGACCTACTGAAGGCCCAAAGCAAGTAGCCAAGTGGCTCAGACGCCGTGATGTGGCGGTACTTCCCGCATCAAGCGCTCCTCGTCGGCATTGAGCCGTTGTCGGCTGGTGGGCGTACGGGTCTCCATGGTGCGCAGATCGAGCAGTTCACGAGTCCGGGCGAGCGCGGCATGGAACTGGGCCGGTCCACAGCCCTGCCGAAGCGCGGCTGGCACCGGATGCGGCCAGGGCTGTTCGGCTTCAATGACCAACCGGGCGTGAGCGCCGATCCGCTGTTCATCCCAGCCTGCCTCGGCCAACCTGAGTAGCAGCGCCTCAGGGTCGGGTTGTTCACTGGCGGGGAGCTCGAAGTCGACCGCCACTAGGGCGTACGCCAGAGCCGCCTGCCACCGGGCACTCACCGGTAATACCCAGCCGTCCCGGTGTCGTCCAGTACAACCTCGCCGACGATTTCGGTGGGGACGTCGAAGTGCCACTCCCCCTGCACTCGCAAGGCCTTGGCCCGACGCAGCGATGGCACCACCGGCACCAGCTGATCGAAATCACCGACTAGGCGGTAGTGCTTGGGGTCCAGCGAGATTTCGGGAATGTCGGCTACTGCGATCAGACGTCCGTCCGCACCGAGCTCGAAAACATCGGAGCGCAGCAGCAGCAGCTCGTTGGTGGTCTTCACCGGCAGGAAGCGATCGCGTGGCACCACGATGGCCTTCGCGCCAACGAACACCTCGATCGCAGCCCCCATCGCGCTCTCCAGTTGAATCACTTTCGGTGAGGATGGCACCGCCGGATCGACCGTCTTCTCGTTACGAATGAGCGGGAGCCCGAGCACCCCCGCGCGTTCAGTCAAGACCGTGCGCAACTGCACCAGATCCAGCCACAGATTGTTGGTGTGAAAGAAGGGGTGGCGATGCTCATCGGTAAAGAAGCCCATGTCTTCGGGCGCCGTCTGGGCGGTGTCGCGCAAGATCAGTTGCTCATCAGCAATCCGGAGGGCCAGATGTCCCCCCTTGCGGTCATTGACCGTCCGCGGGCACAACTCAGCGGCGTACGGCGCCCCGGAAGCGGCGAACCAGCCAGCCAGCCGGGCATCCGGTGCGGCGCCAAGGTTGTCGCCATTGGCCACCGAGGCGTAACGGAAGCCGGCGTCGATCAAGGCGTCGAGCACTCCGCTACCGAGTAGCGCGGGGTAAAGGTCACCGTGCCCTGGCGGGCACCACTCCAGGCTGGGGTCGGTCGGCCAGTCAACTGGGCTCAGGTCTTCGGCGAGAATCTTCGGCTCCGCGTTCTGCAGGAAGTCCAACGGGAGTCCGTCCACAGCCAGGCTCGGCACGTCGGCCAAGTAAGCCAGCGTGTCCTGCCTGGTGCGGAAGCTGTTCATGAACAGCACCGGCAGCCGGGCGTCATAGGCGTTTCGCGCGTGCTGCACCTGAGCCACGATCAGATCAAGGAAGTTGCGCCCGTCGCGCACGGTAAGCAGGGTCTTGGCCCGGTCCAATCCCATCGAGGTACCCAGGCCACCGTTCAGCTTGATCAGCACGGTCTGGCGGAGGGCCGCTCGGGCATCGGCTTCGTCCACCGCCACCGAATCCAGGCTCGGCACCTCGAGGAGCGGACGAATGGTGTCTTCGGCGATGAGCCCACTGGCACCGGCCGCGCAGAGCTGCCAGTAGTGGGAGAAGTTGTCGATCGCGGGCTGGCTGACTCCTGCGCTCCGCATCTTCGCGACGCAGCGTTCCAACGCCTCAATGCTCATGGCGTCGATGCTAAGGCAAGCCAGGCCACAGCCCACGACGAGCGCCAGAATTGATAACGAGAGTGACGCACCTCGAAGGGCTTAAAGCCGTCTACCCACCCCCAGGAGACAACATCGAGTGCGTCACTCTCGTTACCGAGAGTACCTGAATCCCGCCCGCGATGCCAAGCTATCGACAAACGAAGATCGCGCTAACACTGACCTGCGGCACCGGCGCCGCCGCGCGGGTCCAAGGTGGTTCGCGGTAGTCTGTCATGGCCCCGCTGGGGCAAGGCCCCATAGCTCAGGGGATAGAGCAGAGGTTTCCTAAACCTTGTGTCGCAAGTTCGAATCTTGCTGGGGTCGCCAAACGCGCCGAGGGTGGCATACGCCTCTGACAAGCAGAAACACCTCAGAGCGCCGCTTGCTTCGATCGGTACCGAGGCGCGCAGAAACCTGGCATGCAGTAGTGGAGGTGCGACGTCAGTCAGCACAATATTGGTCGGCACAGCCAAAAACCCGGCGGCTACCACTAGCTGAGGAGCCCGCAGTCAGCTTCATCTCGGCGGAACCCACTCAACCTGGCAGCAGGGCGAGGCGGAGTTGGGCAGAACCTCGCCCGCGGCAGAGTGCTGAACACACTCGTCCACGGCCAAGGCCGAGGTTGTACCGGCCCAGATCAATCGATCTGTGGCCGGTACAACCAGCTGTCGCTAAGCGACGAGCTTTGGCGCTATCGAACGCTCAGAGAGCGCGGATGTTGGTGGCCTGCATGCCCTTTTGGCCACGCTCAGTGTCGAACTCGACCTGCTGACCTTCGTAAAGGTCGCGACGGCCGCTGCCGGTGATAGCGCTGAAGTGCGCGAAGACGTCGGCGGAGCCGTCGTCGGGGGCGATGAAACCAAAGCCCTTGTCAGAGTTGAACCATTTGACAGTGCCACTGGCCATGTCGTCATTCCTTCTTGTTGCGTGGCCGCGAGTTCGGCCATGTTGTCCGCACCGACGACGTCGGTTCGGGGATCTGGGGCGATACCGGCGTCAGCGCACCGGATCGCAGGGGGGTCGGCAACGACGAAACACCCGAGCAGTGCCGGGGGTTGCCAATGGCGTGGTGACGCACAGTCACTACGGGAACGCTTGCCGCTGGTAGCCGCTGGGCGACGTGGCCCGGCGTTGCGACGATTACTGAAGTCAAAAGTGGTATTTCGGGTTGCCTTGTCCTAACCCCGGCGGCAGTTGCCGACCTGGAGCCAGGTTCGTTGGTGGAACTAGGGACCTGATCCCTGAACGAGCAAGGAAGAGGCAAAGTCGAGCTGGGCGAACCCAGACCCGAGAAAAAGTAACGGGGCTGCGAGACGTTCTTGCAGCTGTTCAACGGTAGCAGACCTGGCCCGGGAAGCCGTCCAGTTAACCCGATTGCGCCCAGCTGTGGGAGACTTGAGCATCGGTCCGCCACCAGGTGGGCCCTGCGCATCGCACTTTATGGCTACTTCGCCGGCGAGTATTCGCTGCGAATCGTGAGCTGAATGCTGGCGATACCCCCTTCTCTTGAAAGTCGGCCTTTCGTGCCCAATCCCACCGTGGAACCGGTGTCGTTCGCGACCCTTGGCGTTCCTACCTCCCTCGTCGCCGTGCTGACCAAGCGCGGTATCGATGCCCCCTTCCCCATCCAAACCGCGACCCTGCCCGACACCCTGGCTGGACGCGACGTGCTCGGCCGCGGCCGCACCGGCTCGGGCAAGACCCTCGCTTTTGCGCTGCCGATGGTCGCCCGACTGAGCAGCGCTAATGGTGCTGCCGCTGGTTCGCGACGTCCGCAGGCCGGACGTCCGCGTGGCCTGGTGCTCGCACCGACCCGCGAACTAGCCACCCAGATCACCGAAGTGATCCAGCCGCTGGCCGCTGCCGCCGGGCTTAGCGTGATGACCATCTTCGGTGGCGTCAGCCAATACCAGCAGACCCAGAAGTTGGCCCGCGGGATCGACATCGTGGTGGCCACCCCCGGTCGCCTGGAAGACCTCATTCGCCAGGGCCACGTCCGCCTGGATCGGGTGGAAGTCACCGTGCTGGACGAGGCCGACCACATGGCCGACCTCGGTTTCCTGCCCGGCGTCACCCGGATCATGTCGGCTACCCCGCAGAGCAGCCAGCGGTTGCTCTTCTCCGCCACCCTGGATCGCGGCGTGGATCGCTTGGTCAAGCAGTTCCTGCATCAGCCGCTGGTCCACAGCGTCGATTCCGAGCAGTCGCCGGTACAGGCGATGACGCATCACATCTTCCTGGTGCGTGACGCCGGCCAGAAGGCCGACATCGTCCGCACCCTGGCGTCGGGACGCGGCCGTCGGCTGCTGTTCACCCGCACCAAGCACCAGGCCCGCAAGCTGGCCCGCCAGCTCACCGGCCAGGGCATCCCCGCGGTGGAAATGCACGGCAATCTCTCCCAGCGCTCCCGCGAGCGGGGCCTCACCGCCTTCGCCAGTGGCGAGGTGCGGGTGATGGTGGCCACCGATATTGCCGCCCGCGGCATTCACGTCGATGAGATCGAGCTGGTCGTGCATGTGGATCCGCCGGCCGAGCACAAGGCTTACCTGCACCGTTCCGGGCGCACCGCCAGGGCCGGTCACGCCGGTGACGTTGTCACCTTGGTGTTGCCCGAACAGCGCAACGACTTCCGCACGCTGGCCCGCGCGGCAAAGATCCAGGTTGAGCCGGTCAGCGTCCGCGCTGAAGACAGCCAACTGCGCGACTTGGTCGGTGGGGTTGCCGCCACGGTGGCCCCCGAAGCCGCTCCGCGGGCAGCAGCCAGCGCCTCCCACGCCACCGATGACCAGAACCAGTCCTCCCGCGGACGTCGTCCGTCCGCTGGTGCACGTACCGGTACCGGTGCTCGTACCGGCACCCGCACGAGCACTCGCAGCGGCGGTCCGGCATCGGTGAGCAGGTCCTCGCGCGGCTACCGCGGCCCGCAGCGGGGCGCCCAACTGAGGCGCTCTGCCTAGTCCATCCGGTGGTGGTACTTCGACCCTTGACTAGGGCCGAAGCCACCCCCGCAGCTTAGGCTGAAGTCGGCAATCGGCTTCAGCCTTTTGCTTTGCGCTCGGGGAGTCCCTTGAGCCCAACCAGTGAGTTGGTTACCAATCATGTCGATCGCCTTCCCAAGCCCCGCCACCCCCACCACCGCCCGCCGCCAAGACTGGCGAGCCGACTTCAGCACCACTGCCCGCTCGTTCCTCAAGGTCACCGCCGAGGCCAAGACCCAAGGCCTGTTCAACCGGGCGCGCTGGTTCTACCTACTCGTGGCGGTGCTGGTCGGCGCCGGCCTGGCCGGTACCGCGACCGGCCTGGTACTCATCGGTGACAGCTGGTGGCAGTTGATGATTGCCGCCGCCGCTGGCCTGCTGCTCACCCAAGTGGCCTTCCTGGCCCACGAAGCAGGCCACCGCCAAGTGCTGCGAACCGGGCCGAACAACGACCGGCTAGCCCGAATCCTGGCTGCAGGAGTGGTAGGCATCAGCTACTCCTGGTGGGACTCCAAGCACTCCCGCCATCACGCCAATCCCAACCAATTGACCCGCGATCCTGACATCGGCATGGACGTCATCTCCTTCGTCGAAGCTGATGCGGCCAAAGCAACCGGCCTGAATCGCTTCATCACCCAACGTCAAGGCTGGTTGTTCTTCCCGCTGCTAATCCTGGAGGGCATCAACTTGCACTTCCAGGGTGTCAAGCACCTCGTGCAGCGAGCACCGGTGCGCGGTCGTTGGCTCGAACTGAGCCTGATCGCCGTCCGGTTCGCCATTGTTCTCGGCGCGGTCTTCTGGCTGCTGCCTTTCGGCATGGCGGTGGCCTTCCTCGCCGTCCAGCTGGCCGTGTTCGGGGTCTACATGGGTGCGAGCTTCGCCCCGAACCACAAGGGCATGCCGATCATCGATCGCGACGCCCGCCTGGACTTCTTCAGCAAGCAGGTGCTCACCTCGCGCAACATCCGGGGTGGCTGGTGGGCGACCTGGCTCATGGGCGGACTGAACTACCAGGTCGAGCATCACCTGTTCCCCAACATGGCCCGCCCGCACCTGGCGAAGGCCAGGGTGCTCGTCCGGGCCGAGTGCGACCGGCTCGAGGTGCCCTACACCGAGACCAGCCTGTGGCGTTCCTACGCCATCGTGGTCACCTACCTGAATCGGGTCGGGCTCGCTGCCCGAGACCCGTTCGACTGCCCGATGAACGAATTGCGGCGCTGAGCCATCTGGACGGCTAAGGCTTCACCCCTGGGGTGGGCCACCGTCGCCGCGATGCTGGTGGCGGTGGCCTGCGTCCGGGAAGTGCTCGTGGGTGTGGGTAACCGGCTCATGATCGTGGGGATGGCTGTGCCAGACCCCTGGCGGCACCGGCGGGTCATGCCGGTGGCCGTGATGACCGTCGTCGTGGGCATGGCGATGCTCATGCAGTTGGGCGGGGTGGCTGTGCCAGTGCCCATGGCGCTCGCGTAGGTGCAGCAGCACGCCAAGTGCCATCAAGACCGCCGCCACCGCGACCGTCCAGGTGATCGGGTCGCCAAGAAGGATCGCCAACGTGGCCCCGAAAAACGGCGCCACCGAGAAGTATGCGCCAGCCCGAGCTGTGCCCAGTAGACCGAGCGCGGTGATGAACAACACCAGGCTCACCCCATAAGAGAGCACACCAATCGAAGCAGCCCCGGCCAAGGCGGGCCAGGCTGGCAACTGAGCGCCGAGGGCGAATGCAAGCAATAGATTCACTGGCCCGGCCACCGTTCCTTTGACCGCCGCCAACCAGGTGGCATCGGTCAGCGCCAGCCGCTGCGTCAGGTTGTTGTCGATCCCCCAGCTCAGGCAGGCACCGAGCACGGCCGCCGTGGGCCACCAGCCAGCGAACTGCGCCTGACCGGGCCAACTCAACACCACCGCTCCGGCCGCGATCAGGACGAACCCGGCCACGATACGGCGATCGGTCGCCTCCCGAAAAACCAGCCAGGCAATCAATGCGGTGAACAGTGCTTCGGCGTTTAGCAGCAGGGAGGCCCCCGAAGCAGGCATCGAGGCCAGGCCGAACATCAGCAGCAACGGCCCAGCCATCCCGCCGAAGAAGACCACCCCGACCAGCCAGGGCAGCTCCGATTTCGCCAAGTGCACCCGTGGCGAACGACGCACCAGGCGCCAGCCGAACAGGGCCAACCCCGCGGCGGTGTAAAGCAGGCCCGCGAGCAGCCAGGGTCCAACCTGGCCCAGCAGCAGTTTCGCCACCGGGGTGCCAGCACCAAACAGCGCTGCCGCAGCCAATCCGGCCACCGCCCCCCGATTGGCGAACTGCCTACCCATTGCTTGCACACTCTCATCATGGGGCCGACCAGGACCTCCGGTCAGCCAATGGCGCCTACCCGGCCGAGGCGAGTGCCCGGTCCAGCCCGGCGCGAAGATCGGCGACCAGATCGGTCGGCTCCTCGATGCCGATGCTGAGCCGCAACATGCCTGCACTGATTCCGGCGGCACGCTGAATGTGGTCCGGCATCGCGGCATGGGTCATCGTCGCCGGGTGTGAGATCAATGACTCCACCCCACCAAGGCTCTCGGCCAAGCAGAAGTAGTTCAGCCCGTCCAGCAGTGCGGCTGCGGCGACCTGATCGGCGAGCTCAAAGGTGACGATGGCACCGAACCCATCGGACTGGCGCTTGGCCAGTTCGTGCTGAGGGTGGGTAGCCAGCCCCGGATAGTGCACCGCCCGGACGGCCGGGTGATCGACCAGCAGCTCCACCACGGCCGCAGCTCCGCGTTGGGCAGCAGCTAGGCGCAAATGCAGGGTGCGCAGTCCGCGCAACGCGAGGTAGGAATCGAAGGCTCCCCCCGTAGTGCCCAAGGTGTTCGCCCACCAGCACAGTTGCGCGCCAAGCTCGGCGTCGGCGGCCACAATCACGCCAGCGACCACATCGGAATGCCCGTTCAAGTACTTCGTGGCCGAATGGACGACCACATCGGCCCCCAGCGCCAGCGGCCGTTGCACCACCGGGCTGGCGAAGGTGTTGTCGGCCACCACCAAGGCACCGGCGGCATGGGCCGCCTCGGCGACCGCGGCGATGTCGGTGATCCGCAATAGCGGATTGGACGGGGTCTCCAGCCAAACCAGATCAACACCGGTGGTGATCGCGGCCCGGGCCGCGTCCAGGTTGCTGAGGTCGATCAGCTTCAGCTTGAGTCGCCCGGCCTTAGCCAGGGCATCGAACAGCCGCCAAGAGCCGCCGTAGCAGTCCGCCGGGGCGAGCAGGGTGCCGCCGTCCGGCACTAGGGCCAACACGGTAGTGCTGATGGCGGCCATCCCCGAGGCAGTCACACAGCTAGCCAGCCCGCCCTCAAGCTCGGCCACGGCCTGGCCAAACAACTCCCGGGTGGGGTTACCGGAGCGGCTGTAGTCGTAGACACCGCGCTGATTCAGGCCGCCAAAGGCGTAGGAGGTGGCCAGATAGATCGGCGGAGTCACCGCGCCATAGGCGGAGTCGATCTCGATGCCGGCCCGCACTACTGCGGTCTGGGGGTGTGGCCTTACGGCGCCAGGATCATTCTCGAGCTTGCTGGGTGGGTTCACGGGTCATCCTTGCCGTCGTCGGTTGCTGGTCGGAGTTCCGCTGACGGCGACTCGGCAATCAGGCCGAGCTGATCCTGGCTTTCGGTAGTTTGCCACCCTTTGACCGGGAGGCGATTCGGTAGCCGGGCCGTTCAGCGGCGACGCATTCGCCCGCGCCGCGCGGCCGTCATGGCTGCGCTGGCGTGGGCGATGAACATGGCAGGAATCCTAACAGCGCACCAAATTGGTCGAAGACTCGACCTGAAGGCTTCGACGGGCTCAGCCAACTAGTTCAGTTCCCTGAGCCTGTCGAAGGGTCGGCTTGAGGCTAGACCTGAAGGCTTCGACGGGCTCAGCCAACTAGTTCAGTTCCCTGAGCCTGTCGAAGGGTCGGCTTGAGGCTAGACGAGCAGGTCGGCGTACAGCGGGGTCGACAGGTAGCGCTCGCCCCAGTCGGGAGCGATTACGACGATGGTGGCACCGGCGTTGGCCGGATCGGCGGCCAGATCGGCCGCGGCGCGCAGCGCGGCACCCGAAGAGATGCCGAGCAGCAGGCCCTCCTCCTTGGCGACTCGCCGAGCCCACTCGATGGCATCATCGCTGGTCACCTTGATAACGCCGTCCACTACGCCCAGATCGAGGATGGACGGAATGAAGCCGGGGCTGATGCCCTGAATCTTGTGCGGGCCTTTCGGTTCACCAGACAGCACCGCCGACTCGGCCGACTCCACCGCGTACAGCTTCACGCTCGGCTTGCGCTGCTTCAACACAGTGCCGATGCCGGTGATGGTGCCACCGGTGCCAACGCCGGAGACGATGATGTCGACCGCACCGTCGGTGTCGGCCCAAATCTCCTCAGCGGTCGTCTTTCGGTGAATCTCGACGTTGGCGGCATTGTCGAACTGCCGGGCCAGGATCGCTCCCGGGGTGGCCGCGGCGATCTCAGCAGCCTTCGCATTCGCCTCCGGCACCCCACCAGCAGCCGGAGTCAGCACCAACTCCGCCCCCAGGGCGCGCAGCACGGCGCGGCGTTCTTTGGAGAAGCTCTCCGGCAAGGTGATGATCACCCGGTACCCGCGAGCAGCGCCCACCCAGGCCAGCGCGATGCCAGTATTGCCGCTAGTGCCCTCAACAATGGTGCCGCCCGGCTGCAGCGAGCCGTCGGCCTCAGCCGCGTCGATGATGGCGACCCCGATCCGGTCTTTCACCGAGTTGGCCGGGTTGTAGTACTCCAGCTTCGCCAGCACCGTGGCGCTTGATTCGCCGTACAGGCGGTTGATTCTCACCAACGGGGTACGGCCGATCAACTTGGTCGCGTCTTCGTAGTAGCTCACTTCACTTACCTCTCCAGTAGTTGTTGCTTGGTGGCGCTCAGGCCGCCGGACGGCTGACCAGCTGTTGCAGAGCGCCCAGTACTTCGGATTTGCGCGCGGCGCCGACGATGCGGTGCCGCACCACCCCGCCGGAGTCCAACAGCAGGACGGTTGGGGTGCGGGTGATGCCGAACTCGTCGACCAGGTCGAGGCGGGTTTCGGCGTTGATGTCGATGTGGGCCAGCCCTGGCTCTTCGGCAGCCACTTCGCTCAGCAGTCGATGGGTGGTGCGGCAGGGCGCGCAGACGACGGCCGAGAACTGGACGAAGGTCGCCTGCTCGCCGAGTTCGTCGCCCAGGCGGGCGGCGTCCAAATGCGACTGGCGCCCAGTTCGCTCCACCTTGGCTCGACCGTCGCCGAGTTGTCGGTAGCCACCGAAGGCCAACGCCAACACCAACGCCCCGAGCACGATCCACACTCCGGTCATGGCCGCTTCAGCCGTTCGCCACGGTACGGGCCGGACGGGTGCCCAGGCGCTTGCCGAGCAGGTAGAGCTCGCACCCGAGGCAGTAGTTGAACACCGCGTTCAAGGCAGCGGCGACTAGGGCCAAGCCCGCCGCCAGATAGAACAGCGTCGGCAGGCTAACGAGCACTCCAGCCAACGCCACCAAAGCGAAGACTAGGCCGACGGCTTGGGCGAATCGCGGCGGACGAGCATCCTCCAGCTCGGTCGGTGAGGCCAGTCTCGGCCGCAGCGTGCGACGGTAGAGCCAGCTGTAGGGCTGGTAGCTCAGCCCCAGCAGGGCCCCGGCGGCGAAGGCCACGGTCTGCAGGATCAGCAGCGGCAGTCCCCAGCCAGGGCCGAGGATGATGGCTAGGGCGAGCACCACTGAAGTGATCGCTGCCCCGAACCGTGGCCCGCGCGGGTCGACCAACTCTGGGGTTGGCGTAGTTTGCTCAGAACTCATGGGACGTCCTTGGGTGATACGTGGAATTAGTGACGATTACGGCCCGACCGTTGGCCAGCGGCGGCCTGGGGGCGAATGATCGCCGCCCCGGGTGGCGGCAACGGTCAGCGGGTGTTGTGGCGGTGGCTCAGGGGCGGCGACAACACATTCGCGCCCGCTGACAGCCCTGGCATCGGGCCGTGTATACGCTTGCGGACATGGAAATACCGTAGCAGACACCCCAGCCTGCCCCGCCACCATCTGGACGGGCCCGCCTTGCCCAGATGGTCACCAGGCCGGGCGCCCGTCCGGGCCAAGGCTCAGCCCAGCGCCCGCAATCGCAGCTGCCGACTGCGGTCCAGATGGGCAGCCATCGCCTCTCTGGCCTTGTCAGCATCACCATCGGCGATCGCCTGCAGAATCTCACCGTGCTCATGCGCAGTGGTCTCCAGGTCATCAGCCGGCGACGGCGGCCCCTGGTCGTAGATACGCAATTGCGCCGACCAGCGGTTCAATGTGCCGGCGACGGTGGTGTTGTGGGCGGCTCGCCACAGGGCCAGATGCCAGGACGAGTTGGCCTCATGCGCGCCCCGGGTGTCTCCTGCCTGCGCTGCAGCCAATGCGGTCTCATGCGCTGTCCGCAGTCGCACCAGGTCAAGATCGGTGTGTCGACGGGCCGCGGCGGTCGCCGCCAGGCCTTCCAGGGCCATTCGGGCCTCATAGATTTCGATTACGTCTTCGGCAGTGCCGGTGCGCACGCGATAGCCATTGTCGACTCGCTCGACCAACCCGTCCTGCTGGAGGGCTACCAACGCCTCCCGCACCGGCGTCCGGGAGACTCCGTAGCGCGCCGCCAAGGAGGTCTCCAACAGTCGCTGCCCATCAGGAAACTCGCCGTTGAGGATGTCCTCGCGGATCCGCAGGTACTGGTCTGTGGTCAGCGAACCTGACATCGGTCGATCCGGCATCGGTCTCCAATCAGTGTGGACACCCGAATTCTCCCACATACGCTTCCGAGGGGCGGGCCGGGCCACGCCGAAGCGGAGCCCGACCCGTCCGCTCAGGCAGCAGCGCGCAGAGTCTCAATGATCGGGGTGGTCGGACGGCCAATCAGGCCCGCCAGTGCCCCATTGGTGACCCCGAGTTCTCCGGCAGCAATGGCCAGATCCACTCCGACAATGAAGCCCACCAGGCCGGCATCCAATCCGAAGCCAGCCAAAGCCGCGGACTTGGCCTCGGCATCCACATGCTGCGCGACGACTTCACGACCCACCACCTTGGTGAGGTCAGCAGCGAGTTCATCGAGGCTCCACGCCACGTCGCCGGTGAGGGTGTAGGTGCGCCCAACCTCGCCGCTGGCCAGCACGACCGCGGCCGCCTCGGCGTATTCGCTACGCGGCGCGCTAGCCACCCGGCCCTCGCCGGCCGCAGTGACGATCTGCCCAGCCTGGGCTGCCGAGGCCAGATCGCCAAGGAAGTTCTCGTGGTACCAGCCGTTGCGCAGGATCACATGCGGCACCCCGGAGGCGGCCAGAGCCGCTTCGGTGGCTTTGTGTTCAGGCGCGACCGGATTGATTGACGCGTCCGGACCCACCGCACTGGTGTAGACGATTCGTCCCACCCCGGCAGCCTTGGCGGCAGCGATCACGGCCTGGTGCTGGGTCGCGCGGCGGCCAAATTCGCTGCCGGAGACCAGCAACAGCGAGTCCACCCCGACTAGGGCTGCGGCCAGCGCGTCCGGTTGGTTGTAGTCGAAGTGTCGGACGGTGACGCCCTTAGCGGTCAGATCGGCAGCGGCCTCAGGGCGGCGCACCAGCGCGACGATCTCACTGGACGGGGTGCCCAGGGTGAGCAGGTGGTCGATGGCCAGGCGGCCCAGTTGGCCGGTGGCGCCGGTAACGGCAAGGGTCATGGCGGTTCTCCAGAGTGAAGTAGGGTTACTTACGATTAGTTAGCACTATACTCTAGTTAGCAACATCGACAAGTTCTTGTGGAAGGGGTGTCATGGAGCGTCCGTTCGATGCGTTCAGCCCGCGCTGCCCGTCCCGCGAGGTTGTGGACGATGTGATCGGCCGCTGGCCCGCGCTAGTGCTGGTGGCCCTGCTCGACAATCCCCGGCGCTTCGCGGACACCGCTCGAGCAGTTGGCGGCATCAGCGACCGGATGCTGTCGCGCACCCTGACCAACCTCACCAACGATGGCCTCATCAGCCGCGCCGAACAGCACGGGCAGCACGTCACCTATCAGCTCACCGAAGCCGGCCGACACCTCGCCACCGCCCTGAAGGGTGTGGTCGCAGCAGTCTACGAAGTGATGCCCCAGGTGCTGGCCGCCCGGCAGATTTCCGCCCCCTGAACCACCGCCAGCAGGCGCGTTCGGGGCCGACATGACCAGAGGCGGCGACCCGCTGGCCACGGCACTACCCCCCGGATGCCTCGACTGCGGACGCCGCCTCACGGGCTTCTCGCCCGGCCGTTGTCCCTAGTCACAGGGTACTACCACCACCTGAACCAGGCAGCAATTTCCGCCACAATTTCGCGCCCCGGTGAGTTTCTAAACCAACACCCTGACGGCGCCCAGTTGCTCAGGGTCCAGTCGGACAGCCTTGCCGGCCACAGTAATGGCGCCATCCTTCCCGGAAGTCGTCACCGTAACCCCAGGACGCATCCCCACTTCGGCCAATTGGAGAAGTTGCTCGGCATCGGTGTCGGACACCCGCAGGACCACGTAGCTCCCCGGCGGCACCTCCGAGAGCTCAGCAGTGTCCCCGAATTGCGGCCAACTGCCGTCCGCATTGGGAATGGGATCCCCGTGCGGATCAATAGCTGGGTGCCCAAGTACCTCGTCGATGCGAGCCAGGAAGAGCTCACTGACCGCATGCTCCAGGCGTTCAGCCTCGTCATGCACTTCGTTCCAGGCATACCCCAGAGTTCGGGCCAGGTACGCCTCCAGCAACCGATGGCGACGCACCATAGCGATGGCCAAACGACGTCCGATCGGGGTGAGCAAGGCTGGCCGATAGGGCCGATAAATGAGCAACCCTTGATCGTCCAGTCGGTGCAGCGTCTCGGACACATTGGCTCGAGTGGTCGAGAAGCGTTCGGCCAGCCCTTTGGTGGTGATCGGCGGTTCGCCCCACTCAGAGGCACTCCAAATCACCTTCAGATAGTCCTGCGCGACTCTGCTCAGGTCGCCAACTTCCATTAGCCGACTCCGATCACCGTCAAGACAATCAGCGCCAGGTTCAGCGCCACAATTGCCGCGACTACGATCCAGGCTACGACTTTTACCGGCCGATGGTTTGCCAGAACGCCCATCAGGGCAGGGTTGCTGGTCAAGCGCACCAGCGGAATCAAGGCGAAAGGAATGCCGAAACTTAGCACCACCTGGCTGAGCACCAATGCCCATGTCGGGTTCACGCCGAGCCCCAGAATCACCAATGCGGGCACCAAGGTAACAGCTCGGCGAGCCAGCATCGGTACCCGCACTCGCAGCAATCCAGCCATGATTTCCGCCCCGGCGTAACAGCCCACCGAGGTGGACGCCAGCCCGGAGGCCAACAGCCCGACCGCAAATAGCACGGCTACCGACGGGCCCAGAGTGTGGGCGATAGCGGCGTGAGCGCCCTGAATCGAGTCAGTGCCAGCGACTCCCTGAAGACTGGTGGCGGCCAGCAGCAACATCGCCACATTCACCGTGCCGGCGATCAACATCGACACCACCACATCCCACCGGGTTGCGTGCAGCATGCGGTGCAGGTCGGTGCCATCGGCCAACTGGCGATCTCTGGCCAGAGCCGAATGGACATAGATCGCGTGCGGCATCACCGTGGCACCGAGCATGCTGGCGGCCAGCAACACCGATTCAGTCCCAGCAAAGCGCGGCACCAGACCTTCGAAGGTCTGCGCCCAGGAGATGTCGCTGACGAACAGGCCGGCGGTGAAACCGATGGTGATCACCAACAGCAGACCCATGACGACAAACTCGAAGTGGCGCTGGCCGCCGCGTCCCTGAACTGCGAGCAGCAGCATTGAAACCACACCCACGATCAGCCCGCCAACCAGGAGCGGCAGACCGAAGAGGATTTGCAGGGCAATCGCGCCACCCAACACCTCGGCCAGGTCGGTGGCCAGTACCACGAGTTCCGCCTGAGCCCAGTAGGCGAGCCTTGGCCCGGTGGACATTCGCCGCCCTACCAACTCCGGCAGACTGCGGCCGGTAACCAGGCCGGCCTTTGCCGAGAGGTACTGCACCAGCATCGCTGCAGCATTGGCCAACACCAGCACCCAGATCAGCAGATAGCCGTAGAGAGCCCCCGCAGTGAGATTGGCGGCCACATTGCCCGGATCCACATAGGCGATCGCGGCAACGAAGGCTGGCCCCCACAGCCAGGAAAAGCGGCGCGGCGCGGCGCCCCCCGCACGCTGACTCGCCTGCTCCGAAGCCGGAGACGCCACGTCATCCATACAGTTAAGTTAACTTAACTTGTCGCTCTGCCGCAGCCGAACTCCAAGGACTTGGCTAGCCAGGGCAAGAATCAGGCAACAGCGCGCGCTCGGCTGCCAATTTGAGGAACACTTGAGGCGGCCTTGAAGCCAAGGTGAGGCTGCGTCTTCGACCATAGAAGGGTCGGGCTCGCTTACCCCCAGCACACGGAGACCCTCCTGCTCGACATCACTTGAATCATCGAAGTCGAGAGGCACTCAATGTCCACCTTCAAATCGGCACTGGCCAGAGTTTTGCTCATCCCGATCACGCTGGCGGTGTCGCTCACCGTAGGCCTTTCCTCGGCCACGGTGAGTGTCGCCGCCGCACCCACCACCGTCGCGACGACGACGATCCATCCCACTGCGGTCAAGCACTACAAGATGGCCACGGTGAAGAAGCACAACAAGAAGACCAACTGCTGGACGGTCGTCGGCAAGAACGTCTACAAGCTCACCAAGTACATCAAGAAGCACCCCGGGGGCTCCAAGCGCATTGTCGCAATGTGCGGCAAGGACGCCACTGCCGCCTACCGCAATCAGCACGGCAGCACCGGTAAAGCGGCCAAAGCCTTGAAGAAGTACAAAATCGGCGTCCTCGCCTAAAGCCCCTCAGTAACCGCGGGGCCCCCGGCCCCGCTACCCTGCCCGCCGAGATACCCCGGCGGGCAGGGTGCCGAGTTCATCCAGCAACCGCGCCGCCGAAAGTCCAGTCGAGGCTGCGCCAGGTAGCCGCACTTCCTGCAGTACCAGCTGGCTAACCCCCTCAGCCTGCAAAGTGGCGATCAGGTCGACCAGACCTGCGGCAGTGTGAAATCGAGGATCCACCGTGGTGCGCACTTCGAAAGCCACTCCGGCGGCCAATACCGATTCCAGCGCTGCCCAGGCCCGCTTCCCGGACGTGCCCACCCCAGTGATCGCTGGGTACTCCTCCGGGAGTCCTTTGATGTCCAGACCCACCCAGTCCAACTCCGGGAGCAGGGAGGCCAGTCGCTTAGGGTAGGCACCCCCGGTGTGTAGGCCCACCTGGTAGCCCAACTCACGAACCGTGGCCGCCGCCGCCCCGAGGCCAGCCTGCGCGGTGGGTTCTCCGCCGGAGAACACCACCGCATCGAGCAGGCCACGGCGCGCGAGCAGATGGGCCCAGACCTCGCCCCACTCAACCTCGGCCGCGGTCTCGAACGCGATCAGAGCTGGGTTGTGGCAATACCGGCACTGCCACGGGCAGCCCTGTAGAAACACGGTGGCCACCAACCGGCCCGGCCAATCACAGACCGACAGTCTGGCCAGACCGGCGATAGTCAGGTTCACCACGCATCCTTCGCCGGGTTCAGGGACCGCGAGCTGAGCATCGCTCACACCAGAATTCGCGACTCTTCGAAGGACACTCGCTCGGCGAACTCGCCCTTTTTGCCGATATTGAACGACGACACCGGACGGTGGTAGCCCATCACTCTGGTCCACACCTCACAGGACTGCTCCACCCCGGCCTCAGCGCAGGTAGGGCAAGAGCGGTGCTCACCGCTTAGGTAGCCATGGGCCGGGCAGATCGAAAAGGTCGGAGTGATCGTGATGTAGGGCAAACCGAAGGCGGTCAGCGACCGCTTCACCAGCTGCTTGCAGGTTTCGGCATCCGAGATCCGCTCGCTCATATACAGGTGCAGCACGGTGCCGCCGGTGTACTTGCGCTGCAACTCCTCCTGGCGAGTGAGCGCCTCGAACGGATCATCAGTGAAGCCCACTGGAAGCTGGGAGGAATTGGTGTAGTACGGGTTGTCCTGAGTTCCGGCTTGGAGGATGCCGGCGAAGCGCTTCCGATCCTCCTTGGCGAACCGGTAAGTGGTGCCTTCGGCCGGGGTGGCCTCCAAGTTGTACAGGTGGCCGGTGGCCTCCTGGAACTCCACCATTCGGCTGCGGACGTGATCCAGCACGCGCACTGCCAATCCATGCCCGCGCGGGTCAGTGATGTCATAGGCATCGGCGGTGAAATTACGAATCATCTCGTTGATCCCATTCACCCCGATGGTGGAGAAGTGGTTCCGCAAGGTGCCCAAGTAGCGTTTCGTGTAAGGGAAAAGACCCTCATCGATGTAGCGCTGGATCACCTTGCGCTTCAGCTCCAAGGAGTCCTTGGCCAGGCGCAGCAGCCGGTCCAGGGCGAGCAACAGCCCCACCTCGTCACCGGCGTGGACGTGGCCAAGTCGGGCCATGTTGACCGTGACTACACCCAGCGACCCGGTCTGCTCCGCCGAGCCGAAAAGGCCGTTGCCACGCTTGAGCAGTTCGCGCAGGTCCAACTGGAGCCGACAGCACATCGAGCGCACCATGTTGGGGCTGAGCTCGGAGTTGATGAAGTTCTGGAAGTAGGGCAGGCCGTACTTCGCGGTCATCTCGAACAGGGCTTCGGCGTTCGGTGAATCCCAGTCGAAGTCCGGGGTCATGTTGTAGGTCGGGATTGGGAAGGTGAACACCCGCCCCGAAGCATCCCCGTCGGTCATCACTTCGATATAGGCGCGGTTGATCAGGTCCATCTCAGCCTGCAACTCCCCATAGGTGAAATCGACTTCGCGGCCGCCGATCACCGGGGTTTCCTCCCGCAGATCCTCCGGGCACACCCAATCGAAGGTGAGGTTGGTGAAGGGCGTCTGGGTACCCCAGCGAGACGGAACGTTGAGGTTGTAGATCAGTTCCTGGATGCTCTGCTTGATCTCTTCGTAGCTCAGCGAATCCAGCCGGACGAACGGCGCCAGGTAGGTGTCGAAGGAGCTGAAGGCCTGCGCACCGGCCCACTCGTTCTGGAGACAGCCCAGGAAGTTGACCATCTGGCCAACCGCTGAGCTCAGGTGCTTAGGCGGGGTGGAATCCACCTTGCCCGGCACCCCGTTAAGGCCCTCACGCAGCAACGTCTTCAACGACCAGCCAGCGCAGTAGCCGCTGAGCATGTCGAGGTCGTGAATGTGGAAATCGCCCTCGCGGTGGGCAGCCCCAATTTCGGGCGCGTAGACATGGGAGAGCCAATAGTTGGCGGTGACCTTGCCTGAGGTGTTCAGGATCAACCCGCCCAAGGAGTAGCCCTGGTTGGCGTTGGCGTTGATCCGCCAGTCGGAGCGATCAAGGTACTCGTTGATCGAGTTGGCCACGTCGACGATTGCATGGCGGGTTTCGCGCAGCTTGTGATGCTGCTCACGGTAAACGATGTACGCCCGCGCGGTAGCGGTGTGGCCCACTTCGATCAGCAGGTGCTCAACGGCATCCTGGATCTCCTCAACATGGGGAGTGGTGCCGCGCCGACCAAGTCGCAGGCCAACCTGGCGGGCTAGTAGTTGGGCCTCGGCACCGTCCAACTCGCCGGTGGCGACGCCAGCACGCGAGATGGCCGATTCGATCTTGGCCAAGTCGAAGTTCGACTGGCTCTGATCGCGCTTGATGATGTGGGACGGGGTGGTGATTTCGCTCATGGCGCTTCCTTCTGCAGATGCCTCTCGCACCCGACACCACGGCAAGAGTTGCGAATCTCCGCAAAGCTCCCTGATCAGAACCCAAGAAGTGCCCAGATCAAGAACCCCATGCAAGTTCCCTCGTTGAGAAACCCCAAGCAAGTTCCCCCGTTGAGAAACCCCAAGCAAGTTCCCTCGTTGAGAAACCCCAAGCAAGTTCCCTGAGCTCGTCGAAGGGTCAGCCGAAGGACCTGCAAAGCCGAAGCTGCTGCCCAGGCCAGCCCTCCCACGAGGCCGTGCTGCCGGCACTCCGCGGCGCGGAGTGGCAAAGGCAGGTCTTCGGACTCATGGGCTGGACGCGGATATCGTCCGCGTCGGGCCTACTGGCCGTCGCTTCCCAGGATCGCTCCCAGTGCTTGATGACGGCGGTCGTTCCCATTAACCGCTGCGGGGCAGCTCCGGATTCACACCGGATTCCCTCTTTCCCCGACCCACCTGGACGGTAGGCCGAACCCTTACGCCGACCACTATATCGGCTAACTTACATCGATGTAACTAGCTAGATGTTGTGGTCCGCGCCTCGATGGGCCCCAGCACCGCCACGGCTGGTGAGGGCCGCAGGTCGCCGCCGATCCCCCGCCTCCGGTTCTCCCGACGCAGCAGCTTTCTCAAGCCTGACCCGCTCGGCGGCTTTCTTGGTCAAGGCCAGCCAGTTAACGTGGAGGCAGTATTGGCGATGAGGAGTTCCGATGATCGAATTGAACCCGCACATCGAAGTCATTCCGGCCTGGATTCGGGCTGGCATCCGGGTGCAAGTGCCGATGGCCCAACTGCAACAGGTCTTTGGCCCCACCTTTGAACGCGCGGCCGCAGCGATAAACGCGGCTGGCACCGACATCATCGGACCGGCCTACGCCTGCTACTTCGGCGAACCGAGCGACACAGTTGATGTGGAGATCGGCTTTGGCGTCGATTCCTGGATCGAATCCGCAGACCTGCTGGTCGCCCAGGTGCCATCCTTCGAGGCCGTGGTCGGCACCCACATCGGGCCCTACGAACAACTGGAGGCCAGCTACGAGAAGCTGGTGCCGTGGATGGTTGACCAGGACGTGAACCTGGCCGACTACATGTACGAGTTCTACGACACGATGCCAGATCGGGACGCGTCCGCACCGACGACCAGGATGGTCTTCCCGCTGCTCTAGGGGCTGATCGCTGCTTGCGATCAGGGAGTATCAGCCGACCAGGGCGAAGCTGGCAACTGCGGGGTGGCTGGTGAGCGCGGCATTTCCTCACTCAGGGGAACTTCGGCGCTGGGTGGCAAATCGGCCGACCAAGGTGAAGCTGGCAACTGTGGCGACACTGGCCACCTGGGTGCCTCAACCGAGGGCGGTGGGTCGGCCGACCAAGGCGAAGCCGGCAACTGCGGCACCTCCAACGCTGGCGGCAGATCGGCCGACCAGGGTGAAGCTGGCAGTTTGGGCGGCTCCGCGCCCGGCGGGGGCGCATCCGGCGACCACGGCGAGCGTGGCAGCCGCGGCAACTCCGCGCTCGGCGATGGCGGCGACTCCGGGCGCGGCAAGAGGGGCACGACAACCGACTCCGGCTCAGCCTTGACCGGTGGCTCGATCGGCGTGGTGGAGACCTCGCCGGTGCGCGCGACTTCGGCATACCACCGGGCGCTGGCCTTGGGAACGCGGTTGAGAGCTTTGTCTACCCGAACGATCCCGAAACGTTTGCCGTAGCCCCAGGACCACTCGAAGTTGTCGATGAGCGACCAGACCAGGTAGCCCTGCAGGTTCACGCCGAGCTGCAGCGCCTGGTGCGCAGCCAAGAGGTGGCGGCGAATGAAGTCCAGGCGGTCAGTGGTGTCGTCCACGAAGCCGTCGGCATCCGGCTCGTCGGGGAACGCCGCGCCGTTTTCGGTTATCACCAACGCGGTGCCCGAAGCGCCGGTGTAGTCCTCATGCAGTCGCACCAGCAGCCGCTTAAGCCCGCTGGGCTCGATCTCCCAACCCATGTCAGTCAACGGGCGATCCCGCAGTACCTGCTTGGCTGCCGGGGCGGTGATGTGCGGGCTGGGTCGACCAGCCGGGCTTCCCTCACCCGCGGCGAATACGTTGGTGGTGTAGTAGTTGACCCCCAGCACGTCGATCGGGGTGCTGATCGCCCGCAGATCGCCCTCGCGCACCAAGTCGGCCGGCCAGATCGCAGCCAGATCGTCCAATACGTCGGCGGGGTAGCGGCCCTTGAAGATGGCGTCGGCAAAGAAGCGGTTCGCGGTGCCGTCGATCCGACGGGCCACGTCAATGTCGGCCGGTGCGTTGGTGGCTGGCATCGCCGGGGTGAAGTTGAGGGTGATGCCAAGCCTGGCTTCGGAATCGGCTGCGGCCAGCGCCTGGATAGCCAGCCCGTGGCCGAGCATCAGGTGGTGGGCCGCGCGGATCGAGGCCACCGGATCAGTAAGACCGGGAGCATGCTGGCCAGAAGCATGACCGAGGAAGGCCGAGCACCATGGTTCATTGAGGGTGGTCCAGGTGCGCACCCGATCCCCAAGACGGCGATGGACGGTCGCTGCGTAGTCAGCAAAACGGGCTGCGGTGTCCCGATTGGTCCAGCCGCCCGGCAGCGCCGCGGGCAGGTCCCAGTGGTAGAGGGTCAGCCAGGGCGTGATGCCCTTGGCTAGGAGTTCGTCGACCAAGCGGGAGTAGAAGTCCAGGCCTTTGGAGTTCACGCCGGCATCGTTCATCACCCGCGGCCAGGAGACCGAGAAGCGGTAGGTGTTGATGCCGAGTTCGGCCATCATCGCCACGTCGGCGGCGTAGCGGTGGTAGTGATCGCAAGCAACGGTCCCGTCTTCACCGTTGGTGATCCGTCCGGGCTGGCGGCAGAACACATCCCAGATCGAGTCGACCTTGCCGTCTTCAGCGGCTGCCCCCTCGATCTGGTAGGCGGCGGTGGCCGCACCAAACCTGAAGCCCTCGGGGAATTGCACACTCATGAGTGCTCACTCCAATCTCGCCGGGGGGCTGGATGGGGGTCGACTAGACCAAACCGGCGAAGGCACCTTCACACGGCGACGATGCCTTGCTCAGGAACTGCGACTGAGGCTAGCACCCGACTCGGCGGTGCCGTCAGCCGGTCAGTACGAATCCGGACAGATCACCACGGATCCAACTCGCCACCCTAAAGGCGGGATCATTCCTTGGAAGTCGGCTCCTCGGCAGTCGACGGGGAAGCCGACTCCTCGGGCTTGGCTGGCTTGGCAGGCGGCTCGACGGCCGCTTTGCCTACCTCAGTCTCTTCCTTGAACTCACGGATCGCCTTGCCGGCGTTCTTGCCGATGCCAGCCAACTTGGTGCCACCGAACAGCACCAGGACCACGACCGCGATGATGGCTATTTCCCAGCCGCCGAGATTCGGCATTGCTTCTCCTCCCGAAAACGCTCAAACCAGCCCGTCAGGCGCTGGGCCCCGCAACGAATCGCGAAGCTCTCCCAACTCCAGATCGAGCGCGGGTGCAGTCTCTCACGGAAGCGCCCGGCTCCAAAGCTAGGTTAGCTCTTGTTGCCCGACGGGAGACCCACTGGCCGCACCCTGCCACCCAAACCGGGCCTGAGTAGGAGTTCAGGCGGGGATAGGCCCAGCCAACCTGCCTCGACGCGCAGTTGAGGAATTCCGACCAAATACGAGACCACTTGGGGATGTTCGCACTAACATACCTGTGGGGGTACTGAGAGGAACCATCATGCGCAGCCCCGCAGTTGGCCGCTCAGAGCACGCGATTCGCCCGGTGTTCTGGGCCCACCAAGTGGGAGCTCAATCCGAAGGCGCCACACTATGACTGGCGAACCCTTCGACGATTTCGAGATCCTTGAGCCCATAGTCCCGGTTTCGGTAGCTCCGGCCGGCGGTTGGCTTTCGCTATGGCAGCCGCGCCACACGATCGCCAGCCTTGCCGTACTACCTGGCCTGTTCGCCGTCAATTACCTAGTCGGCGGCTCACCAACCGGGGTGTTGGCAATCGCGTTGGTGGCGCTGGTTGCTGCGGCCCAAGCAGTAGTGGCCGCCAGCTTCCTGCCCCAGCGCGAGCATGCATTGATTATCGCTTGCGGCATGATTCCGCCCGCAACCCTGGTCGCCTCCACGATGCTGCTTAGCGAGTTGTCGATAGACCTCACCTTCGGCTTCCTCGCAGTTGCCCTGGCGGCTACCGGTGTCGCGTTCCGCTTCTTCGCCACCACCTGCCCCTCCTAGACCATCGGGACAGGCCACTTAGCCGAAGTTGAACTCGCGGCCGATTGCGTCCACTGCACGAATAGTGAATGTCTCCGCGCCCAGGTCGACGTCCAGAGTGGCTGCCGCACTTGCCCTTCGCCAGGTGATTGTCAACCGGTCCGCAGCGGTATCGGCAACCTCGCATTCGGCATCGAAGCCGAAGGCCGGGAAGTCCTTACGGAACCGCAACAGCTCCAACTGCGAGGCCACCACTGGCCGCGTCAACCAGTCAGCCACCGCCTCGGCACTCAGGTTGGAGCGGTTGATCTCCTTGTGTCCGCCTTCGCCGGCGCGAGCCACCGCATCATGATCGTTTGGCCCGGCGAACAGATCCAAGTACCACACCTGCGGCTTGCCAGGCAGAAACAGCTGGATCGCGCGGGCCAGCAATAGCCGGGCCTCAGACTCCCCCAAAGCGCTGAAGTAGGTTGCGTTCACTTGGTAGTACACGTTCTTTGCCCCGTGCAGGTCTTTCACATAGCCGCCGCGGGCCACCACGACCTCGATCAGGGCTTTGATCCGCTCCTCGCTCAGCAGGCCTTTCAAGTCGAGCAGCGGAATGCCGTCATGGCAGCCGAGCATGTTCACCGTACGAATCTTGGCGGTCACCACCTCAGCGATCCAGCGCTTCAGCGTGGACGCGTCCCGAGACTCGAAGGCGTCGATGATCAACCCGGGTGCGAAGAAGTCGTAGGTCATGAACCCCAACTCACTGAGCTGGGCGTAGGTGCCTTCGGCGAAGCTGGCGTGGATCTCGGGAAGCAGGATCAGTCCGCGGGCATCGGCCAGCTGTTTCACCTTGGCCAGTAGGTCCCAGGTGCCAGGGTCATTCAGGAAGTTGCGGGCGCCCGGCTGCTTGGGGGCGTAAGCGAAGGCGTCGAGTCGGACGATCCGCGCCCCGTAACCGGCCAGCTTGTCGAGGGTCTCGGCGTAGAAGTCCCAGACAAGCTCAGAGTTGATGTTGAGGTCCATCTGCCCCAGATAGCGCCGCCGCGATTCCGCCAGGTCGATGGCGGCCTGGCGCGCGCTTTCCAGCCCGGTGAAGTCCGCGTCTCCCGGACGTCCGCCCTCGGCTATGACCTGGTTCAGTCGGTCTGCCAACACCGCGGCGCCCTGGTACTGCAGACCGGTGGGCGAAAGTAGGTCTTCAGCTTCGAAGATCGGGTAGCGAACCTGTTGGTAGAAGGTGTTCCAGTAGGGGTGTTCGGTGCCATCGGGGAAGCGGACCATCAGGATCGGCAGTCCCGGCTTGCGAAAGAACATGTCGGCGATGAGGGCCGGATCAGGCTGGACGTAACCAGCCTCGGTGAGTTCTCCATGACCGGCCCAGAACTTGTTCCAGTCGACGAAGAAGTCGCGGTACTCCGAATCGGCCCCCTTGGCCAGGAGATCCTGGAACTGCGGCGAGAGCACCGAGGCGTGATTGAGGATGAAGTCCAATTTCAAGTCAACCCCGGCTTCGGCCAGCCGGTCCAGGTCAGCTGGGGTGGCGAACCACCGGTTGAGGCCGTAGTCGATCACCGAGAAGCCTCGGTCAAGATCGGTATTGAACACGCTCGGCAACAGGTAGGCAGATTCGAAGGCCCCGGCCGCCGGGCCGGAGACGAAGTCGGCTACCTCAGCCAACGTGCCACCAAGACTGTCGGGATAAAGGTTGAGCATCGGCCCTGCTCCGGGCAAATCGGCACCCATCTGGTGCAGGTATTCGGGATAGTCCAGCAGGTCGGCCGACTTGGCCACGATGATCTTTGCCCGAGAGGCGCCCGCCTGAAGCTTGGCCTGCTCCAGCTTCAGTACCAACGTGGTGAACGGCGAATCAACCCCGCCATCCCGAGCCCGCGAGCGCCGATGAGCCAGCGTCTCCTCCGGAGTGCTGTTCAACAGAATCGGCAGGTCCACGCCGCTCAGAAGGGTTGAGTTGCCGTGCGTCCATTCCAGGACGATCACTTGGACGCCACTGAAGTCGAGGCGCTCGTACCAGATTTGATCCGCGCTTCGCCCCATTCGTTTCAACACCAGCGAATCGGCACCCTCATGGAAGGCCGCCAGGATCGCATTGATCTCATCGAAATCAACCTCAGCCGTACTCCCCAGGTAGGCATCCAGGGCGAGACTGCCCGCGCGTAGGTAGGTGGCCATCCAGGAGTGGGCGGCGACGCGAGACGGGTCGGCGTCGGCGCCGTCGCGTTGTAGGTCCGACAGCACCGCCCGCACCGTCGCGTCACACTCGCCGCTGGTCGCTAGCCCCCGCAGTCCGCCAGCCCGGAACACCCGCAACCGCTCGGCGTCGTTGGCCGCCGGGATCCGTCGCGGGTAGTTGTCTCCCGACATGACGTAGGCCCCAACGCCAGCAGCAGTGAGCCCATAGGCGAGCAGCGAGCCGATCTCGGACTTACCCACCCCCGAACCCCCGTGCACCGCGACCACCGCACGCCGCTGCGGGCTCGCCTGAAGGATCGGGGTCAACAGCTCCCAAAGCCGCGGAAAGACCGCTCGCGCTTTGGCCAGATGGGTCTCGTTTATCTCCACCTTGTCGCCCGGCATGTCACCGGTGCGCAGCGCGGCCACGTCGACGGGCTCGGGAAAGGCAACCACTTTTGTTCCTCCTGGTGTCAGGATCAGACTAGCCAAAGGTCCGCCAGGTAAATCGATTTTACGCACGGTCGAGCAGTTCTGCCGAGACCTGGTTGCCCCAGCGTCCGTCCGCGGGCCCCCACGGCGAACACCAAGTGCCAGCTCGCGGTAGCAGCTTTACCCATCAGCATCGAGTTTGCCCAACCCTCGGCACCTCGCCGCTGGCCCACCGCGCCGGTTCGAGCTGCCCAAAAGACCACCTAAACCGGCGTTTGGACGGGAAAACCGCCTCTGGTCAATCCACCCTCACCGATCCAGCGGGTGGGGCGCATCACGCCTTGTCAGGTGGATTTCGCGGGGTCATCCGGGGCCGAAAGTCACCGGGGAAAGTAAAAGGTCCCTGCCCGGGGGGATGGGGCAGGGACCTGTTATTGAGTATACGCGCGATGGCCCATTTGTGTCACCCCAACGGGGGACACGCCGTTCAGGACTTTGCGGACTCCGCCGACTCAGCGATCAGCTTCTCCATGTCGAGGTCCTTGACCTGCTGGACCAAAGCCTCGAAGGCGCTCTTGTTCAGGGCACCGGGCTGGCGGAACACCAGGTAGCCATCGCGGAACGCCATCAGGGTCGGGATGGAGCTGATCTCCAAGCCGCCAGCCAAACCCTGCTCCGCATCGGTGTCCACCTTGGCAAAGACGGCATCCTGGTGCACCTCGGAGACCTGATCGAAAACGGGCGCGAACATCCGGCACGGGCCACACCAGGCCGCCCAGAAGTCGACGAACACGATGCCGTTGTCCTTGATGGTGTCGCCGAAGTTTTCCGCGGTGACATTGATGGTTGCCATTGGGGTTCCTAACGTCTTTGAGTTACTGCCTCACCAACATCGGACACCCGGCAGGGTATTCCCTCAGCCGCGGGTTGCAACGAAGATATGGTCGGCCACATTCGCTGGCAAGGAGACTGGCCACTGGCCATCACCAACCTCCAATCGATCGGCGCGGAGCTGGGCCCGCACCGCTACCCCCGGCGTCATCCCGGCTCCGGCCAGGGCCTTCAGCACTTCTGCATCAGCCTGAATGGCTTCGCTGATCCTGGTCACCACCACTTCATGGACGCCGCCGAGGCCCAACCGGGCTGACAATACCTCAGTGCCGTCCAGGAACTCCTCCCCAGCCTCGGCCGCACCCAAGTCAGCCAACCCAGGAATCGGATTCCCATATGGCGAACTGGTGGGGTTGTGCAGCACTTCGACCAGACGTCGCTCAACATCGGTGGAGATGACATGCTCCCAGCGGCACGCCTCGTCATGCACCAGGTGCCATTCCAGACCGATCACGTCGGTGAGTAGCCGCTCGGCCAACCGATGCCGACGCATCACCTGAGCCGCCTTTGCCAAGCCAGCATCACTGAGCACCAGGTGCCGGTCGGCGTGGATGGACACCAGCCCATCCCGCTCCATCCGGGCCACCGTCTCGGAAACCGTGGGGCCGCTCTGCTTCAGTCTCTCGGCGATGCGAGCGCGCAACGGCGGCACGCCCTCCTCACGGAGCTCATAGATCGTGCGGAGGTACATCTCGGTGGTATCGATCAGATCGCCCATCCGCCTCCTGTCAGTCCTGGGGCCAGACTATAGCCATGACCCTCAATGGCCCACGCCAAGTGCACGTGCCGCCCGAACGCCTCGCCGGCTGGCTGGACGGCTTCGCGCAGCGCCACGGCACCCCGATCGTGGCGGTGACCGAAGGCGCGGTCGCACTACGCTCCCCCGACCAGGCTACGGCGGTCATCGGCCTGGTTTGGGGGCCGCTGCCCCCAAGCGATGACCCGCTGAGTGAGCTGGTGGCCACCTACACCGAAAGCCGGCTGGTGGGCGCGCTGATCGTCCGGCGGCGCCGACACGCAGTAGGGGTATTCGAGGGCCCACGCTTGGTCACCGGACGTCATCACGGTCACTACGTGCAGGGCAAAACCAAGGCCGGCGGCTGGTCACAGCAACGCTATGCTCGCCGCCGCGCCAACCAGGCCGACCACGCCTACGCGTCGGCCATTGACGATGCGATCGAGCTGTTGTTGCCTGCCGTTGGCTTGCGCGCCTTGGCGGTGGGGGGCGATCAGGCCGGGGTCGAGACCGTCCTGGCAGATCGGCGGCTGGCGAGCCTCAAGGCGTTGCCTCGGCTGAAGGTGCCTGGAGTCCCCGACCCCAATGCGGCAGTGTTGGCGGATTTCGGCGACCGCTACCGCCTGGCACCAATCAGCCTCAACGAATACGCCTGAGTAGGCGCCGGGGCTCAGTGGCGGGCGATCACGATGGCGGCCGCGGCGATTGCCGCCACGCCAGCCCCACTGAGCACCCAGAGGATCCGGGAGTTGTCCAGCGCGACGTCCGGGGTGATATCGAGATCGGTGTCGTTGTTGTCCGGCTCTGCGGAGGCGCTCGGCGAGGCCGATGCCGCCGGGGTTGGGCTAGGGGTCGGGGCCGCCTGGGCCACCACAGCGGACAGCCCGAGTACCAACGCAGCTCCAACAGCAGCCGCAGCGAGCAGCCGACGCAACACCATCATCATGGGGTCGAGCCTACCGACCCCGCCCTAGTGCTCGCGCCCGGCACTGCTGGGCGAACACTGGTTCTGGATCCGGTCACAATCCGATGTGCTTCGGATGTCCCCAAAATGGAGATGCGGCCATTAGGTTTAGCCCATGAGCACCCTCAGGCTCTGGGCCATTGGCATTGACGAGGTGCGAGGCATCTTCAGCGCCGACCCAGACACCGCTGACCGGCTTCGCCAAGCCGCCCAACAGCGCTTCGGTGCCGCAGGCAAGCCCCCACCGGGACTGCTCGGCAAACTCGGCCCGTTCCTTCGCGGCGGTGGCGATCCGGCGGCCCCGCGGCCCGGGGTGCCCACCAGCGAGGATGTCGAGGACCTGCTCACCGGACGGTTCGTCCCGCCGTACCGACTCGCCCAAGCCTGGAACCTGCTGGAGTTCTGGCTGAGTGACCTGGCGGCTGGCGCTGGCGAATGGCCGCTCACCGAAGCTGGCCTATCGGAGCTCGACTTCGACCTGGCCCGCGCCGAGGTGCCGTCGCGCTACACCATCTCAGATCTGTTCAAAGCCAGCTTGGGGATCTCGCTGACCCGCTGTCCCGGCCTGGCCGCAGGCTGGGTGCCCGGCGGGCACGCGCTGGGCATGCTGGCGAGTTGGCCGCTGGCCTTGGCCGAGCTGAGCCAGGAGAACCAGCAGCTGGCCAGCGGCATTATTGACTTCCTAGGCGGCTTCAACCAATGGACTGATCAGGCGCGCACCGAGGGCCGCGCGCAGCCGGATCTGATCGCCATCTTCCGCATCTAGCCGGTGGCGCCCCAGCCGTCGCTGGGACGCCACCATCACCAGATCGGCTACTTGAACAGGCCGGTGATCACTCCCTGGGCGAAGTAGACCGCGAAAGCCGCCGCCACCACGTAAAGCAAGGTGTGCACTTCCTTGGCCTTGCCCCGAATGATCTTGATCAGCGCGTAGGCGATGAAGCCCGCCCCGATGCCGACCGTGATCGAGTAGGTGAACGGCATCAACACGATGGTGAGGAAGGCCGGAATGCCCTCCTCGGGGTCCTCCCAGTTGACGTGGATCACTTGCGCCATCATCAGGAAGCCGACAAAGAACAGGGCCGGAGCCGCCGCTTCCGAAGGCACCATGTTCACCAGCGGGGCCAGGAACAGGCTGAGCAGGAAGGCCACCCCGGTGACCACTGAAGCGATACCGGTGCGAGCACCGTCACCAACACCGGCCGCCGACTCGATGTAGGAGGTGTTGGAGGAGACCGAGCCAACGCCACCGGCGATAGCTGCCACCGAGTCAACGATCAGGATCTCCTGGGTGCGCGGTGGGTTGCCGTCCTCGGCCAACAGGTCTCCCTCGGCGCCAACGGCGACGATGGTGCCCATGGTGTCGAAGAAGTCACTCAGCAACAGGGAGAAGACCAGCAGGAGCAAACCCAACACCGCCGCCGGACCGGCGGCACCGGTGAAGGCCCCAAACAGATCGACCTTGCCCAGCAGACTGAGGTCGGGCAAGCCGAACGCCCCCAGAACCGGGACGTTCAGCATCCAGCCGGTCGGGTTGACGATGGCGCCGGTGGCGTCCTTGGCCGAGCCGATCTTGAGCACGGTTTCAACGATGATCGCCAGACCGGTGGCCGCGATGATCGCGATCAGCATCGCGCCCTTGACCTTGCGGATGTAGAGCACCACCAGGATCAGCAGGCCAATCAGGAAGGTGGCGATCGGCCAGCCGATCAACTGTCCAAAGACCCCCAACTGCACCGGAGTGCCTGAGCCGGAGCGAACCACACCGGCGTCGACCAGCCCGATGAACGAGATGAACAACCCGATGCCGACTGAGATCGCGGCCCGCATGGATCTCGGCACGGCGTCGAACACTGCTTTCCGGAAGCCGGCCAACACCAGAATCAGGATCAGCACGCCTTCCCAGACGATCAAACCCATCGCTTGGGGCCAGGTGACCTGCTTGACGATGGTGTAGGCCACGAGGGCGTTTAGGCCAAGACCAGTGGCCAGGGCGATCGGAAAACGTCCGTAGACGCCCATCACGATCGTCATCAGGCCTGCGACCAGGGCGGTGGCCGCCGCCACAGCAGCCATCGAGTGGTTGATCGCCGACAGCCCGTTGGCGATCGGCTCGCCGGTGATCAGGTTGCCGTTCACATCAGGCGCCGTGCCGATGATGATCGGGTTGAGCACGATGATGTAGGCCATCGTGAAGAAGGTAACCAGGCCGCCGCGGAACTCGCGACTGAACGTGGAACCACGTTTGGTGAGCTCGAACCAGGAGTCCAAGCCCTTGTTGGGAGATGAGGACGGAGCAACCGTCGAAGAGCCAGCGTTCGCCATGTGGGCATGTTAGGACGACTGGATTGGCTCTATGGTTCTGTCCGTGACGCAGAATACGGGTGACCACAAGCCGATGCTGGTACAAGCACCGGTTCGAGCGCTGGATCCCGACGGGGTCGCAGTGGTCAGCTCGGGCACCATCGCCTTCGCCATCGGCGCGGTGTTGTGCTGGGTGTTCGCCGACAATCTCGCCGCGACGGGGCGGCTGTGGTACCTCTACGTGGCCATCACCGGCACCATCATCGGAATGCTGGGACTCAGCGTGGGTTTGGTGCGTAGCCGCCGTCGGCGGCGGCCACTACCGCGGTATTCAGTCGAAGAGGCCGACGTCAACGCTGATGGTGTCCCACACCGGGATCGATAGATCCACACCACGGCTCGGATCGCTCACATCGGAGTGCCCGCCACAGCCGTGCTCCATGCTCACCACCGCACCATCGCTGGGCGAGAGCTCGTTGGCACAAACCCCGAACATCCGGCCGAGGTCGCCACGGAGCCCAACCAGGAAGCCACAGCTTCCGCAGTCTCCAGGCGCCTGGTTGGCCATCGCGGTCTCCGGGCCACCGACGCCAGCCAGCCAACGCTCGGCGGCTTCATCGCGTCCGACCTGCGACAACACCCGCTCACGGCCCAGCCCCAACTCGGCGACCAGCGCGCGGATCTGGCTGGCTTCAGCCGGATCGGTGTCGGCGGCATATTCCCCGCCGGTGTAGCCCGGCTCCAGCCGGACGTCGTCGACCGCTGCCGGCGCGATCACGCCCGGGGTGATGTCCTTGGGCCCGATCCGATCGGCCCAGGGCACCCAGCGCGGCGCCAACAGGGCACCCTCGCCGGGCAGCAACGTCACTTCAGAGACGGTAACCACCCGGGCGCGGGAGGCGCGCACAACGGTCACCGACCAGCGCCACCCGGGGTAACCGGGATGGTCACAAGCAAACAGATGGGTGGCCACCCGTGCATCCTCGGCCTGGACGCCGAGATGCTCGCCAACCTCCAGCACGCCCGCCCTCGTGATCGCAGCCGTCCGCGCCTGTTCAACGGCGTCGGCACAGGCCTGGTCGAGTTCGAGTGCACTGGTGGTCAAGGTCACAACTCCAATTCGTCTGCGACGGCGCGGAGCACCGAGGCGGTCTTGCCGGCCACCTTGGGATCGGCATAACGGCCACGCCGGTACCCATTGCCCAGACCGTCCAGCATTTTGATCAGGTCCTCGATGATGATCGCCATCTGCTCAGCCGACTTTCGCGACGCCTTCGACAGCGACGGGGGCGCTTCGAGCAGCCGCACCGAAAGGGCCTGTTCACCCTTTTTGCCGTCGACCACACCGAACTCGACCTTCTGTCCGCGCCTTAGGGTGGTGACACCTTCGGGCAGCGCGGACGCGCGCAGGTAGACGTCTTCGCCACCGTCATCCTTGGAGAGGAAGCCAAAACCCTTCTCCGCGTCGTAGTAACGCACCTTGCCGATAGGCATGTTTCTCATTCCCGAGCAGTATTGACCGATTCGACATCGGCTCACCAAAGCCTATCCGCTCCCGGACGTGGGGGCATCTTGGGTGCTTCCGCGTACGATTCAGTCATGGCCAGCTGGACCGATGGACCCGAGTATGCGCCCGCAGCGCGCCCGGCAGCGTTCGTCGCGCCGGTAGCCGAAGCGCTGGCAGGCCCAGCACCGGTTCCCGCGGTACCTGAGGGGGTGCCCGGCGTTGAGCCGAGCTTCGTGCCCCCTGAAGGGCCAGCTCCCGACCTGCGCGAACTGGTGCCGTCGGCTGCTCCTGGGCGCAACCCCAACCTGCCCTTCGAGTCAATGACCACCCCGATCACCGCCATCGAGCCGGCCGCCGCCCGCCGACCCGAGGAGCCCTTTACCGCTTCTGGCCCGCCGATCACTGGCTACTTGCCGGTGCAGTCGGTGGTGCAACCCACCGCACAGGTCAACCCGGCGCCGTTCCCGGCTCCAGGCACGCCGCAATGGTTCGCACCCCCTCCGGGCCAGCCGGTCATTCCGGCACCGTCCCAGGTGGAGATCGGCCAGATTTGGCGTGAGACGACCAACTGGGTGATGGTCCCGCTGCTGATCGCTATGTTCATCCTGCCGATCTCACCGATCGCTCTCCTGGTCGCCTGGCTGAGCACCGTTCAGATCAGGTATCGGAAGGTGGCGATCCGCCGGTCCTATCTGATCGCGCTGATCCTGGTCGGGGCGATCAGCCTGATAACCGCACTCACCGATCCCAGCGTGAGCCTGTGGGATCCGCTGACCATCACCTCGACGTTGGCCGCCTGGGTGCTGGTCTTCGTCACCCCCGGCCTGGTGGGCTCCGCTTTGCGCAACCACGAGCCGCCTGACCGGTACTGAGCTGATGAGCGAGGCACTTGACGGTCACCGAATCACCGCACTGCCAGCGCACCTGCGTCCGCACCGGATGCGGCGGGCTGCCCGCGTGGTGGTGGTTTGCGAGGACGCGGTGCTGCTGCTCGGCGATACTGACCCCGGCCTGCCCGGCACTCGCTGGTGGGTAACCCCTGGCGGTGGGATCGACGCTGGCGAGTCGTCAATCCAGGCCGCCGCCCGAGAGTTGATGGAAGAGTTGGGCCTGGTCGTCGCCGTCGAGGACCTGCTGGGCCCGGTGGCGGTGCGCGACGCCGTCCACGGCTACTCCGACCGAGTACTGCGGCAAAATGAGGAATTCTTCGCCCTGCTGCTCCAGCAGCGCTTTGAGCCGACCCAGCTGCGCCATACCGCCGACGAACTGCTCCGACTGGACGGCTGGGCTTGGCTGCCGCTGGCCGAGCTGGACCGTCTGGCCGATCCGGTCTGGCCCGCCAACCTTGCCGAGCTGGTCGACCACGTGTCCCACCCTGACCGCTGGCCGCTGCAACTGGGCGAGGTCGAAGAGTCCACGGTGCCGGTAGGCTGATCAGTCGTGCCGAGCTTGAACCCAGCAACTACGCCTGCGCCCGCCGTCGATGGCCGCTATTTGGAGAGGTTCCTGTGGCTCTCAATTGCCACCGCGATCCTCACCGTGTTGATCAAGGGGGCGGCTGCGGTCATCACCAACTCGGTCGGCCTCTGGTCGGACGCCTTGGAATCGACGGTCAACCTGGTGGCTGCCATCGTGGCCCTCTGGGCGATCAAGCTCTCTTCAAAACCCGCGGATCACAACCACGACTTTGGCCACGGCAAGGCCGAATACATGTCGGCGGCAGTCGAGGGCACCCTCATCTTCCTGGCGGCCGGCGTGATCATCTACAGCGCCATTGGGCGGCTCCTCGCCCCGGTCACCCCAGAGCAACTCGGGCTGGGCCTGATCCTGTCGACCGTGGCCAGCCTGCTCAACCTCGGCACCGGGCTGCTGCTGGTGCGCGCAGGGAAGAAGCATCGCTCCATCACCCTCGAGGCCGACGGCAAACACCTGCTGACCGATGTCTGGACCTCGGTTGGCGTCCTGGTGGCGATCGGCCTGGTGGCCATCGGTGCGGCAATCGGCGCCGACTGGAGCATTTTGGACCCCATCATCGCCATCGGGGTTGGGGCCAATATCTTGTTCACTGGCTTCATCCTGGTCCGCCGCTCGGTGATCGGCCTGCTCGACAGCGCTCTTCCCGAAGATGAGGTGGACGTGGTCAATAACGCCGTCCACGCCGCCTGTAAGGACGCCCGGGTGGAGATCGCCCAGCTGCGCACCCGCGAGTCCGGACGTCAGCGGTTTGTCTACGTCACTGTCACCGTCCCTGGCGAATGGACCGTACGCCGCTCCCACGATGTCGCCGACGAGATCGAGGATTCCGTCGACAAGGCCTTTCCCGGATCGACCACCTTTGTGCACATCGAGCCGGCCGCGGAAGTCCCGGCGAAAACCTGAGCTGATCGGGTGCGTCCGCCCGGCTAGGTGGCTTTGCGGTGCCGAGTCTCCTCATCGACAAGGTTTCGCCAGGAGCGCACCAAACCCTCATCGGCATAGGCCTTGAACGATCCGCCCGGGCGGGCCGCTGAAGCGATCTGGAAGGCGCGCACCCCGGCGCGAGCCAACCACGGCACGTGTTCGGGCTTCAGCCCACCCCCGGCCATGATCACGCTGGCCGCCCACGGGTCGGTCTTAGCCCTGGCCAGCAGTTCGTTGAGGCCATGTTCAACCCCACGAGGCGAGCCAGCGGTGAGCACCTGATCCAGCCTGGGCAGCTTGGCCAACTCAGCCCAGGCTCGATTCGCTTCCAGGCAGGCGTCCACGGCCCGGTGGAAGGTCCAGGCCCACGGTGCGTCCCCGATCAGTTCGGTCACCAGGGGCGCGTCCACCTCGCCGTGGCCGTTCAGGAAGCCGAGCACCATGCCATCGGCACCAGCGTCGAGGTAGCTCGACATCAGCCCGCGCAGTCGGATCGCCTCTCCGCCGTCGGTGCTGAAGCCTGACCGCAATCGCACCATCACCCGAATCTCGATCGAAGTGACCCGGCGAATGTCGGAAACCAGCTGCGGAGTCGGCGACATCCCGCCCTCTTCCAGGGTTCCACAGACCTCAACGCGGTCGGCGCCACCCGCCTCGGCCCGCTGGGCATCGGCGGGGTGCAGCGCAACAACTTCGAGCAGTCCGCTCATGACCCAATTCTGGCCCTGACGGACGCTGCGGTCCGCCGACACGCTGGACGCCTGACGCAGGGGCTGGCGAATATCGGCCTGCCCCAATGCGAACGGGCCAGCCACCCGAAGGTGACTGGCCCGTTGGCCTTGCGAAGGATCAGAAATCCATGCCGCCCATGCCGCCGTCGCCGGCCGGCATAGCGCCGACCTTCTCCGGCTTGTCGGCGATGACCGCCTCGGTGGTGAGGAACAGCGCCGCGATCGAGGCTGCATTCTGCAGCGCCGAGCGGGTGACCTTGGCCGGGTCGATGATGCCGGCCGCAACCATGTTCACGTACTCACCGGTAGCGGCGTTCAGGCCTTCCCCTGCGGGCAGGTTGGAGACCTTCTCGGCCACCACGCCACCCTCAAGGCCGGCGTTGATCGCGATCTGCTTCAGCGGAGCGGAGCAAGCGGTGAAGACGATATTCGCGCCAGTCGCCTCGTCACCGCTCAGGCCTTCGAGGTTAACTGCGGCCGCCGCCTGCAGCAGCGCCACGCCACCGCCGGGGACGATGCCCTCTTCAACCGCAGCCTTGGCATTGCGGACAGCGTCCTCAATGCGGTGCTTGCGCTCCTTGAGCTCAACCTCGGTAGCCGCGCCAACCTTGATCACTGCCACCCCGCCGGCCAGCTTGGCCAGGCGCTCCTGCAGCTTCTCGCGGTCGTAGTCGGAGTCGGAGTTTTCGATCTCGCGACGGATCTGAGCGACCCGACCGGCGATCTGCTCGGTGTCACCGGCGCCATCGATGATGATCGTCTCGTCCTTGGTGACCTTGACCGAGCGGGCCCGGCCGAGCAGGTCGAGGGTGACCGCGTCGAGCTTGAGGCCCACCTCTTCGCTAACGACCTGGCCACCGGTCAGGATGGCGATATCGCCAAGCATGGCCTTGCGGCGATCCCCGAAGCCGGGCGCCTTGACTGCGACCGACTTGAAGGTGCCCTTGATCTTGTTGACG
>DIVW01000040.1:143934-149411 GCA_002428365.1 Propionibacteriaceae bacterium UBA6122
CCGGACTGGACGACCTTCTCCAGCACCGGCAGCAGGTCGCGCAGGTTGGAGACCTTGGAGTTGACGATCAGGATGTACGGCTCGTCGAGGACGGCTTCCATCCGCTCAGCGTCGGTGACGAAGTAGGGCGAGATGAAGCCCTTGTCGAAGCGCATGCCCTCGGTGAGTTCCAGGTCCAGCCCGAAGGTGTTGGACTCCTCGACGNNACGGTGATGACGCCTTCTTTGCCGACCTTGTCCATCGCCTCAGCGATGATCTCGCCGACAGTGTTGTCCGCGGCCGAGATGGAGGCGGTGGCCGCGATCTGCTCGCGGGTCTCGATCTCGATCGACTGAGCACCCAGTTCGGCGATGATCGCCGCGACGGCCTTCTCGATACCCTTCTTCAGGCTCATCGGGTTGGCACCGGCGGTCACGTTGCGCAGGCCTTCACGCACCATTGCCTGAGCGATCACGGTGGCGGTGGTCGTGCCATCACCAGCGACGTCGTCGGTCTTCTTGGCGACCTCTTTGACCAGCTCAGCGCCGATCTTCTCGAAGGGGTCCTCCAGCTCGATCTCCTTAGCGATGGACACGCCATCGTTGGTGATCGTGGGGGCACCCCACTTCTTCTCTAGGACCACATTGCGGCCCTTGGGCCCGAGGGTCACGCGGACGGCATCAGCAAGGGTGTTCATACCCCGCTCCAGCCCGCGACGAGCCTCTACATTGAACTCAATCAGTTTCGCCATGTCTGTTCGGCAATCCTTTGGCGTCTCGGGGGGCCGCAGCCCCACGGTGATCTGGGGTAGTCATCAATCGATGTCCGCACTAGGCGGGATCCAGCGGATCTCATCGAGTCAGACGATGGCACTCTCAACATGCGAGTGCTAACCACATGTTTAGCACTCGCACACCCCGAGTGCAAACGGTCTGGCCGACATTTGCCCCTGGCCCGGCGGCCTCCCCAGCCGCAGAAATGGGCTGTCGCCCGCGTCGGCGTCGCCGCCAGCGGGCAGAATGTGTTCATGGCTGACCGAGCAGCACTGCGTCCGGCCGATTGGGCCCGGGCCGTGCTCAACGTGCTCAACTTGTCCACCCCACTCGGCCTACTGATTGCCCTGGCAGCGCGCGCTCGGATTAGCCGAGGGGCGGCCGGTCTGATCCTGGCCGAGCACTACCGCTTGGCCATCCCCAAGGCAGGAGCCTTCACCGTCGGCAATGTGGTGCTCCTGCCCGGCGGCAGCCTGGCCGAGCTCAGCGAGAGGTTCCCAGACGTCCTGGGCCACGAAGCCGTCCACGCCTGGCAGTACGCCGCTTGCTTGGGGTTGCCGTTCTTTCCGCTTTACCTGTTGGCGTCGGGTTGGTCGTGGCTACGCACGGGCGATGTGGCCGCCGCCAACACTTTTGAACGGATGGCCGGCTTGACCGCCGGCGGCTACGCCGAACTGCCGCTCAACAATTCGGGGCTCCGGCGCATCGTGAACTTCAGGCGTGCAGATTGACGCCGAGCCGACGGGCCGTGCGTTCCTTCTGGCGGGTCTCGCGCATCCGCCGCAGCCGCTTCACCAGCAACGGGTCATGAGCCAACGCGTCCGGAGAGTCGATCAGCGCATTGATCAGCTGGTAATACCGGGTCGGCGAGATGTCGAAACGCTCGCGGATCTCCGACTCCTTCGAACCGGCCAGCGCCCACCAGCTCTTCTCGAAATCGAGGAGAGCGGCCTGGTGCTCGCTAAGGCCCGAAGTGGCGATCGGCATCGGTGAAGACATGGCCTCAGCGTACCCCCGAAACCACACCGATGTCATTCACTAAGTCTCGTCCGTGGCCGGGTCTTGACACCTCGGCGTTGCGCTCTGCTAGGGACGCGAAATCTGCCTCCCACAACTGGGGATCCTGGCCCGCGAAGGCTATCCGCCACGATTCGGAGCGATAGACTCAGCAACGGCTCGGGTAGCCAACCCACTCTGTCGATCAGTGAGGAAGCTAGATGCTGCGGTTGCAGGGAGCGGTTCAGCGCTACGCCTGGGGCACCACCGATGCCATCCCCAAGATTCTGGGCCGCACTGGTGACGACACCCCTCTGGCCGAATACTGGCTGGGTGCGCATCCGTCCGCTCCGGCGCGGGTTAACGGGCAGCCGCTGAACGAGTACCTCGATCAAAACCCGCAGGTCATCGGTGGGCCAAGCCGGGCCCGCTTCGGTGATCAGCTTCCCTACCTGGTGAAGGTGCTGTCAGCACGGCACGCCCTCAGCCTGCAGGCCCACCCCTCCCGTGCTCAGGCCGAAGACGGCTTCGCCCGCGAAGAGGCCGCCGGCGTGGCCCTGGACGCCCCCGAGCGCACCTACCGTGACTCGTGGCCCAAGCCGGAAATCCTGATCGCCCTGGACGAGTTCCACACCCTCAGCGGTTTCCGCGACCCCCGCCGCACCGAGGCGCTGTTCGCCGGACTGGGTGTTGCCGACGAATTGGCCAGTGTGATCGGCCCCCTCACCGAACGCCGCGGTGCCGCTGCCCTCGAAGAGGTCTTCTTGGACGTGCTCAGCCTCACCGGCGAGCGGGCCCGCGTTTCCGAACTGGTCTGCGCTGCGGCCATGAAACACAAAGACGACGCCGGCGAGCTGGGTCAATTCGCCCGCACGGTGATCGAACTCGACGAGGTGTTCCCGGCCGATCCTGGCATTCTGGCCGCGTTGTTGATGAACCGGGTGGTGTTGTACCCCGGCGAGGCGATGTTCGTGCCGGCCGGGCACATGCACGCCCACCTGCGCGGCACCGGCGTGGAAGTGATGGCCAACTCCGACAACGTGATTCGCGGCGGGCTAACCCCCAAACATGTCGACGTCGGCGAACTGATCCGAGTGGTGGAATTCGAACCGTCGGAGTCGGAGGTGATGAAGCCGCAGCGAGTCAGCGACGGTGTGGACCACTACCCCACTAGTTGCCCCGAGTTCGACGTGTGGCGGGTTACCGCTGGTGCCGAGGTGACCAGTGTCGACTTGCCAGGCCTTGGCTCGGCCCGCGTGCTGCTCATCATCTCTGGATCGGCCACGTTGACCGCAGGCGATCAAACCGTCGAACTGGCCCAAGGTGAGGCCGCGTTCATCGATGCCGACGAGGAGCCGATCCTCACCGGCACAGCCACTGGCTTCCTGACCGCAGCCGGGGAACGCTGAGCGTGCTGCCAGCAGGCCTACCTGAGGCCGTGGCGCGAGCCGCTGCGTCCGATCCAGCGGTGGTACTGATTGATGGTGGTGCGGGTTCAGGCAAGACCACGCTAGCCGCCACCATTCGCGGCAACTGGCCGGCAGCTGAGCCGCAACTGGTGAGCATGGACGAGTTCTACCCGGGTTGGGACGGCCTGGCGGCCGGGTCGGATTTGGTGCCGTCGGTGATCACCGGCAACGGATTCACCACCTGGGATTGGGACCGTAGTGAACCCGGCGCCTTCCGGGAGCTGAAGCCGGGTGTCCCACTGATCTTGGAGGGCTGCGGCGCCCTCACTGCTGCCAGCCGCAGACTCGCCAGCTTGACCATCTGGTTGGAGGCCCCTGCGGCGACCCGCCGCGAACGCGCCCTGGCCCGCGACGGCGAGCTCTTTGCCCCGCACTGGGATCAGTGGGCCGCCCAAGAGGCTGCCCACTGGCGGCTGAATCAGCCCTGGCAGCTGGCCGACCTGGTGCTCAAGGTCGAGTGATCGCCCTGGCCGGCTTGCGCAGGAAAACCAGTCCGCCCTCAGCTTTGAAATCGACATACCCCGCACCGCGATAGTGCGCCAGATTGCGCTCGCTGGCCGCACCGGTGAACAGCACCAGCCAGGACGCAGACTCTGGCGCTTGGCCTTCAATGTGGCGCAACAGCTGCCCACCCAGGCCTTCGCCCTGGCGGTCAGGGGCGACCATCAGCCGTCCGATCTGCCAGGTATCACCATCGGCGAAAGCGCGCACTGCGCCGATCAGCCGCCCGTGATCGCGCAGCACCCAGGCTTGCGGCATCCAGGCGCGGACCACGTCCATGGGTTCGTGCAGCGGCGGAATCGCCATCGTCTGGTTTGAAATCGCCTCGGCCACCCAGCAGCACCGCTGCAGCACCAGCACTTCGGCGGCGTCGGACTCGGCGGCAGGCAGCAAGGTCAGCGCATCGGACACGTCGGAAGCCTAGCTGCGCTGGATTCGACCAACCATCTCGGCTTGTTGGTTTCCCTAGCCCGCCGCCACCGGCCACAATGGCGTGGTTGCCTGACAACAGGCCGCGTTAGCTCAGTTGGTAGAGCTCCGATCTTGTAAATCGGTTGTCGGGAGTTCGATTCTCCCACGCGGCTCCACGGCTGGCTGTCAGGAGTGTGCAGAGGGGTTGGGTTTGTGACTCTGCTTCCACCACACGTTCGCGAAGACGAACACCAGGATCGCCAGCGAGACGTACCACAGGTAATTGCCGTAGGTCTCCATCACGAAGCGGGCCGGCTCGCCGAAGTACCAGCCCACCCATAGATAGCCGCCGGTAGTAATGAAAGAGCTGATGATCGAGACCGTCAGGAGCTTGGCCAGGCTGGTGCCGGCCTCGCCGAGGACGGCCAAGATCACCGCCCGAGGCAATGGGATCGGCAAGAAGTTCACGATGATCGCCAAGGTCTCGTACTTGCGAGCGAATTTCTCGGCCCGCTCGTTCCAGCGCCGCGCCCGGGCCGAGCGGCCCGACCAGACCTCGATCAACTCCCGACCCCATAACCGGCCTGCCCACCAGTAGATCCAGTCGAACTTCACAAACCCGAGCGTCGCCAGCGCCCAAACTAGCGGCCACCAGGGGTCACCGCCTTGGGCCAAGGCACCCACCATCACCGCACCACTCCAAGAACCCAGCGAGGCCAACACATGCGGCGCCGAGGCGAGCAGCCCAGGCCGCAAGATCGAAATGACCACCGAATAGACGGCCACCACGCTGATCCAGGCGAAGCAGCTGACATCTGCGAGCGTGGGCTTGTGCTTCCAGGGCAGCGAAGGGTCTTCCCACCACTCAGGGTCGGCCGACACCTCTGTTGGGGTCGCAGGACTCTCCGGATCGCTCACGCGGCGAGCCTACCCGGGTACCACCGTTGCGATTTGTGCCTAGCCTTCGATACCGCGGAACCCTCCCTAATAAGCGGGCAGCCATGCGATGATGGCGGTGGTCGCATCGATGCGGCCAAGTTTCCACTACGGATCGTCGGGCACGTACCTGCCCGTGGAAAGGAATTACTGGCATGGCCACAGTTAGTTTTCAGCAAGCAACCCGGATCTACCCCGGGGGCGACAAGCCCGCAGTCGACAAGCTCGAACTCGAGATCGGCGATGGCGAATTCATGGTTTTGGTCGGCCCCTCTGGTTGTGGCAAATCGACCTCACTGCGAATGCTCGCCGGCCTAGAAGAGGTCAACGAGGGCAAGATCTTCATCGGCGACCGTGACGTCACCGACCTGCCACCCAAAGACCGCGACATCGCGATGGTCTTCCAGAACTA
>DIVW01000024.1 GCA_002428365.1 Propionibacteriaceae bacterium UBA6122
GGTGATGCTCTACCAACTGAGCCACGTCCGCACCGCAAATCACGCTCCGGCGTGAAGTGCGAGTGCAACCTTAACCCAGGCGTGGGACAGCTCGCAAAACACGGCTGAATCGCCGGGAAATCTGGTTGCAGGGGTGGGTCCGGGACGGCGCTGAGTACGTTTGCCACCCGGATGGCCCTGATCGGACGAAACGGCCTAAACGGCTGACAACCTGGTGTCCTGTACCTCGAGGAGCAAAGTGGACCAAGGTCAGCGTGCGGTCGAGATTGTCGACCTGGTGACTGCGGTGGCCGAGTCGCTGCGGGCGAACCGGCCAGCCGGGGGAGTCTTCTGCGCCTCCCTGGCCCGGGCCACCGGTGCTGAGGCCTCAGCTTGGATCGCGGTGCGTGAGGGCGAGGAGCCCGAGGTGCTGTGGGCTCAGCCGACTGGCCCGGAATCCGAAACCTTGGTGGCGTCGGCCCTCGACCATGGCCTGGGGCTTGGCAAGCAGTTCTTGAGCGCTCGCGCCGGTCGGCTAGGTCAGATCGTCCTGCTTACCCCCGACGAGGTACCCGGAACCGGACCCGCCAATGCTCATCGAGTGTTGGCCTTGGCCAAGCGGCGCGGTTTCACCGAGTCGGAGCTGGAGCTGCTGGTGGCCAGCCTGCCAGCTCTGACCTGGATGCTCTCTGCGGTGATCGCGGCCAGCGAACGAGCCCGAAGCTTGGCCGCTCAGGTAGCCGCGGCCAAGAAGCTGGGGCTGAGCGAGCGTGAATTGGAGGTGCTGCAGCTGCTCTCTCAGGGCCTGCTGGCCACCTCCATCGCTTCCCGGTTGGCGTTATCACCCCGGACGGTGCACAAACACCTGGGCAACATCTACGAGAAGATGGGTGTCCACGACCGCCTAGTCGCGGTGCAACTGGCCCGCCAGCATGGTTTGGTGAGCTCTCCCGCCTGAGTCCCAATCCCTCAAGCCACGCTGTGCCGAGGAAAACTCGGGGGGCTTTGTGCGGCAGACTAGGAAGCCGCAGCGAAAGGAACCAACCCGTGTCCGTGACCATCACCGTGTCTGACCAGCTCTCCGAGTCCAAGCAGCAGGTCGTCGACGCCGGTACTACCGCCGCGGCCCTGTTCGGTTACAACCCGAGCGTGGTGGCAGCGCGGGTGAACGGAAATCTGGTTGATGTTGTCGTCAAGCTCGTCGACGGCGACGTCGTGGAGGCGGTGAGCGCAGACTCGCCCGATGGCCTCAACGTCATTCGCCATTCCTGCGCCCACGTGGCTGCCCAAGCGGTGCAGAGCCTCTTCGCTGAGGCCAAGCTCGGCATCGGACCCCCCATCACCGACGGTTTCTACTACGACTTCGACGTGCCCACGCCGTTCACCCCACAGGACTACCAGGCGATTGAGAAGGCCATGGGCCGGATCGTGAAGGAGAAGCAGCGCTTCATCCGGCGCGTGGTCACTGATGAGGAAGCGAGAGCCGAACTCGCCGCCGAGCCCTACAAGCTGGAACTGATCGGCCTGAAGGGCGCCTCCGACGCGACCGAGGGTGCCTCAGTGGAAGTCGGCGCCGGCGAACTCACGATTTATGACAACGTTCGGCGCGACGGATCGGTGGCTTGGAAGGATCTGTGCCGCGGCCCGCACGTGCCGGACACTTCCTTCCTGAAGGCCTACGCCGTCACCCGGAGTTCGGCCGCGTACTGGCGCGGTGACCAAGCGAACGCGCAACTGCAACGTCTGTATGGCACCGCCTGGCCGACCAAGGAGGATTTGGCGGCCTACCAGCACCGGCTTGCCGAGGCCGCGAGGCGCGACCATCGCAAGCTGGGCGTCGAACTTGACCTGTTTAGCTTCCCGGAGGAGCTGGGCGCTGGCCTTCCCGTCTTTCACCCCAAGGGTGGCGTGATCAAGCGGGTCATGGAGGACTACGTCCGGGACGCCCACATCAAGGCTGGTTTCCAGTACGTCGGCACCCCGCACATCTCCAAAGAAGGCCTCTTCCACACCTCAGGACACCTGCCCTACTACGCAGACGGCATGTTCCCGCCTATGGACGACGACGGCCAGAACTATTACCTCAAGGCAATGAACTGCCCGATGCACAACCTGATTTTCGCCTCCCGCGGCAGGTCGTATCGAGAGCTGCCGCTGCGCTTTTTCGAGTTTGGCACCGTCTACCGCAACGAGAAGTCGGGCGTGCTGCAGGGTTTGACCCGGGTTCGGATGATCACCCAGGACGACTCCCATTCCTACGTGATGGCCCAGGACGCTGCCGAGGAGGTGAAGCACCTGTTGACTTTCATCACCAACCTGCTGGAGGACTTCGGCTTGGACGATTACTACCTGGAGCTGTCCACCAGAGACGGCGAAGGGGCCAAGTCGACCAAATTCATCGGCACCGAGGAGCAATGGGAGAAGGCCACGGCCGTCCTGGAGCAGGTCGGGCGGGACTCTGGGTTGAGTCTGGTGCCCGACCCCGGCGGCGCGGCCTATTACGGTCCGAAGATCTCGGTTCAAGCCAAGGACGCCATCGGGCGCACCTGGCAGATGTCGACCATTCAGTACGACTTCAACCAGCCGGCCCGGTTCGGACTGACCTACACCGGGCCCGATGGCCATCCGGCGGAGCCGGTGATGATCCATTCGGCCAAGTTCGGCTCGATCGAACGCTTCATCGGCGTGCTCACCGAGCACTATGCCGGGGCTTTCCCGGCCTGGCTCGCGCCGGTTCAGGTGCAGTGCATCCCGGTGGCTGAGGAGTACGAGGGCTACCTCGGCGAGGTAGCGGCGAAGCTGCGCGCCGCCGACGTGCGGGTTGAAGTCGACTACAGCGATGATCGCTTCGGCAAGAAGATCCGCAACGCTCAGACCCAGAAGGTGCCGTTCATGCTGATTGTCGGCGAGGCAGATGCCGCCGCTGGCGCGGTCTCCTTCCGCTACCGGGACGGCAGTCAGAACAACGGGGTGCCCATCGAAGACGCCGTCGCCGAAATCGTGGCAGCTACCAGGCCGCCACGGCGATGACCGACGATGCGGTGCCCGCTGAGGCTGGAACCCTGGAGGACGGGGCAACGCTGGCTGGCGTGCCGGACGCGTTCCAGCGCCTGTGGACACCGCACCGGATGGCCTACATCGCGGGGGAGAGCAAGCCGATCGACGCCACCTCAGGTAACTGCCCGTTCTGCACGGCACCTGGACGCGAGGATGCCGACGGCCTGGTGGTGCACCGGGGCGAGCACGTCTACGCCGTGATGAACCTGTATCCGTACTCGCCTGGACACCTCCTGCTGTGCCCCTACCGCCACATCAGCGACTTCACCGAGCTGACGACGCCGGAGGCCGCAGAGCTCGCTGCGTTGACGGCGCAGGCGATGACGGTGTTGCGCGTGGTGTCGCATCCGACCGGCTTCAACCTCGGCATCAATCAGGGCCAGGTCGCTGGGGCCGGGATCACCGCCCACCTGCACCAGCATGTGGTGCCGCGCTGGCTGGGTGACGCGAACTTCCTGCCGGTGGTCGCTCAGACCAAAGCTCTGCCGATGTTGCTGGAGGACTCCCGCCAGCAGTTGGCAGCAGCATGGGCCGCCCTGTGACGCGGATCGCTTAACATGGCGGACGTGGGAGGGGCACCGTACGACAGCGAGCCGGTGTTGACCGGCGTGGCTGGCGAGCCCTACGACACCGAACGCATTCTCACTGTGCCGAACATCCTCAGCTTCATTCGGCTGGCGGGCATGCCGCTGTTCCTGTGGCTGCTGCTGGTTCGCGAAGCCGACCTCTGGGCGGTGGCCGTGCTGGCGATTGGCGGTGCCACTGATTGGCTGGACGGCTACCTGGCTCGCAGCTGGCATCAACGCTCGCGGCTGGGGCAGGTGCTCGACCCGATGGCGGACCGCCTCTACATTCTGGCGACACTGGTCGGCCTGGCGATCCGCGAAATCGTCCCCTGGTGGTTGGTGGTGCTGTTGGCTGCGCGCGATCTGGTGATGGCAACCACGATCTGGCCAGCCCTGCGTCGGCGGGGGTTCGCCAGTCTCCCCGTGCACTTCCTGGGCAAGGCCGCGACCTTCGCACTGCTGTATGCCTTCCCATTGGTGCTACTGGGATCTGGCAGCGGGTTCTGGCCCGAGCTGGCCAAGGTCATCGGTTGGGCCTGCGTGATTTGGGGTGCAGCGTTGTATTGGTGGTCTGGGCTGCTCTATCTGGGCCAGGGTGCCGAGCTGGTTCGGCGGTTCCCACTGGAGGCAGACAGCACTCGTGCCATCGCCGAAAGCGAGACCAAACACCGGTAAGGTGTGCCAGTAATCCCGCCTTCGGGCTAGTGGGGTTGTCGAACAAGGAGACTTACGTTGTTCCCAGATGATCTGCTCTACACCAGCAAGCATGAATGGGTTCGCCGTGGCGACGCAGGCACGGTCCGGGTCGGCATCACCAGCTTCGCTTCCGCTGAGCTGGGGGACGTAGTTTTCGTCTCCCTTCCCCAGGTCGGTGAAGAAGTGGCGGCTGAGGATGCCTGCGCTGAGGTGGAATCCACCAAGAGCGTTTCGGGGGTCTACACCCCGGCGGCTGGCGTGGTAACCGCGGTGAATGAGTTGCTCAACGACTCTCCGGAGACGATCAACTCTGATCCTTACGGGGAGGGTTGGTTGTTCGAACTGGAGTTGGCTGATGAAAACCAGCTTGCCGGACTTCTCAGCGCGGACGCGTACAGCGAACTGGTCTCGGGATAGGGTGAAGGTCAATCTGTAGTAAAGCCCCGCTGTTCGGGACAACCCTCAACCCGGGCGCGAAAGGTGACCTTGATGAGCAACTGCCCAGCATGCGGCCACGAGATGATCGAGGCTGCCAATTTCTGCCCCCATTGCGGCACCAGTCTGGCCAAGCTGTCCGGTGACACTACTCGGGTGATCCCGCCGGTCGTTGAGGAATTCCAGCTGGAAGACCTTGGTGCCGAGGACGCTGCCGCGGTGGAGGCACTGCCTGCTGGTTCAGCCTTGCTGTTGGTGCTGAAGGGCGGCCAATCTGGCGGGCGCTACTTGGTAGATGCGGATCTGGCCACCGCCGGGCGTCACCCGCGCTGCGACATCTTCCTCGACGACATCACCGTATCCAGGCACCACGCACGCTTCACCCGCCAGGGTTTGCAGTTTTGGGTGACCGATGAGAACAGCCTCAACGGCACCTACGTCAACGGGACCCTCACCGACGGGCCGGTCGCGCTGCGGCGCGGCGATGAAGTGCAGATCGGAAAATTCCGAATGGTGTTCTTCACCAAGCAGGATTGAGTCGGGCGGTTTTGGATGGCGTTGGGGCTGCGCAGTATCGGCCAGGTTCTGGCCATACTCAAACCCGACTTCGATGACATCTCCATCTCCAAAATCCGGTTCCTGGAGGCTGAGGGGCTGATCTCCCCGGAGCGGGCGCCTTCGGGCTATCGGCGCTATGCCGAGTCCGATATCGAGCGCCTGCGCTACATCCTCGACGTCCAGAAGCATCACTACCTTCCGTTGAAGGTGATCCGCGAACACCTCGACATGATGGATCGCGGGCAGCGTCCGCCCGCGATGACTGCCGCTGCAGCTGCTGATCCGGAGAAGCCGCTGGATCAGGCCGATGGCCTGACACCGCATCCCCGTCCGCCTCGGCGGGCGATCAGGGTCACCCGACGTGAGTTGCTCGATGTGAGCGGTCTGAGCGAGGCGGCCCTGACTGAACTGGAGAAGCACCAACTGGTCGTGCCTCGGCGCGGAACCATCTACTACGGTCGCGATGCACTGACGGTTGCGGTCGTAGCTCGCAAGCTGTCGGCTTACGGGATGGATGCCCGGCACCTGCGAGTCGTGAAACAGGCTGCGGAGCGGGAGGTGGGACTGATTGAACAGGCCATCGCCCCGCATCTGCGGCGGAATCCGGCGGCGCGCGCGCTGCCGGCCGAGGTGATGCAACTGGTGTTGCACGCCCATGCCGCGATCATGCGCTCCCAACTGACCCAATAGCCAGAACCATGATTGAACTCAAGGTCGCCGAAATCCGGGTCGCAGGCACCGAGACTCCGCCAGTGGTGGTGCTTGCCGAGGTGGACGGGGACGAGCGGCTATTGCCGATCTGGATGACCCACGGCGGTGCGGCAGCGATTCTGGGTGCCACCGAGGAGCCGGACGTTCGCCGTCCTTCCATCCACGACTTGGCCGGGTTGATCCTCAGCGAGCTAGGGGCGAGTGAACTCAGCGCGGTACACATCGTCGGCTGCGAGGAGGGGCAGTTCTTCGCAGAACTGGTCTTCGCTGATCGATCGCTGCCCGCTCGTCCTAGTGATGCCATCGCGCTGGCCCTTCGGGTGAGCTGCCCGATCCGCTGCACCAAGGCAGTGATGGAGGCTCATTCAGTCGCGGCTGAGGCAGTGGTCGGCACGAAGACGGTGCAGGCCGAGGCCGAAGTGGAGCGTTTTTTGGAGTTTTTGGACACCGTGACGCCGGATGACTTCACCGGCGAGGAGAAACCCTGAGCCTTTGGTTCAGACTCCCGTGGTGGGAGAATGTGCGGGCGGCGTGTCGTTGACCGTGGACTCGGGGGCGGATTACCGTCTTAATCGCAACGACGTGATTCGTCTGAGAAAGAGGTCGACCATGAACGCTCCGGATCAGCTGCCCGGCACTGAACGTGCTGCCCAGGATCTGCTGTTCGATGGCGATTTCGCCCCAATGCCTGATGATGTTGGGTTCCGCGGACCGGTTGCTTGCCGCGCAGCAGACATCACCTACCGCCAACTCGACTACTGGGCCCGCACTGGCCTGGTGGTACCCGAGGTTCGCTCGGCTGGCGGTTCTGGCACTCAGCGGCTTTACAGCTTCCGCGACCTGCTGATCCTGAAGGTGATCAAGCGTCTGATTGACGCCGGCATCTCGCTACAGCAGATTCGGACGGCCATCGAGCATCTACGCGCTCGCGGTGTCGAGGACCTCACCCAGGTGACGCTGATGAGCGACGGCATTTCGGTTTACGAATGCACCTCAGACGACCAGGTGGTTGACGTCCTTCGTGGCGGCCAGGGCATGTTCGGTATTGCGCTGGGCGGGGTCTGGCGCGACATCGAAGGGACGTTGCAGGAGCTGCCGGCCGAACGCGTGGACGCGCACCCCGCTCACCTCAGCGATGACGAACTGTCCCGGCGGCGCCGGGCGCGCGCCGTCAGTTGACCTCCCGGTCCGGCTGAGGCGGCCAGGCCCCTGGTGGGGATAGGTTTGACCCTGCCATGACTGATTTTCTCTCCCGCCACCTTGGCGCAAATGCAAATGAGCAGCAGCAGATGCTGGGCTTGCTCGGCTACGACACCCTGGACCAGCTGATCGATGCTGTGGTCCCTGAGGGGATTCGACAAGCTGAACCGCTGAACCTCCCGCCGGCCCGCACCGAAGCGCAGGTGCAGCAACGGCTCAGTGAGCTCGCTGCCCGCAACCGACCCGGCACCGCGATGATCGGGTTGGGCTATCACCAGACGGTGACCCCACCGGCCATCCGCCGTCTAGTGCTGGAGAATCCGGCCTGGTACACCGCCTACACCCCCTATCAGCCCGAGATCAGCCAAGGGCGACTCGAAGTGCTGGCCACCTTCCAGACCATGATTTCTGACCTCACCGGGCTGCCGGTGGCTGGGGCCAGCCTGCTGGATGAGGCCACCGCGGTGGCCGAGGCGGTCTCGATGGCTCATCGGGCGACCAAAGCCGGTGATCGGGTCGTCGTCGATTCCGGGCTATTGCCGCAGAGTCTGGCGGTGCTGCAAACCCGAGCAGGCGCTATCGGGATCGAAGTGAGCCCCGCCCAAGGCTCCTTGGTCGCGGCCGTCCGTGAACAGACCCCCTTCGCCGTGGTGGCCCAAGTTCCGGCTGCGGACGGACGCCTGGCTACCGCGGCCGAACTCACCGAACTCGCCGAAGTGGTGCACGCCGGTGGTGGGCTGCTGATCGTGGCGGTGGATCTGCTGGCTTTGGCCTTGATCGGATCGACTGCCGAGTGGGGTGCTGACATCGCCGTGGGTTCGGCGCAGCGCTTCGGCGTCCCGTTGTTCTACGGCGGCCCGCACGCCGGCTTCCTGGCCGCCCGAGCCGGACTCGAACGCCAACTGCCCGGTCGGGTGGTCGGGTTGAGTAAGGACGCTGATGGGGTGCCGGCCTATCGGTTGGCCCTACAGACCCGCGAGCAACACATTCGGCGGGAGAAGGCGACCTCCAATATCTGCACCTCCCAGGTGCTGCTGGCCGTGGCCGCGGCCTTGTACGCGGTTCATCATGGTGCTGATGGGCTGACCCGCATTGCGACGCAGATTCATCTTCAGACCAAACGGCTGGCGGCCGCCCTGGTGGCGGGTGGCTACCAGCTGGCTCAGGACAGCTTCTTCGACACCATCACGGTGGCCGTGCCTGGTCGTGGCCAAGAGCTGCTCGACTCGGCCAGGGCCGCTGGGCTGTACCTACGGCTGGTTGACGGCGATGCCGTCGGGCTGTCGATCGGTGAAGGCCTGGGCGAAGACGTGTTGGCCGGGGTTTGCGCCGTCTTTGGCGTCCCTGCGCCGACTGAGGCTGAGTATGGCGGGCTGAGCGATCACCGGCGGGTGGGGGAGTTCCTGACCCACCCGGCTTTCACCGCTTATCGCAGTGAGACCGAGTTCATGCGTTACCTGCGGACGCTGGCCGACCGCGATTTCGCGCTGGACAAGGGCATGATCCCGCTCGGCTCGTGCACCATGAAGCTCAACCCGGCCGCGGCCATGGAACCGATGAGTTACCCCGGTTTCGCTGCGCTGCACCCCTTTGTGCCGGCCGCCGAGGCAGCGGGCTATGCCGAGCTGATCAGTGAGTTGAGTGGCTGGCTGGCCGAAATCACCGGCTATGACGAAGTGAGCTTGCAGCCGAATGCCGGCAGCCAGGGTGAGTTTGCTGGCCTGATGGCGATTCGCTCCTGGCATCTGGCCAATGGTGATGGCGGCCGCAACATCTGCCTCATCCCAGCCTCAGCCCACGGCACCAATGCCGCTTCCGCGGTGATGGCGGGGATGCGAGTGGTGGTCGTCAATACTGCGGGTGACGGCTCGGTCGACCTGCCCGATTTGCATGCCAAGATCGCTCAACACCGCGATCAGCTCGCCGCGGCGATGATCACCTACCCCTCAACTCATGGAGTCTTCGAGGACACGATCTCCGAGATTTGCGACGCCGTCCATGCTGTGGGCGGGCAGGTGTATGTCGATGGGGCGAACCTCAATGCGCTGCTCGGCCTGGCCCGTCCGGGTCGTTTCGGCGCGGACGTTAGCCATCTCAATCTGCACAAGACCTTCGCCATCCCGCACGGCGGTGGCGGTCCCGGCGTTGGACCGGTGGCGGTACGTGCGCATTTGGCACCCTACCTGCCGAATCATCCGGTGGTGGCAGCTGGCCCGGACACCTCCTATGGCCCGGTGAGCGCGGCGCCTTTTGGCTCGGCCGGCGTGCTGCCGATCTCGTGGGCCTACATCGCGTTGATGGGAGCTGAGGGGCTCAAAGCCTCCTCGACCGGCGCGATTTTGGCTGCCAACTACGTAGCGCGGCGGCTGAACGAGCACTATCCGGTGTTGTACACCGGTGCTGCGGGTTTGGTGGCCCATGAATGCATCGTCGACCTACGTGAGCTCACCAAGCGAAGTGGGGTTAGCGTGGACGATGTGGCCAAGCGCCTGATCGATTTCGGCTTCCATGCGCCGACGATGAGTTTCCCGGTATCGGGCACGTTGATGATTGAACCGACTGAGTCCGAATCGAAGGCCGAACTCGATCGCTTCTGCGACGCCATGATTCAGATTCGCGGCGAGCTGGACAAGGTGGCTGCCGGGGTGTGGCCAGCCGATGACAACCCGCTGCACAATGCGCCGCATCCCTACCTTCGCTTGGTGGCCGACGAATGGAGCCATCCGTACAGCCGGGAGCTGGCCGCCTTCCCGACCGGGCATCGTCGCGGACCGATTGCCTCCGGTGGCCGCGACAAGTACTGGCCGCCGGTTGCGCGTATCGACGGTGCCTACGGTGACCGCAATTTGGTGTGTACCTGTGGTCCGGTTACTTCCTACGACTCAGGAGCGGGCAAGGAGTAGGGCGATGCAGCAGCGGTGGCAGCAATTCTCCCAGCATCCGTTGGTGGCCCATCTGATCAGAGCAGTGAATCGGTTCAATGTCCGCGGTGGCAGCCAATTTGCGGCCGCGATTTCCTACTTCTCGGTGCTCTCCCTGGTGCCGGTACTGATGCTCGCCTTCTCCGGTCTAGGGCTGGCGCTCACGGTGATGGTTCCGGCGTCGTTGCAGTCGCTGGAGGATTGGCTCACTCAGAACCTGACTTCCTATGGCGAGCTTGGCGAAACCCTGGCAAACGTGGTGATCGGTGCCCTGGGCAACTGGGCAGCACTCGGCCTAGCTGGTTTCGCAATCGCTTTGTGGACCGGCGCCAGCTGGATCGGCAATCTGAAGCGGGCGAGCCGGGCGCTGATGCGTACCGACTACGACGACCCGGGCGAGTCGCTACCGTTGCCCCTGGATCTGCTGGTGAACTTCGCCGCCTTGCTGGCGTTGTTCGGTGGCGTCGGGTTGAGCGCCGCGGCGACCATCGGGGCCACGACGCTGGGACAGGAACTTGGTCGTTGGCTCGGCCAGTCCGACGCCCCGGGCTGGGCCCTCGTGGTGCGGACGGTGAGCCTGCTGCTTTCGCTGGCGGTGGGCACCCTGCTGTTCTGGGGGATATTCCGCTGGTTTGCCCTCACTCCGGTGCGCAGCCGCCTGCTGTGGATTGGCGCCTTCGTCGGTGCGGTGGGGCTCACGGTGCTGTTGCTGGTGGCGAGCTACCTGATCGACGTGTTCTCCAAAAACGTCACCGCCTCGCTGTTCGGGCCGGTGATAGTGCTGATGATCTTCCTGAACCTGTTCGCCACCCTGATTCTCTTTGTGGCGTCCTGGCTGGCCACCGCCGTTGCCCCTACTCCGCGGGCTGTCAGCCACAGCGATCCGCCCGAACCGGTGCCAACCGAGCGCCGGCCGGGGGAGTTGTACGTGTCAGCGGAAGTCGCCAGGAAGTCGATGGGGTTTGGGCTGGGCGCTGGCTACACGATTGGCGCCGCCACCGGGCTCGGCCTCGGCGCCATCGCGGCCGCGACGCTGGCTTGGATCCGGCGCCGGGACTGATGCCACGGGCGCTGAGGGCCCGTGGCATCACGTTGATCAGTGTTCGGCAGGCGGGGCAGCCACCGGAGCTGGCTGACCGATCTTGGCCAGCAGTTCGACGTACCAGTCTTCGGTGATGTCGAAGGGTTTGCCGCCCTTGATCCGATTGAAGGCGATGACGCTCAGCAGATCGTCGTTCTCCTCATCGTGACCGATAACCCCGGGAGTTCCCGCTAGGGCGGAATCCACCGCCAGATCGGTCATCGACCTGATCAGGGCACGGTCGAAGGCGTTGGCCGGAGCTGAGCGGGAGTAATAGCCCGACTTCTGCACCAGCACCTTCTGGGCGTTGAGCATCTCAGCGAACTGCTTGCCGAACCAGGCACCGGGGTTGATTCGCTCCAACCGAACGTGGCCGAAAGCATCGCGGGCGACCTCCTGACCCTCGCGCTCCATCTCGGCAATGATGTCGGTCACGCCAGCGCCTTCGGAAAGGAAGATGTTGACGCAGCCGACCTCGTCCATCACCTTGCGCAGCCGAGCCGCCTCTTCGTCGATATCGAGGACGGCTTCGGGGACGAAGACCGCGTGGACGTCCCAGGCCTCCTGGCTCAATCCGATCTCCGGCAGCCAATCGACGCTTTCAGTCCATTCGTGGTACTTGCGGGCGGTCGCGGCGGTGAGCCAGCCACAGTTGCGGCCCATCACTTCGTGAATGATCAGGATCCGACTGCCGGCGTTGTGTTCGGCCATCACGTTTTTGGCGAATCGGGCGCCCATTTCGGCAGCGGTGTCCGCGCCCAGCGACTGCCGGATTGGCACGATGTCGTTGTCGATGGTCTTGGGCAGCCCGACCACCGTCAGGCCGTAATCGTTCCTGGCAAGATAGGCGGCCAGATCGGCGGCAGTGGTGTTGGTGTCGTCGCCACCAATGGTGTGCAGCACCTCCACCCCGTCAGCCACCAGGCGGTCAGCAGCGACCTTGAGGGGATCCTCGCCCTCGGCCACCAGGCCCCGATTGACGAGGTCATTGGCATTGGTGAGCTTGACCCTGGAGTTCCCGATGGGGGATCCGCCGTACTCGTGGAGCAGCGCGGCCTTGGCCCGAATCCCCTCGGTGATGGTGAGGTAGTCGCCGGTCAGTAGCCCCTGGTATCCGTTGCGGTAGGCGATGATCTCGATCTCGGGCGCGACTTCGGTGTAGCGCTCGATTAGCCCGCCAATGGCAGACGAGAGACACGGGGCGAAACCGCCGGCGGTGAGCAGGGCGACTTTCTGGACCATCGTTTTTGGTCTCCAATCAGTGCATAGGGCCTTGTTACTGCGAGCTTACCGAGGACTGTTGGGCCAAAGGTGTGGACAGCCGTGGTTTGGAACGCTCTTCAGTGAGCAGAATGGACCAGGTAGGGGTAGCCGTCGGCAGTGGGGGAGAGGCATGGGGTCGCAGCGGGGAATGTCCTTGTCGCCGTTCATCGCGGTGCTGTTACCAGCACTGCTGGTGATGATTGGTCTGGTGGTCGACGGTGGCGCCCAGGCTGCGGCCGCCAACCGTGCCGAACGAGTAGCAGCCGCCGCGGCCCGCGCGGCCAGTGACGACACGGCCGCAGCCAGGCTCGCCGGCGGGCAGCTGAACGTCGCCCACGCCATCACAGTCGCTCAGCAGCGAGTGGCGGCCGAGACTGGCGTCAGCGCCCAGGTGAGCGTGCAGGGTGGCCAGATTCTGGTGCGGACGAAGGTGGTGACCGCCACCACCCTGCTGAATCTGATCGGCATCAACGAGTTGACCGCTACCGGTTCGGCCCAGGCTCAGTTGACTGCGGATCGCTGAGCTGATTCGAGGCTGGTCACCATCCGCGCGACGGCATCGCGGACTACCTCAGGTGAGCAGGCGAGGTTGATCCGGACCCACTGCCGATGTGTTGCGCCGAAGACGACGCCGGGGGAGAACGCGACCGATCCGTGCTCGCGGAAGTGCCGCGCCGGGTCGCCCAATCCAAGGCCAGAGCAGTCGACCCAGGCCAGATAGGTCCCAGGCCGGGGCTCATAGACCACCTTGGGCAGCTTTTCGGCGAGTTCGGCCTGCAATAGACGCTTGTTGGCGGCAACTTCGACCATCAGTTCGTCCACCCAATCCTGAGCGTGGGTGAGTGCAGCGGTGTGGGCGAGGTTGCCCAGGTGCCCTGCAGATTGCTGCGCCAGTGGCGGTAGCCCGTCAAGAACCTCAGTGGCTGCGGTGCCAGCGATAATCAACCCGGCTTTGAAGCCCGCAAGGTTCCAAGCCTTACCAGCCGAGGTGGCCACGACGGCATGCTCGCCGCCAGGCACTGAAAGCAGGGGGACGAACTCGTGGCCCGGGTCAACCAGGCAGGCGTGAATTTCGTCGCTGATCACCTGGACGCCGTGGGTTTGGGCCAACGCCATGACCGCGCTGAGTTCCTCGCGGGTGTGCACGGTACCGGTGGGATTGTGCGGCGAACAGAGGAGGTAGGCCCGCGGCGCGGCTGGTCCGCTGAAGGCCTCCGCCAGCGCGTCCAGATCGAGGCGGCCTTCCGGGCTCAGCGGTGCCTCGACGATCTCGCGACCGTAGCCGCTGACCACCTGCCGGAAGGGTGTGTAGACCGGGGGATTGATCACCACCGCATCGCCGTGATTGGTGGTGGCCTCCAATACCGCCGAAATCGAGTTCATTACATCCCCGGCGCGGCGGACCTGGGTGTGGGGGTCAACCGTCCATCCCCAGCGGGTTTGCGCCATCGCGGCGAAAGCGACGGCGTAGTCGCCGCCATAGGGGTAGCCGGTGTCGCCACGCTCGCAGGCTTCCAGGACCACCTGCTGCACCGCTGGATGCATCCGGGTATCCATCTCAGCGACCCATAGGGGGAGCACGTCTGCTGGGTAGAGCCGCCACTTCAGGCTGGCCCGTTGCCGGAGTTCCTCGAGCGGCACCGATAGCTTTGGCATGGGTTCAGCCTAGCTGCCCGGCTAGGCTGGATTCATGGCTCGCTACTACGACGTCCATCCGCAAAATCCGCAGCCGCGCACCTTGGTGCAGGTCGCTGAGCTGATCGCAGCGGGTGGGCTGATTGCCTATCCGACCGACTCTGGCTACGCGCTGGGCTGCAAACTGGGCAACCGGGAGGGCTTGGAGCGGATTAGGTCGATTCGGCGCCTCGATGATCGCCACCATTTCACCCTGGTCTGCAGCGAGTTCGCCCAGTTGGGTCAATACGTGCAGATGGACAACGACGTGTTTCGAGCGGTGAAGGCCGCCACCCCAGGGCCATACACCTTCATTCTGAAGGCCACCAGGGAAGCGCCGAAAGTGATGTTGCACCCAAAGAAGAAGACCGTTGGGGTGCGCCTGCCGGACCACACGACGGCGTTGGAGTTGCTCAAGGTGCTCGGGGAGCCGTTGATGAGTTCGACGCTGATGTTGCCCGAAGCCGTCGATCCGCTCACTGAGGGGTGGGTGGTTGATTCCGAAGTCGGCAACCTGATCGATGCGGTGCTCGACTCCGGCGATTGCGGCCTGGAACCAACCACCATTGTGGATCTGTCGGACGATGAGCCGAAGATCCTGCGCTACGGGGCCGGGGACGCTGCCGCATTTGAGTCCTGAACGCGCTGATCGGCGAGCGGACGCAACTGCAGCAACACCGGTGGCGGGGCGGCCAGTTCAGTGAAGGTGAGCCGGCTGGTGCCGGGCTGAGCATTCTTGAGCGCGGTCGCCACGACCAGTTTGATGCGATTGAGCTGGTTCACCTCGCTGGCCCCGGGGTCGTAGTCAATCGAGGCGATATTGGCCTCGGGATGGCGCCGCCTGATCTCGGCGAACATGCCCTTGCCCACAACGTGATTAGGCAGGCACGCGAAGGGCTGAGCGCAGATGATGTTCGGCGTCCCGCTGGTAATCAACTCCAGCATTTCGGCCGTCAGCAGCCAGCCTTCACCGGCGGTGGTGCCGAGCGAGATGACTTCCTCGGCCCGCTCAGCCATCGTCTCCAGGCTCGATTGGACGGTGAACTTGCCGTTACTGCGGGCCAGCGCCCGGTTGACCACCGACTGGTACTGCTCGATCAGCCAAAGGCCGAGCTTCTTTGCCTGCCGGGTTCGCTTGCCGATGCCCAGGTGCTGCCACTTCCATTCACCGGTGAACAGGGCCTGGCCGAAGAACTCCAACAAGCCGGGCAAGACCGCCTCGCAACCCTCGGCCTCGATCACCCCGACCGCGTTGTTGTTGGCGTCGGGATGGAACTTCACCAGGATTTCGCCCACCAACCCGATGCGCGGCTTGCGGGCGATGTTTAGCAGCGGTAGCGCGTCAAACTCGCGGACAATCTGTTCGATCAGCTTCGCGTAGCCCAGACGCCTGCCAAAGGTGGGGCTGTGGCCGTTGTTGGTGAAATGCTCGGCACAGATCGCGTCCCACCGACGGTACAGCTCATCGGCGCTGCCGGGGACTTCCTCGTAGGGGCGCACCCTAAGCAGAACGGTTTGCAGCAGATCTCCCAAGACCAAGGCCTGGATGCCCTTGTGGACCAACCCTGGAGTGATCTTGAAACCCGGGTTTTCCTCGAATCCCTGGGCGCTGACCGCGATCACTGGCACCTGCCCGAACCCAGCATCGGCCAGCCCTTTGCGCAACATGCCGGCGTAGTTGGTGGCTCGGCACATCCCGCCGGTTTGGGTGATCATCACGCTGGCATTGCCAGGATCACCGCCCCCGGTGAGGAACTTGTTCACCAGTTGGCCGATCACCATCACCGCGGGATAGCAGGCGTCGTTGTTGACGTACTTCAGGCCGGCTTCGACGTCGGCGGCGCTGGCCTGTTCGAGCAGTTCGACGTTGTAGCCGAGTTGGCGAAGCACGACGGTGACGAGTCTGAAGTGGATCGGGGCCATTTGTGGGGCGTAGATGGTGTGATTTCGCCGATCAGCCTTGGTGAACGCCGGGCGAACCGAGCGCGCCAGGTCGTCGGCATAGGTGACGATCTCAGCGCTGGCTCGACGGTCCTGAGTGGCCGCCTTCAGCGAGCGGAGCCTGATCCGCGCGGCGCCAAGGTTCGAGACTTCGTCGATCTTGAGCACGGTGTAGACGTTGTCGGCTGCTTCCAGAATTTCCTGCACCTGGTCGGTGGTGATGGCATCGACCCCGCAGCCGAAGGAATTCAGCTGCACGAGTTCAAGGCTCTGGTTGGTGATACTGACGGCAGCCGCCTCATAGAGCCGGGTGTGGTAGGCCCACTGGTCCCGGACTCGCAGTGGGCGCAGCACGCGAGGTTCGTCGATGATGCTGTCTTCGGTGAACACGGCCATGCCCAGGCCGGTGATCAGTTCGGGCAGCCCGTGGTTGATCTCCGGATCCACGTGATAGGGCCGGCCGGCCAGCACGATGCCGCGGCCGCCCTGCTCGGCGAGCCAGGCCAACCCGCGGGCACCTTCGGCCAAGATATCGGCCTTGAATCGCTCATCCTCGGCGTAACCCGCAGCGACCGCAGCGCTTGCCTCGGCGAGAGTCACCCCATAGGCGGTGAAGGTCTCCACCAAGCGGCGCGGCAGGATGCTGGGCTCATTCAGGTTGAGGAAGGGGCTGAAGAGTTGCACTCCGGGTTCCCGCAGTCCGGCAACGTTCGCGCCGAGCACTTGCGGGTAGTAGGCAACCACCGGGCAGTTGAAGTGGTTGTCGGCGCCCGGGTTGGCATCCTGTTCGAAGGGGACGCACGGATAGAAGATGGCTTTGACTCCGCGGGCCAGCAGATCCTCAATGTGGCCGTGGGCGAGCTTTGCCGGGTAGCAGACGTTTTCCGACGGGATGGATTCGGCGCCTTTGGTGAGGGTGTCGTGGTCGGAGCGCTTGGACAAGATCACCCGGAAGCCAAGCTGGGACAGCACGGTGAACCAGAACGGGTAGTTCTCATACATGTTCAGCACCCGTGGGACGCCGATGTCACCGCGGGTCGCCGCGGCAGCGGACAGTCGGCGATAGCCGAAGGCTCGTCGGTACTTGTAGTCGTAGAGGTTCGGTAGCTCGGCCCGGTGCGGCGCGCCGTCGGTTGTGGCGCCGCGCTCGCAGCGGTTTCCCGAAACGTGGCGGGTGCCATCGCTAAACACCGACACGGTGAGCTGACAGTGGTTCTGGCACAGCCGACAGAGGTCCATTTCGGCCTTGACACTGAACTCGGCCAGTTCGCCAGCCGTCAGGGCCTCGGAGCGCTCCCCGGGCTGCCAGCGAGCACCGGCGGTGAGCGCAGCTCCGTAGGCACCCATTAGGCCGGCCAGATCCGGGCGAACGACCTGGGCACCAGTTAGCAGCTCGAAGGCGCGCAGGACTGCGTCGTTGAGGAAGGTGCCGCCCTGCACCACCACCTTCGGCCCGAGCTGACCGGCGTCCCTGAGCTTGATGACCTTGTAGAGGGCGTTGCGAACGACCGAATAGGACAGCCCCGCGGAAATGTCGCCGACCTCGGCACCATCTTTTTGGGCCTGCTTCACCGAGGAGTTCATGAAGACGGTGCACCTGCTGCCGAGATCGACCGGTGCGTGGGCCGAAACCGCCGCCTCAGCAAAGGAGGCCACGTCGGTGCCCATGGTTTCGGCGAAGGTCTGCAGGAACGAACCGCAACCTGAGGAGCAGGCCTCGTTCACCGAAATCGAGTCGACGGCGCCGCCCTTGATCTTGAGGTACTTCATGTCCTGGCCGCCGATGTCGATCACCGAGCTCACCCCAGGGCAGACCCGCTCGGCGGCGCGATAGTGGGCCATGGTCTCGACTTCACCCTCATCGATCCGCAGGGCTGCGCGGATCAGGTCTTCGCCGTAGCCGGTCACGCAGCAGCGGGCCAGGTAGGCCGCCGCCGGCAGCGCGCCGCGGACCCGGGTGAGAATGTCGACCGCTGCACTGACCGGATCGCCCATGTTGGAGGCGTAGTGGGAGAACAACACCTGGTCAGCAGCGTCGATCAGCACCGCTTTGATCGTCGTTGAACCGGCATCAATTCCCAGAAAACAGGGCCCTACAGCGGTGGTCAGTTCGCCGCGGGGGAGCCGAGTGCGATCGTGGCGCTCAACGAAAGCCAGCCGCTCGCCCTCATCGGTGAAGAGCGGGCGCATAGCTGGCGTCACGACGCTCAACGGGACGGCCCGGCGCAGCCCGTCCAACATGTCGGGGATGGTGCGGAGCTGGCTATCGGCCAGCAGGGCTGCTCCGATGGCCACGAAAAGCTGGGCATTCGGCGGGGTGGTGAACCGGGTGACCGGGCCGGCCAGGGCGCGTCGGAAGGCTTCGCGCAGGCCGGGCAGGAAATGCAATGGCCCACCGAGGAAGACCAGGTTGCCTCGAATCGGGTGACCGGCGGCCAAACCAGAGATCGTCTGCAGTGCGACGGCCTGAAACACCGAGGCTGCCAGATCAGGATGGGCCGCCCCCTGATTGATTAGGGGCTGTAGGTCCGACTTGGCGAACACCCCACAGCGGGAGGCGATCGGATAGAGCGTCTGATAGCGCTCGGCCAACTCTGAGAGCCCAGCAGCGTCGGTCTGTAGCAGGGTGGCCATCTGATCGATGAAGGCTCCAGTGCCGCCGGCGCAGGTGCCGTTCATGCGCTGCTCAGGCACCGGATGCAGGTAGGTGATCTTCGCGTCCTCGCCGCCCAGTTCCACAATCACGTCCGCGCCAGCCACGTGACGCTCGACAGCTTCAGTGCTGGCAATGACTTCCTGGACGAAACCAACTCCCATCAGCTCGGCTACGTGCACACCGCCCGAACCGGTCACCGCGCAGTTGAATTTGGCCGCTGGGTAGTCGGCGGAGATGTGGCCGAGTAGTTTGCGCAGTTCGCCGCGGACGTCGGCGTTGTGGCGTCGGTAGTCGCTGAAGACCACCTGACCCTGATCGAGAATGACCGCCTTGACAGTGGTGGAACCGATGTCGAGGCCGAGGCGCGGCCCAATCACTGGGCGTGCCGCTGGTCGGTGCGAAGTACAGCTCTCGTCCGTCCGGGGTTGCCGTGAGGTGCCAGCAATCGGTCCGACATGGCCCCCATCCTGCCGCAGACTGGCTCGGCATGCACCTGAGTCGACCGACGAAATGCCGGCGGTTAGATCAATCAACGCCCGTCCGCTTCGAGTTCTCGGAGTTCGGCATGGAGGTTCGCCATCGCTTTATCGGCCCAGAGTTGCTGGCCGAGCTCAGTGTGAAACAGGGGAGTGGCCGCCAGCAGCATCGCTACCCGGGCCCGGCGCTGGTCGCGCCATTGGCGGCTGCTCAGCTCGGCGAATTCTGCGCGCAATTGGGCCACTGACTCTCGGTAACGGTCCGATTCGGCGCCCAGTACGGATAGGTCGGCGTCGCTGATCCGGGCGCCGGGACCATCGAAATCAAGCGGTGCGTGATCAATGGTGATCAATACCAGTCGCTCAACTTCGCTGACCTCGGACGCTGGCAGACCGGAGGCAGTCAGCTCGCCTCGAGCTGAGGCTGCCGATGCTCGCTCGTCGACCCCGGGCCGGTTGTGGTGTACCGAGTCATGAAACCAAATGGCCAACGTCTCTGCTCGCGCAGTTGAGCCGAGTTGAGCGAGCGCGTCCAGGCAATCGGCCAGGTGCTGAAGCCCATGAAAGTGGCGATGAGGTGCTGCCCAACGCCCCAGCAAGCGCTCGCCAAGGCCGAGATCCTCGGGCAGTAGCTCAGCCCAGGAATGCCGCAGTGATCGCATCACCACAGGGTGATCAGCCACCAGGCCAGCCCAGCACAAGCGGCCGCGAAGAGAGTGCTCGCGAACGTCCCGATGATGAACCGCTCCGCGGCACCAGAGGTGGTGGCGCGCAGCTCTGGATAGCGGGCCAGGCTCTTGACGGCAAGGACTACCGCAAGACCCTCACCAAAGCCGGCCAGTAGGGAGGCGAAGATGGCGAGCCGCTCGAGCATGCCGATCCAATGCCCGCCACGCAGCAGCACGCCAGCGGCCAGCAGGCGAGGTGCTGGGGCCTGTGACTCGTCCTTGGCCTGAGCTTTGGCGGTAGCGGCGTCCACCCGACCGAACAGCCAGCTCACCACCGGACTGCCGACAAATACCGCGATCGCGCCGAAGGCAGCTACCAGCAGCACCTTTAACGCCAGCGCCAACGACGGAATCATCGGAAATCACCCTCCCCATGCTGCAACAGATCGCTCAGTAGGCGCTGACACAGATCGGCACCGCGCCGACCCTCCTCCCGGGCGGCAGCGGTCAGGCGTTGGCTGACGGCAGAAGGTGAGATGCCCAGGTGCCGGGCCGCTTCGGCGTTGGTTGATCCAGAATCGAGCAGGTCCATCAGCTCCCATCCTTCCTGGCTTCGTCGAGTGAGGACGCCTCGCCACAACCAAATCGCAGTTTCAGCTGCTTGAGCGTCTTCGGAGAGTTCACCGTAGCGCGCAGCGCTGACGGTCGGACTCACCCGCAGGGCGAAGGAGGTGGGCGCCTTGCGGGCCGCCCCGATCGCTTCTCTGGCCGCGAGGTAGGCCGGTCCACGGGCAGCTCTGGTGGAAGCTGGCAGCGGTTGATCGACGGAGCCGAAGCCCACTCCTAGCCGCCAGCCAGCGAGTCGGGTGAGGGTCGAAATCGCGCTCACCAGGGCGTCCGGCGAGCTCACCAATGCCTGAATCTCGTCACCAGCGGTTCGTTCGAAGGGCAGCACCAAATCCAGGCTGGCAAGGTGCGTCAGTGCCGTAGGCACCAGATCGGAGCCGTCGCGACTGCCGATCTGGTCGGCGACGACGGCAAACGTGAAGGCGTTTGGCTTCATTTCTCAAACTTAAGCCAATTGCCTTCACAGCACAAGAGTCAGGCCTCTTCGGCGCAGAGATCGGCCAGGATCGCCGCTGGCATCGCTTGCAGGAGGGCAGTGGGGGAGAGCTCAACGCTCAGCTCGGGGGAGCCGCCACCGCAGTAGAGCACCGGATGTTCGGTCAGGGTTCGCTCCAGCACCAACACGACCTGGGAATCGGTGGTGAATGGCGCCACGCCGCCCGGCGCCATGCCGAGCGCAGCCAGGGTCTCGGGTGCGGCTGGACGCAGCGCTGAGCGTGAGACGCCGAGAGCTGCGGCCAGTTTCGGGTAGCGCAGCTTTGCCAGGCCAGGAATCGCAGCCAGGACGCTGCGGCCGTCAGCGAGGGTGAACGCCAGCGTCTTGGCCGAGGTTGAAACATCCAGCCCAGTTAGATGCAGTTCATCGAAGTTGCGTGCCGGCGGGTGGTGATGCAGCTTGAACTCAACTTCAGCTGCACGCAGCGCAGCCAGGGCGCCAGGAAGCTCGGTGGTGGTCACGGCTTCATTGTGGGGCACCGCGGAGGGGACTTAACGGTCGGTCCGAACCGGCATAATGTCATAATGTACCTTATCGGACAATGCCCACCACGGTGCAGTGAGGCCGGCGCTGCCAACTTGGCGGCGAATCAGGGCTGAGTGTGGAAGAACGTTGAGGCCGGCTCGAACAGTGACTGGGTACCGTTTCCAAAAGCAGCGACGCTGACGATGATGACCGCGGCCACCATGGCAACCAGGATCGCGTACTCGGCGCTGGTGGCGCCCCGCTCAGTGCTGAAAATCACGCCCCAAACTCTAAATGCAAACAATGGGGTTTGGCTGTCCCCCATCAGAGCTACTGCGCAATCAGCTTCTCAGCTACTCACAAATTGATCATGTGCCCGGCAATGCCTTCGACGGCCTCTTTTAGGGCCTCAGACAAGCTCGGGTGGGCGTGGACGTTGCGGGCCACCTCGTCAGCAGTGAGGTCCCACAGCTGCGCCAGGGTGAGTTCGGGCAACAACTCCGAGACGTCCGGACCAATCATGTGGGCACCGAGCAATTCGTTGTAGCGAGCATCAGCGACGATCTTCACAAAGCCAGTGGCATCGCCGAGGCCATGAGCCTTCCCGTTGGCACTGAAGGGGAACTTGGACACCTTCACCTCATACCCCAACTCCCTGGCCTGGGCTTCGGTGTAGCCAAAGGAGGCGATCTGCGGCTGGCAGTAGGTGGCTCGCGGAATCATCACGTAGTTCAGCGGCATGGTCTCGGCCCCGGCAATGGTTTCGGCGGCCACTACCCCTTGCGCCTCGGCGGTGTGGGCGAGCATCAGCTTCGCGGTCACGTCGCCGAGGGCGTAGATGCCGGGCACATTGGTCCGCAGGTAGTCGTCAACCTCGATCGCACCACGCTCGGTGAGCTGCACGCCGGTGTTCTCCAGGCCGTAGCCCTCAGTGCGCGGCGCGAATCCCAGGGACTGCAGCACGCGGTCGGCCTCGATTACCTGGCCCTCTCCCCCAGCTGCCGGGCTCACGTGGACGCGAACGCCGTCAGCGTGCTCCTCGATCGAGTCAACCTTGGTGCTGGTGAGGATGTTGATGCCCAGCTTGCGGTAGGCCTTGGCAAGTTCGGCCGAAACTTCGGCGTCCTCATTGGGCACCATCCGGTCGAGATATTCCACAATGGTTACCTGGGCGCCGTAATTAGCCAGTACATAAGCGAATTCGGTGCCGATGGCACCGGCTCCACAGATAACGATCGATTTCGGCACGTCTTCGGAAAGAATCTGCTGCACGTAGGTGTAGACCCGGTCACTGACTGCGGTGTTGGGCAGCATCTTGGTGATCGCGCCGACGGCGATGATGCAGTCTTCGAAGCCCACCTCAGTGGTGGTCCCGTCCGCAGCGGCCACCGAAATCGTCTTCGGACCGGTGAAGGTGCCCCAGCCGTCCAGCTCGGTGATCTTGTTCTTGCGCATCAGGAAATGGACGCCTTTGACCATGCGGTCGCTGACGGCCCGGCTGCGCTTGAAGGCGGTGCCGTAGTTGAAGGTCACCTGGCCCTCAATGCCGAAGGTGTCTGCTTCGGCGTTGAAAATGTGGGCCAGTTCGGCGTTGCGCAGCAGGGCCTTGGTCGGGATGCAGCCGACATTGAGGCAGACGCCACCCCACCACTGCTTCTCGATGATGGCCACCTTCTTGCCCAACTGGGCTGCACGGATGGCGGCCACGTACCCTCCCGGGCCCGCGCCAAGTACGACAACGTCGAAGTTCTGGGTCATGGGCGCCACTTTAGACGACTTGCCGACCACCATGCGCAGCCCCCTCCCCTCCCCTGGGCCCGCTTTGGGGCTGGGGTTCATATCCCATATGAGATATGGTCGGCCCGTGGTAGAACTCCTTCCCGCTAGCGTGGGCACCCTCATCCGTGACGCCAGAAAACAGCGAGGCCTTACCCAACAGGAACTCGCCGACGTGCTTGGCACTTCCCAAAGTGCAGTTCATCGAATCGAATCCGGTGGGCAGAACCTGAGCCTGGAGATGATTAACCGCATCGCCACGGCTCTGGAGAGCCCGCTGATCACCGCCGGCTCCGGCGGACCGACGCACATGCGCATTGAAGGCCCAGTGAAGCTTCATGGCTCGATCGCGGTGCGTTCCAGCAAGAACGCTGCAGTGGCGCTGCTGTGCGCGTCCCTGATCAACCGGGGCCGGACGGTGCTGCGCGGCATCGCTCAGATCGAAGAGGTCAACCGAATTCTGGAGGTGCTCACCAGCATCGGGGTGCGGGCTACTTGGTCGGAAGATAAGAGCGAACTTGAGCTGATTAGGCCTGATGTGCTCGATCTGGCCAATATGGACGAGGCCGCCGCGCGCCGGACCCGCTCGGTGATCATGTTCCTTGGGCCGCTGCTGCACTCCGAACAGAACTTCGAACTGCCCTATGCCGGTGGCTGCAATTTGGGTGCCCGCACCATCACCCCGCACCTGCAGGCACTGCGCCACTTCGGATTGAACGTTCAAACCACCATGGGTGCCTACCACGCTGACGTCAACCCAATCGCGTCCGACGAGATCCGCCTCACCCTCACTGAGCGCGGTGACACCGTGACCGAAAACGTACTGATGGCGGCGGCGCTGTTCGCCGGACGCACCGAAATCCGCAACGCCTCCAGCAACTACATGGTGCAGGATCTCTGCTTCTTCCTGGTCGAACTGGGCGTTCGGATCGACGGCATCGGCACCACCACTTTGGTGGTCCACGGCCGCGCCGATATTCACGCCGACGTGGCCTTCGCGCCATCGGAAGACCCGATCGAGGCAATGAGCCTGCTCACCGCCGCGATCGTCACCGGCTCGGAGCTGACTATTCAGCGCGCGCCGATTGAGTTCCTCGATATCGAGCTGGCGATTCTGGCTGAAATGGGCCTGAAGTACGTACTGAGCCCCGAATACCGCTCCGACAACGGCCAAACCCGGCTGGTTGACCTCACGGTGTACCCCTCGGAGCTGCATGCCTCCACCGACAAGATCCACCCGATGCCGTTTCCGGGCCTGAATATCGACAATCTGCCCTTCTTCGCGGTGATCGCCGCGGTAGCCGATGGCCGGACGATGATCCACGACTGGGTGTATGAGAACCGGGCAATCCATCTGGTGGAGCTGAACAAGCTCGGCGCCGATGTCCAGCTGTTGGATCCGCACCGGATCGTAGTCACCGGTCCGACCCGTTGGCGTGGCCAGGAGATCGTGTGCCCTCAGGCCTTGCGGCCGGCGGTGTGCCTGCTGCTAGCGGCGTTGGCTGCCAAGGGCACCAGCGTGTTGCGCGATGTCTATGTAATCAACCGCGGCTACGAAGACCTACCCAACCGGCTTAATGCGCTCGGCGCGAAGGTGTCGGTCTTCCAGGACTGAGGCCGGGGGCCCCTGGTGGCATCAGCGAATCCGGGTCACTTCAAAGTGGTGGGTTGGCTCGACCAGCTCGTTTTGGGCCTGCACCAAAGCGAGTTCGAGAGAGCCGGTTTCGGTGGTTACCTTGAGTAGGGAGTAGACCGCATCGGCGGTGCGTCCCATCGCCTCACCGGCATCGGCACCCCGCAGGAGGTGGGCTAGGAACAGCGCTGCGGTTAGATCGCCAGATCCGGTGAAGTTGCGCTCAAGACGTGGGGTCGAGACCGTCCAAGCAGCCTCAGCAGTCACTGCCAGCATGATGATTCGCTCTGGATCGGTCCCCTCCAGCACCGTTGAGGTCACCAAGACCGTCGTTGGGCCCAGTTCGCGCAGGACATCGGCGGCCGCGAGCACCTCGGCCAGCGTCGAAGTACTACGGCCGGTGAGGAAGTCGAGCTCAAAGTGGTTCGGCGTGACGATCTGGGCGGCCGGCACCACCTGATCACGCATGAACTCCGGGATGCCCGGACGCACGTAGATGCCCCGGCCGATGTCACCGATAACCGGATCACAGCAGTACACCGCCGCTGGATTGCGCTCCTTCACCAGGGCGACCGCCTTCAGCACCTCGGCGCCCACGGCCTCGGCGCCCTGGTAGCCCGAAAGCACCGCGTCGACTCGCGGCAGTACGCCCCGCTCGTCGATGCCAGCAATCACCTCTGCGATGTCAGTGGCCGTTAACAGTGGGCCCCGCCACGCGCCGTAGCCGGTGTGGTTGGAGAAGTGCACGGTGAGCACTGGCCAGACCTCGACGCCCAACCGCATCAATGGGAAAGTGGCCGCGCTGTTGCCGACGTGACCATAGGCCACCGATGACTGAATCGACAGGATCGTGTTGGGCACCTGGCCACCTCTCGTGCTGGGAACGGGTCGAGAAAAGAACGCGACCTGGACGCCGCCAAAGCCTAAGCCGTCGCTCGTGATCGCGCCCGTCCGGCCCGCAAGGCAGGATGCCTGCCAGGTGCCGCCCGCAGTGACTGAGTTGACCAACGATCGAAGACGCGGTGAATTCTGCGACCAACACCGGCCCCAGCGCCCCCGTCAAGCCCTAGAGTTTCGCCTGTGCGTGACTCCCAACACCCCTATCTGGGCACCAGCTTCGTGGCAATGGCCCATCGGGGTGGGTGGTTGAGCCTGGAAGACCGGGCCAGGGAGAACACCTGGTACGCCTTCGCCCAGGCTGTCGCTGAGGGCTACCGCCACTTGGAGACCGACGTCCACACCACTGCTGACGGCACGCTGGTCGCCTTCCACGATTCTCAGCTGGGTCGGCTGACGGACGCCAGCGGCCCGCTGAACAAGCACAACTGGGCCGAACTGGCCGACGTCCGGGTGGGTGGTAGCGACCCGATCTCGCCGCTGGAAGAGCTCCTGGCGGAGTTTTCTTCGACCTATTTCAATATCGACCTCAAAGACGACGGCGCGGTCACAGCTCTCCCGGTGCTGCTGGCGAAGCTCGGCGCGGAGGATCGGGTCTGTGTGGCGTCCTTTTCGACGCTACGCCTGCGGCGCTTTCGCGCACTCGCTCCGAACGTGCTTACTGCGACCACCCCGGCCGAGATCGCCTGGTATGCCTTCGGCGCCGGCCTGCGACGGCGTCCGCTGGGCGCAGGCGCGGTGCTGCAGGTGCCGACGCGGGTGCTTGGCGACCGAATCCCCCTGGTACGTCCGGACGTGCTGGCGGCCGCGCACGCTGCTGGCCGCAAGGTGCACGTTTGGACAGTCGATGAGCGCGCCGAGATGGAGCGCCTGATCGATCTGGGTGTGGACGGAATCATCACGAACGAAATCGGCATCTTGAAGCAGGTGCTGACCGAACGCGGTCTTTGGGAGGGGCAGGAATGAAGAGCACCAAGGAACAGCGGTCCTGGTACTGGTACGACTGGGCCAACTCGGCCTACATCACCACCACGGCCACGGTCATCATCGGCCCGTACCTGACGAGCTTGGCCAACAATGCGGCCTGCCCCGATCTGGTCGATGGCCAGGTCTGTCAGAACCCAGTGATGCTGTTGGGACTGTTCCCGGTACTGCCGGGCGCACTGCACCCCTTCCTGGCGACGCTGAGCACCATCATTTCTGCGGTTCTGCTGCTGTTCGTGGGTGCGTTGGTCGACCGCTCGGCCCACCCACACCGCTGGCTGGCAGGCTCGGCTTGGCTGGGCGCGACGGCTGGCAGCCTGATGTTCTTCCTCGAAGGCGACAACTGGGAACTGGGCGCTTGGCTGATGATCATCGCCGCTTTCAGCTTCGGCGCGTCCACCGTTGTCTACGACTCGATCCTGGTGCGCATTTCCGGACCCGATGATCGCGACCGGGTGTCCAGCCGTGGTTGGGCTTTCGGTTACGTGGGCGGTGGCCTGCTGTTGGCGGCCAACTTCCTGCTAATGACCTTCTACGACCAATTGGGTCTGAGCTATGGCATGGCGATCCGGCTGAGTCTGCTGTCGGCCGGCCTGTGGTGGGGCTTGTTCACGATCATTCCGGTCTTGGGGCTTCGGAAGCTGCCCAAGGAGGTGCCAGTGGAGGTGTCGGGCCACAATCCCTTCAGCCAACTGGCCAGCACCTTTGCGCAGATGAAGCACTACCCGCAGACGATGCTGTTCCTGCTCGCGTTCCTGTTCTACAACGACGGCATTCAGACGGTGATCGTCTCCTCCAGTCTGTACGCGTCGAAGGAACTCGGCATGGCCACCAGCCAGGTCATGTTGACCTTTCTGGTCACCCAATTTGTCGCCATCGCCGGCGCCCTCCTCTTCGGGATGGCTGCGGCAAAGATCGGCGCGAAGAAGACAGTGCTGATCGGCTTGGTGATCTGGTTGGGCGTGGTCGGGGTGGGCTTCGTCCTGCCAGTCGGCGTCTTTGGTGCCCTGGTGGCGCTGGGCGCCGCGATCGGGCTGGTGATGGGTGGGACGCAGGCGCTGTCGCGTTCGATGTATAGCCAGCTGATCCCGCTGGGCCGCGAATCGGAGTACTTCAGCTTCTACCAGGCCATGGAGCGTGGCACGAGCTGGCTGGGCACCCTGACCTTCGCCCTGGTGTTCCAGTTCAGCCAGTCCTACCGGCTCGCCTTGGTGGCCCTGATCGTCTTCTTCGTCATCGGTGGAGTGCTGCTGAGCAGGGTGAACATGCGTCAGGGAATCACCGACGCCGGAAATGCGTTGCCCAAAGTGCTGTGATCTTGGGTCCGGCAGCTATTTTGGAGGCGGAGGTAAATCATGGCCGATCGGGCATTGCGGGGTTCAGGGTTGGGTTCGAAGAGTTTGGCCGAGCCATCGGCAGTTGAGCTGGCCCCACGCCAGGAGATCGGTTTCGACTGTGCGAAGGGTCATCACTTCGACGTCGTCTTCGCTATCGAGGCTGAGCTTCCCACCGAGTGGGAGTGCACCCGCTGTGGCGAAATGGCTCGCCGTTCCGACGGGGTCCAACCTGAAGTCAAAGAAACCAAGCCGGTACGTACCCACTGGGACATGCTGCGCGAACGCCGCTCGATCCCCGAGCTGGAAGACCTGCTCGCCGAGCGCCTCGACCAAATTCGTGGCGAGGGCCGCTGACCTACTCGATCTCTCCTGAGATTACGTCGCGATCGGCTTGGGTAGGCGATTTGGGCGCTCGATCTTCAACTACCTCCCCGGGTACGACTCCGGGGGCGTTCTTTGGTAGCGCCGAACCCAGATCCAGCCCGGCCCGAGACATCTGCCGCGCGACCACCCAGCCCAAGGCCTTACGGGCCAGCGGACGGGTGAACGGCAGCAGGAAGACCAGCCCGATGATGTCGGTGAAGAAACCCGGCAGGATCAGCATGATGCCGCCAGCCAACACCAGGGCAGCATCGGCCAGGTGGCCGGTCGGGGTCCGTCCAGCCTCATAGGCTTTGGCGAGCGCGCTCCACGACTTACGACCCTCGCGCCGCAGCAGCCAAGCCCCCAGGAAGGCCTCTGCGACCAGGATCAGCAAGGTCCAGCCGAGGCCGATCCAGCCACCCACCAGGGTCAACAACCACACCTCGGCGACTGAGATCAGGATGAACGAGATCACCAGCGCTGGCAGCAGCAGCCGGTAGGCGCCTTGGGGATTCTTCACCTGGTGGTGTCCTTACTGTCCTGAGTGACCGCAGGCCTGGTGCCAGCGAAGGCCGTGCGGATCTGCGTCAAGCGGTGCTTGATCCCCCACCGGGTGGTGAGCAACATGGCCTCGGCCACGATAGCCCCACTCATCTTCGAGTCACCTAATTCGCGCTCAACGAAAGTGATGGGCACCTCGGCAACCGTGAAGCCGCCGCGTACCGCGCGCCAGATCAGATCCACCTGGAAGCCGTAGCCAGCCGCCTCAACGGCGTCCAGGTCCATCCCGCGAAGGGTGGTCGCCCGCCACGCCGCAAGGCCACCAGTGGCGTCCTTGACCGGCAACCCGAGCCACATTCTGGTCCAGAGGTTGCCGCCGCGGCTGAGCAGTTCGCGGCGCAGCGGCCAACCCTCAGTGGCGCCACCGGGCACATAACGCGAGCCCTTCACCACATCAGCGGTCTGCAGTCGTTCCAGGATTGCGGGCAGGTATTCGGGCTGATGAGAGCCGTCAGCGTCGTGTTCAACCAGGACGTCGTAACCAGCATCCAGTCCCCACCGGAAGCCAGCGATATAGGCAGCCCCCAGGCCTTCCTTGCCAGCCCGATGCAGCACGTGGAGGTGATCATCTGCCGCAGCCAGCTCATCAGCCAGCTGCCCAGTGCCGTCCGGGGAATTGTCGTCGGCGATGAGGATGTGCGCGCTCGGCACCGCCTTTCGGATTCGGGCGGTGATCGGCCCAACGTTTTCGCATTCGTTGTAGGTGGGGATCACTACCAACACCCGCTCAAGCGAGGCGGCCGGGTCAGCCATGCTGTACTCCTGATTCGGTTTTGGACTTAGTCATTCTGCCCCAAAAAGCGCGCAGGCCGAATCCGAGAAGTCCGAAAGTGATGATGACCAACTCGATCGTCCTAGCCCCGACGGCCGCGATCGTCACGTTGTTGCGCATTGGGAGCTGGACTACCCCGGAGTCGGCGTGATGGTCGGTGGTTTGGAAGGCGACTGAGCCGTCGGGGCGGATCAATCCCGATACCCCACTGGTGGTCACCACCAGGATTTCCCGGCGCAACTCCATCGCCCGGACCCGGGTCATCGCAAACTGCTGATCGATCTGCCCAGTGCCTTGGTACATAGCGTTCGAGGACTGCACCACCAACACTTGCCCGCCGTGGGTCACCGTGTCGGCGATGATGCCGTCAAAGGCCAGGTCGTAGCAGACGATCACTCCAAGATCGAGGCGGCGATCACCGGCGAGGGTGGTCGGCAACACTCCAGGGGTAGTGCCAGCCACGGATTGCGGCCCGACATAGGCCAGCTCCGGAACTAACGGCAGTAACAGTTCGCGGAACGGCACCCATTCGCCGAAGGGGACGATGCCGCGCTTGAGGTAGCGCAAGGTCGCGCCTTCGACGGGAGTCCACCACAGTGAAGCCGTTTGTCGCTGGTCGTAGCCGGGGCCGTCCAGGATGGCGCCCACCAGAATCGGCACTTGGGCGCGGGCTGAGGCGGCCCGCACCATTCGACCGGTTTCGGCGTCGATCAGCGGGTCCATATCGGTGGAGTTCTCCGGCCAGACGATGAAATCGGCGCGGCTCATCTCGCCGGCTTCGATGCGTCCGACCAACCGGGTGGTTTCGGCCAGTTGGTTTGCGGTGATCGTCCGTGCCGGGCCGAGGCCGTAGACCCCGCCACCGGGGGCACCGCCCTGCACCCAACCGACGCTGACTTCGCCAGTGGCCTGGCCAGGTGCCACCAGCAGACCGGTGGCACTGAGGCCGAGCACCGCCGCCATGCCACCAGCGAGCGCGCCAGCTCGTCGCCAGGTGGGCTGTTGGATCAGCCACGCCAGGCCCTGGCCAACCAGGGCGGCGAGGAAGCTGGCTCCGGCTACGCCGAAGACTGGGAGTCCCCAAGACAGCGGCGAGTCAACCATGGCGTAGCCAAGCCGTAGCCAGCCAAACCCGTCGAAGGGGAAATGGGAAAAGGCGAACTCGGTGATCGTCCAGGCCGCGGCCCCCAGCAGCGGCCACCAGCTTGAGCCGAGAGCCAGCCGCAGTAGTGCGGCCAACAAGCCGTAGAACAGCGCCTCGAACATCACCAGCCCCACCATCGCCTGGACGTAGATGATCTGCATCCAGCCAACACCGACCAGCAACAATCCCAACCCGTAGGCATAGCCAATTCCGACTGCGCCAACGGCGCGGGTCGCGGCGGCAACCGCCAACGTGAGACCGGCAACGCCAAGGATCGCCAGCGGCCACCAGCCGTAGGGTGCGAAACCGAGCGCGGTGAGCAGGCCAAGGGCAAAGGCGGCGATCAAGCGGAAGCTCCAATGCCAGCCCGACAGCCACGAAATCACCGGCCCAGCCTAGCCGGGTCGCCAACAGCGGCCACATCGTCACCGGTGCATGGCAGCATGGGGAAATGAGCGAGCCAAGGATGCTGCTGTTCGACACCGCTTCGGTGTACTTCCGGGCCTTCTTCGGGCTGCCCAGTTCGCTGCGTTCGCCCGACGGTCGTCCAGTCAACGCAGTGCGGGGGCTGCTGGATTATTTGGCTCGATTCATCACCGACTACTCCCCCACGCAGGTGGCTTGCTGTTGGGACAACTCGTGGCGTCCGGCGTGGCGGGTGGCCCTGGTGGCGTCGTACAAGGCGCAGCGCGTCGCTTACGGCGACGTCGAGGTGGTGCCAGCGGAGCTGACTGCGCAGGTGCCGCTGATCCGTGAGGTGCTCGATGCGCTGGGCATCCCGGTGATCGGCGCGGACGGCTACGAGGCAGACGACGTGATCGCCACCATGGCCAAGGCCAGTTCCCTACCAACCGAGGTGGTCACCGGTGACCGCGATCTGTTCCAAGTGGTCGACGATGCCGCGGCAGTTCGGGTGCTCTACCTGGGTCGCGGCGCCGGACGGCATGACCGGGTGGACGGTGCCTGGCTGCAGGAGCGCTACGGAGTGTCCCCAGATCAATATGTCGATTTTGCGGTCCTGCGCGGCGACCCGTCCGATGGGCTGCCTGGGGTGGCGGGCATCGGTGAGAAGACGGCGGCTGGCCTTCTTGCCAGCCATCACGACTTGGAACAGATCCTGGTCGCTGCCCAGCAAGGCCTCCTGGCACCGCGGGTGACCGCAGCCCTGACGGCGTCGGTGGACTACCTGGGTGCGGCGCGGGAGGTGGTCTGCGCGGCGGTGGACGTACCCGTGCCCGCGATCAAGCTGGAGTTGCCGCGCTCCCCCGCCGATCCGGCTCGGTTCGAGCGACTCAGTGAAGAGTTGGGTCTGGGCGGCAGCGCGGCGCGTCTGATCGCGGCGCTAGCTCAAGCCCGCAGTACGTAGACCGCGGCCGCTCCGAAGAGGTTGGGCCACGCCTGGCCGGTGCGCGAGGGCAACCCGGTGGGTGCCAGCACGATCCGCTGTTCGATCCTTAATTCGACCGAAGCAAACAGTTCCTCTAGATCCACCAGGGTGGTGAATCGCAGGTTGGGCGTGTCGTACCAACGGTGCGGCAGATCGCGTGACATCGGCATCCGGCCGCGCATCAGCCGAAGCCGGTTCCGCAGCAGGCCGAAGTTGGGCACCGAGACGATCAGTTGGTCACCGATGCGGGCCATCTGTTGGAGCACCTCGCGGGGCCGCTTCAGGGTTTGGATGGTGCGGGAGAGCACCACCACGTCGTAGGAGTGATCGGCGAAGTGATCAAGCTCGGTGTCCAGGTCAAGTTCGACCACCGGAACGCCAAGCGAAATGGCCGCCAGCACCGCGTCCGGATCGATTTCGACCCCGGCACCGCGACAGGTTTTGTTGGCAATCAGATGGGCCAGCAGCGCACCGCTGCCGCAGCCAAGGTCGAGCACTCGAGAGCCGTCCGGAATCATTCCGGCAAGCAGGGTGAGATCAGGGCGCAGGATCATTGGGACACCTCCACTAGGGCGCGATCCAGGAAGGCCCGCAGCGTCGCGTGGTAGGAGGGAACCTCAAGCAGGAATGAATCGTGGCCCCAAGGCGACTGGATCTCGCGGAAGGTCACGGGCTGCTCGGCCAATTCCAATCTGCGCACGATTCGGCGGGAGTGCTCCGTGCCGAAGCGCCAATCGGTGTCGAAAGACATCACCAACCACTTCACCGGCGCCTGGGTGACCAACGCGGCGGACGTCGGGGTCGAAAATGGGTCAAAGTAGTCCATCACTCGCGACAGGTACAGATAGCTCAGGGCGTCGAAGCGGCCCAGGAAGACCTGTCCCTGGTGATCCAGGTAGCTCTCGACGGCGAAGTCGATCCCGAAGCCCGGCTCCCGACTGTCGGGGTGCGGTTCGCGGCCGAACTTCTCGGTGAGCGCATCTTCGGACAAGTAGGTGATGTGCGCCATCATCCGAGCGATCGCCAGTCCGACGTCCGGATTGGTCTCCTGGCTGACGTAGTCGCCACCGAGGAAGTTCGGATCAGTCATGATCGCTCGGCGTGCAACTGCGGAGAAGGCGATGTTCTGCGCTGTAAGCCGACTGGAGGCGGCCACCACTACCCCGTTGGCGACCTCCTCGGGATAGCTCAGTCCCCATTGGAGCGCCTGCATGCCACCAAGTGAGCCACCCAGGGCGGCCAACAGTCGACTGATTCCCAAGTGGCGAAGCAGCCCGCGGTGGACCTCCACCAAGTCGGCCACGGTCAGTTGGGGAAACCCCAAACCGAAGGGCGTGCCAGTGGCCGGATTGATCGAGGACGGTCCGGTGGTTCCCTGACAGCCGCCGAGCAGGTTGGCACAGATGACGAAGAAGCGGTCGGTGTCCAGCGGCTTGCCCGGACCGATCAGGTTGTCCCACCACCCCGGACGGGCGTCGCCGGCGTGATAACCAGCGGCATGGGCGTCCCCGGTGAGGGCGTGCAGGATGAAGACGGCGTTGTCGCGGCGTTCGTTGAGGCTGCCGTAGGTCTCAAAGGCCACCTCAACCGGGCCCAGCTTCTCGCCATTGGCGAGGACTAGCGGTTCGGCCTCAGTGAAGAGGCTGGCCATCTGGAGTTCTACCTGCCCGACCGATCCCGGCGGTGGCACGCTCACACCCATTTTGACGACCTCCTGAATACCGGGCCTCAGCATAGCCGGGACAGGCGGTGGCTACGGTCGTGGGAGAATATGGTCGTTTGTGGAAAGGACGATGCGATGAGCGAGCTAGCCCAACAGATCCAGGCCGACATGGTGGCCTCGATGAAGGCCCACGACGACCTGACCCGGTCGACCTTGCGGATGGCCATCTCGGCGATCAAGAACGAGCAGGTTGCTGGCAAGCAGGCCCGCGAGCTCACCGATTCCGATGTGGTGATCGTGCTCAATCGCGAAGTGGCCAAGCGCCGCGACTCGGCTGAGGCCTACACCAGCGGAAACCGTCCGGAGTTGGCCGCAAAGGAACTGGCCGAAATCGAGGTGCTGCAGCGCTATCTGCCGGCTGCCCTCAGCGATGCCGAATTGGACGTGCTGATCGCCAATGCCCTGACCCAGGCCGAGGCCCAACTGGGTGCGAAACCGACCCTCAAGCAGATGGGCGTGGTGATGAAGACCGTTACGGCCGAGGTCGCTGGGCGCGCCGAGGGTGGCAAGGTGGCCGCCAAGGTCAAGGCTGCGCTGGCCTGAGCCGCAAGCTGGCGGGTGGGAGGCAGGGTCGCGGGCCTGACCGGCTCTGAGGGCTGGGACCACACCCGATTTGGGTCTAGGCTACGGCCGTGGCGGTTCACCGGATCGCCCAACCACCCCCAAGCTTGACCACGCCGCATCGACCTTTTTAGGACGTAATGAGCTTCAGGGGGATCCTCGCCTACTGCTGCTTGGCTGCGTTCTGGGCGGCGTTCTTCGTCGGTCTTGCCGTCGCTGTAGGTGCCCTAGGGATTGGCCTGGCCACAGCAATCTTCGCCGTCGTTGGCGGGCTGAGCTTGTTGGTGATGGCCAAAATCGTTGGCCGAGAATTGCGCTGGCACCTCGATTGGGCCGCGGTGCTGATGTGGGCGGCCCTTGGATTGACCGTCCTGGTTGCGGTCGCCACCTCGGTGGCCCACCTCGGATCCGCACTCAGCGCGGTCGTAGTGAGTTCGATTCCACTGTTCGCCACCGTGGTCGGCCAAATGCGTGGCCTGGAGCGAGTCACCGGGTTGGGTGCGTTGAGCATTTTGTTGGGCATCGGCGGCTTGTTGCTGGTGGCGGCGTTCCCCGCCGGCTATCCGAGCTGGGGATTCCTAGGCGGGGTCCTTTCGGCTTTGGTCGCGGCGATCGCGGCCGGTTCCTGCGGTCGCCATCTGGCGGCCCGGTTGCACGCCCCACGCGCTCTGGAGACCGCCATCGCCGCCGCGCTGATTGGTGGCCTGGGCGGCTTGGCGCTGACACCATTCACCCCGGTGCCAGGTCCATTCGACGGGTGGCCGATCGCCTTGCTGGTGCTGCTCGCAATCTGTTGTGGGTTTTTGGGGTTGTTTGCACTGTCGAGCGCCAGCGATTCGGTGCCCCGCCGCACAGCAGCCACCCTGCCTGGGGTTGGAACGGTGCTGGCGGTTATCGCTGGAGTGGTCTTGTTGAGCGAAGTGGTCTCCTTCGCGCAGGTGCTCGGCATGTTCGCGATTCTCGCTGGCACCGCGCTACTGCGCGGGCTGGTGCCCCGATGGTTCCCCGCGTCCTGGCGGTCTTGACCCGCGGGGGCACCTAATCCCCTTAATCTGGGCACATGACGCGCTCTGAAACCCCCGATGCGTCCGAGCCGACCGAGGCCGAGCAGCCAACGTCGTCCGACTCCGGCGAAGAAGTCCTAACTGACGAGGTGGCCGCGGCCGAGCCTGCCAGATCCCGTTGGCTGAAGGTGTCGGCCGACTTCAGGAATCCGTTTAGCTGGGGCTTTGTGGCCACCATTGGCGGCCTGCTCGCGCTCGCCCTGGGCGGCGCGTTGGCCTCGCTTTCCACGGTGCTGGTCTGGATGGGCATCGCCTTGTTCATCGCGTTGGCTTTGGACCCGATGGTGAAGTGGTTGGAGGGGCGCGGTTTGCCGCGAGGGATCAGCATCGCGCTGGTCTTCCTCGGCTTCGCCCTGGTGCTCGGTGGCCTGTTGGCCCTGGTGGTGCCGACCGCAGTGCGTCAGATCTCGCTGTTTGCGGCCTCGGTGCCGACCTACCTCACCGACCTGCAGAATGCGCCCTGGTTCCAGTCCCTCATCGCCGCCACCGGTCAAAGCGATTGGTACAGCACCTTGCTCACTCAAGCTCGCACCTGGCTGTCGGATCCGGCCAATCTGCTGGCCCTTGGTGGTGGCGCGCTCACGGTGGGCAGCGGGCTGGTCAACTGGGCTTCGGGCAGCTTCGTGGTGCTGGTGCTCACTTTGTACTTCCTGGCCTCGCTGCGCACCATGAAGGCAGCGCTGGTGCGGCTGGCCCCGGCGTATTCGCGTCCCCAGTTGGCCTCCTTTGCCGATCGCATGACCGACTCGGTCGGCAACTATGTGTCCGGGATGGCGATCTTGGCCACCTGTAACGCCCTCTTCTCCTTCATAGTGCTCAGTTTGCTCGGCGTGCCGTTCGCGGCCCTGTTGGCCTTCGCGGCGCTGATCCTGACGATGATCCCGATGATCGGTTCGCCAGTGTTCTGGGTGTTGGCCACAGTGGTCAGCGTGTTCACCTCATGGTGGGCCGCGCTGATCTTCACCATCGCCTACAACGTGTACATCCAGATCGAGGCCTACGTGATGACCCCGAGGGTGATGAACAAGGCGGTCAACATCCCTGGGCTGCTGGTCGTGATCGGCGCGCTGGTTGGTGGCACGCTATTCGGTCTGCTCGGCGCACTGGTGGCCGTGCCGGTCACCGCATCGCTGCTGATGGTGGTGCAGGAGGTGTTCCTGCCAAAGCAGGACGCGAAGACGGTTTCGCCCAACTGAGCCGAGCTGGCTAGGCCGGCTCAGCTGCGGGCTTCTGGGCCCGCTCCAACTCGGCGAAGGTGGCGGCCAACTCTGCTGGTGAGGTGAAGCGGCGCAGCCGGACCTTCGGTGCCAGCGCCGTCAGCCGGTCGAGTTCGTCATTGAGGTATTCGCGACGCCACCGGAACAGCCAAACCCGAAGGTCGCGGCGCTCCTCGGGGTATTGCAGGGCACGAATCAGGCAGGTCAGGGGGCTGAAGTCGAGCACCCACACTTCCTCAGGGTGGCCGAGGCGCGGCTCGTCGGCGTCGAATGGCCCCAAGTCGGCATCGAGCACCCAGCGTTGGCTGGTGTCGAGCTGCTGTTGCACCTTCGCCCAGTGGGCTGCGGGCTGGGGGCGTCGGTCCACTGGCCAGAAGTGTTTGTCGATCCGAATAATCGGACGTCCGGTGATTTCGGCCAGTCGTTTCGCTGCTGGCGTGGCGTCCGCTCCCCCGCGGCCGAGCACTGCGATTCGGCTGCCGAGTTCCATCTCTTCCTGCATGTTCAGATGATTCCAGCTGTCGCGCCCACTGCGCAGCAAAAACCTCCGAAATGTCCGCACAAACTCCGACGCAGGTTGCGCCGCCAGCCGACGCGGCGTCGTTCAGACCCAGCCAGTGCCCCACCTAATTCCCCAAATTGGCCCCCAATGGGTGACTGCGCCGGTCTCCCGCGCCGGGTTACCCTCCCTTGGTCGGACCTTCGCCCATTCCCGACACCGTCGATAGCGAGCCGAGGATGACCCTTACTCTCCCGCGCCGCGCCCTCGTCGATCCCGACGAGTTGCCGCCGCTATCGTTGCGCGCCTCCGTACCCCAACCTTTCGCCCCCACTTCAGCAGAGCCAGATGCGCTGGACGGCTTCGAACTTGGGCGCGAATGGCTGCGCAAGCTCAACTGGGGTCTGTTCGAGACGCTGGTGGAGACCGCCTTCTGCCGTGACGGCTTCCTGGTGTTGCCAGCACCAGCTCGCCTGGCCGGGCGCGCAGACATGGTGTTGGAGCGGCGGGGTGAGCGGCTGTTCGTCCAATGCAAGCACTGGAAGGCCTGGCAGGTTGGCACCCCGACTGTGCGGGAGTTGCAGGAGCTTGTTTCGCTCGATCGTGCCACCGGCGGCATCGTGATCACGGCTGGCAAGTACAGCGCAGAAGCGCTGACGTTCGCTGACGAGGTCGGCCTGATCCTGCTGGACGGCGACGACCTACTCCGGATGGCGGTCGGGGCGCCGGTGCTGCCACTTGCCGAGGAAACCACGACGCAGTGGACGACACCTAAGGCTTGGACCGCGTTCGGCGCCCCCACCTGTCCGGTCTGTGAAGCGCCGATGTTGTACAAGCGGGTGCGGATGGGTGCCCACGCCGGCACCCGCTTTTGGGGTTGCCCCGGCTTCCCGAGTTGCCGAGCGGTCCGCGAGGCTGGCCCCGGCACCGCCCTGCCAATGGAGCGCCCAGTAGCCGGTACCGAGCTCAGCGCCAGCGTGGTCCACGACTACTCGACTCCCGCGGCAACCGCCGACTCAAATATCCCCATGGTTCAGGACTCACCGGCCGCAGCGCCGGTGATTGATGACCCGGCGCCGGCTGAGGTGGAATTCACTGCTGACCCGTCCCAGACGACCGAACCTCCGGTGGACCTGCCTGGATCACCGAACCTGACCGCACTGGTGGCGCCGACCTCAAGTGAACCCATCGGCGACCCAGCGGACCACGGAGAACTCCTGCTGGCTCTGCTGGCCCCCGAGCCGACCTACGCCGAACCTCGGCCGCGGACAATTCAACCGGCGCCGCTGCGCGCGCCAACGTTCAGCGGTGCGCCCGCGCCACCGCTGGCGTGGCCACCGGATACCTTCAGGGCGGTGCCACCGGCCGCTGTTCAACCGCAGCCTGTTCGACCCTCACCAGTTCAACCCCCACCAGTTCAAATCGAGCATCCCGAACCGGGCCCAGCCGCACCCAGATTCGCCGAAGCGAACCCCCAATTGGCGACCACGGAAGCGGAGACTGACGACGGCGGGCATCGGCGCAGCACGGTGCGCCTGATGGCGGTGATCCTGATTTGTGCCGCGGCCGCAGTGGTGGTCGCGGCTGCAGTGCCAGCGGTGCTGCAAGTCGTCCGGCTGCTCACCCGCTAGGCAGGATCGTCCGCTGGCAAGCTGGCCATCATCTGGTCGCGAGCTTCCGCCTCACGCCAAGTGGGTACGGTCTGGCTCTCTTTCATCAGCAGATCAGCTCTCGCTAGGAGACTCAATGGGTTGGCGAATGCCGTCGGAAACCGCGGCGCACGAGCGCACTTGGATGGCCTTCCCACGCGAGGGCTACACCCTCGGCCAGACCGGCGCCAAGCGCGAAGAAGGCTATGCGGCTTGGTGCGCTACCGCGCACGCGATCTCCGAGTTTGAGCCGGTGACCATGGTCGTCGATCCCTCCGAGCTGAGTCGGGCGCGCCGAATGCTCTCGGCCCAAATCGAGTTGGTGGTTGCGCCGTTGGATGAGTTCTGGATGCGCGATTTCGGCCCCACTTTCGTGGTGGACGATGCTCGCCCCGAGGCGTTGGGCGCAGTCACCTGGACCTTCAACGGTTGGGGCGACCAGGAATGGGCCCAGTGGCAGGATTCGGCGCGAATCGGTGCTCAGGTCGCCGAGCTTGCTGGCGCGGCGCCCATCAGTTCGCCGCTGGTAACCGAGGGCGGTGGCCTGCATGTCGACGGCCAGGGCACCGTGCTCCTCACCGAGACCGTCCAACTCGACCCGCGTCGCAACCCCGGCGCCAATCAAGCCAGCGTGGAGGCTGAGCTCGCCCGGACGATCGGGGCCACCCACGCGATTTGGCTACCGCGCGGACTCACCCGCGACTACGACGAGTTCGGCACAAATGGCCACGTCGACATCGTGGCCACCATGCCATCGCCGGGACGGGTGCTTCTACACACCCAGCAAGCTGGGGAGCATCCCGACTACGAGGTCTCCAACCAGTTGCGGGCCCTGTTGACTAACGCTACTGACGCCAACGGGCATCCGCTGGAGGTTATCGACCTGCCGGCCCCGGCCACGCTGCGCGATAGCGACGGCTACCTTGACTGGAGCTATGTCAACCATCTGGTCGTCAATGGCGGGGTGGTGGCTTGCGCCTTCGCCGAACCGGCGGCCGATGCCCGCGCCGCCGAGATCCTTCAGGACGCCTACCCGGGCCGCCAGGTGGTCGCCGTCGATGCTCGGCCAATTTTCGCCCGCGGCGGCGGCGTCCATTGCATTACCCAACAACAGCCACGGGTGGGCCGCGCCGGTGTTTGACGTTGTTGAGGCCACCATCGCCGAGTTGCGCGCCGCCCTTGAGACCCGCCGCACCACCAGTGCGGGGCTGGTGGCTGCCTACTTGGCCCGGCTGGAGGCCTACGACGGACCAGCCACCACGACTGTCCTCAACGCCGTGGTGGTGCGCAATCCGGACGCCCTGGCCGAGGCCCGCGCGTCCGATGAACGCCGGGCGAGCGGCCGAACCCTTGGGCCATTGGATGGCATCCCTTACACCGCCAAAGACAGCTATCTGGTGCGTGGCCTCACTGCCGCTGCGGGCAGCCCCGCTTTCGCCGATTTGGTCGCTCAGCGCGATGCGTTCACCATCGAACGGCTGCGAGGCGGCGGGGCGATCTGCCTGGGCCTGACCAACATGCCGCCCATGGCTAACGGCGGCATGCAGCGTGGCGTCTACGGCCGGGCCGAGAGCCCCTACAACGCCGGCTACCTGACGGCTCCGTTCGGCTCCGGCTCTTCCAATGGTTCGGCGACTGCGACTGCGGCCAGCTTCGCCGCCTTCGGGCTGGGCGAGGAGACCTGGTCGAGTGGACGCGGCCCGGCCTCCAACAACGCGCTGTGCGCCTACACCCCGTCGTGGGGGGTGATTTCGGTGCGCGGCAACTGGCCGTTGGTGCCCACCATGGACGTGGTGGTGCCGCAGACTCGGACGATGGCTGACCTGCTGGAGATCCTTGACGTGGTCGTGGCCGATGACCATGAGACTCGCGGGGACTTCTGGCGCGCCCAGCCGTGGTTGGAGTTGCCGCGGGCCAGCGAGGTGCGTCCGTCGAGCTATCCGGGGCTGGCCCCGGCCTCGCTGGTCGAGGCGCAGCAGGCCCTGGCTGGCCAGCGCATCGGCGTGCCGCGAATGTATATCAACGCCGACTCTGNNGCGGCGCAGCCCGGGATCGGCGGGCCGACCGGGCAGCGGATTGACACTCGGGCGACAGTCATCGAGTTGTGGCGCAGCGCCCGCGCTGACCTGGAAGCTGCCGGTGCGAGGGTGGTCGAGGTCGACTTCCCGGTGGTGTCCAACTATGAAGGTGACCGGCCGGGGGCACCCACAATCGCCACTCGCGGTTGGGTGAGCCCTGAGTATCTCGCCCACGAGATTCTCGATCTCTGTGCGTGGGGCTGGGACGACTTCCTGCGCGCCAACGCCGACCCGGCACGCCCTGACCTTTCGGTGGTCGACGGTGCCCAAATCTTCCCGCCGCCTGCGGGAGCGCTGCCGGATCGCTACACCGGCTTCGATGACGACATCACGGGGTATCCGCAGTTCATTCGCGAGCATCCGATTGGTGCGCTGACCGAGATTCCGCAGCTGGCTGAGGGCTTGGCCGGGCTGATCCGCACCCGTGAGGCCGACCTGGAAGCCTGGATGACCGAGCTGGGGCTGGACGCGGTCGCCTTCCCGGCAGTAGCCGATGTCGGCCCGGCCGATATGGACGTGAACCCGGCCTCGGCCGACCTGGGCTGGCGCAATGGGGTGTGGGTGGCCAACGGCAATCTGGCAATCCGGCACCTCGGCATTCCGACGGTGACAGTGCCGATGGGAATGCTGGCCGATATCGGGATGCCAGTTGGGCTGACTTTCGCCGGCCGCGCCTACGACGACAATGCCCTGCTCCGGCTCGGGGCCGCCTTTGAGGCCCTTGGGCGGCGGCGCACTCCCCCGCCGCGCACCCCACGCCTGGACTGAACTGAGGCGCGGCGGGCCAGACACCCGGCTGTAACCGGTCCTGTTTATGATCGCCGCCGAGTGCCGTTTGAGGAGGCTGTGATGCGTTACGCGGAGCTGGTGTTTGTTGGTGGGCCGGTCTTTACGTCCGACACGGTGCGTTCGCGCACTGATGCGGTGGCGGTGACTGATGGCCGCATCGTTGCCGTCGGCAACCAGGCGGTCAACGAGCTGATCGGCCCGGCCACCGAGGTGGTCGATCTGGCCGGACGGCTGCTGGTGCCCGGCTTCCAGGATGCGCACATCCACCCGGTCGGTGGCGGCATGGAACTGTTGCGCTGCAACCTCGCCGACGTCAGCACCCCGTCCGACTACGAAGCGGTGATCGCCGCCTATGCCGCAGCCAATCCCGATGAGCAGTGGATTGTCGGCGGCGGCTGGGCAATGTCGGCCTTCCCTGGCGGCACGCCGACCGCTGCTGTCCTTGATCGGCTGGTGCCAGATCGGCCAGTGTTCCTGCCCAACCGCGATCACCACAGCGCCTGGGTGAACTCGGTGGCCCTGCGCCTGGCCGGGATCGACCAGAACACGCCCGACCCGGCTGATGGTCGCATCGAGCGCGACGCCGACGGCGTCCCGTCCGGGGTACTGCATGAGGGGGCGATGTACCTGGTGGAGGGGCTGATCCCTGAGCCGACGATCGACGAGATCGTCGAGGGGCTGTTGGCGGGCCAGGCGTATCTGCATTCGCTGGGCATCACCGGCTGGCAGGACGCGATCATCGGCAAGTACAGCGGCATTCCCGACGCCGGTGAGGCCTACCTGAAGGCGGCCAATGCTGGGCTGCTGACCGCCCGGGTGGTCGGCGCCCTGTGGTGGGATCGCACCGCTGGGGCCGAGCAGATACCGGGTCTGGTGGCCCGCAGGGAGCGGCTGCGCGCCGGCCGTTTCAGCGCCACCTCGGTGAAGATCATGCAGGACGGGGTACCGGAGAATTTCACCGCTTCGATGCTGTTTCCCTATGAGGACGGCTGCGGGCACGCCACCGATCGATCCGGCATCTCGTTCGTGCCGGCCGAGGTGCTGAATGAGATCGTGCCGCAACTGGACGCCCTCGGTTTCCAGGTGCATTTCCATGGCATCGGTGACCGGGCCGTGCGCGAATGCCTGGACGCAGTTGAGCACGCGGTGGCCCGCAACGGCCGCAACGATCACCGCCATCACATCGCCCACCTCCAGGTGGTGCACCCTGACGACGTACCCCGCTTCGCACAGCTCGGGGTGGCGGCCAACCTCCAGCCGCTATGGGCGACTCACGATGAGCAGATGGACGAGCTGAACCTGCCGTTCCTGGGTCAGCCGCGCGGCAGCTGGCAATACCCGTTCGGCGACCTGCTGCGCAGCGGTGCGGTGCTGGCTGGCGGCAGTGACTGGCCGGTGACTACGCCGGATCCGTTCGATGCGATGCACACCGCGGTCACCAGGCTCAGCGCTCCCGGCTACAGTGACGCGGTTGCTGAGCCGTTCCTGCCGGAGCAGAAGATCGATCTGGCCACGGTGTTGGTGGCCTACACCGCTGGTTCAGCTTGGGTGAACCACCTTGAGGCTGATACCGGCACCATCGAGGTCGGCAAGTATGCCGACCTGGCGTTGCTCGATTCCGACCCCTTCGCCACTGGTGACATCGCCGGCACCCGCGTCGTGGCGACCTTCGTCGAAGGTGAGCGGGTGTTTGCCGCGGGTTGAGAGAGCGCAACTTGGGTACTGGGCTCGTAGCCAGGTTCACCAGCCCGAACCCGGCACCGCCAGCTAGCCAAGGAGAACTCATGTCACCCACCGCCGGATCGGGCATCGGATTGCTCGTCATCGGAGCGATCCTCGCCTTCGCTGTCAAGGACTCCATCCCAGGAATCAGCCTGGAAATCGTCGGCTACATCTGCATGGCAGGTGGCGTGTTAGCGATCATCTTCGGCCTCATCGGGGCCAGGTCACAGACCTCTCGGCGAACAGATTCCACCGAGCGCCGAAACGACGATCAGCTCTGAGCGAGCTGTTTGGCCCCGCCCGAACGCCCCAGAAGGCCGGGCTCATGCGGGCCGATGGTAGTCATTATGCCTACGGAAATTGCCATAGACGTCCCCTTATGGGGGACAGCGTTGGTCCCCCAAGCTCGGCTAGCCTCGGACGCAACGGACGGCAGACACCCCTCTACCCCCTGCCGAAGACCAAAATGAATACACCCCTCCCGCGGCGAGCTTTGCTCGAACCGTACGCAGTGTCGTCATCTTCGTCGGAAGCCATCTCAACGACCCCCAGCGCGCATGCTGGTTCGGGCTGGCGAGCCAATCTTGGCTATCAATTCGCGGCTCCCGCCGCTCAACACGAGCCCCGGCGGCTGCTGAAGTAGCACCCTTTCGCTCTGACCTGGTCGGGGCGGTGAGCGGCGATGCTCACCACCCCAACCAGGTCTTTAGTGCGCCAGTTGCTGCATCGCGAGGTCGAACACCCTTGGCAACCGAGCGTCTAGCATCACCACCATGGCCCTCTTCCCGGTAGTGCGAGCGCTGGCGCTGTCGTGCCATCCGCTGCCTTCGGTGGCCGTGACAGCCCTCAGCGCCGGGCTCGCCGCGCTGGCCGGCCTCCCGCTCAGCACGGGCGTGCTGGTGACCGCAGCGGTCTTCACCGGGCAGCTGTCGATCGGCTGGTCGAATGACTATCTGGACGCCGAGCGTGACCGGGCGGTCGGCCGCACCAACAAGCCGGTGGCCGCCGGGGTGGTGGCGCCCCGGGTGGCCGGGATGGCTGCCCTGGTCGCACTAGCCCTGACCCTGGCCCTCTCGGTATTGCTCGGCTGGCCCGGAGGCGCGGCGGCATTGGTGATTGTGGCGTGTGGGTGGCTCTACAACCTGGGGCTGAAGGGGACGGTCTTCTCCTGGCTGCCGTATGCGATCGCCTTCGGCATGCTCCCGGCGGCGGCAACCCTGGCGGCCACTCCCCCACGATGGCCGCCAGCCTGGGCGCTGGCCGCTGGCGCTTTGCTCGGCGTGGCCGCTCATCTGGCCAATGTGCTGCCAGACCTGCACACCGATGCGGCCACCGGAGTTCGCGGGCTGCCCCACCGCCTGGGGGCGAAGGTCACCGCTCTTACTGGCGCGGGGGTGCTGTTGGCAGTGTCGGTGGTGATCCTGTTCGGCCCAGGTGGCGAACTGGGACCGTGGCGCTGGGCAGGATTCGTGATCGCAGTTTTGGTCGCCGGTACGGCCGCGGCCAGTGCCTACCGCGACCCGTCCTCGCGACTGTTCTTCCCAGCCACGATCCTCATCGCCGTGCTGAACCTGGTCTTCTTCGCCCTCGCCGGTACGGGGTTGTAGCCACAACGCCCACGTTGGTTCGTCGGGGAGGGGCTTCACGCAAGCATCACAAACGATCACCTAGGGGCGACATACGAGTCGCGTCTACTGGGGTGCAGGAAGCAATCCAGCACACACCAAGGAGTTGAGATGTCCATCATCAAGAAGGTCGCCTTCACTGTTGCGGGCGGCGCAATCATCATCGGATCCGGGCTCGGAGTAGCCAGCCTGGCCAGTGCCGAGGCCCCCAGCCCCACGCCGACCCCGACCCAGGCCTGGCAGGGCGGCGGCTACGGACCGATGGGCGGCACCGCAAATCCCAACGCGGGCCTTCGGAACGGCACCGGGTACGGAGCCGTCGAGAACACCGAGTACTTGGCCAGCAAGCTCGGCGTCAGCCAGGACGCTGTCACCGCGGCCATGCAGAAATACCACACCACCAATCCGACTCAGGACCGCGGCCGCGACCTGACCGACGCGCAGCAGGCCACCCAGCACGCCGAGCTCGCTGCGTTCCTTGCCAAGGAACTCAACGTGTCCGAGGCAACCGTCCTGGCCGTCCTCAATGGGCAGCAGGACGTCCGCCAGGCTGACCGCACCGCTCAGATCAAGGCAAACCTGGACGAATCGGTTAAGGCCGGACGACTCACCCAGGTACAGGCCGACGCCATCCTCGCGGCCCACGACGCTGGCGTCGGGACGGGCGGAATGCGCGGCGGATTCGGTGGCGGGCCGCGCCGATAAGGACACCCTGACGAAGTCAGCCTGACGGAGCGACATGCACCTCAGGCTGACTCGTGTCGGACCCACCAGAAACAAAAAGACGTCTGAACCTGCAAAGAAATGCAGGTCCAGACGTCCGCAATGTCTTGAGACATCACCCGGTCGGGCTGACAGGATTTGAACCTGCGACCCCTTGACCCCCAGTCAAGTGCGCTACCAAGCTGCGCTACAGCCCGTTGTGAAATTGTGTGGGGCGAGCCCCGGCGGGTTACTTTACACGCTGCGCGGAGGCGCGCCGAACCGCGCCTCCTGCTCGGCGGCTCAGATCGGTTAGATTTGGCGGCATGCTCGCACGCACCCCCTTGTTGAGGCCCAGTCCAATGGAGATCGGCGATCTGTTCGCCAGTGTCTTCACCGTCTTCAAGCAGCGTTTCGGGCTGCTGATCCTGATCATGGTGGCCCCGGCCGCCCTCATCGCCGCAGTCACCACGGTGATGTTCTTGGGCCTCATTCCGGTGATGGCAGCGGCCTTCAACCGTGATATGCCACCAGTCGCGGCAATCATCGTCCTGGTGGTAGCCGGTGTGCTGCTCGCCATCGCCAGCCCGCTGGTACAGCTGAAGGCGCAGGCCATGACGGTGGCCGCCACCTACGAGATCGGCCAAGGGCAACGTCCGAGCTTCACCAGTTTGCTGAGCAGCACAAAAGGCTTCCTGCCCAGGATCTTTCCGCTGCTGCTACTCATGCTCGCCGCGATCATCGTGGTCTACGGCCTCATCATCGGCGCCGTCGCGCTGATCGCGATGGGATCGCGCGGCAGCCAGCCCGAGGCGGCCGCCGCCGGTGCCGTCGCCCTGATGATCCTGCTCATGATCGCGTTGGTGCCCGTGGTGCTCTACCTCAGCGTCAAGCTGCTCTACGTGGTGCCGGTCATCGCCATCGAGGAGTTGGGCCCCATCGCCGCACTGAAGCGCTCTTGGGCACTCACCAAGGGCGCCTTTTGGCGCACGCTGGGCTACTACCTACTAGCCTCGCTGGCCATCTCCGTGCTGAGCTCAATGGTGAGCGGGGTCCTGCAAATCGGCATGATGCCCTTCATGAGCAGCATGGAGAACGCCGGGTCTTCAGCCGAAGTGCTGGCCATGCTGACCGCCATGATTCCGGTGATGGGCTTCGCGGTGCTCGCCCAGGCAGCGCTCCAACTGGTCACCACCCCGTTCCTCTACGTCTACACCTCCGCGATGTACCTCGATCAGGTGCGCCGTTCGCTGCTGCCCCCAGCCCCGGCCCCCGCCCCATGGACGCAGCCCGGCTACCCGGGCTCCCCCGCCGGCTATGGCCCACCGCCTACCAACTACGGGCCTCCCCCGGCCTGGCCGCAGCCCAGCACGCCACCGCCGGCCCCGCCTCAGCAGCAGCCCCCGACCGATCAACCGGGGACGCCGTCCAGCTGATTCTCGTCCGGACGGGTGCAGAGATCCCATCTCGTCCTAGGCTGAAAGGCGAATGGAGGCAGACATGAAAACTCGATCGCGTTTCGCAGTCCTCCCGGTCGCCTTAGCGCTGGCCGCTGGCTTGTTCCTCACCCCAACAGCCTCAATCGGCGCCCCGGCCGACCTCTCCACCCAGGCGACCAAATCGGTCACCTTGCAGCTACCCAAGCCGCTGGGAAGCAACTGGCGATTTATCGCCAAAATGACCTATGGCACCACCACCAACACCCTCGGCACCAGCCCCGGCGGCGAAGGCATGGACTGGGGGCCGAGCTACGGCACCCAGGTGCCGAATAAGACCTGGTGGTACGCCGACGCCGCCAAGCTTCGGCTCGCCCACTTCAGCGATTCCGGCGTCTACCTCGGGCAGGCGAAGCTGCCGACCAAATACCTCCACCAGGGGGTGTACTTCCAGTGGCAAAACCCCCAGGCGCTGGCCAACGGCACCGTGGTGATGACCAGCACCACCATCGACTCCCCTGCGCTGCTGAAATACCGCAAGGGCAAGTTCACCAAGGTGAAGATGAGCCGGCTGGTTGGGGTGATGATCAACGACGGCCGCTACCTTTACGGCTTCGACGAGTACAACAAGATGGTGCGAGTCAACCCGACTACCGGCAAGGTCAGTGCCACTTCCTGGTTCGTTGGCCAGCGCGGCCGCAAGTTCAAGGTGACCGTCGGCACCAGCTATCTCAAGGTGATTCGCCCAAGTGCGACTGTGCGCATCAACCTGAAGTCCGCCGTCCATCCCGCCCTTCCCCTGTACCCGGCGATCCAAGTTGCCATGGGCGCGGACGGCAAGCTGTGGCTGCTCATCAGCGGCATGGTCGAGCTGCCCGAGTTCAACACCGAGTACACCGTGGGCCTGTTGAGCGTCAGCCGCACCGGGAAGGTATCCAAGGTCTACTCGATGCGGAACACCAGCAGCGATTCCGACCCCGGGGACGGCTACAACCTCGGCATCCGAAAGGGCGGCACACACCCTTGGATGATGTTCATCGACACCGACGCGGTGCGAGTGCACCGCCTGAAGTAACCGGGAGAAAGCAATGAAGATCTCTGAAGCGGCCGAGGATTTCCTCACCGTCGGGCGAATCGCGGTCACCGGCGTCTCGCGCAACCCGTCCGGGCATGGCAGCAACGCGGTCTATGACCGGCTGCTGGAACGCGGCTACGACGTAGTTGCGGTCAATCCCAATGCCGAGGCGATCCGGGATCGTCCGGCCTACGCCAACCTGGCGGCAGTCCCAGGCGGGGTGGACGCGGTCGTGATCGGCACCCGTCCCGAACACGCCCTCGACACCGTCAAGGAGGCCGTCGAGCTGGGCATCAAGAAGGTCTGGATGCACCGGTCGGTCGATGCCGGCAGCGTCTCCCCCGAAGCTGTTACCTACGGACGTGAGCACGGATTGACCGTGATTGACGGCGGCTGCCCGCTGATGTTTGGCGGCGCGTCCGACGGCTTTCACAAGGTGATGTGCGCGGTGCTCAAGCTGACCGGACAGGTGCCCAAGACCGTCTGATCTGACGCCTTCGACCCTTCGACAGGCGCAGGGAGCTTCAACGAGTTGGCTGAGCGACCCCAGTTGACTGAGCTCGTCGAAGCCCTTGTGGCGGGCCATTGTATTACCTATAATAGAACGTATGAGCGATTCCGGGGGAACGGCGGTGCAGTCAGATTTGGCTGACGCTGAGCTTGGTGCGCTCTTGGACTATTGGACGGCCCAGCTGGCCGGCGAAGACGCATTCGATGCTGAGGTGCTGGAGCCGTGGCAGTTTGATGATGCTGGCTTGCTCGCCGAACTGCGGCGCGTGCAATGTCAGCGCAGCGGGTTGGCGGCCCGGTGGCTGAAGTTACTCGCGGAGGCGGAAGCTCGCCAGGCCACGGTTCGCCGCGCTTCGTTGCCGACGGCGGGTTGGTTGGTTGACGGCAACACCCACTCAGCGCGGTCTGCTCGTGATGAGGTGCAGTTGGCTACGGGTTTGGCCGCGCAGCCGGTGGTCGCTGACGCGTTAGCCTCAGGCGGCGTTTCGGTCGAGCAGGCCCAAGTGATCGTGCGCGGATTGGGTCGGCTGCCAGCAGCACTCTCTAATGCGCAGGTTACTGAGGTTGCTGCCGACCTGGTTGCTCGGGCGGCCGATTTTGGGCCAGCCGGCCTGGCCCGGCTGGTGAATCGTGCCGTAGAAGTGATCGCACCAGAAGTGGCTGAAGAAGCTGATCGGTGTGCAGTTGAGCGCCTCGATGCCGAGCAACGCCGCGACCGCTACTTCAGCTGGAGCCAAGACTTCGATGGGGCCTGGTTGTTCCACGGCAAACTCGGCACCGTCGCCGGCCAACAACTAATCAGCGTCCTGCGCTCCCTGGTTACCGGGCAAAGCAGCGCCGCCGCACTTGCTGGGGTCGAGTTGAGCCGCGGCCAAGCAACCGCTGATGCGCTGGTGGGTTTGGCTGAGCATTACGCCGGTTGCCAATCACTGCCGACGGTTGGCGGTGAGTGTGCGCGGGTCATGGTGAGCATCGATTACGACGTGCTGTGCGGGAAACTCGGCACCGCGACCCTAATCAACACCGACACGGGCAACACCGAGACCCTGATCACCGCGCAAGAGGCCCGTCGAATCGCCTGCGACGCATTGGTGCTGCCAATGGTGCTGAACGGTAACTCCGAGCCACTCGATGTGGGGCGGGAGAAACGGCTGTTCACCTCAACCCTGCGCCAGGTACTAATCAACCGCGACCGCGGCTGCGCCTTCCCGGGCTGCGACCGAGGGCCAGCTGAATGCGAAGGCCACCACATCTTGAGCTGGCGGGCCGGTGGCGAAACCAGCCTGCGCAACGGCGTCCTGCTGTGCACCTACCATCACCACCTGGTCGAACCCGACCCGAACGCCCCGCCGGATTCACTTTGGCAAATCCATCTGGACGTCGAGGGCAACCCCGAGTTCGGCTCACCAGTAGGCCGCGGCGCACCACCAGGTCAACGGCGCTGGCGACAACACCACCGCTACCGCACCTGAGCGGGTCGGAGGCTACTAGCGGTCCTTGCGCTTCGCGCGCGCCCGCACCTCGACGACCACCGGCGACCCGGCGAAGCCGAAGTCCTCGCGCAGTCGACGCTCGACGAAACGCACATAAGGCGCATCGAACTGGCCCGAGGTGAACAGGGCGAAGGTTGGCGGACAGTTGTGAGCCTGGGTGCCGAACAAGATGCGCGGCTGCTTGCCGCTGCGCACCGGGTGCGGATGAGCCGCGGCCAAGCGGCCAAGGAAGGCGTTGAGCTTTCCGGTGGAGACGCGGGTCTCCCAACCTTCCAGGGCCTGCTCGATGGCTACCGCCAGCTTGTCGACATTGCGTCCGGTCAGCGCAGAGATGTTCACACTCGGGGCCCACGCGAAGGCGCGAATGTCCTGCTCGATCTCGCGACTCAGGTAGTGGCGGCGCTCTTCGTCGGTGAGATCCCACTTGTTGTAGGCGATCACCAACGCCTTGCCTGCTTCTTCCACCATCGTCAGAATGCGCAGATCCTGATCCGAAATTGTCTCCGAAACGTCCAGGACGACCACACACACCTCAGCGCGCTCGATCGCTCCTTGGGTGCGCAGTGAGGCGTAGTACTCATGGCCGGAGGCTTCTTTGACTCGACGTCGCAGCCCAGCGGTATCGATGAAGCGGTAGGTGATGCCACCAACGGAGACCAACTCATCAACCGGATCGACGGTCGTGCCAGCCACATTGTCGACCACGGCGCGGTTGGCCTTGGCGACCTTGTTCAGCAGCGACGACTTGCCAACGTTCGGACGGCCAACGATGGCCACTCGACGCGGCCCGCCGAAAGTGCTCTCTTCGACCGGCACCGAAGGCGGCAGTACCGCGAGCACCGCGTCCAGCAGGTCGCCAGTCCCCCGGCCGTGCATGGCCGAGACCGGGTGCGGCTCGCCGAGGCCGAGATTCCACATGCCGGCGGCGTCAGCCTCGGTGCGCGCATCATCGACCTTGTTGGCGGCCAACACAACTGGCTTGCGGCTGCGGCGCAGCACCCCTACGACTGCCTCATCGACGTCCTGGGTGCCAACCGTGGCATCAACCACGAACAGCACCACATCGGCGGCAGCAATGGCCAACTCGGCCTGTTCGGCGATCTGGGCGGCCATGCCCTGAGCATCCGGGGCCCAACCGCCGGTATCGACGATCACGAAATCGCGGCCAGCCCATTCGGCGTCGTAGCTCACTCGATCCCGAGTTACCCCGGGCAGATCCTGGACGACCGCCTCGCGGCGACCGATGATCCGGTTCACCAGCATGGACTTACCCACATTGGGGCGACCAACGACAGCCACCACCGGCTTGACCACATCTGTGGTGGCGGCCTCGGTCATAGGGTCCTCTCGGTTCTGCGGCGCGACCCTCAAGGCTACAGCACTGCCCTGCCCTGATGTTCGCGCGCACCATGGCACACTTTGGCCATGACCGACCGCCAGGGGTTGGCTGCATCAGCCGAGCAACACTGGCTCAATGCCGAGCGCCTGCGGATATATCCACGAATCATCGCCGCGGCCTACCTCGTCCTGCTCGCGGTACAACTCCCCACGATTTCCCAGAATCTTGCCAGCCACGGAAACCAGTTGGGCGCGGACTTCATGGCCTTCTGGGTGGGCGGACGCCTGGCCCTGGCCGGTCAGGGCGCCCAGGTGTGGAACTACCAGGAATTCCTTTCTGCCCAACAGAGGTTCTTCCCCGACATCGCCGGCGGTGGCTACGGCTGGTTCTACCCACCCAACTACCTGCTCGCAGTCACCCCGTTTGCGCTGCTGCCCTATCTCGCTGCCCTGTTGGCATTCTCGGGGTTAGGGCTCGGCTGCTGGTGGCTCGCGCTAAAGGCCGCTATCGACCGACCGGGGTGGGGCCTGCTTGCCATCACCTTTCCAGGGGTGTGGGTTTGCCTGGTCCAGGGCCAAAACGGCTTGATCACGGCGGCGCTGGCCGCCGGATCACTATTGCTGCTGCGACGCCGTCCGATGGTTTCTGGGGTGCTGCTTGGCCTGTTGGCGATCAAACCCCAACTGGCGGTGGTCGCGGTGATCGCCCTAGTCGCGGCCCGGGCCTGGCGGACGCTCCTGCTCGCTGCCCTCACCGCCGTCGCTACCCTTGCCCTGGCGCTGTTGGCCTTCGGCACCGCCAGCCTCGGAAGTTGGCTAGGCAGCCTGCAACTGGCCCGACTGGCCACCGAGACGGGCACATTGCCTGGCGTAAAAATGGCCTCCACCTTCGCCGCACTCCGACTTCTCGGCGTCGACGTTGCCTGGTCCTACGTCGGCCATGCCGTGGTAGCGCTGGCCGCAGTCTTGGCATTGTGGTTGATCTGGCACCGCAGCGACGACCATTCTCTGCGGGCAGCCGCGGTGATGGTCGCAACCATTCTGGTCACCCCGTTCTCCTACGACTACGACCTGGTCTGGCTAGGTTTTGCCATTGCCTGGTACGCGAAGTACGCGCTGGCCTCAGGATGGCGGCGCGGCGATCGAGAGATTTTGCTGGCGAGCTGGCTGTTGCCTGGCCTGGCCACGACGATTGCCTTGGGCGTCCATCTGCAGGTCGTACCACTGGTGCTCGCCGCATTCCTGTGGCGAATCTGGCGCAGGGCCACCACCAGCAACCAGCAAGCAGTAATCAGCGGCTAGCGGCAACGAGGTCCAGAACTGCGTCGATCGTCTCCTGCAGACTCAAGAAGGTGCAATCCAGTTGGGTCACCCCGTCGGCCGCAGTGGTGAAGTTCACCAGCTTGGAGTCATCCCGGTCACGGCGCAGCACCTGATCGGCCAGTTGGGCCGCATCTATTCCGCCGCCCAGATCTGCCTTGCGCCGAGCCATCCGGATCTCCGGATCAGCAGTGAGCAGCAGCCGCACCTCCGCATCCGGGGCCACCACCGTGGTGATGTCGCGGCCCTCGGCGATGATGCCCAACGGTGCGGCGGCAATGATGGCTCGCTGCCGGGCCACCAGGTTCTCCCGGCATTCCGGAATCGTGGAAACCGCGCTCACCTTGGCCGAAATCTCTGGTTCGCGGATCCGTTGGGTTACCTCAACCCCATTCACCACCACCCGTTCAACGTCCGGGTCGGTGCTGATTTCGACCACAGCTCCCAGCGTCGCCGCGATCACTCCAGCGGTGTCGGACGGCGCCACGCCGGCGTCCAAGTAGGCGCAAGCAATCGCCCGATACATCGCCCCCGTGTCCAGATAGGCCAGCCCGAGGGCCTTGGCCACCCCTTTCGAGGTGGTCGATTTACCTGACCCGGACGGCCCGTCGATGGCGATCACCAGGCGCTGCGAACTCATACTTGCACTCCTCAAAGTTGTGGTTCGTGGTCGCGAACCGTCCACCCGGCGGTGGTGAGCACGGCGGCCAGATCGGCAGCCCGGTCGGGGGCCACCTGCACCGAAAGCCAGCCACGCTCGGCCTCCAGATCGTGCTCGATGCGCAGGTCCTCAACGTTGACCCCAGCGGCTTCGATGTCGCGGAACAGCCGTCCCAGCGCGCCGGGCGCATCCGGAATCTCCACCACCACATGGGCGTAGCTGACCGCGCTCAAGCCGTGCTTACCAGGCAGAGCACGGGTGCCGTCCAGGCCTCGCTGCAGCACGCCGGTCAGGTCGGCGGCCGCGTCCATGCTTGCCAACAGCCCGTCGAGATCGTCGCGAAGTTGCGCAAGTTCCTGGCGCACCGCGGCTGAGTTGGCCGAAATGATCTGGCGCCACAACTGCGGATCTGAGCCCGCAATCCGCGTCACATCGCGCAAGCCCTGGCCAGCGAGTCGCAAATGCTCTGCTGGCACCTCGGTGAGCCGTCCGGCCACCAGCACCGACACCAGATGCGGCAGGTGCGAAACCTGTGCCACCGCCTCATCGTGGTGGGCTGCCCCCATGCTCACCAGCCGGGCGCCGCACAACTTGGCCAGTTCGTTCACATCCAGGACGGCGTGTGCTGCCGAGGTGTCATGCGGCGTGACCACCCAGGTGCGATCGACGAAGAGATCAGGAGTGGCCGTGAGCGGACCGACCCGCTGCGATCCGGCCATCGGATGCGAACCGACGTAGCGGGCCAAATCCAGGCCGGTGGCCCGAAGGTCAGCCAGCACGGTGCCCTTCACTGAACCCACATCGGTGATGGTGGCATTTGGGTAAGTGTTCAGCGCCTTGGCGATCACCTTGGCCAGCGAGGCGGGCGGCACCGCCACCACCACCAGTCGTACCTGGCTTGGCTCGGGGGCTGCCGTGGTGCCGGCGCCACGGGAGGCGGCTACCTGGGCGTGGCTGGAGGCCTTGTCCTGCAGGTGCACCTGCACCCCGGCCCGAGTCAGGGCGTGGGCCACTGAGGCGCCCACCAAGCCGGCGCCGATCACCAGCGCCGGGGACAATTCGCGTCCGTTCACCCGTCCTCCACTTGCTTCAAACCCCGCACAGCCTATCGAGCCGCGAGCCGGCTCGCGTTCGGCTCAGGCCGAGGCTTCCACCCCAGCCGGACGGGGCCCGTTGTAGTCCGGGCCGTAGGCACCCGGAGCTGGCCGACGTTTGCGCAGCGGAGCAGTCGCTCCTGGAGCCAGCCGACGGGTGAAGATCAAGAAGCCGGTGTGGCCGCTGGTGCCATGGCCAGGACGAATCGCCAATCCTTCGGCATGCCATTCCCTGGCGGTGTACTCCCGGCCGACTGGCTCGGTGAAACCGCCGTGCACCCGCAGCGTGTCCATCGTGCGGCCAAGCTGGGTCGCGGTGGCCACGTAGCAGCACAACAGACCACCGGGCACCAGGACGTCGGCAACCATCTCGATGCACTCCCACGGCGCGAGCATGTCGAGCACGACCCGATCGACCGGTTCGCCGCCGTTGTCGGCCACCACATCGCCAACGCGCAACGTCCAGGCCGGGTGCGGTGCCCCAAAGAAGGTCTCCACGTTACGTTGGGCGATCTTGGCGAACTCCTCGCGACGCTCGTAGGAGTAGACCTTTCCCGCACTCCCGACCGCCCGCAGCAGGAACATCGTCAGCGCACCGGAGCCAGCGCCCGCCTCCAATACCCGGGCACCGGGGAAGATGTCGGTCTGCACCAAAATGTGGGCGGCGTCCTTGGGGTAGACCACCGCAGCTCCCCGCGGCATGGTGACGGTGAACTCCTCCAACAATGGCCGAAACGCCAGGTACTGCGCCCCGCCCACCGAGCGGATCACGATCCCCTCAGGTTGGCCAATCAGTTCGTCGTGGCTGATGGCGCCCTTGGTGGTGTGAAAGGTGCTCCCCGGAGTCAGCACTACCGAATGACGCCGTCCCTTGGCATCAGACAGGGTGACGCGTTCGCCAACCTGAAGCAGCCCCGACCGAACGCCGCTCAACTCAGCCACGCGAAAACCCCCAAAAACCTAGTTGTTGTCCACTTCCGAATGCCCCGCCGCCGATCTTCACGTTCGGCCCGACCAGCAGAAGACCGTCGCTCTGACTGACCGGAAGGACGGTGTTGTCGGTGGCCGCCTGCTGCTGCAGCTCGCTCAGATCAGCGGCCCGCGAGTTGCCGGTGGCACCGCGGGCGTGTGCCTCCAAAGAGGAGAGCTTCGCCGTTGAGGAGGCCAGCGGGGCCGAGAGGTAGAGCTGCAGCCAGCCCAGGGAGTTGTTGATCCAAGCCGGAGCGCTGGTCAACACCAGATCGGCCTTGGCGCTGGTGGTGATCCGGACGCTCACGGTGTCGAGCTCCTCGATTCGGTCCCGCAGCATCCGGGCGGAATCGGCCTGGCCGGGATCGGCCGGGTCGTAGCCAAGGGTGAGATTGATCCGTTGGCCCTTCAACTTCGGCAACTTTGGTCGACCACCAATAGCAAAGGCCTTTACCCGGTCGGGCACGCCGAGCGGCACCACTGAATCCAGCGAGCGGTCGGCCTGTAGCGCCTTGGCGACCCCGGCTCGCAGGGCAGCATTGCGACGCAACTTGCTTTGCGGACTCCAATACAACCGGCTCACCTTCACCCCAGGAAGGGCCACCTTGGTGAAGCCGGAGTTGGTTGGGCCGTTGTTGGTGGCCATTTCGTTCTCCAGCCGCTGTTGTGCGGCGTCGTCCAGACAAGACCACGCGACTTCGACCCCGTTGGCGGCTACCGCAGCTTCAGCGGCCACCGAATCGGCCGCCACCTGAAGCTTCATCTCATCGAGCTGACCCCTGGTAGGTCCGAAGTACTTCACGAATTTGGCCACCAGGGCGGCGTCCGGGCTCACCTCGGTCACGGAGTAGGGACCCGAGCCGACCGGCAACGTCGCCAAAGGCAAGGGAAAATCCGGGTCAAAGTTGCGATGATCGACGATCGAAGTCGCCTGCCCTGCCAGGGCGTAGCCGAACTGGTTGTCCTCCCGCGACAGCACGAAGCGCACCGTTTGGGCGTTTGGCGCTTCGATCCGCCGCAGCGACGACAACAGCCCGACCGAGGTGCCTTCGACGTCCAAGCGCAGTGCCCGCAAGATGGAGAACCGGACGTCGGTCGAGGTCACCTGATCGCCATTGTGAAAGGTCAACGAACTCGCCAGCGTGCACTCATAAACCAGCCGCGAGGTGAAGGCGCAGTCGGTCGCCGCGTCGGGTTTCAGATCACCGGTGTTGGAGTCCACATACATCAGCCGCTGGTAGACGTTGGTCACCAGCATTGAGTCGGTGCGGCTGGTCGCCACCGCCGGGTCGATCGAAGTGATCGCCCCAGTGACCATCACTGTGAAGGGCCTTGGTGCCGCGGTCTCCGACGGCGAGGCGGACGGCGCTGGCTGGGTGCAACCACCGATCAGGGCCAAGCCAAGGGTGCCGACAAGGCCAGCGATCAGCCGCCGACGGCGGCGGACTGCTCTAGCGTGCATTGAAATACTTCGCCTCCGGGTGGTGAAGGATGATGGCGTCGGTGGACTGCTCTGGATGCAGCTGCAACTCCTCGGACAAGGTGACATCGATGCGCTCTGGGCGCAACAACTCCACCAGTTTGCTCCGGTCAGCAAGCTCAGGGCAGGCCGGGTAGCCGAAGGAGAAGCGTCCGCCCCGGTAGGCCTGGTCGCGAATCGCGGCCTCCACCGAGCCGTCGGCGCCCAGGCCAAGCTCGGCGCGAACCCGCGAATGCCAGTACTCGGCCAGGGCTTCGGTCAGTTGGACGCTAAGTCCGTGCAACTCCAGGTAGTCGCGGTAGGCGTCGGCGGCGAACAGCTTTTCGGTCGCCTCGGTGACCGGCCCCATGGTGACCAACTGCATAGCGATCACGTCCGGGCCATGCAGCGCGGTTTCGGCTTCGTCGCGGAAGAAGTCGGCCAGGCACAGGTGGCGTTCCCGTTGTTGGCGCGGCCAGGTGAAGCTGGTCAACTCGACGTCGTGATCTTCAGGATCAAGCACGATCAGCGAATCGCCGCGGGAGAAGCAGGGCCAGTAGCCATAGACGACAGCAGGGGTGACCAGATTCTCGGTGTGGAGCCGGTCGAGCCAGTGCCGCAACCGGGGCAGGCCTTCGGTCTCGACGAGTTCTTCATAGCTGGCACCGCCGCGCACCGGTTTGAGACCCCATTGGCCCTGGAAGGTCGCCCGCAGATCGAGCCACGTCGATACTTCGGCCAGCTTGATCCCCTTGACCACTCGGGTACCCCAGAACGGCGGGGACGGCACCTCGATGCCCCGAGCCACTGCGGATCGAGGGACGACAACCTCCCCAGGCGAGGCCGATTTGGCAATGGGTGCGACCCGGCGACGGCGCGGCTCGGGCAGTTTGGCTCCCGGCACGCCCTTTTTCACTGCCACCACGTGTTCCATCAGCGCCAAGCCCTCGAAGGCATCGCGGGCATAGCGCACCTCTCCAGCGAACAGGTCGTTGAGGTCCTCCTCAACGAAGGCTCGGGTAAGCGCGGCCCCGCCGAGCAGCACTGGCACGTCAGCCAGCCCGCGGCGGTTCAGTTCCTCCAGGTTGTCTCGCATCACCACCGTGGACTTCACCAGCAGGCCAGACATCCCGATCGCGTCGGCCTTGTGCACCAGGGCGGCTTCGATGATCGCGCTGACCGGCTGCTTGATGCCCAGATTGATCACGGTGTAGCCGTTGTTGGTGAGGATGATGNNGGTTCTTGCCGATGTCGTGCACATCCCCCTTGACCGTGGCGATCACCAGGGTGCCCTTGCCACCAGTGTCGGCCTTGTCCAGGTGCGGTTCGAGGTATTTGACCGCCGCCTTCATCACTTCAGCTGAGGTGAGCACGAACGGCAGCTGCATCTGTCCCGAGCCGAACAACTCCCCCACTGTCTTCATCCCAGTCAGCAGGTCGTCGTTGATGATCGCCAAGCCTGGTTTTGTCGCCAATGCCAGATCGAGATCGCCTTCCAGACCCTTGGCGTCGCCGTCGATGATCCGGCGCTGCAGGCGTTCGTTAACCGGCAGTCCGGCCAGCTCCGCGGCCCGGGCATTTCGGGTGGTGGTCGCGTCGACTCCCTCGAAGAGCTCCAAGAACTTCACCAGCGGGTCGTAGCCGTCGCTGCGGCGGTCATAGATCAAGTCTTCGGCCACCTGACGCTGCTCCGCTGGGATGCGCGCGATCGGCAGGATCCGGGCCGCCGGGACGATGCCTGAATCCAGCCCGGCCTGCACGCACTCGTTCAGGAACACCGAGTTGAGCACCTGACGTGCGGCCGGATTGAGGCCGAAGGAGACGTTGGAGACCCCCAGCGTGGTGTGGATGCCGGGGTATTTCGCATTCACCCGGCGGATCGCTTCGATGGTCTCGATGGCGTCGCGCCTGGTCTCCTCCTGGCCGGTCGCGATTGGGAAAGTGAGGCAGTCCATGATGATGTCGTCGTAGCCCAGCCCCCATTCGCCGGTCAGCTGGGCCACCAACCGGTCGGCCACCCGCACTTTCCACTCCGCGGTGCGGGCCTGACCCTCCTCATCGATCGTCAAAGCGACCACTGCCGCCCCATGCTCGGCCACCAGCGCCATCACCTGGGCGAACCGGGACGTCGGTCCGTCGCCGTCCTCGAAGTTCACCGAGTTGATCGCGCAGCGCCCGCCCAGGTGCTCCAGACCGGCGCGCAGGACCGCGGGCTCGGTGGAATCGAGCATGATCGGCAGCGAGACCGCCGTGCCCAGGCGGGAGGCCAGCTCGTGCATATCGGCCACCCCGTCGCGGCCGACGTAGTCGACGCACAGATCCAACAGGTGGGCCCCGCCCCGGCTCTGCTGCTTGGCGATCTCGACGCATTCGGCCCAGTTCTCGGCCAGCATCGCCTCGCGGAAAGCCTTTGAGCCGTTGGCATTGGTGCGCTCGCCGATGGACAGGTAGCTGGTGTCCTGGCGCAGCGGCACTTCGGCGTACAGCGAGGACACCGAACTCACCACCTCCGGGCTGCGCTGCGGAGTCGTCCGCCCCGCCACCGCCGCCGCGAGGGCGGTGATGTGGGCCGGTGTGGTGCCACAACAGCCGCCGACCAGGCCCAGCCCAAACTCCTCGGTGAAACGGCCCAGGTAACTGACGAACTCCTCCGGACCCATCGGATACCGGGCACCCTCAGCGGTGAGCTCGGGCAGCCCAGCATTCGGCATGCAGGACAGCGTCATCGGCGCATGCCTACTGAGGTGCCGCAGGTGCTCGCTCATTTCGGTCGGACCGGTGCCGCAGTTCAGTCCGATTGACTCAACGCCCAGACCGGCCAGCGAGGTCAACGCGGCCCCGATTTCGGTGCCGAGCAACATGGTGCCTGAGGTTTCGATCGTCACATTGGTGAAGACCGGCAAATCGACTCCGAGCGCGCGCATCGCGTGCCGGGCACCGTTGATGGCCGCCTTGGCCTGCAACAGATCCTGGCAGGTTTCCACCTGGAAGCCATCGATGCCACCAGCGATCATCGCCTCAGCCTGGAGTTGATAGCCGGCCAGCAAGGTTGCGTAGCCGATGTGACCCAAGCTGGGCAGCTTGGTGCCTGGCCCCATGCTGCCAAGGACGTAGCGCGGACGGTGCTCGGTGGCCACCGCATCGGCGGCTTCGCGGGCCAGTTTGGCACCGGCCAGCGCGAGCTCGGCGATTCGATCTGCCGCGTCGTACTCCCCGAGCGCGGCCAGGTTCGCGCCGAAAGTGTTGGTCTCCACGCAGTCCGCGCCCGCCTCGAAGTAGGCGCGGTGAATGCCAGCGACCACCTCTGGCCTGGTTACGTTCAAGACTTCGTTGCAGCCCTCAAGGCCAGAGAAGTCGTCAAGGGTCAGGTCATAGCCCTGCAGCATGGTGCCCATGCCACCATCCGCCACCAGTACTCGAGTAGCCAGTGCTGAGCGCAGATCTTGGGTCATGACCAGCAGAATAGGCGAGTCCGCTTAAGGTGGAGACCATGGCAGAGGCACGTGGGCTAACCGGACTCCGCAATCCGGCCGTCGTCGCCGCTTTTGGCGGCTGGAACGACGCCGCCGAAGCGGCCAGTGGGGTAATTGACCATCTGGTAGACCAATACGCCGCTGAGCTGATGTTCGCCATTGACCCGGAGGAGTACTACGACTTCCAGGTGAACCGCCCAGCCTTGAAGCTGCACGAGGGCCGCCGAGTGCTGGAATGGCCAACCACTGAGGTGCTGGTGGCCCACCTTGAGGAGCGCGACCTGGTGCTGATCGGTGGCCCTGAGCCCAACTATCGCTGGCAGACCTTCACCGCGCGGCTGATGTCGATGCTGCGCAGCGTGAAGCCCGAGATGGTGGTGCTGCTGGGTGCGATGCTCACCGACGCGCCCCATTCCCGCCCGGTGCCGGTGGCCGGTTCGGCCCGCCCGCAATCGCTGGCCGATGATCTGGGCTTGGAGGCGTCCAACTATGAGGGCCCCACTGGCATCGTCGGCGTGTTGGCCAGCGAATGCGAACGCATCGACCTGCCGGTGGTTTCGCTGTGGGCATCAGTGCCGCACTACGTCTCCGAACCACCTAACCCAAAGGCCACCCTGGCCTTGCTGGCTCGGGTGGAGGACGTACTCAGTCTCTCCCTCGACAGCGGCGACATGGCTGAGTCGGCCACTGCCTGGATGACTCAGGTCGACGAGCTGGTTGCCGAGGATCCCGACATCGCTGGGTACATCAGCGCCCTGGAAGAGCGACGCGACGAGGTCACTCCCCCGCCAAACGGCGATTCGATCGCGGCTGAGTTTGAGCGCTACCTTCGCCGGCGCAACCGCCGCCGCAGCTGAGTTTGGCTCAATGCGCGTGCGCGTCGGCTTTCGCCCGCAACTCAGCCACCATGGCGTCGGGGTCTTCGGCGCTGTAAACCGCTGAACCGGCCACAAAGGTGTCTGCGCCAGCGTCCACGCAGCGCTCGATGGTGGCCAGGGACACTCCACCGTCCACTTGCAGCCAGATGTCGCCGCCGTGCTTGTTCAGCAGGGCCCGGGTACGCCGGATCTTGGGCAGCATGATGTCGAGGAACGACTGCCCGCCGAAGCCAGGCTCAACGGTCATCAGTAGCACCATGTCGAGCTCGGGCAGTAGGTCTTCGTAGGGTTCGATCGGCGTGGCCGGACGTAGCCCCATTGAGGCGCGAGCGCCGAGGGTGCGCAGTTCCCGGGCCAGCTTCACCGGGGCATCAGAGGCCTCGATGTGAAAGGTCACCGATTCGGCGCCGGCTTCGGCATAGCCGGGCGCCCACCGATCTACCTCGGCGATCATCAAATGGATGTCGAGCATCTTGTCGGTGCCAGCCCGCACCTTCTCCACCACCGGGAGCCCGAAGGTGAGGTTGGGCACGAAGCGGTTGTCCATCACGTCCAGATGCACTGCGTCGCAACTAGGAATGCGCGCGATTTCTGCGTTCAGGTTGGCAAGGTCTGCATTGAGCACACTAGGCGTGATCCGGAATCCCATGCGGGGCACCCTACCGCCGACGCAGCATCGCAAGGAACATCGCGTCCGTGCCGTGTCGGTGTGGCCACAGCTGGACGAACTCACCGCTGGCCGCTTCCGGCACCTCGGGCAGGTAGTCCGCAGCCCGCAACACCTCGACCCGATCAGCAACACCAGCGACTATCTCGACCGTCTCGGCCGCATGCGGCGAGCAGGTCACATAGGCCACCACCCCACCGGGTTGCACCGACTCAATCGCCGAGTCGATCAGCTGACGCTGTAACAGGTTCAGGTCTGCGACATCGCCGGATTGGTGGCGCCAGCGGCTCTCCGGACGGCGTCGCAGCGCGCCCAGACCGGTGCAGGGCACATCGGCCAGCACCCGGCTGAAACTGCCAGCGGCCCACGGCGGCCGGGTGCTGTCTGCGGCGATCACCACTGGGCGAATATCTTCGGGGTAGGCCCGGATGTTGGCGGCCACCAACTCGGCCCGGTGCGGATGCCGTTCGGCGGCGACCAACCGGTCGCCCTGTTCGGCGGCCAGGCCAGCCAGAATCGCGGTCTTGCCTCCCGGACCAGCGCACAGATCGAGCCAATTGCCCCGCGGCGCCTCCACTCGGGCCAACGCGAGTGCGACCAGCTGTGAGCCTTCGTCCTGCACGCCAGCTCGACCCTCGCGCACTGCGGCCACCAACGCCGGATCGCCGTCGGCATAGGCGCCAAACGGCGAATAGCGCGCGGGCTCTCCACCGAGTTCAATCACTTCGGCCAGCCCCGGGCGCACCACCAGCGTGGGCTTGGCGGGCACGTTGTTCGCCGCGAAGGTGTCGATCAGCTCCGGCAGCGGGAGCACGTCGAGAAAGGCCTCGGCGATCCAGCGGGGATGATGATTGGCCAGGGCGATTCGGCCAAGGTTGTCTTCCTTCGCCCCCAGAATCTCCAGCCAACCGAGCCAGTCGTGGGCAGCCACCTTGTGCATGATCGCGTTCACCAACCCGACCAGGCGCTCCCCCACCTCCAAGGCGGCCAGATCAACCGTGGTCGAGATCGCGGCGTGGGCTGGCACCCGCATGCCCAGCAACTGATGGGTGCCTAACCGCAGCACGTCGACCACTGCCGGTTGCAGGGTGCGCAGCTCACGTCCGGAGGCCGCCACCAACACCCGGTCGTAGCTGCCCAACGCCCGGCAGGTGCCGGAAACCAACTCGGTGGTGAAGGCCGCATCCTGCGGGTCCAAGCTCGCGCGTCGCCTGGCCAGCTCCAGATTGGCGTAGGCGCCGTTGCCGGTTACCGCCCGCATGACCTTGAAGGCAGCGCTGCGGGCCGGGTCGTACCGGCGGCCCTTGCGACTCACTGGAAGCGTCCTAGTTCTCGAAGGCCGCGGCCCCAGTCGGCGCCTGCGACAGCCTTACGGCCGGCTGGTTGCACACTGAGCAGCTCAAGGTCGCCGTCCCCGGTCCCGACTACCACTCGTCGCTTCTCCGCCCGAACCACGCCGACCTCAAGTCCGGATGACTCGGCTGCCCGGGCGGCCAACACCCGGAACCGTTGACCGTCGAGCTCGGTCCAGGCCATCGGCGAGGGGTTGTTGGCCAGCACTTGGCGTTGGATCTGGCCCGCGGGTGCGCTCCAATCGATTCGGGCAGCCGCCACGGTCAGTTTCGGGGCCAGAGTCACTCCAGCTTCAGGCTGCGCAATGGCCGTCACCGTGCCAGCGGCAATCGCAGCCAAGGTGCTGAGCAGCACCTGGCCGCCCAACAGCTGTAGGGCGGCCAGGGCCTCACCGGTGGTCTCCTGCTCGCCTAGCCGGTACTCGGCCGTGGCCAGCACCGGGCCGGCGTCCAGAGCAGCGACCAGCTCGAACACGGTTACCCCGGTGATCTCGTCCCCGGCGAGAATGGCGTGTTGCACCGGAGCGGCACCCCGCCACCGCGGCAGCAGGGAAAAGTGGACGTTGATCCAGCCATGTTTCGGCAACTCAAGTAGGGCCTGGGGAATCAACCCGCCGTAGGCAACGACCGGGCAGCAATCCGGGGCGATTTCGGCCAGACGTGCGGCCAAATGCGGGTCGCGGGCCCGCTCGGGGCGCAGCACTTCGATGCCGTGCTCGATGGCCAACTGCGCCACCGGGCTGGGTACCAGCCGAGAGCTGCGACCAAGTGGTGCATCAGGACGGGTGAGCACCGCGACCACTTCATGGGCGGAGTGCTCCAGAAGCTGCGCGAGCGTATCGGCCGCTACCTGCGGAGTTCCGGCGAAGACCAGGCGCATATGGGCGAGTCTAACTAGATTCGCCCGCACGCAGCCGCATCGCCAGCCCGCGGGTGGCCAGGGAAATGTCCAAGTCGGCGATCAGCAGACCGGCCGACCCGTGGGGCTGCCAGGTCAGAACCGAGCCATCAGGGGCGATCACCGCCGAGGTGGTGGGCGAGTTCTGCCCAGCGCAGTTCACGGTGGCGTACCAGCATTCGTTCTCGGCGGCGCGACACCTCGCCGCAGCCTCATGAAAGGTGTTGCCGGCTTCGGCATATCCACCGGGACGCCAGCCGCCTACTTCGGCTTGGCTGTAGTGGGGGTGCAACACGATTTGGGCACCTTTACCCACTGCCGCCCGCACAGTTTCGGGGTAGCGGAAGCCTTCATGGCAGATCACCACCCCGAAAGTGACTCCGGCTAGGTCGAACACCGACCTGCCGGTGCCCGGCTCGTAAAGCGCATCTTCACTCGGGTCGAGCTGAACCTTGTCCTGCCAACCCAGCACGCTTCCGTCCGGGCCAAACACGGCCACGCTGATCCGCAATCGGCCAGCCACGAATCGCTCCGTTCCCAACGCGACCGTCACTCGATGCGCTCCGGCCGCGGCAGCGATCTGCTGGTGCGCCTTGGCCAACCAGGTCGGATCGGCAGGTGGCACCGGGGCTCCCAAGGCCCGATACCCGGGAACGAAGCATTCCGGGAAACAGACCAGGGCCGCACCGGCCGCAGCCGCCTCGCCAATCGCCGCAATAGCCGCCGTCACCGATGCGTCCGGGCTGGCGGGAAAGGGCAGATTCGCCAAAGCAATGCGGGTCATGGCGCCAGCCTAGAGGCGGGCGACGCCGGTCAGTCCATGACCTGGGTATCAACCCGTACCCGGATCGACGCCTCTTTGCGAGCCGCCCGGACGGCCGCGACCGCCTTCACCGCGGCCACCAACTGCCCAGCATGGGCCAGGGCGCAGCGCAAGGTAAGTCGGTGCAGTTCATCTTCACCGCCGACCTCGAACGGCCCGAGCATGGTGACGCCCTCGGGCACTTCCAGGGCGACCACTACCGCGGTCAGGGCGTCCACAGTGCCCTCGATGGTGACCATCTTCACCGCCGGCGGGAAGCCAGCCTCGGTTCGCTGGGCCAACTCACCTACGGCATAACCCACCGGGTCAAGCCGCACCAGAGCCTGCACCTCGCGCAGGCCTGGCTGCCCGACCACCAACACGGTGCCACCAGCTACCGCCGGACGCACCTTGGCCACCACCGCTAGCCAGCGGCGCAGCGATTCCTCCCCGGCCCGCAGATCGGCCCGGCCCAACATCAGCTCGGCGTCCAATAGGACGGCCGCCGCGTAGCCGCCCGCTGCGCTTGGGGCCGCGCCCGGAGTTGCCAACACCAGCGCTGGCTTGTCGGGCACTTCCGGCAGCCGCCGCTCAGCACTGGACTGAATCACACTCACCCCCGGGAAGGCCTTGCCCAACTCCTCCGCGGTGCGAGAGACCCCCACCACTGGGCTACGCAACCGATGACCGCCACATCCCGGGCAGCTCCATGCGGTCAGCGGCGGTCCGCACCACCGACAGGTTGGGCCACTACCGCCGTCGGTGAGTGGCTGCCCACAACGTCCGCATTTGGCCGGTTCGCGACATTGCGCACACACCAGCAGTGGAAAATACCCAGCCCGCGGCACCTGGACCAGCACCGGCCCGGCGATCAGTCCGGCACGGACGACCTCGAAAGCTTCCTTTGGTAGCCGGGTTACCTCCGCCAACGGATCGCGGGCACTGGAAACTGCCATCGGCCGCACCGCTGCACAATCGAGGCGAGTCTGGGTGGGCGGCAGCTCCAGGGCAGCCAGCCAGCCCTTGGTAACCAGCTGTTGTATCTCTGCGGTGCGATTATGCGCGGCCAGTAGCAGCGCGCAGCCCTCCCGATGGGCCCGCAGCGCGGCTACCTCGCGAGTGTGCCAGTACGGCGCGTGCGGCTCGGCATAGGAGTCGTTGCCGTCATCCCACAATGCGATCAGACCGAGATCGGCCACTGGTGCGAACACCGCAGCCCTGGTGCCGAGCACCAGCTTCACCTGCCCGCGGGCCGCAGCCAAGAAGCTTCGGTAGCGCGCTGACGGTCCGGCATCCGCGCTCAGTACGGCGTAGCTACCCGCGCCGAATCTGGCCGCACAGGCCGCATCCAGGCGTTCCAGGTGGACGGCATCCGGCGCCAGCAGCAGGGCCCCTCGGCCTTGTGCCAGCGCCACTGCCGCGGCCTCGGCGAAGCCAGCCGCCCAATCGCCGATAGCGCTCGGCGTCGGCGCTACCGTCCAGGCGGCCCGCAGCCGCCCGTCCGCACCTAGGGCAGCCAGGAACCGGTCACCGCCGGGGTAGGCGCCCAGCACCTTGCCGGCGATCGGTTCATTTCGTGGAACGGGGCGAGGTGAAGTGCTGGCCTTCTCGGTGGCGGCGTGGCGCGGCGGCACCGCCGTGCGAACCACGTCAGCGAAGCTCCCGGCGTAGTGATCGGCGACATCACGCACCAAGGCGGCCACCGCAGTGCTCAAGACCGGCTCCGGCGAAACCACCTTGACCACCTCAGCCAGCTCGGTGCGCTCCCCCGGCTCAGTTCGGGCCAGCACGAAACCGTCGCGTAGCCGTCCAGCGAATCGCACCTTCACCCGAACCCCGGGTTGGGCCACTTCGGCCAGCGCGGCCGGTACCGCGTAGTCGAAAGGTCGATCGAGGTTTGCCAACGGCACCTCCACCGCCACCTTTGCCACCGACCGCTCCATGGCCGGAATGCTATAAGGCCGCGCTGACGATCAGCCCTTGACCGCCTTGGCCAGTGCCTCGGCCCGGTCGACGCGTTCCCAGTTCATCACGTCCAGTTCACGCCCGAAGTGCCCGTAGTTCGTCACCTGGGAGTAAATCGGCCGGATCAGATCAAGATCGCGAATGATCGCGGCTGGACGTAGATCGAAGGTGGCCAGCACCGCGTCGGTGATCTGGGACACCGGCACTGTTTCGGTGCCAAAGCACTCGGTGTAGAAGCCGACCGGATGGGCTCGACCGATGGCATAGGCCACCTGCACCT
>DIVW01000045.1:0-105700 GCA_002428365.1 Propionibacteriaceae bacterium UBA6122
ATCCAGGGCTGAGACCGGCTCATCGCAGACCACCAGCTTGGGCTTCAGGGCGATCGCCCGAGCCACGCCGATGCGCTGGCGCTGGCCGCCAGAGAACTCATGTGGGTAGCGGTTGTAATGCTCCGGGTTTAGCCCGACGCGCTCCATCAGCTCCTGGACGGCCTTCTTCACCCCGCCCTCAGGGGTAATGCGTTGGATCTGGAAAGGCGCGGCGATGATCGCGCCCACCGGATGGCGAGGGTTCAAGGAGCCGTACGGATCCTGAAAGACCATCTGTACTTCGCGGCGCAGCTTGCGGAGATCTTCGCCACCGATCTTGGTAACGTCGCGACCTTCGAACTCGATCGTGCCTCCGGTGGGTTCCAGCAGGCGCAGGATGGTGCGGCCAGCGGTCGATTTACCGCAGCCCGATTCGCCCACCAACCCCAGCGTTTCACCGGCCTCCAGGGCGAAGCTGATTCCGTCCACGGCCTTGATCGGGTCGCCTGGGTGGCGCACCAGTTTCTGGTTGTAGGTGGGGAAGTACTTCTTCAGGTCCGTGACTCTTAGCAGGCTCATGACTCTCCTACAGCCTCGGGGCGATCTGCTCGGCGAACAGTTCAGCGCGCTTTGCTGCCGGAATGTGGCAACGCGAGTCGTGCTTCGGATAGGACGGGGCCAGGTCGGGCACCACGGTGGTGCAATCGGCGGCTGCGTAGTCGCAGAAAGTGCAACGGGGGTGGAACGCGCAACCCGGCGGGACGTTGATCAGCGACGGCGGATTGCCAGCCACCGGCACCAGGCGCTCGGACTTGACCCGATCCAGTCGGGGCATCGAGGTGAGCAGGCCCCAGGTGTAGGGGTGGTCTGGACGGTGGAAGGCATCGTCGAGTTCGGCGTATTCAACGCACTTGCCGCCGTACATCACCAACACGTCATCGGCGATTTCGGCAACCACCCCCAAATCGTGGGTGATCATGATGATTGCTGAGCCGAACTCGTCTTGGAGGCTGCGCATCAGGTCGAGAATCTGAGCTTGGACGGTGACGTCGAGGGCCGTGGTGGGCNNCCGCCGGAGAACTCGTGCGGGTACTGATCCACTCGGCGCTGCGGGCTAGGAATACCCACCCGGCCCAGCATGTCGATCACCTTGGTGCGGGCGTTGGCCTTGGAGACCTTTTCGTGCACCATGATCGCCTCGGCCAACTGCTGACCGATCGTGTAGTACGGGTGCATGGCCGAGAGCGGGTCTTGGAAGATCATCGCCATCTTGCGGCCGCGCAAGCCGCGCAACTCTTCGTCGCTGACGTTGATCAGGTCTTGGTCGTCGAGCCAGATCTCACCACTCACCTGAGCCCGGGAGCCGCGGTGCAGGCCCATGATGGCCAGCGAGGTCACCGACTTGCCGGAGCCGGATTCACCCACTATGCCCAGCGTCTTGCCCTTCTCCAGGTCGAAGGTGAGTCCGTCCACCGCCTTCACCACACCGTCGTCGGTGGGGAAGTGCACCTTCAGGTCGTTCACTCGCAAGAACTTGTCCATCAGCCGACCGTCACTCTCGGGTCAATCAGGCCGTAGGTGATGTCAACCAGCATGTTGGCGATCACGATGAAGGCCGAAACGATCATCACCATCGCCACGATCGTGGGCAGGTCCATATTGGTGACCGAATGGACGGCCAGGTAGCCCAGGCCATGCAGGGAGAACACGCTCTCGGTGATGATGGCACCGCCAAGTAGGCCGCCGAGGTCGAGGCCAGCCGCGGTGACAATCGGTGTCATCGCGGCTCGCAAGCCGTGCCGGAAGACCACCGTTCGGTTGGTCGCGCCCTTGGCCCTGGCGGTGCGGATGTAGTCCTCACTCATGGTTTCGATCATGTAGGCCCGAGTCAGGCGCACGTAGCTGGCGGCGAAGAAGAGCGCCAAGGTGATCCACGGCAGGATCAGGTTCTGAGCCCAGCGCCACGGATTCTCCAGGAACGGCACGTAGTTCGGGATGGGTACCAGGCCCCACTGAATCGCGACGAAGTAGAGCAGGGTGAGCCCGACGAAGAAGGTGGGTAGCGAGAAGCCGACCAGGGCGGCACCGACGATGGTGCGGTCCTGCCATTTGCCCTTGTTCAGGGCGGCGATGATGCCTCCGCCGACGCCGATGATCATCCAAATGGTGAAGGCGCCGATGGCTATCGAAAGCGAAATCGGCCAGGCCTCGGCGACCATGGAGTTGATGGGGCGGTGCTGGGTGGTGGAGTAGCCCAGGCAGGGTGCCGGGCAATGCACGACCTGGTCGGGGAAGTCTTTGCGGAGTTGCTCGTTGTCGGGGAAATCACGACCAACGAACAGCCCAGCCACGAACTTGCCGTACTGGACGTAGACCGGCTGGTCGAAACCAAGTGCCTTGCGGTTGCCCTCGAGGATGGTCGGGGTGCAGTTCTTGCCGCAGGTGTAGTGGGCCGGATCAAGCGGTGCGGCAAAGAACATAACGAAGGTGGTGGCGGTGATCAGGAACAGCATCACCACGACCGAGAGCAGCCGCCTGAGGATGTAGTAGAACACGAATCTCCTTGAAGGGAGCTGGGGGCAGGCAAGTAAACCTGCCCCCAGCTCCTTTGCTCAGTGCTTGACGCTGATGTTGGCCAGGTCGTAGTAGCCGGTGAACGTGGTGTTCACGACGGCGCCTTGCACGTTGCTGCCATGGGCGAACAGGAACTGATCATTGATCAGCGGGATGACGCCGAAGTACTTGGTGACCACCTCGGTGTCGAGGGTGCCCCAGGCCTTCTCACGCTCAGCCTGATCGGTGATGGCGTAGGCCTTGTCGATGCCGGCGTTGAACTCGGCATTGTCAAAGTAGCCGTAGTCCTGACCGGGACCACCGGAGCTGATCTGGCTGCGGGAATCCAGCAACTGCGGGATCACCGTGGAGGCCGACGGGTAGTCAGCACCCCAACCAGCCCAGTAGGCGTCGTACTTGTTCGCCGAGGCCGGAGCCTGCAGCGTGCTGTAGTACTGCTCAGCCGGGATAGCGGTGAGCTGGGTGTCGAAGCCAGCAGCATCCCAACCGATCTTCAGACCAGCGAACACCTTGTCCATGGTGTCGTTCTTGCGGTAGGTCACGTTGATCTTCACCGGAAGGGTCAGACCCGAAGCCTCCAGCGCAGCCTTGGCCTTGGCCGTGTCACCCTTGTCGCCAGCGAGCAGCGGGGTGTTCGGGAAGGCGGGCAGGGCCGGGTTGATCAGCGAGTTGGTCGCCTTGACGACCTGATCGCCGCCAGCTGCGGTGACGTAGGCACTGCGATCGGTGGACAGAGCCAGAGCTTCGCGAGCCTTATCGTTGCTGAACACCTTGGACTTGAAGTTCGGCACCAGGTAGCGGGTGTAGGGCGAAGCCACGATCGAGTTGCGGCCGGTGGCGGCGCTGGCGACGTTAGCCAGTGCGGTAACCGGAGCCTGATCGAAGGTGACCGCATTCTGGTCGTCGCCCTGGTTGGCGATGAGGCGCGCGTACAGGGTCTCCTGCGTCAGCGACTCGTCCCAGGTGATCTTGTCCGGGTAGGCCTTGCGAATGGTGTCGGTCTTGGCGTCCCACTGATCGTTGCGAACGAAGGTGCCGCCCTTGTTGACCGTCCACGCGCCGTCGAGCTTGTAGGGGCCGTTGGAGAAGATCGCGAAGTTCGACTTGTCGCCCTGATCCTTGTCGGCGCGGAAGGCGCCGAAAGCGGTCATGGTGAGCGCCATGTTGAAGTCGCCAGCAGGCTGAGCCATCTTGAAGGTGATGGTGTTGCCTTCACAGCTAACGGCCTTGTCGTAGAGGTCCTGACCGGTCTTCTTGTACGGGCCAGCGTAAGCCGAGGAGCCATCCTTGTTCTTCGCGATGTCGAGGAACTGGATGGCGTAGTTCGGGCCGCCAGTGATTACGTCGACCGCGTAGGTGCGGGAGATGCCGTACTTGAAGTCCTCGCAGGTGACGGCCTTGCCGTCTTCCCACTTCACGCCGTCCTTGATGGTGAACTTCCAGGTCTTGCCGTCGGCAGTGACCTGGCCGGTGTCGGTGGCGGCGTCAGCCACCAGCGCGGCGGCGTCGCCATCCTTGGCGACCGGGCCGAAGGTGGTCAGCGTGCGGGTGAAGAGGCGGTTGCCAGCCTCGATGTTCACCCCGACGTAGACCCGCTGCGGATCCCAGTGCTCGGTGGCAGTGCCCGACAGGATGCTCAGGGTGCCGCCAGCGGTGCCAGCCACGGAGCCGCCGGAAGGCGACGCAGTGCCCGCGCAGGCAGTGGCAACCAGTGCCAACGCCAACGTCGTCGCGACTCCCGCGACGATCTTGATTTGTTTCATGCGCTCTCCTTGGTAGTGGATAGGTGCGGAGAATCTTGGGTCCTGCTCATTGACGGTCCGCCTTTGGGTCAAGGGCGTCTCGCAGGCCGTCACCGAGCAGGTTGAAGGACAGAACCACTAGGAACAAGGTGGCTCCGGGGAAGACGAAGTAGGCCGGGTCGGCCCGGGCATAGTTCACCGAGTCGTTCAAGATCGAGCCGAACGACGGGGTGGGCGCCTGAATCCCGACGCCGAGGAAGCCGAGGGCGGCTTCAGTGGCGATGTTCTGCGGCATGATCAGCGTCGTGTACACCAGGATCGGTGCCCACAAATGCGGCAGCAGTTCGGTGAAGTAGATCCGGCGGCGATTTGCGCCCAGGGACTGGGCGGCCTCGACGAACTCGCGCTCCTTCAAGCTGAGCACCTGACCGCGGATGATGCGCGCGAAGTAGGGCCAGCCGAAGAAGCCCATCACCAAGATCATGAACACCATCGACGGAATGGTCCGATCGGTGTTCAAGGTGACCTGCAAGATGTCGATGACGATGGTCGACAGGGCGATCAGCATCAGGGTCTGCGGAAAGCTCAGCACGAAATCGGTGATGCGCGAGAAGAACCAGTCGACGCGGCCGCCTGCAGTGCCGGAGATGATTCCGATGACGGTGCCCAGCACTACTGACAGCAGCACGGCCAGGGTAGCCACGGTGAGTGAGACAGTGAGGCCGGCGATCACTCGGGAGAAGATGTCACGACCGGTGCCTGGCTCCACTCCCATCCAATGCTGGGGGGAGACGCCGCCGAACGGGCCGATTGGCAATGAACCCAGCCCGCCGACCAGGTTTGAGTTGAGACTGGTCGGATCGATCAGCCCGAGCACGTCCAGGACGGGGGCCAGCGCTGCGAGGATGAGAAAGAAGATGGCAGCGCCGAGCGCAACCATGGTGATCTTGTCGCGCTGGATGCGGGCCTTGGTGATCTGCCAGGGCGTGCGTCCAGCGATCGGGACCGCTCCGTCGCGGGCCTCGATAGCGATGGTGTCTGCCATCCGGACTTCCTCTCGACCTCCGAGGACTTGGCCCGTGGCAAATACGCCCGGCCTTCCTCGGCAAGTGCGGCGTAATCTAGCACGCTGCCTGTTGAGGATAAACGCCTAGTGCGAGCGGCGTTGCAGCGTAATCAGAGCGTTATCATTCTGTGGTAGCTGTTGGCGTTGTTTTGGCGTTTCGGCGGCTGTTCGGGGTGACGATCTCAGGTTGCTCTCAGTGACCTAGGTGATGATCGAGGTGGCCCCGGTGCCCCCGCCGGGTCAGCCGAGGCAGGAGAACTGATGTCCGTTCGTCGGATAGGGCTCGCTTTGACGGCGATAGCCCTTGTCGTGGCCGGTTCGTCGGTGTCAGCCCAGAGTCAGGCTGCGGCCCTGCCCGACCTCGAAGTGAAAGCCCACCGCGGTGGCTGGCTGGCCTACAACGCTCCCGAAGAGAGCCTCGCGGCGCTCACCGCAGCTGCCGAGGACGGCGTGGACTGGATCGAATTCGACGTGGTCTTCACCAGCGATGGGGTGGCTGTCCTCCAGCACGGGGATTTGGTTGGTGGGGGTAGCAGCGGCAGTGCCAGTTGTACCCACGCCGGTGAGAAGATTCACGCGATGACCTGGGCGCAGGTGGCAGATGTGCAGTGCACCGACAAGGCCAGCGGCGTTACTAAACCCATCGCTCGGCTCGCTGAGGTGCTGACGATGTTGGCCAGCCATCCGGGCACCAAGGTCGATCTGGAGGTCAAGACCTACTCCGGGCAGAGCTTGCAGCAGAAGAAGCAGTGGATGGCCTGGACGCTAGGCCAGACCAGGGCGATCCACTCGCGGATGAGTATTTCCAGCTTTGCCTGGCGCGAACTGGCTGGGGTGATCAACACCTGGGCGCCTAAGGCCTACTTCCTGGCTCTGGAGTACGCCCACCTAGTCAGCCTGGGTAAGAACGCCGCCTACGCGAACATTCGCCAGGCCAAAAAGGTCGGTGCCGACGGTTTCGCCTACAACGTCAACAGCTCTGAGGTGGGGCACCTGAAGTTCATCCGCGCGATGGGCCTGGGCGTGCACCTCTACGACTTCGATACCGGCGGCCGGAAGTATTCCGAGCAGGTGAAGTTCGCCATCGCCAATGGTCAGCGGGTGCTCGGCGCGGACAACCCCCAGCACCTGCGCACCTTCATCGCCAGCCTCGGCGGGCAGTTGCCAGCCCCGCTACTGGTGGTCACGGGACTCAAGACGAAGACGGTGCTGAGCACCACTTTGAAGTCGTCCAAGCGGCGCTACCCGCAGATCATGGGTTCGAAGGGCACCGTTCCCAACGCGGCCCAGAACCAACTCGACTCGGTGCGGTTGCGGGTGAAGATCACCGCCTCCCGCTCCGGTGGCCTGGTCGAGTTGGCACCACGCAACTCCCGAATCGGGGTGGACGGGGTTCGGCTGAAGGTTCGTAAGGGCACTCACAGCTATGTGGTCTACGTCTCGGCCGGTGATCACGGGGACCTGCGGGTGCGCACCACCCGGACGGTGAAGCTGTCGATAGCGGTAACCGGCTATCGCACGGCGCGTTTCGCTTGAGCCGCCCGCGTCGGGTCGTCCGCAGTTGTCACTATGAGAATTGATGGCCATGTTAGCGGTATCGGGCTAGGGTTTCTGTTGTGACGAGCAGCGCTGCCGCCGAGGTTTTTCGGTCGGCCTTCGACCGAGAGCCAGTTGGTTTCTCCCGCGGGCCGGGACGGGTCAACCTCATCGGCGAGCACACCGACTACAACCTGGGGTTCGTGCTGCCCTTCGCGATCGATCGGGAGCTCGTGGCCGCCTTTGCGCCCCGCACCGATCGGCTGGTGCGGCTGGCCACCGATTTCGAGCCGGGGGTGGTCGACGCCAGCCTCGACGATCTGCGGGCGGCGGGCTGGGCTGCCTATCCGCTGGGGGTGGCCTGGGCGTTGGGCGAGTTCGGCGTGGATCTTGCCGAGCAATGCGGCTTTGACCTGGCGGTGGTCTCGACGGTGCCGGTCGGGGCTGGTCTTTCGTCCTCGGCGGCGGTAGAAACCGCCACTTTGCTGGCGCTGAGCAGCATGTGGAGCCTCGATCTCGACCGGCTCACCTTGGCCCAAGTCGGGCAACGGGCCGAGAACGTGGCAGTTGGAGCGCCGACGGGAGTGATGGATCAGGCAGCCTCCCTATTGGGCCAGCCCGACTCGGCGGTGTTCCTGGATTGCCGCAGCCTGGAATACCAGATCGTCAGTCTTGGCCTAGGGGCAGCTGAGTTGGCCGTGCTGGTGATGGACACTCACGTCAAGCACGAGCACGCCACCGGAGGCTACGGTCAGCGCCGGGCCGAATGCGAACAAGGCGCAGCCCAACTCAAAGTTGGTTCCTTGCGTGAAGTGGGCCTGGCTGATCTGCCCGCGGCACAGGCCGTTCTCGACGAGGTGGTGTTTCGGCGGGTGCGCCACATCGTCACCGAAAACCAGCGAGTGTTGGACGTGGTCGGACTGCTCGGCACTCAAGGCCCGGCTGCCATCGGGCCGGTGCTGGACGCGTCCCACGCCTCAATGCGCGACGATTTCGAGATCTCGGTGCCGGAGCTTGATCTGGCCGTTGAAGTGGCTCGGGCCAATGGCGCCCTCGGCGCGCGAATGACCGGCGGGGGTTTCGGTGGTTCAGCCATTGCGTTAGTGCCGCAGGATCGAGCCGATGCCATTGGGGCATCGGTTGCCGAGGCCTTTTCCAAGGCTGGCTACTCCCAGCCCGGCCTGTTCGTAGTGCATCCGGTCGCTGGTGCTGCCCTGATTGGCTGACAGTGCCGATCAGGTGGAGGCGGAGTGTGGCAGGCCGTGAGTGTCTAGGGTGCCGTCGTCGTATTCCTCGGTGAGGCCGTGGGGGGTCTTTTCCCAACCGAAGGGGTCATAGGCCAGCTGGAAGGCGGCCCGCCAGGCGGCGATTGCGTGCAGTAGCCAGTAGATGGGCAGGAAGACGGCGAAGGCGGCGATCCGCCAGCTGTAGCGCTGCCAGGCCGCAAGCCCCGAGCTGATAACCATCAGCAGGTTCATCACGATCATGTTCACCAGGCCGAAGATGAGCAGCCACGTTGGCAGCCAGATCTGCACCAGCGGCCCAACCAGCCAGGCGGTCACGGTGAACCCCAACGCCAGCGGGTACAACATGAACGACAGCGGCGTGCCCAGAATCAGGCCGAACATGGTGATCGAGGCGCGTGGGCCGTTGCGCCGCACCCACCGGACGGGGTGGCGCAGGTTCACCGCCGCCGTGAGGATGTAGCCCTTGATCCAACGCGTCCGTTGCCGAATCCAGGGGCCGATCTTGGCGGTGGCCTCCTCCCAGGTGGTCGACTTCACCACGTCCACTCGGTAGCCCGAAGCGGCCAGCCGCATGCCCAAGTCGGCGTCCTCGGTCACGTTGTACGGATCCCAGCCGCCGACTTCCACCAGGGCGCTGCGCAGGAAGTGGTTGGACGTGCCGCCCAGCGGGATCGGCGTATTGGCCGAATCCATGCCCGGCAGCATCGAGTCGAACCACTGGGCGTATTCGATGGCGAACATCCGGGTGAGCACGTTGTAGTCAGCGTTGTAGTAGTTCAGTGAGGCCTGGACGCAAGCCAGCGGACGGTCGGCGCTGCGCCGGGCCTGCACTTCGGCGTCGTGGCGGAAGCTGACCAGCACTCGCTTCAGTTGGTCCGGATCAGGACGGTCCTCGGCGTCGAAAATCACCACGTACTTGCCGGTGGCGAACAACAGCCCGTAGTTGCAGGCCCGCGGTTTGGTGCGCGGCTCGCCTTCGGGCACGATCATCAACTTGATGTGGGCCGGCGGGTTCGTGGCCCGGGCCGCAGCGATCGTTTCGGCGTCGTCGGCCTCCAGCAGCACCAGCACCTCGAGCCGGTCGGTGGGGTAATCGAGCTGTTCGAAGTTGTGCAGAATCTGGCCGATCACGTTGGCCTCTTGGTAGACCGGAACCAAGATGGTGTACATCGGGAAATCAGTTTCCAGGTCGCCGTCCGGGGCGGTGGCGGCTGGGCCTGAGGGTCGGTCGTCCAACGCGCGCCGAAGGGAGGCCTGCTCGGTCTCGTCCCGCTCAGTCCGCAGTCGGCGCTGCTCGGCCGCCCGGAACTTGCGCTCCCGAGTGCTGCGTAGCGGACGAAAACCAGCGGCGAGCACTTTGAAGCCGACGTTGGCCAGGAAGATCACGTTGGCCAGGGTGACCAGCACCACGATGGTGAGGCGCCAGTCGAGGACCAAGCCGAGCGCCGAGGTGAGCACCGCCGCAGCTGGCAGCAGGCCCTGCCACCAGGTCAGCCCGGCTTTTGCCGAGAAGTCCGGATTGTCTAGGGCGAACCGCTCGGCCGCCTCATGGGCGAGTTCCTTGGGCAGCAGGCTCTGGGCGACCTCGGCCAGGTCTTCAGCACTGGTGTAGCGGAAGTTGACCCGATCATGACCAAGGCGAGCAGTGACCTCGGCCCGCAATTCCCTGGTTACGGGTACGCAGGTGGCCACCCACAAGGTGCCGTAGTGCCAACGCCAGGGCAGCCAGCGCCGGAACAGATCATCAGCCAGGTGATCGGTGTGGAGCACCTTCGGGTCTGGTGGCTGGGCGATCAGATCTACCGGGTCAGTTTCGGTGAGGAAGTGCTGATCGATGGTGGTCATCCTCAGCCTCCGATCCTGGTGTAGATGGTGATTGTGTCGTTAGCGAAGGCCGGCCGGTAGTTGGCTTGGAAACTGCTGGTTTTAGTCAAGTCGGCCACCAGATCGCCGGAGTTGTTGCTGGCCCAAACCCATTTCACGTGGCCGACTGGATCGGCCAAAGCATCGATGAAGTACTGGTCGTTGGCGCGCAGGTAGAAGTCGCGTAGCGGAATCCCGATCTGTGGGAGCACCGCATTAGACCAGGTGGTTTCATCCAGCAGAATCGCGCCGCCGGTGTAGTTGGTGTTTAGCCAGGCTGCGGCTTGCCGGGAATCAGCCCCGCGGCTCATTGATTCGGCCGCTTCGGTGATTACCAATGAGCGCTCGGCGGGCGCCTGGAGGAACCAGCCCGCCTGCCCGATCAGCACCAAGGTGGTCAGGATGGCGGTGATCGTGGTGGCCGAACGCCCCCAACGCTGGCCGCCGCGGAAACGGTTGGCCAGGTGCGGTACGGCCTCGACGGCCAACCCGGCCAGCAATGCTGCGGGGAGAATGCTGGCCATACCGAAGCGGTTGTTCCAGATGTAGGTCGCGCCGATGGCCTGATTCCAGATCACCGCCTGACCGGTGTAGAGCGCCACTATCAGGAACAGGTAGCTGGTTGCCGAGGTGAGCAGGAACAGCAGCCGGTTGCGGGCACGCAGGATGGTCAGGGCTGCGATCAGGCCGAGCGCGGCCAGGACCAACAGTGCCCAGCCGACGCTGGCGCCGACGGCGAGATTCAACGTGGCTAACGTTGCCGCGAGACTGCCTTTGGTGGAGGCCCCGGCAGCGACGATTTCGGTCTGTTGGGCGTTGGCCGAAAACTCGCCATAGAGGAACTCCAACGGGTTATGGAAGACCACCCAGTTGTAGGAGAGCCAGGCCAGCATCGCCGCTACTGGCGCAGCCAGGAAGCCGGTCGCTGAGGCGGCTGTCCGGCCGAGGCTGCGAGTCCGTCGCCAGGCCACGACGGCCACGAAGAGGGTTCCGGTCACGGCAAGTGCCCAACCTTCATACCGAGACAGCACTGCGAAAGCTGCTGGCAGCCCGGCGAAGATGGCGACCTCACCAGGGCTGGAAACCCGTCCGCGGGTGGCGAAGTTGGCCAAGCCGGCCAGGGAGGCGGCCAGGCTGGCGATGAGCACCGGCTCGGTCAGTGCGGTAGAGGTCAGGTACAACATCGTCGGGTTGAACACCACCGCAGCCACCGTTACCAATCGAGTGGCCCGGCCTGCTCCCCAGCGAGCGGCCGCGCGGTACAGGCCGGCGGCGGTCACCCCGAGACAGCCGGCTCCCAGAAGGGCTGCGCCCCAGCCGGTCTGCCAGGCCCAAACTGAGATGACGAATGGGGCTAGCAGCAGGTGTTGCACCGGCAGCCAGACGGTGCCCAGTTGGACCAGCCCGAACTCGCTGCGAGTGTCCAGCAGGCGCCGGGCGATGGTCAGGTGGGATTGCGCGTCGCTGTAAGCCAGGCTCCAGCCAGTAGGGACGAGGAAGGCCGAGGCCAGTAGTGCCACCACAACGGCGGCCAACGCGATTGGCACAGTGCCGGGCACTCGCCGGGACGTGATCGGTGCGTCGAGTTCTGCCCACAGCGCACTCACACGGCTGGTCGGCCGCGCGAGTGCGCGCTCGGGCGCGAAGGTGCTGGCGGTCACTTCGTCCTTGGTTGTGCCTCGTAAATCGGTATTGCACTTCCAGGGTACGCCGCCAGCTGTCTGGAATTGCCGATTTCGAGCAGGAATCTGGGTTGTCGCTCAGGCGGGTGACATTCAGCTATTACTCAGTAATGAATAGCGTCGAATATGTCCCCCAAATGAGGGACATATTCGGTTCAGCACAAACGAGGAGGCAGTGATACCGGGCGTGGCGGTGGCTAGGAACCGTCCCCGGTGAGCCGCTCACCGGAACCGTCCCCGGTGAGCCGCCCGTGGGGGACGGTTCCGACGCGCAGTTGCGCGGGGTGGTCAGCGCCTCGCGGTGCCCCAGTAGGTGCGGGCGACCTGACCGCCGACCCGCATTACCTGGTTCCAGAAAGTCGGTGAGCTGAGCACCTTCTCCACACCCGACTTGGGTGCCGGACGGGAGCTGCCCGAACTGCGGGTTGGACGCTGCGCCTGCGCCTGGGCCTGCGCGTCAGCCTTGGCTTGCGCCTTGGCCTGTTCAGCAGCCTCGGCCTCGGCCTTTGCCTTGGCCGCGCCCTCTTCGAGCCGGCGGGTGAGCATCTCGTAAGCCGAGTCGCGATCAACGTCCGGGCCGTACTTGGCCTGCATCGGCGAGGAGGCCACCCCATTGGTCAGCCATTCGGGATTCATCGGCTCCATGGCGGCCAGGGGGGCCAGCATCCGCGTCCAGGCAACCGGGGTCGGGGCGCCGTTCGGATTCAGGACGGTCACGATCGCCTCACCGATACCGAGCGACTGCAGGGTTTCGGCCAGGTCGTAGTGGCTGGTCGGGTAGGTCTCCACGGTGGCTCGCAGGGCTTTGGCGTCCTTGGGGGTGTGGGCACGCAGCTGGTGCTGCACCCGTGAGCCGAGCTGGGCGAGCACGTCGTCGGGCACATCGGTGGGCGATTGGGTGACGAAGAAGATGCCCACCCCCTTGCTTCGGATCAGCCGGACGGTCTGGGCGATCGCGCTCAGGAAGGCCTTGGAGGCGCCGTCGAAGAGCAGATGGGCTTCGTCGAAGAAGAACACCAACTTCGGCTTGTCCAAGTCGCCGACTTCAGGCAGGTCACTGAACAGGTCGGCCAGCACCCACATCAGGAAGGTGGAGAAGATTGCCGGACGATCCTGCAGGTCCGGCAGTTCGAGCAGTGAGATCACTCCGTGGCCGTCCGAGGTGGTGCGCACTAGGTCGCGAGTGTCGAATTCGGTCTCGCCGAAGAACTCGTCCGCCCCTTGGGTTTGCAGGGTCACCAGGCTGCGCAGGATCACCCCGACGGTTGCCGAGCTGAGGCCGCCGAGTTCCTTGAGCACCGGCTTGCCCTCCTCCGAGGTGAGGTAGAGCATGACCTGCTTCAGGTCGGCCAGGTCGAGCAGCGGCAGGCCCTGGGTGTCAGCGAAGTGGAATACCAGGCCGAGGCTGGATTCCTGGGTGTCGTTCAGCCCGAGCACCTTGCTCAGCAGGATCGGGCCAAAGGACGACACCGTGGCCCGGATCGGGACGCCATTGCCCAACCCGCCAAGGGAGTAGAACTCGACGGGGCAGCCCTCCGGCTTCCAGTCCTGGCCGATCTTGGCGGTGCGGGCGAGTAGCTTCTCGCTCGGCGTGCCGGGGATGGCAATACCCGAAAGGTCGCCCTTGATGTCGGCGGCGAAAACCGAGACCCCAGCCCGCGAGATCTGCTCAGCCATCAGTTGCAGCGTGCGGGTCTTGCCGGTGCCGGTGGCCCCCGCGACTAGCCCATGTCGGTTCAGCATCGACAGCGATAGTCGGATGCGGGTGGACGGCAGCGGATTCCCGTCGGCCATCAAGACGCCCAGGTCAATTGAGGGGGTGTCGAAGGTGTAGCCAGCGGTGATCGCAGCGATCGGGTCAGAGGATGCAGCCATGGGGAAAAGACTGGCATAACCGGGGCTCGGATGGGGGGTGCTCTGGTGGTACTCTCCACGGCACAGACAGGGGAGCGCTACCAAGCGCTGAGAGTGCGGACAGCCGCAGACCCTCGAACCTGATCCGGTTAACACCGGCGTAGGGAGTCGGGAAAATCTCCCCGGGGTATCCCGGGCCCTCCGAGCTTTTTGGAGGAGAACGATGAAGATGTTGAAACTGCTGCCGAGGTTGACGGCCGCGATCCTGGGGACGGCCCTGCTGGCTAGTTGCGCCGGTGCCCCCGCGCCCTCGGCGAGCCCGTCCGCGCCGACCCAGTCCAAGACCCTGACCGTGATCACCCACGATTCGTTCAACCTGAGCAAATCCTCGATCGCCAAGTTCAAGGCCGAGACCGGCTATGAGGTGACCTTCGTTGCGCCCGGTGATGCCGGCACGGTGGTGAATCAGCTGGTGCTGACCAAAGACTCGCCCTTGGGTGATGTGGTCTACGGCATCGACAACACCTTCGCGGCCCGCGCCATCGATGCTGGCGTGCTGAACAGCTACACCTCCGCCGCCCTGCCCGCCTCGGCCACCCAATTCACCGCGGACGTGGCTGGCAAGCTCACCCCGATCGACTACGGCGATGTCTGCCTGAACGCCGACACCGGCTGGTTCAAGGCGAAGAATCTGGCCGTCCCGCAGACCTTGGACGAACTGCTGAAGCCCGAATACGCCGGCCTGTTGGTGGTAGCTAACCCGGCCAGCTCCTCACCGGGCTTGGCCTTCCTGATGGCAACCGTGGCGGCCAAGGGCGAAGCCGGCTACCTGGATTACTGGAAAGCCCTGAAGGCCAACAAGGTGAAGGTGGTCAAGGGCTGGACTGAGGCCTACACCGTTGAGTTCTCCGGGTCATCGGGCAAGGGCAACCGACCGCTGGTGCTGTCCTACTCCTCATCCCCTGCCTTCGAGCCAGCCACCGAGAACCTGGATCAGACCTGCTTCCGGCAGGTCGAATATGCCGGGGTGATCGCCGGCGCGCAGAACGAGGTGGGCGCGCGGAAGTTCATCGACTTCCTGCTCAGCAATGAGGTGCAGGCCCAACTGCCGGAGCAGATGTACATGTACCCGGTGGATTCCACGGTGAAGCTACCTTCGGATTGGGTCAAGAAGGCCGCGAAGGTCGAATCGCCGTTCACCCTGCCTGCCGCTGAGATCAACGCCAAGCGGGACGCCTGGATCAAGGCCTGGACGGCGGCGGTCATCGGGTGAATCCAGTCGACCCCGTCCAGGCGTCCGCGCCCCCGAAACGCGACTCTGCTACCGAAATTTCGGGGGCGGGGGCGCGTTTCGGGGGCGCGGAGCCTAGGGCCGGACGGGGACGGCGCCCACTGGGTCGTGGCTGGGTTTGGGCAGCGGTGGCGGCAATCCCACTGGCCTTCCTGGCCGTGTTCTTCGTTTGGCCGGTGGCCGCCCTGGTGTCCAGAGGGTTCTTCGACGCGCACGGGTTCAACCTGAGCGGGGTCAGCGAAGTCATGCTCGCGCCGCGCACCTGGCGCATCGTCGGCCAAACCCTGGCCCAGGCCGTGGTGGCCACCATCGTTGCGGTGTTGCTGGGAGTGCCGGGGGCCTACCTGCTCTATCGCTGTCGGTTCCCCGGACGGCGCCTGCTGCGCGCGGTGGTGGCGGTGCCGTTCGTGCTGCCCTCAGTGGTGGTCGGGGTGGCCTTCCGCTCGCTGCTGGCCGAGACCGGCCCACTGGGCTTCCTCGGTCTGGGCGAGTCGTTCGTGGCCGTGGTGGCCGCTCTGGTGTTCTTCAACTACGCCGTGGTCGTGCGGACGGTCGGCGTGTTGTGGTCCCGGTTGGATCGGCGGATCACCGAGGCGGCGCGCAGCCTGGGCGCGTCGCGAACCCGGGTGTGGTGGACGGTGACGCTGCCAGCCCTTGCCCCGGCGATCGCGTCTTCGGCGGCGCTGACCTTCCTGTTCTGCGCTTCGGCTTTCGGGGTGGTGCTGATTCTGGGCGGGGCCAGCTGGGGAACCATCGAAACCGAGATTTGGTACCAGACCACCCAGCTGCTCGATCTGCCAGCCGCAGCGGCGCTGTCGATCCTGCAGTTGGTGGTAGTGGCCGCCTCGCTGCTGGCAGCCGATCTGACCAGGGCCCGGCAGGAGCGGGCGCTGAAGTTGGCTGGCTCTCCGGTCGAGCATCGGCTTCGGCCGGCTGATGTGCCAGCGGCCGTGCTGACCGCGGTGGTGGTGCTGGTGGGCCTGGTGGCGCCGATGGCCACCCTGGTGTGGCGCTCGCTGCAGACCGCGTCCGGAGTGGGGTTGGGCAACTACGTTGCTCTCGGGGTTGCCGATGGTCTGCCGAGCGTTTGGCAGGCGACGCTGAACTCGCTGGCGACGGCCTCGGTGGCCACAGTCATCGCGTTGACTCTTGGCGTGATGGTCAGCTATTTGCTGTCGCGGCGGCCCACCTCGGCAACCGGACGGCGAGTGCTGCGGCTGGCTGATGCCGCCTTCATGCTCCCCTTGGGTGTATCGGCGGTGACGGTGGGCTTCGGGTTCCTGATCACTTTGAACCGGCCGCCGCTGGATTTGCGGTCGTCTTGGCTACTGATTCCGATTGCCCAGGCGATCGTGGCCTTACCGCTCGTGGTGCGCAGCCTGCTGCCGACCCTGCGAGCTATTGATCCCCGGCTGCACCAGGCCGCCGCGACCCTTGGCGCCACCCCGGCCCGGCTGGTCGCCACCATCGATGCCCCGCTGGCCTGGCGCGGCTTCGGCCTGGCAGTGGGGTTCGCCTTCGCCACCAGCCTGGGCGAGTTCGGCGCCACCACCTTCCTGGCCCGTCCGGATCGTCCAACGCTGCCGGTGGAGATCTTCCGGCTGATCTCGCGTCCGGGAGTGGAGAATCTGGGCATGGCGATGGCCGCCTCGGTGGTGCTGGCGGTGTTGACGGCTAGCGTGATGGCCGCCGCCGAATCGATCGGGCCCAAGGAGGTATCGCCGTGGTAGCCGGGCTGGGAGTCGACGAGGTCGTGGTGCGCTACGGCGAACTGACCGCGGTCGACCAGGTGAGCCTTGAGGTGGCTCCCGGCGAGGTGGTCGCTGTCATCGGGTCCTCCGGTTCAGGGAAATCCTCGCTGCTGCGGGCAGTGGCCGGGCTGGAGCCGATAGTGGCTGGCCACCTCAGCTGGGACGGCGTCGACCTGTCCCGCGTGCCAGTGCACCGGCGGGGCTTCGCGGTGATGTTTCAGGACGGCGCGCTGTTTCCGCACCTGAACGTCGGCGGCAACGTCGGCTATGCCCTGCATCGTGAGCCGAAGCTCGACCGGGCGACCAAAGTCGCCGAGCTGCTGGAACTGGTGGGCCTGGCTGGCTATGCCGACCGGCTGGTCACTGAGCTTTCCGGCGGCCAAGCGCAACGGGTGGCCCTGGCCCGCAGTCTCGCGGCCAAGCCTCGGCTGTTGATGCTGGACGAACCACTCTCAGCGCTGGATGCGTCGCTGCGCGAGCGGCTGGTTGAGGTGCTGGCCGCTGGCCTGCGGGCCACCGACACGCCCGCGCTATATGTAACTCACGATCAGGACGAGGCCTTCACCATCGCCGATCGGGTGGCGGTGCTCAGCAAGGGCCGGTTGTTGCAGCTGGCGGCACCGGCTGAGCTGTGGCGCCACCCCGTTGACCGGGAGGTGGCTGAGTTTCTCGGCTACCGGCCGTTCCTGACCTCAGCCGAGACAGCGGAGTTGGGCTGGGGCTCGCCACCTGGCCAGTTGGTCGCGCTCGGCCCGGACGCCCTCGTGCTGGATGGCAATGGGGTGGAGGTTGCGGTGCTGGCGGCGGTGGTCGGCCGCGGCGAAACTGGCTTGGAGGTGGAGTTACCCACTGGGCAGTTGGCCACGGTACGGGTGAAAGGCGTAACTGAACGCCCGGCGCGAGTATGCGTCCGAATCGACCCAGAAGGCTGCGCGCTGCTGCCGTTGCAGTGATGGCGGTAACGCGTTTGAAGGGCCCCAAGTTGTAATGCGAGGGCGAAAAGCCGCGCTCCTCAAGTCTCTTTTGGCTTATTATCAGGAAAATCTCAGCTGTGGCCCGGGCCGTCCCTCCCACGGGTGACAAGGGGAAGCGCGCTGAGCGTGGGCGAGCCCTCACGGTCTCAACCCGTACTGCACACTAGTCAAAGCTAAAGCGCGCCAACTTCGCCATGAGTGGGTGAATAAGTGCAAGAATGCCGCCGTGGGAACGGACGCAAAGGTGGTGCCTACGGGCGCCCGGCATGAGGTCGGAGTAGATGAACTCTTCTTCTCCACGACTGACGCCCGAGGGATCATCGATCAGGCGAACTCTGTCTTCGTCCGCCTGACCCGTCGGTCGCGGGATGTCTTGATCGGTGCACCGCACAACATCATTCGGCACCCGGTCATGCCCGGTGGTGCCTTCCTGCTCATGTGGGACACCCTTGAGGCCGGTGAGCCGTTCTGCGCCTACGTAGACAACCTCGCTGGCGACGGCAGCACCTACGGTGTGTTCGCCACGATCACCCCCCTCGGCGATGACTACCTTTCGGTGCGCGCCCGTCCCTTCGTGGACGGACTGCACGATGCCGCCTTCTCTCTCTACGGCGCGGTGCGTCCGATGGAGCTGGAGCTGCGGGATAAGGGCTGGAACCCGCACGAAGCTGCAGTGGTCGGCGCGGAGAAGCTCGGTGAACTGCTGGTCGGTGCCGGTATCCCGTCCTATGAGGAATTCATCTGGAAGGCCCTGCCTGCTGAGGTTGAGGCTCGACTGGAAGTTGCCAGCGGCATCGCCAAGCGGCCGCTGGCCACCGGCGACCTGGCCGGCATGCTCGACATTGCAGTCAAGATCGATGAGGCACTCCAATTCTGGGTGCACCGCCTGGACGATCTGCAGCGGGTAGCTGACGCGCTGCTGGCTGCGGCACCGCAGTTCAGCCAGACGATGGAAGCCAACGCGCACGTCGCCGATCGGATCAACGAAAACGACGCGGACGGCTTCTTCAGCTCCGCGATGGTCTACCTGCGCGTTTGGGCCCAGATGGCGCCCGAAGTTGCTGGCATCGTCACCGAGTTGCTGGTTCAGCTCGACGAGCTGCGTCGAAGCTGTGCCCAGACCCGGTTCCGCATCGCCTTGGCGGTGCTGCACAACTGGACGGTGGGGCAGTTCGTGGTTGAGCTCATCGACAACGTGCCCGGCTCCGACGAAGCCCGTCCGGCCATTGGCCAGCTCGGCCGTGCGCTCGACGAAGGCTTGGCGACCACCGCCGAGTCGAGTCAGCGAAATGCAAGCCTGGCTACGGCCGCCGCCGAGCGGATCTCGACCCTTCGAGACCTCCTCGACCTGCCGCAGACCATGATCCGCGAGTGGCTGTCGCGGGCGGATCGCTCTTCGGCGACGTTCATGGAGATGGTCGACACCATTTCGGCTCAGGTGGATCGCACCCAGGCCGATATCGACCTGCTCGGTTCGCTTTCGGATGAGTGCCGCCGGATCGCCGTCCCGGTGGACACCCAGGTAGTCGAAGAGCAGACCGAGCTGTTGCGCTCGTTGCTGGCCGCTCACCAGGGCCATCGGCCGCGCTACGCGATGTCGAAGTAATCAAGACTGAGCCGAGAGCCGCTTCGACCGACTGGTCGGGGCGGCTTTCGGCTTTCCTGGGCTGAGCCAAGGCCCGGACGGCCGTCTGACTAAGATAAGCCTCGGAGTGTCGGGAAGCCTGGTCGACGATCTCTTCGGCGAGCGCCGGAGGGCAACAGAGCTAGGGAGGCCCGATGACAATCCCCAGTACCACCGCAGAGCCGATCCGCAGCGGAGGCAGCCATGCGTGCCGGTGAGATCGCTGAGCCCTATCCCGTGGTCGGCATCGGCACCTCTGCTCTGGTGGCTGCCCGCCTGATCGCCCGGGATCGCCTGCCCGGCTTGGTGGTGACCGATGAGAGCGGCAAGCCAATGGCGGTGCTGCCAGCTTCGGAAGTGGTGCGGTTCATGGTGCCCGACTACGTCCAGGACGATCCGGCGTTGGCGGGGGTTCTCGGTGAGGTGCCCATCGAACGGATTGCGGCGCGGTTGGCCGCAGCGCGAGTGGCCGACCTGTTGCCGTCCCGGCCGGCCGAGCTGCCGGTGATGAAGGTTGACGACACCGTGGTGGAACTGGCGGCGATCATGGCGCGCCTGCGCAGCCCGCTGTGTGCCGTGGTGGACGGCCAGAAGGTGCTCGGCGTGGTTACGGCCGCCCGGCTGCTGGAGCTGGTCTGTGGGGACGAGTTGCCATGATGATTGTGGCGATCATCGTCTTCGCCATCGTCTACGTCCTGATCGCCACTGAGCGAGTGAACCGGGTAGTGGCCGCCCTGGCAGGTGCCGGGGTCATACTCGCGGTTGGCGTGGTCGGCGCTGATGATGCCTTCTTCTCCCGCGATACCGGGATCGATTGGAACGTCATCTTCCTGCTGTTCGGGATGATGGTGATCGTCGGTGTGCTGCGGCAAACCGGTGTCTTTGAGTACGTGGCGATCTGGGCGACGAAGAAGGCTAAGGGGCGGCCTTTTCGGGTGATGACGCTGCTTTCGTTGATCACCGCCGTGGCCTCGGCTGGTCTGGACAACGTGACCACGGTGCTGCTGATCGCGCCGGTAACGCTGCTGGTCTGCGAAAAGATCGGCGTCCGTCCGGTGCCGTTCCTGATTGCCGAGGCGTTGGCGTCCAATATTGGTGGTACCGCCACGCTGGTAGGTGATCCACCCAACCTGATCGTGGCTAGTCGTTCGGGCTTGGGCTTCAACGACTTCCTGGTGAATCTGGCCCCGATTGTCGTGGTGATGCTGATCGCTTTCGTGGCGCTGTCGCGGTTCTTGTTCCGCAAGGACTTCGTCGCCGATCCAGAACAGGTTGCGCAGGTGATGGAGCTGGACGAGCGGGAGGCGATTCAGAACCGTCCGCTGCTGATTAGGTCGCTGATTGTGCTGGCGCTGGTGCTCATCGCTTTCACCCTGCACGGCGTGCTGCACCTCGAACCGGCGGTGGTGGCCCTGCTGGGGGCCGGGTTGTTGGTGGGGATCAGTGGGCTGCAGCCCAGGACGTACCTGGTTGATGTGGAGTGGGAGACGCTGCTGTTCTTTGGTGGCTTGTTCATCTTGGTCGGCTCGCTGGTGAAGACCGGCGTGATCGATCACTTTGCCTCGGCCATGGTTTCGGCCACCGGCAATAGCGTGCCGGCCGCGATGATGCTGCTGCTGTGGGGCTCTGCGGTGCTGTCGGCTTTGGTCGACAACATTCCCTATGTGGCGACGATGACACCAGTGGTCGACCAACTCGTCAGCCCCGGCGGGCCGTTCGCCGGCCAGAACGGGCTGTGGTGGGCGCTGCTGCTCGGTGCCGACCTTGGCGGCAACGCGACCGCCATCGGCGCTAGCGCCAATGTGGTGGTGGCTGGTATCGCCAAGAAGAGTGGCCACCCGATTTCTTTCTGGGAGTTCACCCGCTACGGCGCGGTGGTGGCCGTAGTGACTCTGGCCATCGCCACGCCGTATCTGCTGCTGCGGTACTGAGCATTTCGGTGGGCCACGGCTTGCGCTGGGGTTGGGGCGAGTTAGGCTGCCACGTGCTGCTGGCCCGGTGGTGGTAGCCGGGGTGCGGCAGATCTCTCCAACGAAGCAGAAGGATCACCAACATGGCCGGAATCGTCGACGACCCGTCGTGGTGGCGGCACGCGGTGGTTTATCAGATCTACCCGCGGGCCTTCGCTGACAGTGACGGCGATGGCGTGGGCGACATCAATGGGATCCGCTCCCGGTTGGCGTATCTGACCGAACTCGGAGTGGACGCGATTTGGATCAATCCGTGGTACCCCTCCCCGATGAAGGACGCCGGCTATGACGTGGCGGACTTCCGAGCCATCGAGCCGGTCTTCGGCACCATGGCTGAGGCAGAAGCGCTGATCGGTGAGCTGCATGCGGCCGGTATTCGGCTGATCCTCGACATCGTCCCCAACCATTTCTCCGACCAGCACCCGTGGTTCGTGGACGCGTTGACTGCTGGCCCCGGTTCGCCCCAGCGGGCTCGCTTCATTTTCCGCGACGGCCGAGGCAGCGCTGGCGAGCTGCCGCCGAATGACTGGCGCAGCGAGTTTGGGGGCTCGGCTTGGCAGCGGATCACCGAGGCTGACGGTCGTCCGGGGCAGTGGTATCTGCACTTGTTCGCCCCTGAGCAGCCCGATGTCGATTGGACCAATCCCGAGGTGCGCGCCGATTTCGAGACCACTTTGCGGTTCTGGTTCGACCGCGGTGTCGATGGCTTCCGCATCGACGTGGCCCACGGCCTGAGCAAGCATCCTGACCTGCTCGACGCCGAGGGGATGCCGTTCCCGCTGCCGCCGTCGGCACCAGACGATCTGGATCACCCGCACTGGGACCGGCCAGAGAATCACGAGATCTTCCGCTCCTGGCGGCGAGTGGCCGACTCCTACCCCGGTTCGCGAGCCTTCTGTGGGGAGCTGTGGATCGGTCGCGATCACCGCCTGGTGGCCTATTTGCGCCCTGATGAGTTGCATACCGCCTTCAACTTCGGCTTCTTGACCGCCCCATGGCAGGTGGCTGACCTGCGGGCCAGCATCGATTCGACGATCACCTCACATGCGCAGGTGGGGGCGCCACCGACCTGGGTGATCGGCAACCATGACGTGTGCCGTCCGGTTTCCCGGTATGCCCGCGACCCATCGTTGGCCGCGGTCACCGACCGAGCGTTGAGTCACTTCATCGACCGCGAGGCTGACTTCGTGGTGGGTGCCAAGCGGGCGCGGGCGGCGGCGCTGCTCAGCTTCGCGTTGCCCGGTAGCGCCTACCTCTACAACGGCGAAGAACTCGGCCTGCCCGAGGTGGAGGATCTGCCAGCCGAGGTCAAGCAGGATCCGATCACGGTCAATAGCGCTGGCGTTGAGCTGGGCCGCGACGGCTGCCGGGTGCCGCTGCCGTGGACCACCGAGGGGCCCAGCTTCGGGTTCTCTCCGGTGGGCGCGGCCGAACCGTGGCTGCCGCAGCCAGCCGACTGGGGTGGCCTCAGTGTGCAGGCGCAGGACGGCCGCGACGGTTCGATGTTGGAGCTGTACCGCGCCGCCCTGGCATTGCGGCGGGAACTGCCAGCGCTGGGGGAGGGTGACCTGTCGTGGGTGGAGACCGGCGCCGAGGTGCTGGCTTTCACTCGCGAGCCCGGTTTCGCCTGCTGGGTGAACTTTGGCGATCAGCCGGTGGCACTGCCCGACGGCTGGCAGGTGTTGCTGGCCAGCGAACCGGTCAGTGAAGGTCGGCTGGCGCCTTACGCGGCGGTTTGGTTGGGACGCTGAGCGACTGAGGTGGCCGGGGACGACGGCGCACGGCGGGCCCGCAGCACCCAGGGTAGGTACAGCAGCGTCCAGACGACCGCTAGCAGGCCGATCAGCACTGGGACGTAGAAGTCACCAGCGAAGGCGTTGATGGCCTCCAGGGGTGATCCTGGGGCACCAGCGTTGAGGAACCAGAAGTTGGTGTTCCATGCCTGGTTGGCCAGATAGCCGACGCCTGCGGTCACGGTGGCAATCACGGTCACCCGCCACAGATTGCGGACGTTGGGGATGAGGTCGCCACCCACGAGCCGCATCAGCACGTAGCCGAAGATGAGGGCGTGAATGGCGAAGCTCTGCCAGGTGTAGATATTCAGGATCGGGCGGGTGGCCCAATCGGGGAAGATGTCGGCGGCCAGGGCGCCCCACCAGCCCAGGGCGTAGAGGAAGTCGCCCGTCCAGCGATTCGGGCGCAGGGAGTCGATGAAGACGGCCGCGGTGGTGATCGCGCACAGGTGCAGCGGCAGGATCTCCGGGCTGTAGCTGCCGGTGGCCAGGTAGCTGAGCTGACGGGTCACCTCGAGTAGCAGCACCGACCAGCCGACCACCAAGCGCAGGCGCTTGCGGCGGGCATCGTCCGCGCTGCGGTAGGTCAGCACCAGGGCGGCGATGCCGATGGCCAGCACCGCGAGCACGCTGAAATGGATTGCGGAGAACGTTCCAAAGCCGACCCCTGGGGGCATCGGCTGGTTCTGTGGGACGAAGAAATAGTCCCAGCTCCAGGTCAGCCCACCCACGGCAGTTGCCGTCCGGTGCCTGGTCGATGGCGCCTCACCTGCGTTGACACAGGCTCATTGTGCAGCCTGGACGCCGCCGACGCTGTTAGGCGACACGGTGCTGATTCGGCGCGGTCATCACCTCATGTCCACGAGGCACTTTCCGGATTCCACATTAGCCCCGTGGCCTCGCCGGTGAGGATGGGGTCGGCGAAGGCGACATAGCGCTTGATCAGGTCCTGGAAGTGCTGCGGAGTGGAGGTTTCGAGGCGCTGCTTGCGGCGCCATGCCAGCCATTTGGGTTGGGCGCTCTGCGCCATGCCTGCGAGAACTTGGTCGAGCGGGCGAAGCGTTGCCTGCCGGTGCGCGGCGACAGTTGCCAGCGACCGCGTCAGGTCTGCTCCGGCGATCACGCGGTAGCTACTGATTGCGTCGACGTCGACGAAGTCACGCCAACGCGTGTTGGCGATGCCGCGCTGGATCGCGGTGACGATTTTCTCGGCAAGGACCATGTGGTCGGGGTAGCCGAGCAGACGCACGGATCCCCCGAGCAGGCGTGGCAGGTCTATAGGTTCGGCCGCAGGCGAGATCGGGTCACCGAAGCTCAGGTCGACGTGGATGGCGATGCGGGCATTGGCCAGAGATGCATCCATGCGGACCCGGACGCCGGGGTAGAGGTCTTCGTCGCGGATGGTCTCGCCCCGAACTGCCGAAGGGTCGAAGTGCAGGCCGTCGCCCAACTCGATTGTCGCGATGGCACGGATGAGCTGCTCACAGGCGGCAACGTCGTTAGCTAGGCCGGATGCCCGCAGGTCGATGTCGCGGGTCGGCCGGCGGGCCGCGAACGCAGCCATCAGCACCCCACCCTTGAGCACAAGATCGGTAGCCTGGGTGGAGCTGGCAAGGCGCGCGAGAAGCCCCTCCAGCGCATAGAGCGTGAGATATTCCGCGAAATCGCGCTGGTGCTTGCGGGCAAGGTTGCGAAGACTGTTGTAGGACTGTCCCGCAGGGGTGTCGCGTGTTGGTGTAGGTGTCACAGCAGCACTTCAAGCGCGTGGCGGATTCGGGGCCCGGCTTTCGGGAAGGATGTGGCCACGTCGAGCAGTGTCGACGGCTGGTTGCCGGGGACGCGGATCCACCGTTTCAGCGCGTCGTAGGCCTGATCGGTTCCTTCCCGATGGGCAAGGCGGAAGGCGTCGATGATGGTCCGTTCGGCGGAGTAGATGGCCAGCGACAGGCCGTCCAGCCGAATCAGATTCCTGCCCACATCGAAGGTCTCCCGATCAAAGGAATGCCAGGACACGTGATCGAAGCCGGAAGGGTGCCGAGTGCCGCGCGGCAGGGCGATGTCGGTGGCGAACGGGATTGCGTCGCTCAAGCCGTGGTGTACCAGGGCGCTGGTCAGGCAGAGGGTTGAGGTCGGCTTGAGCGCAGTGGCCGCTGCGAAGGAGGCCAAGGAAGGGTCGATCCGGCGAATGTCCACGTAGACGCCGCGCCCGATGCGCTCGAGTTCTCCGGACTCAACGAGTGCGTAGACCTGATCCTTGCGCATGCCAGCATGGCTGGCTGAGGTGAGTGTCAGAACCGGATGGCCCATGGTGCCTCCTAATTGCATACAGGTATACCACATGTGTATGCGATTGGAAGGGTTGGTGTGCCTCATTACAGCAAATCCTCATGACCACGCCCGGGCGGGCGCTCAAGGGCCTAGCGTTGAAGCACCTCGTCACCCCCATCGCCGACAGCGGAGGCAAGTCATGCAGCGCGTAAGCGTCAGGGCTTCGATTAAGGCACTGGTCGGCCTCACCTATGTGGTGATGATCGCGGTCAACGCGCTTGTCAATGCGTTGCCGATCAACGGGCGGACTACCGGGGCAGTCTCGGATGCCTACCAGAACCTGTTCGCTCCGGCCGGGGTGACCTTCGCCATCTGGGGCGTCATCTACCTGTTGCTCGGTGCGCACGTGCTCTACCAACTCGGCCTGTTCCGTGACCCAGCCGATGGTGAGGTTCCGCAGGCGCAACGGATCGCGATGCTGGAGCGGGTGGGGGTGCTGTTCTCATTGTCCTCGCTGGCCAATGCCACCTGGATCCTGAGCTGGCACTACGACCTCATCGGGGTCTCCACGCTGCTGCTGGCCACGATGCTGGTGCTGGTCATCTTGATCATGCGGACCCTCCAAACCGCCGACCTCTCGACCCGCGATGCGGTCTTCGTCCGGTTGCCCTTCAGCGTGTATTTCGGCTGGCTCACTGTGGCCACTATCGCCAACATCACGGTGTGGCTGGTGAGCGTCGGCTGGGACGGCTTTGGGATCGCCGAAGCGACGTGGGCTGCGGTGATCATTGCGGTTGGTGCGGTCATTGGTACCGCCGTCGTCCTGAGGAACCGCGACATCGCTTATGGGCTCGTCCTGGTCTGGGCCTACCTCGGCATCTGGATCAAGCACACCGCCGCCACCGGCTTCCAAGGGGCCTACCCAGTGGTGATCGCCACCACGCTGGTTGGTATCGCGGCCTTCGTTGTGGCCGCAGTAGCGGTCGCCCTGCGCAGCCGGACCTCTCGCTGAGGCGCATGCCCAGCGAGGATCGGGTTAGTCGGGCCAGCCTGCCGGCGGCGGGGGACCCCACAGCCGGCGGTCTTGGTCAAGCTGACGCAGTCACCCAAGGGGCGGCGGTGCCGAGGATTGGTCGGTCTGCATTGCTGATGAGTGCGCCCGTGTCTGTCGTGACGCGGTTGCGGCCGCCCTGCTTGCTCGCGTACATGAACTTGTCAGCGCGGTCAACAAGGTCGTCGACGGTCTCGGTCGGTAAAGCCATCGTGGCACCGACTGAGATGGTTACCCGCACCTGCACCTCACCTTTCTGAATCCAGGAGTTCTCCACCAGCATGCGAACCCGCTCGGCGGCGGCGCGTAGCCCGGCTTGGTCGGTTCCGGGCAAAAGGGCCAGAAACTCCTCGCCCCCCCACCGCACCGGGATGTCGCCGCGTCGCAGCCCGTTGACTATTGACTGGCCGACCATGCGAAGTACCTCATCGCCGGTCTTGTGCCCGAACGTGTCGTTGACATCCTTGAAGTGATCCGCGTCGATGAACAACACGCCGAGGGTGGTGGTCTGCTCAGCGACCGCCTGGGTCAGGGCACGCAGTTGCAGTTCACCGAAGCGGCGCGGCGCCAGGCCCGTGACGGTATCCAATGAGTCGTCCACGCGGTCCCGGCAATAGGCCGCGTAGGGATTGGCTCCCCGGGTGTGGAAGGTCTCGACGGACCCGACGATCTTTCCATCGGAGGACCGTATGGCTTGGCCCTGTACCGTGATCGGGACGCGATGTCCGTCTTTGTGATGCATGAAGACGTCGGCCTCGCGGGGCTTGCCGTCTGCCATCACCGCTAGCAGTGGACATCCGCGCCGACACAACTGCTGACCACTGTCGGTGACGTGGCGCAGGATTCCCTCTGCGCAACTGTGGCCAAGCACTTCGTCGGCGCTGTAGCCGCTGATGCGCTCCGCACCGTTGTTCCAGTACGTGATCTTCCGGTCCCTGCTGACGAAGTAGACGCCATCGGACATCTTGTCGAGCAAGTCTTGGTAGAACTTCTTCTCCATGATTCCTCCGCACTCCCTCGGTGCTGGACTTGCATGCCCGGCGGGCACTTCGAATACCTCGCGGTTGATTCCCCCTCAGGTTTCCCTCTGCGAGATCGGGTGCTCTAGGACACGCCACAAGCATTTCGCGTTCGGAATCGGGTTGACCAGACCCCCTGTGGGCGACAACAGTCCCGCAAAAGAAGCCATGACGGTTAGGACACGAAACCAAGAGAGCCGCTCTGGCCTAGGTCATTCGACCTAGCCAGAGCGGCTTTCGGCTGGTCGGGGTGACAGGATTTGAACCTGCGACCTCGTCGTCCCGAACGACGCGCGCTACCAAGCTGCGCCACACCCCGAAGGGCCCTGAACTGGTCAGGGCCGAGTGGCAGTTTAGCCCAACTGCCCCGCCTCAGCCATTCGAGACCGGCTGCAGGGTCAACAGGGTCGCTTCGGGCGGGCAGGCGAATCGGTAGGGCGCATAGGGCGAGGTGCCCAGACCTGCCGAAACGTGCAACCAGGAACTGCCGTTGGCCGTCTGGTGGACGCTGGTGCCCTTGGCCTGAGCCGGGGGCAGATCGCAGTTGGTGGTCAGCGCACCCCATCCCGGGACGCACACCTGGCCGCCGTGGGTGTGGCCGGCGAAGATCAGCTCGACCCCGTCGTCGGTCATCGCGTCCAGCACCCGCAGATAGGGCGCATGAGTGACGCCCACCGAAAGGTCGACCTCCGCCGATCGCGGCCCGGCGACCAAGCTGTAGTCGTCCAGGCCGAGGTGGGCATCGTCGGTGCCGCGGAACTCCAGCTTCAGCCCGCGCACTTCGATGGTGGCCCGCGCCGCGTTCAAGTCCTGCCAGCCGCGAGCGGTCAGGCCGGCGCGCAGCTCCTCGGTAGGCAACTGCGCGCGATCGGCATGGACGCCTTCACGCCCGGTGTCCTTGACCAAATAGCCCAGCGGGTTGATCGCGTCCGGCCCGGTGTAGTCGTTGGAGCCGAAGACGAAGACGCCAGGGACGTCCAATAGCGCACCGAGCGCCGTCAACAGCGGTTCCAGAGCCTCAGCCTCGGCGATGTTGTCACCGGTGTTGATCACCAAATCGGGCTCGAGCCCGGCCAAGGCGGCGACGAAGCGCTGCTTGGTGCCCTGGCGTTTCAGCAGGTGCAGATCAGACAGATGTAGCACTCGCAGGCTCGCTGACCCCGGTGGCAGCACCTTCAGGCAAAGCCGACGCAGCCGGAAGGATCGGGCTTCAATCAGCGTGCCGTAGGCGAAGCAGGCCGCACCGGCCAGGGCGAGGCCCTTGGCGAGACGAGGAACCACGACCTATTTCTTCCGCCCTGGCGGGGTGGCTGGCGTGCTCGGATCGGGCGGGCCATCGTCAGCTGGTTTTGGTCCTTTGGAGACCAGGACCGTGATGGAACTGCCCTTAGGGGCCTGCCCGGCGGTCGACAGGCCGATCAGGCTGCCGCTGGGCACCGTGTCGGAGTAGACCCGCTTGGTGTAGGCGGCGAACCCGGCGGCAATGAGCTTGTTCTTGCAGGCGGTGGCTCCTAGACCAGAACAACTAGGCACCGACACTGAGTCGCCAGCCAGTGCTGCGGCCGTGGGCTCGGTGAACTGGGTGTGGTCTTTGATATCAGCAAGAGCTGCAGCCATCGCCGGACGCAACAACTTGCGGCCAGCGTCCGAGCCGTAGCCGCTCAGCCAGGTGCCCGAGGCCGGCAGCTTCACGCCGCGTAGGTTCCCCCGGTGCGCCTTCCAGAACTTCTTGATCTTCTTCTTGGGGCTGTTATCGACGCTGATCATGGCGCCAGCGGCCAGGTCGGGGGTGTAGGCGATCGCCCAAGCAGCCTTGTTGTCGGGCACGGTGCCGGTCTTGCCAGCTAGTCGGTAGCCCGGAATCTGGGCACTGGTCAGGGTGCCGCGGTAGATGGGGCCCTGGAAGATCTTGTTGATCGCATCGGCGTAGGCCGCGTCGACAACCCGGGTGCAGTTGGCGCTGGGCACCGGGATCGAGGTGCCATCGCTGGAGGTAATCGACTTCAGCACCACCGGATCGCAGCGCACGCCCCGGTTGGCCATCGTCGCGTAGGCGCTGACCAACGACAGCGGGGTCACCTCGACGGAGCCGAGGGTGAAGGCTGGCCGCCACTGATAGGTCTTCACGATGTCTTCACCGATTGCCGACTTCAACCCTAGCCGGACCGCCATTTTGACCACCGGACACATGCCGACGGTCTGCTCCAGGGCGGCGAAGTAGTTGTTGACCGACATTGCCGTGCCACGCCACATGTCGAAGGTGCCAACCTCGCTGCGGGTGCCGGTGACTGCCCATTTGCCACCCTGAATGAAGGGACCGGTGCAGTTGCGGAAGGTCTCGCCCTTCCAGTCCTTCTCGTAGGGCACTGTGAAGCTGGTGCCCGCGCCAAAGCCGTTTTCCAATGCGGCGGCCGCCACAAACATCTTGAACGTCGATCCGCCCTGGACGCCGCTGCCGCCGCCCATGTCTTTCTCGACTGCATCGTTGTAGTAGGTCTGCCCGGCCTTAGTGCCCATCTCCTGTCGGTTTTGCGCCATTGCGACGATCAGGCCAGTTTTCGGCTCGAGCATGACGATCACGGAGGTAACCGGGTCCTTACCGGAGATCATCTTGCGCATCTTGGCCTCTGCGCTGCGCTGCGCCTTCGGGTCGACCTGGGTTTTGATCGTCAGGCCGTCCCGGTAGACCCGCTGCAGGCGCTCCTCCTTGGTGGCGCCCAGGGTCGTGGCCTTGTTGACCAGCGTGTTGAGGGCGTACTGACACACGAACGGGAACTCGGAGTTGGCACAGCCAGTGCGGGCGCTGGTGATCTTCGAGCGATCGAAGCCGGTCGCCTTTGCTGCCGCAGCTTCTTCCTTGGTGACGATCTTCAGCTCAGCCAGCCGATCGAGGACGTCGTTGCGGCGCCCGATGGCCACCGTCTCGGACTTCGCCGGGTTGGTGGCGTTCGGGTTGCGCACCAGGCCGGCCAGCATGGCCGCCTGGGCCAAATCGAGCTTGGCGGCCGAAATCCCGAAGTAGTGCCGGGCCGCGGCCTCGACGCCGTAGGCGCCGTCGCCGTAGTAGGCCATGTTCAGGTAGAACTCGAGAATCTGATCTTTCGAGTTTTGCTTCTCCACTGCGATCGCGTAGCGCAACTCGCGGATCTTGCGGGCGATGGTGTTCTCTTTGGCCGCCAGCACGGCAGCTTCGTCGTTACTGGCTTCGGCCTTCTCTACCAACACCATTCGCACGTACTGCTGGGTCAGGCTCGAACCGCCCTGGGTGTTGCCCTGAGTGGTGCTCACCAGGGCGCGCAGGGTGCCGGTGAGGTCCATCGCGCCATGCTCGTAGAAGCGGTGATCCTCGATGCCCACCTGGGCCTTTTTCATGATGTCGGAGATCTTGGTCAGATCGACATAGACCCGGTTCTGGTCATAGAAATAGGCCAGCACCTTGCCGTCGCCGTCCAGCAGTCGGGAGCGTTCCCACTGCGGCGGCGCCCCCAACTCGGTTGGCAGGTCGTTCACGCCGCTGATAGCGGTGCGTCCGGCGTCGGCAGCCATGCCCACCGCAGGCACCATCAGGCCCGCGACCAGGACGCCGCTGAGGATCGAGACGAGGACGAACATGAGCAGCGAATAAAGGCGTTTGCCGAGCAGCATGACCTCAAGGTTACGTCACTGGGCCCAAGGGGCCCACCTTGCCACCGCTTGAACGGGTGGGAAGGTGGGTGGGGCTCGCGATTGCCTCTAGCGAATTGCAGTGTTGACGATTAACCTGAGCGGTGCAGGGGCGGAGTACATAGTTCTCCAACGCTGCGGGCCCCCCGCCGAGAGGAAGTTGAGAGCAATGACGCTCCAAACTGAAGACTGGACCCTGCTGGCAAAGTGCCGCGGGCTTCAGGATGAGTTGTTCCCTGATGGTGCTGAGCAGAAGCGCGCCCGCACAGTATGTGCCGGTTGCCCAGTGCGCAGTGAATGCTTGGCTGAAGCCCTCGATAACAGGATCGAGTGGGGTGTGTGGGGAGGCATGACTGAGCGCGAGCGTCGCCAGTTGCTCCGCCAGCGCACTGACATCACCTCTTGGACTTCGCTGCTGTGCCCCAAGCCGGGCGCTTACGTGGCTAGCACTTCCTGAACCAACTCTGACGGTCGGGTCAGGTGCGGCAACCTCTAGGGTGAGCACATGACGAAATGGGAGTATGTGACCGTGCCGCTGCTGGTGCATGCCACAAAGCAGATCCTCGACAACTGGGGCAGCGAAGGCTGGGAACTGGTGCAGGTGGTGCCCGGTTTGAACGCGGAAAATCTAGTGGCCTACCTGAAGCGACCGGTGGTCCAGTGAGCGAACAGTTGCTCGCCTCGACGCGGCTGGCTGAGTTGGGTCTCAGCCTGCCCGCCGTACCAACTCCGGTGGCCGCCTACGTGCCGGCCAAAGTGAGTGGCACTCAGGTGTTCACCGCTGGCCAGTTACCTTTCGTGGACGGCGTGCTGGCCGCCACTGGCAAGGTGGGCGCTGAAGTTACCCCGGAGCAGGCCACCGATCTGGCCCGGACGGCCGCGCTGAACGCCATCGCGGCGGCCGCAGCGGCTGCTGGCGGCATCGACCGACTCGCCGGCGTGCTCAAGCTGGTGGTGTTCGTGGCCAGCGATCCGTCCTTCACTGGGCAGCCGGCAGTGGCCAATGGCGCCTCGCTGTTGCTGCAGCAGGTGTTTGGCGAAGCTGGGGTGCACGCCCGCAGCGCAGTCGGGGTAGCCGTGCTCCCACTGGACGCACCGGTGGAGATCGAGCTGATCGCCGAGCTCGCCGAAAGCTGATGAACGAGAGCCGTACCGCACTAGTGCGCCGGGCCCGAGCGATCCACCGGACGCTCGGCGAAACCTACCCGGATGCTCATTGCGAACTCGATTACCTCGACCCCTGGCAACTGCTGGTGGCGACGGTGCTGTCGGCGCAATCCACCGATCGCCGAGTGAATACCGTTACCCCGGCGCTGTTCGCGCGTTTCCCTGATCCGGACGCGCTGGCTGGCGCCGACCGGAGTGAACTCGAGGAACTGATCAAGCCCACCGGCTTCTTCCGGGCCAAGACCGACTCGCTGCTGCGGCTGAGCGCTGCGTTGATCGCTGACTTCGGTGGCGAAGTGCCAGCCAAGGTGGAGCAACTGGTGAAGCTGCCGGGAGTTGGCCGCAAGACCGCCAATGTGGTGCTCTCTGATGCGTTCGGAGTGCCGGCGATCACCACCGACACCCACTTCATCAGGTTGTCGCGCCGCTTCGGCTGGACCCAAAGCAGCGATCCAGCGGCGATCGAAGCTGAGGTTGGCGAGCTGTTCGTCCGCAAAGACTGGAACAGCCTCAACCATCGGGTGATCTGGCACGGCAGACGCCGCTGCCACGCTCGTCGACCGGCGTGCGGCGCTTGTTCGGTCGCCAACCTGTGCCCGTCCTTCGGTGAAGGCCCAACCGAGGCGAAGATCGCCGAAAAGTTGGTGCGGGAGCCCCGCGGATGACCACCGATTCCCGGCAACCGGTCAGCCCCGTACCGCCGGAGTTGGCCGCAGCCCGCGACCGGTTGGCCCATCCCGATGCCCTCAGCTTCATCTCCGGCACCCGCCGACCTGGGCGCGGCCGTCCGGCGGCGGTGCTGATCCTGCTGTGTGCCGGGGCTGAGGGCTACGACCTGGTGCTCGTGGAGAAGCGACCAGACCTGCGCCACCATGCCGGCCAGGTGGCTTTTCCCGGTGGCTCGATGGAGGCAGCTGATGCTGATCCGATCGCGGCCGCCCTGCGGGAGGCGCAGGAGGAAGTTGGGGTGGCGCCAGCCGATGTGTCAGTGCTTGGCATTCTGCCCACCGCCCACATTCGCCGTAGCGGGTTCGACGTGACTTCAGTGGTGGGCTGGTGGACCCGTCCGTCCCCGTTGCAGGTGATGGACGTCGGCGAGCTGGCCGCGGTGCACCGGGTGGGGTTGGCGCACCTGCTCGACCCGGTCAACCGGGACACCTGGACGCACCCCAGCGGCTTCACCGGGCCAGGGTTCTGGATTGACGAACTGTACGTGTGGGGCTTCACCGCCTACCTGCTCGACGGTCTTTTCGAGCTGCTCGGCTGGACGCAGCCGTGGGATGCCGGCCGCATCAGCGAAATCCCGTCCCGATTTCTCAGCGAAAGGCTGTAAAGGCGCCGTGGCACGAGCCCTCGGCAGGTAGTGTGAACACCGTTCCCTCTTGTGGGGTGGAGGGCACCCGACGTCTGGTCGGTAAGAGCAGTTGAGGATGGGTTTATGGCTTGGTGGCACGGCGCGGTGGCGTACCAGATTTACCCACGTTCATTCGCGGACTCCAACGGCGATGGTGTGGGCGACCTGCGCGGCATCATCAACCACGTCGATCACCTGGTGGCCCTTGGCGTTGACGTGGTGTGGCTTTCCCCGGTGTACCGCTCACCGATGGACGACAACGGCTACGACATTTCCGACTATTGCGATGTCGATCCGTCCCTGGGCACCCTGGCCGACCTGGACGAGTTGATCGCCGCCCTGCATGCGCGCGGCCTGAAACTGGTCATGGACGTGGTCATCAACCACACCTCTGATGAGCATCCGTGGTTCGTCGAATCCCGCGAGCCGGGTTCACCCAAACGTGATTGGTACATCTGGCGTCCAGCACGTCCGGGGTTCGAGCCCGGCACGCCGGGGGCAGAGCCCACCAATGCTGGCTCGGCCTTCAGTGGGCCGGCGTGGGCCTACGACGAGCAAAGCGGCGAGTACTACCTGCATGTGTTCAGCCGCAAGCAGCCCGACCTCAACTGGGAGAACCCCCAGGTGCGTGCCGAGCTCTACCAGATGATGCGATGGTGGGTTGAGCGTGGCGTCGACGGTTTCCGGCTGGACGTCATCAACGTGATCTCCAAGACCTACCCGCCCGTCGACGGCGTGCCCGGACCCGACGGGCTGTGCTACGCCCTGGCCCAGGTGGCCAACGGGCCAAGATTGCACGAGTTCTTGGCCGAGATGAACGCCGAGGTTGGTTTCACCGAGAAGGGGTTGTTCGTCGTCGGCGAGACCCCAGGCATCGACGCCGAACTGGCCCGCAGCTTCACCGATCCGGCCGCCCGTGAGCTGGGCATGGTGTTCACCTTCGAGCATGTCGAGGTAGATCAGGGCGGCTCGAAATGGGAGATGGTGCCCCTGCAGTTGTCGGCGCTCAAAGCCACCCTGGCCGAGTACCAGTACGGCTTGGAAGAGGCCGGTTGGAACTCGCTCTACTTCGAGAACCACGATCAGGCGCGGTCAGTGTCCCGCTTCGGCGATGACTCCCCGACCTTCCGGGTGGCCTCAGCCAAGACCTTGGCCACCAGCCTGCACCTGCTCAAAGGCACGCCCTACGTCTACCAGGGCCAAGAGCTGGGCATGACCAACGGCAGCTTTGGCGGCATCGAGGCCTACAACGATCTGGAGAGCATTCGCTTCTACAACCTGGCGGTTTCGCTGGGCCTGCCCAGCGAGCAACTGCTCAGCGTGATCGCGGCCAAGAGCCGAGACAACGCTCGCACTCCGATGTGTTGGGACGCCAGCGAGAACGCGGGCTTCACGACCGGAACTCCCTGGCTGCCGGTGAACACCAACTACCCCGAGATCAACGCTGCCGCCGAACTTGCAGATTCGGATTCGGTGTTCCACCACTACCGCAAGCTGATCGCGCTGCGCCATGAGTTGGAGGTGGTGCGGTTGGGTCGATTCGATTTGCTGTTGGCCGAGGACGAATCGCTGTTCTGCTACACCCGCACCTTGGCTGGTGACCGGCTCCTGGTGGTGGCCAACTGGTCTGCCGCGCCGACTGACTGGCCGTCAGGGTTGCCGGACGTCACTGCCGCGGAACTGCTGGTGGGTACCCACCCGTCCGGGGAACTGCGGCTGGCGGGTTGGGAATCGCGGGTCTACCGGTTGGGCTGAGGCTCAGTTGGAACCCAGGGCCTCAGTCGATTTCAGGGCCTCGGCCACAGCGATCGAGGCATGGGGCTTCTTGCCGGACGCCTCGGCGCTGGCCTCAGCGATGGTGGCTTTGACGAACTCAACCTGATCCTTCGCGTTTGCGATGGTCTTGGTCGGTGAGCCTGGCTGCGGTACGCGGCCAGCGAGATAACCCATCAGGGCGGCGAGGGCGAGCATCAGTAGCCCCATCACCAGGAAGCCAAGGAACAGGGCGGTGATCACCTCGAGGCCGAACCAGGCCCGGAAGCCAATCGCCCAAGCGAAGGCGAAGGCGCTGAACAGCACCGCGACCGCACTGACAGCCAGATAGCCGGCACCACCGAACAACCCAGCGATGATGCCAGCCTTGGCCGCCTCACCCTTGATTTCATCGGCGGCCAGGGCGATCTCACCGCGGACGATGGTGGTGACCTCGTCCTGGATGCCCTTGATCACCTCGGCGATATCGATCGACTCGGCCATCTCACTCCCTTTCTGACTTCGTCAACAGCCTAACCCTGCCGTGGCGCTGCTAAAGAGTGATCTGTAGTCCTTCGGGAGCGAGCTCAAGTTGGCTGGTGAACTCGCTGTGGTTCACCTCGGCTCGCCAGCACTGCACGGCGTAGGGCAGCGCCAGCGGTTCTGGCGAATTAGCGGAGGTGTCATAGATCGCCCCCACCGCGTCCAGGAGCGCAGAGGCGGCCGGCTCGGGAAGCCCGGACAGTTTCGGTGCGCTGGAGACCATTTCGAACATGCCGTCGCGAGTGATCGGCACCCAAAGCCGGAAGCTGTGGCTTTCGACGTCCGGAAAATAGGGGCTGCCGGAGAGCGCGTCAATCGAATCAATCTGTTTGGACGTCATCAGCTCCGGGTCGTAGACCTGCAGCACCCTAGCCAGCCGCCGCACCCACGGCACGCTGTCATCGCGGGTGGTGTAGGCAAGTCCGAGGTAGCCACCAGGCGCGAGCACCCGAGCAAACTCGGCCAGCGCCAGACCGGGTGCGAGTAGGTGCATTCCCTGGGAGATCACCACAGCGTCAAAGGAACACGGCTGGAACGGCAGCGCCTCGGCCGAGGTCGCCACCACCGCCAAACTCGGCTGGCGCCGCCGAGCGCTGAGCAGTATCGCCGGGTCCCGGTCGATCAGGGTGACCTGCGCTCCGCGGGCGATCAGCCGGGCGGCCATCAAGGCAGACCCCTGGCCGACGGCCAGCACCCTGGCTCCTGGGGTCGGCACCAGCCAGTCATCCGCGGCTACCGGGAAGCCGCCGCCGCTGCGGTTGGTCATGGACCGATCCTAGGTTGGGCCTGCCACTAGGGCCGGGAGGCAACGCTGTCGGGGTAGCGTTGTCAGGGGCTTGGGAAGGGTGGACGGAATGGCCAAACAGACGATCATCATCACTGGAGCCAGTGACGGCATCGGGGCGGCAGCGGCTCGAACGCTGGTCGCGTCCGGGGAATCGGTGGTGCTGGTTGGGCGCTCGGTTGCCAAGACCGAGGCCCTGGCAGCCGAGCTGGGAGTGCCGCACCATGTGGCCGATTACAGTTCGCTGGCTCAGGTGCGCCGCTTGGCTGCCGAGCTGGACGCCGCCTATCCCCGGATCGATGTGCTGGCCAACAACGCTGGCGGCATCATGAGTGATCGGACGGTCACTGAAGACGGCCACGAGTTGACCTTCCAGGTGAATCATCTGGGTGGCTTTCTGCTGACCACGCTGTTGCTGGACAAGCTCATCGCCTCCTCGGCCAAGGTCATTCAGACCTCGAGTATCGCGGCGCGGCTAATGGCCAAACTGGAGCTGGACGACCTGGATTCTGAGCATGGCTATTCCGCCCAGGGTGCCTATGGTGGCGGGAAGCTGGCCAACATCTTGTTCACCCGGGAGCTGCATCGGCGCTACGCGGAGCAGGGGCTCTCGGCGGCGGCGTTCCATCCCGGAGTGGTGGGGTCGAACTTCGGCAACAGCGGCTCGGGGATCCTGCGCTGGCTCTATGCCAATCCGTTGGCTCGTCGGGGCATGCTCACCTCTGCGGAGGGCAGCGATCAGCTTGTTTGGCTGGCTGAGGGCCTTCCTGGGGTTGATTGGCGTTCGGGGGAGTATTACGAGAAGCGCCGGGTGGCAAAGTCATCGGCGAAGGCCGATGACGCGGAACTGGCCCAGCGTCTGTGGGAGATCTCCGAACAGCTGGTTGCGCTGTAGTCGCGGTCGCGGTCGCGGAGCAAGGGGCCCGGCCAGATTTGTGGATAACTTTGCGGCGAAGCCGACTTTTCCACAATTTCGACCAGGGGTGAACGGCTTCGGGCCGGCGTACCCAAAGTGCAGGCATGGCACAGCTGAGTCCATCTCGCCCGGTTCTGGTAGTCGCGGCACCGGGAGATACCCAGGATTCGATCCTGTCTGCAGTCGCGGCCCAGGAGTTGGACGCCGAGGTGGTTACCGAGCCTGAACGGCTCGGCGAACTTTGGCGGACGGCTTCGACGGTGATCGTCGCCGACGATCTCGCCGAGTTGGTCGCGGGTAGGGCATTGCCGCACCGCGAAGGCGTCTACGTGGTGGGGCCGGAGCCCGAAAAGCTGTCGATGTGGTCGGCCCCGCTGTCGGCCCGGGTGATTCCGTTGCCGGAGGGGGCTGCCTGGCTGGGTGCGGTCCTCGGTGAGGGGAGCAGTCGCTCCCGCGCACCGGTGGTGGCAGTCATTGGGGGGTCTGGTGGGGTGGGGGCCTCCACCCTCGCGGCTGCCTTGGCTCAGCTGAGTGCCGCCCGCGGCCCGTCCGGGGCGGCGCTGGTCGATGCCGATTCGCTTGGCGGCGGCATCGACCTGCTGTTGGGCGCCGAACGGGTGCAGGGCTGGCGCTGGCCAAGACTGAACTCGGCTGAGGGCCATTTGGGGGATCTGCGGCCCTACCTGCCGGTAGTTGACGGAGTGTCGGTGGTGTCGATGGCGCGAGGCACCGAACTCGATCTGGCCAGGGAGCCGCTGGCCGCCATCGTGGCCTCACTGTGCACCTGGCATTCGGCCGTGGTGCTCGATCCGGGTCGCTCGAAGGCCCCAGCGGCCAGAGAAGCTATGCGGCTGGCCTCGCGGCAGCTGCTGTTGGTTTCGGCGTCCGTCCGGGGAGTCGCAGCCGCCCGGCAGGCAGTCGCCGGCCACGACCTGGAGCGGGCCGAACTGGTCGTGCGTCGAGGGCGCGGCGCGCTGCCCTCAGATCTGGTGGCCGAAGCCGTCGGGCTGCCGGTGTTGGCCGAGATTCCTGAGGAACGCGGCTTGGCCGGGGCCGCCGAGCGAGGTGAGCCGCCAGCAAGGGGAGCGCGCCGGGGCTACCGCAAAGCTGTGGACCGATTGCTCGACCTGGTGCTGAGCGGAGCGGGGAATGAATGAGGCCGAATTGGACGCACTGCGCGACCATTTGGCCAAGCGTGGGCAGTTGCCTGGCCCGGTAGAGGTCGGCTCAGCCCTGCGCAGCCTTGGGCTGTTGGTCACTGATTCGGTGGTCCGCCAAACCGTGGCCGCGCTGCGCCGCGACAGCATCGGCGCGGGTCCGCTCGATCCGCTGCTGAAGCGGCCAGGGGTCACCGACGTACTGGTCAACGGCCCCGACCAGGTCTATCTCGACTGTGGGGCAGGCCTGGAGCCGGCCGGAGTCAGTTTCGAAGGCGAAGCCGAAGTGCGCCGCCTCGCCGTGCGGCTGGCGGCCACGGTGGGCAGGCGTCTGGATGAAGGCTCACCATTCGTGGACGCCCGCCTACCCAACGGCGTACGAGTGCACGCCGTGTTGGGCTGCGTGGCTGATGCTGGCACCTGCCTATCGCTGCGGGTGCCGAATCGGCAGCGGCTCACCTTGGCGGACTGGTTGGCCAGCGGGAGCTTGAGCGCCGCGGCGGCCGAGCTGCTGGCGGGACTGGTGGCCCAGCGGCGCGCCTTCCTGATCTCCGGGGGTACCGGATCGGGCAAGACCACGCTGCTGGCAGCCTTACTGGGGCTGGTGCCAGCGGCCGAGCGCATCGTGATCGCCGAGGACTCCCGAGAGCTTCAACCCGACCATCCCCATTGCGTGCGCTTGGAGGCACGTCCGGCCAATGCCGAAGGTAGTGGCGCCCTGACGCTGACCGATCTGGTTCGTCAGGCGCTGCGGATGCGGCCGGACCGCTTAGTGGTGGGCGAGGTGCGCGGCGCGGAGCTGGCCGATCTGCTCAGCGCATTGAACACCGGGCATGAGGGCGGTTGTGGCACCGTGCACGCCAACTCCGCAGCCGATGTGCCAGCGCGCCTGGAAGCGCTGGGCGCCTTGGGTGGGTTGTCGCGGGATGCGCTGCACGCTCAGTTGGGAGCGGCGCTGCAGGTGTTGATTCATGTGCGCCGCCTGCCCGATGGCCGTCGTTGGTTGGACGAGGTGCGCCTGGTGTCGGTTGACGAGGCGACCGGGCGCTGCCGGACGGTCCCAGCGGTGCGCTTTCGCAGCGACGCTTCGATGGTGGCCGGTCCAGGTTTGGCGACACTGCGCGGATTGGCCGGATTGTGAGCCTGCTGGTCGCCCTCACCGCAGTGGGCGCGACCCTGCTCTGGTTCCGTCCATCACCGCGACACCGGTTGGGTCGGCTGATCCCGTCCGGACGGGTGGTGCGAAGCTGGGCCGCGGCGCCAGTGGTAGTGGCCATCGCTGGGGTGGTTGCGGCGGCGACGTTGGGTCTGCTGACCTTCGGCACCGCCGGTGGGGCCATCGGGTTGAGCTCAGCGCTGGTGGCGGTCACGGTGCTTTGGTCGATGCGACGGCAGCGCACGGCCAGCCGGGCGAAGCGGCGCACCGAGGATGTCGTGGATGCCTGCCAGCTGTTGGCCGGGCTGATGCGCGTTGGGCATGTGCCGTCGACAGCGTTACGAATCGCCGCCGTCGATTCGGCGGTCTTCGCCGAGTCGGACGCCGCTCAACGGGTTGGCGGCTCAGTGGTGGCCGCGCTGCGGCGTCAGTCCCGGGAACCTGGCGGGAGCGGGCTGGCTGAGCTCGCCACCGCCTGGGAGGTGGCCGAAGCCACGGGTGCCTCGATGACGGCAACCCTGGATGCTTTATCCGACCGGCTGGATGCGGCCCGCAAAGTGGCTCGGGTGGTTGATGCCGAACTCGCCGCTCCTCGGGCGACCGGACGGCTGTTGGCCGCCCTGCCAGTTTTCGGGCTGCTCCTTGGCTACGCGATCGGTGGCGATCCGGGATCGTTCCTGCTGGGTTCGCCGGTGGGGCAGCTGTGCCTGGTCGTCGGAGTCGCGTTGGCGTGCGCCGGCGTCTGGTGGATCGAGCGCATCGCTGCTGGGGCTGGTGGTTAGGGTGGCCGGTGCGTTGGTGGCAGATGCGTTGGTGGCCGCGGTCGCCGCCGGAGGGGCGGTGCTGAGCTGGTGGCCAGCAGGGGCCGCTCGGCTGGAGCCACGTGAACTCGGTGACCCGGCGGCGGCCCTGCTGCGGACCAAGCGCCTGCGGCGCATTGGCTCAGCAGTAGCGACTGGGGCCGCGGTCGCCTTCGCGACAGCCTCGCTGGGCGTGCTGTCGCCGCTGCTCGGGTTCGGTGCGATCGTGCTCAGCTATTACCTGCTGGGCCAACTGGCCAACGGCGTTGATGCCAAGCGGGAGGCCCGCCTTCGAGTCGAGCTCTCCCAGGTTTGTGACCTGCTGGCGGTCTGTCTGGAGGCCGGGCTGCCGCTTCGGGTCGCGGCGGCGGCAGTGGCCCAATCGCTGGCGGGGCCGATGGCCGAAGAACTGGCCGAAGTCACCGCCAAAGTGCGCTTGGGCATCGACGAGCAGCGGGCCTGGGCAGAGTTCGGGGCCCGGCCAGCGTTGGCCAAGCTCGGCCGCGAGTTGAGCCGTGGGGTGGCCTCGGGGGTCTCGCTTACCACCAGGGTGACCGCGCTGGGGGTCGATGCTCGCCGCGAGGCCGCTGCGGTCGCCGAGACCAACGCCAAAAAGGTCGGGGTGAGCTCGGTCCTGCCGCTGATGGTCTGCTTCCTGCCCGCTTTCGTGCTGATCGGCGTGGTGCCGATCATCGGCGGCATGATTTCGGGGCTGTTCGGATGATTCGCTGTCCACAAGCAGTTTCTTCAACTCTGCGTAATCCACAGGTCGCGAAGACGGGTGAGCAGTTGCTCGGCCCGGTGCCAAAGCTAAGGGTGCGTCCGTGGGGGCGTGGATTCGAGAGGAGAAGTTATGGCAGGCAAGCTCGTCAAAGCGGCAATTCGTCGGGGTCAGCGGGGCATGACGACCGCGGAGTACGCCGTCGGTTCGGTGGCGGTAGCCACGGGCGCGGGAGTTCTCACCTGGCTGTTCCAGCAGGAGTGGTTCAAGGAGCTGCTCATGAAGCTGATCGAGGCCCTCTTCTTGGCGATCACCGGGGTCTTCGCCCCCTCGGGTGTGTGATCGCCGACTCCACGGCCGGCCGGGGCAACCCGGCCGGCCAGGCCCGGTCGGGGCAGCGCAGTTCTGGTCGAAATCGGCGCCAGGCAGGCATGGTGACTGCTGAGCTCGCTTTCGCCACTCTCGGGGCGGCAGCCGCGCTGGCGTTGCTGGCCTGGGCGCTGGCCCTGGTCATGCTGTTGGCCCGCTGTAACGACCTGGCTGCGGCAGTAGCCCGACAGGAGGCCCGCGGGGATGCGGCGGCGGTGGCCAAAATCCTCCAGCAGCGCCCAGTTGGCGCCCGAGTAATCGTCCGCCAAGAGTCCACCGAGATCTTCGTCACCGTCGAGCTGGCGGCGCGGCCGTGGGCCGATTGGTTGCCCAGCGTGCCATTGAGTGCGACCGCGACCGTACTGCGGGAGCCGACATGAATCGGATCGGCCAGCGCGGTGAGCGGGGTGCGGCCTCGCTGCTGGTTAGCGCCGCAGTCGCTCTGGCCATGGTGATCACCGCTGTCGGCTTGCTGGCGGGGGTCTTTGCGGCCGCGCAGCGTGATGCGGCCAATGCGGCCGATTTGGCGGCTCTGTCGGGCGCTTCGGTTTACAGCAGGGGCGGGTCATCCTGCGAAGTGGCCGCCCGGATCGCCGCCGAAAATGGGGCTCATCTAGCCAGCTGCCAGGTGAGTGGCGACAGCCTCGACTTCGTGGTGGCGGTGAGCGTCGACCATCGCCTGGCGCTGCCGCTGGGACTCGCTCCGACCGTGCGCGCCAGCGCAGAGGCCGGACGGCTGGAGCCGCTGCGGTGAGCTGGCCAGCTCCCTGAGCTTGCCTGTCCTGAGCCTGCCGAAGGGTCGAAGGGGCTTCGACGGGCTCAGCCGACGATCAGTTCCAGTAGGCGCGCGGCGGCGGCTTTGTCCAAGGGGTTGTTGCCATTGCCGCACTTCGGGGACACCACACACGCGGGGCAGCCCTGCTCGCAGGGGCAGGTGCGCAGCCGATCCAGCGTGGCGCTCAGCCAGGGCGTGATGAGTTGGAAGCCGCGCTCGGCGAAACCCGCGCCACCAGCGGCACCGTCATGCACGAACACGGTCAACTTGCCGGTGTCGACGTGCAAGGTGGTCGACAGGCCGCCGATATCCCAACGATCACAGGGCGCGAAGGCTGGCAGCAGCCCAATCGCAGTGTGCTCGGCGGCATGGGCTGCTCCGGGCAACTCCTTGGCGGCGAAACCGGCCAGAGCATCGGCGTCCAGGGTGTACCAAACGGCTTGGGTGCGCAGGGTTCGGCGGGGCAGTTCGAGGGGCAGGCTGTCCCACACCTTCCCGGTGAACTCATCGCGGCGCAAGAATCCGGTCACCTGCCCAGACAGCTCGACCGAGCCAAAACTCACCTCGGCCCTACCCAGCTGGCGGCTCGCCGCCACGTCGAGAATGTGCACCTCGGAATCGCCGAGTGCCTGAGTGAAGTAGCCCTCCCGGGTGCGACGCACCAAGGCGGTGTGCTCGGCTGGCTGATAGTCGAGCACCAGCCACTGCTCACCTTGATGCAGGTAGATCGCGCCGGTGTGGACGCTGCGGTCACCGGCAGCCGGATCGATCTGGCCGATGACCCGGCCAGTGGCTTCTTCGACCACCTCAATGCTGTTGCCCCCGGCTGCCCGCAGGTCGATCGAATCGACGGCCCGATCCGGGCGCGGCCAGTACCACCCATTGGCCCGCCGACGCAGATAGCCCGCCTTGGTCAGCCGCGCCAACACCGCTGGCAGCCCTGGCCCAAACCACTGCGCGTCGGCCTCGGTGATGGGCAACTCCTGGGCCGCCGCAGCCACCTGCACCGCCAGCACCTGCGGGTTCTCCGGGTGCAGCACCGTCCGTTCAACCGGGGCATCGAAGACCAACTCCGGATGCCCGCACAAGAAGGCGTCCAGCGGATCGGGTCGAGCGATCAGCACCGCCAAGGCATCAGCCCCGGAACGACCGGCGCGGCCAGCCTGCTGCCACAGGGCGGCCAGAGTTCCAGGGAAGCCGCAACTGATCACCGCGTCCACTCCGGCGATGTCGACGCCAAGCTCCAGCGCATTGGTGCAGGCCACGCCGCGCAACGACCCCGACTGCAGCCCAGCCTCCAATTCGCGGCGATCCTCGGCCAAATACCCACCACGGTAGGAACGCACCGAGTCCGACTCGCCGAGTGCCTTCTGCGTCCGTAGGGCAACCAACTCGGCCTGCACCCGTGAGGTGGTGAAGGTGAGGGTTTGGCGCCCCTCAGCGACGAACCTGGCCATCAGGTCCGCCGCCTCGTGGTGTGGGTCCGCACTCGGCTGCCACAACAAGAAATCGAGGGCGGGTCGGGCCGAAGTGTCTTCGGTCACTTCTTGAGTGCCTTCGACCCCAGCCAACAGGCCCAATAGATCACCGGCCGCACTCACCGTTGCCGAGGCGCTGATGAACACCGGGTCAGCGCCGTAGTGCCGGGCCAATCGCCGCAGCCGCCGCAACACCTGCGCCACCTGGGCGCCAAAAACCCCGCGGTAGCGGTGCGCCTCGTCCACCACGACGTAGCGCAGCGTCGAGAGCAGCCGCGTCCACCGCTGATGCGATGGCAGCACCGAGCGATGCAACATGTCGGGATTGGTCAAAATGAACTGCCCGAAATCGCGGGCGAAGCGTCGCTCGCCCTCTTCAGAATCACCATCGAGGGTCACCGGATGCCAACCGCTCAGCCCCAGTTCCCGGGCGGCGCGCAACTGGTCGTGGGCCAGCGCCTTGGTGGGGGCCAGATAGAGCGCGCTGTGGCCGCGGTCCAGGCCGAGCGGGCCGCGATCAACCTCGAAACCGACGCGTCGGTCGACCCCGGCAGCCAACACCGGCAACAGGTAGGCCAGGCTCTTTCCCGACGCGGTGCCGGTGGCCAGGGCCACGTGATTGCCGGTGAAGGCGGCCTGGGCGGCCAGCACCTGGTGTTGCCACGGGCGCTCAATACCGACACTGGCCAGCGCGTGGCGAACCGGATCGCTGACCCAATCGGGGAAATCGGCGGTGATGCCGGCCTGAGCATCGCGGTGGTGGCGGTGGCGTATCCGCTCATCGCCGCTCAACCAATCCGGTACCACCACGCCGCAAGCCTGCCACGTACCGCTGACGCCCTTCGACGGGTGCCTCAGATCGCCCGGGTCGCGACAGCGCAGTCCGGGGGCACCAATCAGTCCAGCGGCACCACGCCGGTCTCGACCTCCAGGCCGAGCTCGGCCAAGTCAGTCAAGAACGGGCCGGGCTGCACCAGTTGAGCCTGCAAATGAAGTCCCGGGGTACGAATGGAGCCGTCGAGGATTCGCCGGATGCAGGCAACCACCGGGGCGGCAGTGAGGAGATACCCGTCCTGGCCGCCAACCTTCGCCGAAGCTGCCGCCGGGCGCCCGGAGCGCTGGCCGATTGCCTCGGTTTGTACGACCAGCCGATGTGGCGGCGGCTTGCTTGCCAGGCGAGCCATCGACCACCGAGTCAAGCGGATCGTGGGCGAGCGCGGCGCGGGCACCCGCGCCATGCCCATCAGTAGCGGCAGCACCAGGTAGTCCATAGCCGGGCCGAACCCACAGATGTAGAAGCCGCAGCGGCGCAGGGACGGATATTGCTGCGGCAGGGCGTCCATTTCGGCCAGCGGCATCGGCACGACCAGCTTTCGCCCGATCGGTTCACCGAAGTCGACGGTTGGGCATTCCGACCAACGCATCCTCCGGCGTTCCCCATCGATCCAAGTGGTCAGGTCGAAATCGGCGAACCCGTCCAGCATCTCCTCGATCGTCGAGGTCGACAGGTCCTCGGCCTGCCAATCGATCCGCATGCCAGCGCTAACGTCGGCCTCAATTAGCTCGTCGAGTTGTTCGGCAGCCCACCGCACCAGCACGGCCGGTAGCCCGGGATGGAAACCGCCGTCGGTCACGAAGCACCGGCCAGCCTTGACAATTTCGGGTTCCAGCTCCCGCAGGGCATTCAGCTTGGTGGGGCCCGAAAGCAGAGTGTCGAACCAATCGGCGCCGGCCGCCAACACGGTCCTGGCCAGCGCGCCGACCAGGTCTGGACGGCTGACCGTGACCACCACCAGGTCAGCGCCGGTGACTAGCGCACCTACTGCATCCTGGTCGCTGGCCTCAACGAGCGCCGTAGTCACCTTGGGTGGGCCAACGATTGAGTCTTTGGTGGCGGCGAGGCGGCCAGGATCACGTCCGGCTAGCACCAGTTCGTCCTCAGCTGACAGCGAGGTTGCGAGCAGCCGGACCACCTCAGCGCCGGCCTTTCCGGACGCACCAAGCGCAATGATGCGCATCTTCAGCCCCCTTGGATGAACCTGCTTAGTGTTGCACCCGTCGCGGGCGCAACTCGAGGAAAAAGCGGTTAGCCGCGCGTCGGCGTTTCGGCGGCGAACTCCACCGCCGCCACGGCCGCAGGCTGCCAGCTCGTTGGTGTGGTGTGGCCGCAGTTGCGACCGCCAGCGGTGGTCGTCCCGCGGGGTCCAGGCATGGCAGGCTGAGCGCCGTGAACGACGAACCCCGATACCTCGCCGAGACCGAAATCGCCGCCCTCCGCGCCGACCTGCTCGCTGGTGCCTACACCTTGGAAGCGGTCACCAGTCGGCTTGGGGAGACGGCTTTGGCCGGGCTGGCGCGCAACAGCAGCGTCCCGGTGATGCGGGCTTTGGCCGAGCGCCANNCGGCTTTGGCTGCTGGGCCTGCCGTTACCGCAGACCCGGGTGCGCGACCTGCTTTCGGTTACCGACGCCCTGCTCGCGGCCGGGCTATTGGTGGCCGAGGGCGATCAGCTCCGTGCGGACGTGGAGATCAAGCCCTACGGCGATGACGACTTCGCTGGCTGGATCTGCGCCGACCCCACCCCACTGGACGGGCGCCCGTCGCGTCCCCGACCCGATTTCGTGCTCGGCGCCTCGCCAGCCTCGACCACCTTGGCTCAGCTCATTCCGCGCCAACACGTGGGCAGTGCGCTTGATCTGGGCACCGGTTGCGGCATCCAAGCTCTGCACCTGTCCGCCCATTGCGACCGAATCGTGGCGACCGACCTCAACCCGCGCGCGCTGGAGTTGGCGCGGATCACCACTGGGCTATCCGAGGTGTCGGCCGAGTTGCGGCTCGGTTCGCTGTATGAGCCGGTGGCCGGGGAGCGATTCGATCTGATCGTCACCAATCCGCCCTATGTGATGTCGCCGCCGCAGCACAGCGGGTTGGTCTATCGCGAAGGCACCGAGACCGGGGACGGACTGATGCGCCGGGTGGTGGCCGAGGCCACTGCCCAACTCAATCCGGGCGGCACCCTGATCGTGCTGGGCAACTGGGCCATCACCGATCAACCGTGGCAAGAGCGGCTGGCCGAATGGATCGGCGAAGGCTGTGACGCTTTGGTGCTGCAGCGTGAGGTGCTCGACCCCTATGAATACGTAGAGCTTTGGCTGGCCGATGCCGGGCTGGTCGGCAGCCCGGAATACGCCACGCGCTACGCCGAATGGCTCGACTACTTTGCCGCCCTGGGCATCACCGAGGTGGGCATGGGTTGGCTGGCCGTGCGCAACACCGGCCGGGCGCAACCCGAACTGCGGTTCGAGGAGTGGCCACACGCCGTCCATCAGCCGGTGGGGGCTGCGTTCGCAGCCTTCTTCGACGCCGTCACTGATGCCCGCCGAGCCACCGAGGATCTGCTCGCCACGCATTGGCGGCTGCACCCGAAGGTGATCCAGGAAACCCTGGGTGTCCCGGGGGCCGCCGATCCGCAACATCTGGTGCTGCGCCAGCAGTACGGCTTCGGGCGAGCCCTGGAGCCGGGCACCGCGTTGGCCGCGGTGGTCGGCGCCTGCGATGGCGATCTCAGCTTGGCGGTGCTGATCGAGGCGGTGGCCTCGATCGTCGAGGTGGACGGAGTAGAACTGCGGGCGGAGTTGTTACCGGCTTTGCGTAGGCTGGTCAGTGACGGATTCCTGCTGCCAGCCTGACTCACAGGTTTTCACAGGAGGACGACAGCTACGGCATTGATTTGCCGCCTTCACTGAAGTTGTACCGAAGGAGCAAATATGGCCGAGGACAACACCCAGCCGCTGGGTGCCGCCAACCAAGGCAGTGAGCCGACTACGCCCGTCCCGCTGCAAACACCTGCTGACCAGGCACCTACCGAGGCGGCCTGGACTCCGCGCCCGGACGCCTACGCTGCCGCCCAGCCGTTCACCACCAGCGGGCTTCCAGGGGCAGATCAGTCGACAGTGGGTGGTGTCAGCTACGCACCGCCCAACTATGCGCCGCCCAATTACGGCCCGCCGGGCTACGCGCCGCCCACTCAGGCTGGCGCCGGGTACTACGGGCAGCCGGGGCGGCCGTCCTACTACGCCACCGGTGGCTACCCGCCGCCGAGCCCGACTCAGCCCAGCTATCAGATCAACGATCAATACGCCTCCTACTACGGTTCGGCGCCGTATTCGCCGCCGACCCCGCCTAAGCGGCGCTGGCCGCTGGCGGTGGTGGCCGGTCTGCTCGCATTGGCCCTCGGCTTGAGTGGCTACGTCTTTGCTGGTGGCCAGTTGGGCGCGGCTCCTGAGCCGACGGTTACTCAGCCCGTCCGGCCGAGCAATGGGCCCAGCACCGAGCCGACCACCAACACCGGTACTCAATCCAAGACGGTCACTGCCACCGAAGCTAAAGGGGTGGCCCTGATAGAGGCTGAGACGACTGGGGGTACTGCCTACGGCACCGGCATGGTGCTCACTGCCGACGGCAAGGTGCTCACCAACTATCACGTGGTCGCCGGGACGACGAAGGTTGCGGTAACTATCGCGACCTCCGGTGACACCTACGCCGCCACGGTGCTCGGTTTCGACCAGACCAAGGACGTTGCCCTACTGCAGTTGAAGAGCGCCTCAGGCCTGGAAACCGTCATCATCGATGACGACCAGGTGGCGGTCGGCGATGAGGTGTCCGCGGTCGGCAACGCCAATGGCGGCATGAAGCTGGTGAAGGCTGATGGTGAAATCACCGGCACCGATCAAGACCTCACCGTCAACTCAGATTCGCCTTGGGGTAACACTGAGGATCTTTCCGGTTTGGTGGCGACCGACGCCGGGGCAGTGCCTGGCGATTCTGGTGGGCCGATGTTCGATGCCGAAGATGAAGTGCTCGGCATGACCACCGCCGGCTCAACCAGCGACCATGCCAGCTATGCGGTGCCGATCAGCACTGCGCTCACTGTCGTGCAGCAGATCGAGACCGGCCAGGATGCCGGCACCGTCCGGGTGGGCCCAGCGGGGTTCATTGGGGTAAAGGTCGCCGATGCCAGCTACACCGGGGTCGGCGGGGCCACGGTCGCGGGGGTGGTTTCTGGCAGCCCGGCGGAAAAGGCTGGCATTACCGAAGGCAGTCGACTGACCAAGATCGGCGACACCACTCTGACCGAAAAGACCAACGTTGCCGCGGTTATTCGGGCCGTCGAGCCCGGCCAACAGGTGACGATCTGGTGGGTGACGGCGAGCGGCAAATCCAAGCATGCGACCCTCACCGCTGGGGCCAGCCAGGTGAACTGAGTCGGGCGCCATTGGCGTCCGGACCACCTGCAGCGGGCTGGCGCCGGATTGCACGGCGTTACCATTCCGGTGATCAAGGCGGGCTAGAGTGTGGCCTCGATCGCCCAGCAGTGCATTGCCGAGACCCAGGAAGTTGCCAGTGGCTACAGGAATCCGTCGACTCGTGATCGTGGAGTCGCCCACAAAAGCGGTCAGCTTGGCCAAATTTCTGGGGGCCGGCTACGTCGTGGAGTCCAGTCGTGGCCATGTGCGTGACCTACCGACCGGCGCTGCTGAGGTGCCCGCCAAGTACAAGGGTGAGAAGTGGGCCCGCACCGGGGTGAACATTGAAGCCGACTTCGAGCCGCTGTATGTGGTGGCGCCAGAGAAGAAGGCCACCATTCGTGATCTCAAGGCGAAACTCAAGGATGCCGACGAGCTCTACCTCGCAACGGACGAGGACCGCGAGGGGGAGGCCATCGCTTGGCATCTGCTCGATGAGTTGAAACCGAAGATTCCAGTGAAGCGGATGGTCTTCCACGAGATCACCCCCGAGGCGATTCAGGCCGCGGTAGCCAATACCCGCGAGCTAGACACCGACTTGGTCGATGCCCAGGAGACCCGCCGCATTCTTGATCGGCTGTACGGCTACGAGGTCTCTCCGGTGCTGTGGAAGAAGGTCATGCCGAAGCTGTCGGCTGGCCGGGTTCAGTCAGTAGCCACCCGGTTGATCGTCGATCGGGAGCGTGATCGGATCGCTTTCCGTCCGGCCTCCTATGCCGACATCGAAGCCCTACTGGACGCCGGAGAGGACGCCGCCCCGCGCACTTTTACTGCTCGGCTAAGCACCTTCGATTCGCGCCGCATCGCGGCCGGTCGAGATTTCGATTCGGTCGGCACGCTGGTCGGCTCGGGGTTGCTGCAACTCAGTGAGGAGCAGGCCGAGTTGCTGGCCGCCGCGCTGGCCACGGCCTCTTATGCCGTCTCGGGAGTGGAGGCGAAGGCCTACACCCGCCGTCCGTACCCGCCGTTCCGCACCACCACCTTGCAGCAGGAGGCCGGACGCAAACTCGGCTTCTCCGCCCAGCGCACCATGAGCGTGGCCCAGGAGCTCTACGAGCGCGGTTTCATCACCTATATGCGTACCGACTCGGTGACGCTGTCGGCCACCGCGCTGACCGCGGCGCGGGAGCAGGTAAAGCAGTTGTTCGGCGGCAAGTACCTGCCCGAGAAGCCGCGCACCTATGCCTCCAAGGTGAAGAACGCGCAGGAGGCCCACGAAGCGATTCGCCCGGCCGGCGAGGCTTTCCGGACGCCGGAACAGACTGGGCTTAGCGGCGACCAGCGGCGGCTGTACGAGCTGGTCTGGAAGCGCACCATCGCCTCCCAGATGGCCGATGCCGTCGGCGAGACGGTCACGGTGAAGATCGGCGCCACGCTGGCCGAGCGGTTCAGCGCCACTGATGCGGCCACCGGAGAGATCGTCGAATCGGGCCGGGCCACCTTCACCGCTTCCGGGCGGACCCTCAGCTTCCTTGGCTTCTTGAAGGCTTACGTCGAGTCGGTTGATGACGGCGAGTCAGATGATGAGCAGGCTCGTCTGCCGCAACTGACCTCCGGGCAGCGCCTTGAGGCCGAGAAGGTGACCGCGCAGGCCCATCAGACTCGGCCGCCGTCGCGCTACACCGAGCCTTCGCTGGTGGCAAAGCTGGAAGAGTTGGAGATCGGCCGTCCGTCCACCTATGCCGCGATCATCCGCACCATCACCGCTCGCGACTACGTCCATAAGCAGGGCTCGGCGTTGGTGCCCACTTGGCTGGCTTTCGCGGTCACGCGGTTGCTGGAGGAGCACTTCACCAAGCTGGTCGATTATGACTTCACCGCTGGTATGGAGGACACCCTCGACGAGATCGCCGCTGGCAATGCCGCTCGGGTGGCCGTGCTGAAGGATTTCTACTACGGCTCCGACGGTGCTGGCCTAGAGAAGCTGGTCAGTGAACTCGGCGACATCGATGCCCGCAAGCTGTCTACGTTCAACCTTGGCGAGGACGTCGACGTCCGGGTCGGTCGCTACGGCACCTATGTCGAGGACGGCGAGGGCCATCGGGCCAATGTTGATCCAGAGTTGGCTCCCGACGCGCTCACTTTGGCCGAAGCTCGGGAGTTGTTGGCCAAGCCCGCGGCTGAGGATCGCGAGGTCGGCGTCGATCCGGCCAGCGGTCGGGTGATCGTGGCCAAGGACGGGCGATTCGGACCGTATGTGACCGAGGTGCTGGCCGAGGATGCGCCGAAGTCGGCGAAGCCCAGGACGGCATCGCTGTTCGCTTCGATGAGCACCGAAACCATCACTTTGGCAGATGCCCTGAAGCTGCTCAGCTTGCCAAGGGTGGTCGGCAAGGCCGCCGATGGTGAAGAGATCACCGCCCAGAACGGACGTTACGGCCCGTACCTCAAGAAGGGTGCCGATTCACGGTCACTAACCAGCGAAGATCAGCTCTTCGAGATCACGGTGGCAGAGGCTGAGGCGATCTACGCCCAACCGAAGACCCGTGGCCGCGGCTCCAGCGCGGCGGCAGGCCCGCTGAAGGAACTGGGCGTTGATCCGACCAACGGCAAGCCGATGGTGGTCAAGGATGGCCGTTTCGGACCGTATGTGACCGACGGTGAGACCAACGCCACCCTGCGCCGCAGTGATTCGGTTGAGGCGATCACTCTTGAGCGGGGTGCGGAGTTGTTGGCCGAAAAGCGGGCCAAGGGACCAGCGCCCAAGCGGGCCCCAGCCAAGCGCGCCCCGGCCAAGCGGGCGCCAGCCAAACGCACCACCAAGAAGTAGCACCTAGTTCCCTGAGTACCACTTGGTTCCCTGAGTACCACTTGGTTCCCTGAGTACCACCTAGTTCCCTGAGCTTGTCGAAGGGTCATCGGAGAGGAAACGTCGTGAGTCTGACCCAGCCGGACGAAGGCATCTTCGTGGTCTTCGAGGGCGGGGACGGCGTCGGCAAGTCCACTCAGACGCGGCTGTTGGCCGATTGGCTGACTCAGCAGGGCCGCGAAGTCGTGGTCACGCTCGAACCCGGCGGCACTGAACTCGGGGCGGTGCTGCGAGATCTGGTGTTGAACCCCAAGTGGGGGGACGTCTCACCGCGCGCCGAGGCGTTGATGTATGCCGCTGACAAGGCGCAACATCTCTACGAAGTGGTGCTTCCTGCGCTACGGCGCGGCGCGGTCGTAATCAGTGACCGCTACGTCGATTCGATGCTGGCCTACCAGGGCGCAGGGCGTGATTTGGACGCTGATCGCGTCGAGCAGATCGCCCGCTGGGCCACCAAGGATCTGCTGCCCGACCTCACCGTCCTGCTCGACCTGGATCCCGAACTTGGGGTGGCCTCGATCGCGCAGAAGGATCGGCTGGAGGGCGCTGGCCAGCAGTTGCACCACCGCGCCCGGCAGTTCTTCCTCGATCTGGCCCAGCGTGATCCGCAGCACTATCTGGTGCTGGCCGCTCGCGACCCGATCGAGCAGATCGCGGCGGCGGTGCGGGGACGCCTGTCCTCGCTTCTGTCTGCCCCGTGAGGCAGGCTGATCCTGTGACCAGCCAGAAACTTAGCGGCGTGTGGACCGATCTGATCGGCCAGGACAAAGTGGTGGAGATCCTCACCCGCGCCGTCGGCTCCCGGGGCAAGGGCGGCAACCTCCATGCGATGACGCATGCCTGGCTGTTCACCGGGCCGCCCGGCTCGGGGCGCTCGAATGCTGCCCGGGCATTCGCGGCAGCTCTACAGTGCCCGGCGGGTGGCTGCGGGGAGTGCAATACCTGCGTCACGGTGCTGTCTGGGGCACATCCCGATGTCACTCTGGTGCGCACCGAACAGTTGAGTATCGGGGTCGATGAGGTGCGCGATCTCGTGCGGCGCTCCGCGATGACCCCAACCTTGGGTCCCCTCCAGGTGCTGGTGGTGGAAGATGCCGACCGGGTGACCGAACGCGGGGCGGACGCCCTGCTGAAGAGTATTGAGGAGCCGGCCGCCAGAACTATCTGGCTGTTGTGCGCGCCCAACGCCGAGGATCTGGTGGCTACCGTCCGCTCGCGTTGTCGTCGGGTCGAGCTGGCCACCCCAACCAACGCCGCCATCGCGGAGTTGCTGCGGCGTCGGGACGGGATCGATCCGGCCACCGCCGATTTTGCGGCGCGGGTAGCTCAAGGCCACATTGGCCGGGCCAGGGCGCTGGCCCGCAGTGAGGAGGCGCGATCGCGGCGCACCGAGGTGCTGGAGCTGCCCACCCAGCTGACCAGCCTGGGAGCCTGCCTGAATGCTGCGGCCCGACTCGTCGAAGCTGCCACCGCAGATGCGGCCGCGATCACCGCCGAACTGGACGCTAAAGAGCGCACTGCGCTTTCCGAGGCGCTCGGCATGACCGCCACCGGCGCTAGGCCGCGCAATGTGCAGGCAGCACTTCGTGAGTTGGAGGATCAGCAGAAGGCGCGGGGTAAGCGTTTGCAGCGCGACGCTCTGGATCGGGTGTTGACCGAGCTGACGTCCTTCTACCGAGACGTTTTGATTCTCCAGACCGGCGCCAAGGCCGAGCTGATCAATGCCGAACAGCTCGAGGCGGTTGAGCAGGTGGCCAATGCTGGCACTGCTGAGGCCACTGTGGCCTGCTTGGATGCGATCCTGGTCGCTCGCAAGGCGCTGGAAGCCAACGTCTCGCCACTATTGGCGATGGAATCGCTGTTGATCAGCCTCTCTGGAGCGGTCTAGCTGCGGCCGCCGTCCGGTCAGTCGAGCTCCTAGCAGCCTGCTGTGAGAGCTTTGCCACCACAAGTGCCATTCAGCTTGGCCGGGCCGATATCGTGTCGGTCAGTGTCGCGACCGTCCGTCAGTGTCAGCATTAGCTGACTAGCTTTGCAGGAAAGGACTTCCCCTGTGACCGAACCGCGCGAGCCAGAGGCACCTCAGCCCGAGGTTGCTCCCGTCATGCCATCGACGCCGGCGGGCCATTGGCCGCCGCCGCCAGCTGCGGCGCCAGGTTTCCCGCTGCCCCCAGTTGCCGGTTTCCCCGCAGCCCCGCCGCCGATGCCGCCGGCCCCGGGCCTGGTGCCAGCCGCGCCCCCGCAGCCGTTGCCGACCTATGCGGACCCGCCAGCCGCCCCGGTGGCTGAGGTTGCCGACTTTGAGGCTGCCGAGATCGACGCGGCTGAGGCTGACGAAATCTCTGAAGGTGCGCCGGTATTCGAGAGCGAACCGGCAGCCGATTCAGTGGTGGCCGTCGAGCCGGTGGCCGTCGAGCCGGTAGTCGTCGAGCCGGTAGTCGTCGAGGAACCTGTCGTTGCGGAACCTGTCGTTGAGGCGCCAGCAGTTGAGGGTGAGCCGATCGATGTGTTCCCCGTTGACGCTGAGTTCGGCGAGCCGGTGTTCGAAGCGGCTGCTGATGAGTCAGCGCCGGTCGAGACTGAATCCCTGAGCGAGGTCGCTGAGGCTGAGGTGGTCCCGGCTGATGTCGTCACCGCAGAGCCGCCGGTCGAGGCTGCTCCCAGCCTGCCCGGCCCGAGCCTGCCGTCGGTACCCGCCTGGATGGCCCCACCAACTCCGCCTGCCCCCGAGCCGGTGGCAGATCAGGTTGTGGTTGAAGAGGTCGCAACTCCGGCCTCGGCGGACGAGGCCGAGGAACAGCCCCAGGACACCGCGCCCGGTTTGGCCGCCGTGCCTGGGCTTTTGCTCCCGCCGCCACCCCCAGCCCACTCCTTCCCGCCCGCGCCCGCGCCGACGCCGCCAGCCTCCGAGCTGACCGCCACCCAAGGCGCAGCCAACGATGAGGTCACTCAGGTGGCACCCACCTGGGGCGGTACGCCGACAACTGAGCCAGCAGTGGCAGCGAGCAGCGACATCTTCCGGCCCTATCCCGGTGCCGCCGCTGCCGCCGCTACGGACGCCCAGGCGGTCACCGAGGAGGAGCGTCGGCTCGCGGCCGAGCGTGCTGCTCGGCGCGATGCCAGGGCCGCTGCCCTCACTGCAACCGCGGTGGCTCCGGCCACCCCGGCAGCCGCCCCAGCACCGGCCCCGGTTGTTGCGGTGCCGACCCGCGAGGTCAGGCGGACCACCGATGGCTTCTGGGCCTCGCTTGGGCTGTTCCTCGTCCGGCTGGTGATGGCGGCCATTTTCGGGATCCACGGCGTGCAGATGCTGGTGCAGACTGCCGCTACCCAGGCGCTCTTCGGTGGCACCATTCTGCCGATGCCGGCGACTTTGGGTCTGGTAACCGCGGTCGCGTCGGTGCTGATCGCCATCTCGATGCTGCTGGGTCTGGCGACTCGATACTCGGCCATCGGCGCCGCGCTGATCGGGGTTGGTTCGCTCGCCCTGGTGTACTGGGGCAGCTGGGGCGTGTTCGCGCCTGGGCAGTTTGGGTTCCTCGGCGAAGGCGTGTTGTTGGTTACCGCAGTCGGCCTGCTGTTGACGTTCATCGGCGGCGGCAGCTGGAGCCTCGATCACAGCCTGCGTGCAGCCCGTCACCGGGACAAGGCCACCCGGGCCATCGGCCAGGCCTGAGTCTGACGAATCCGCCCTGGAGAGACGCCCGATGGCGTCTCTCCAGGGCGGATTCTGTTGTGCCGGTTAGGCTGTGGCGGTGCCACCACATGCCAAGACCGCAGCTGCCCTGATCGCAGTCGTCACGCTCAGTTCCGGTTGTACCTTCGTTGCCGGGCCCACCACCCCTCCGAGCGGGGCACCCACCGGCGCGCCGAGTTCATCCAGCATCGGCGGAATCCAGGTCGCCACGGTGCCCGGAGTTGGCGTCGACCGGCGAACCTATCCGCCGGTCTCCCCGGTGGTGGAAGGCATCACTGAGGGGCTTCCTGGCGGCGAACTGAGCGCCTACGCCAAGCAGAAGCTGAAGTGGCGTGATTGCGGCGATGGCAGCACCCGCTGCGCGGAGGTGCTGGCGCCCCTGGATTACGCCGCCCCCCAGGAGAAGGCGATCACCCTCTCGTTGCGAATGAAACCAGCCACCAAGAAGCCGCATCTCGGCTCGCTGTTCATCAATCCCGGCGGCCCGGGGGGTTCGGGCAAGGAGTTGGTGGACACCTTTGTCACCGACGGATTGGAACGCTACGACATCGTCGGCTGGGATCCACGGGGCGCTGGCGACTCGACCCCGGTGCGCTGTCTCACCGATGAGCAGACCGATGCCTATCTCGACCTCGATTCCAGCCCCGACGATGAGGGTGAGCGCGCCGCTTTGGTCAAGGCGGCCGCCGACTTCGCCAAAGCCTGCTGGGAGCGTAACGGTGACCTGCTCAACCACATCGGCACCATTGAGACCGTCCGCGATCTTGATCTGCTTCGTGGGTTGCTTGGCAACAAGGAGCTGAACTTCCTCGGCTACTCCTACGGCACCCAGATCGGGGCCACCTACGCAGAGCTGTTCGGGCAGAACACCGGGCGACTGGTACTCGACGCCGCCGTCAACATCACCGAGGACGACAGCGTCATTCAGGCCCAGGGCTTCGATCTGGCGTTGGGCAACTTCGCCACTTGGTGCGCCAAGACAACCTGTGGGCTGGGCAATACCAAAGCCGAGGTCCTGGCGGCCATCACCGGTCTGTTGGACCGGCTGGACGCCAACCCCCTGCAGGTGGGGGATCGAAAGCTCACCCAGAGCCTGGCGGTCGCCGGGATAGCGGTCGCGCTTTACGGCGGCAAGGACGCCTGGAACCCGCTAGCGATCATCGTGCAACGTGCGATTGACGGCAATGGCGCCAACCTGCTGTATGCCGCTGACCAGATGAACTTCCGTGACGAGAGTGGTCACTACGACGCTATGTTCTACGCCTTCCCGGCGATCAGCTGCCTGGACGCCAAGGAGGAGGGAATCCTGGATGCGGATCAGCTTTGGGTCGAAGACCAGGGCAAGGCCCCGATCTTCGGCAAATACTTCGGCCCGCAATACAACTGCTCGCTGTGGTCGGTGCCCGGGTCGGAGTATCTGAAGCTGCACCTGGACGGCGCCTCGGCCAAGCCGCTGGTGGTGATCGGCGGCACCGGAGACAACGCCACCCCGATTCAGTACGCCCGCTCGATGGCGAAGCAGCTCAAGTCCGCGGTGTTGGTGACCTATGAAGGTGAGGGTCACGGCAGCTACGGCGACAAGTCGGCCTGCGTCGACAAGCTGGTGGTCAACTTCCTGGTTCGAGGTGAGGTGCCAGCTGATGGCACCAAGTGCAGTTGAGCCAACTCGCCGGTTGGCTGAGTCCGGCGCAGCCCCTCTATAGTTGTGCCTCGGTTCGCCCAGCGAACCAGGCCGCCTTAGCTCAGTCGGTAGAGCGACGCTCTCGTAAAGCGTAGGTCACCAGTTCGATTCTGGTAGGCGGCTCCAATGCTGGGGACGGTTCCCGCCCGCTGCTCATAATGGGGACGGTTCCATTATGCGCAGCGCTAATTGGAACCGTCCCCAATATGCGCAGTTAGCTGATGCCGCAGCGGGCGATCGCCTCTTGGAGGGCCTGACGAAAGGCCGTGCGTTGGGTCGGGGTCAGTTTTCCGCCGGGACGGGTCAGCTCAATGTCGGCCAGGCAGTGTTGCTGCTCGCTGTTCAGCCTCGACCAGGCCACGCCCAGCCGGTCCTTGGTGGCCAGCCGATCGGGGAGCTGAACCCCGCAACCGGCCAAGGCGGTCAGCACCTGGGTGGTGAGCTGTTGGCGCTGCTGGTCGGTGAGCTTGCCCGCCGGTGCCTGGACGGACGCAGCGGCGAGGCAGTCGCGTTGGGTGGCGTCGAGCGCGCGGTAGAACACCGCGACCCGGGCGGTGCCACTGCGCTGGCCGGTGGCAGACGGGGTGCTGCGGGTCGGCTGCGGGCTCGGGGTTGGCGGCTGAGCGGACGCCTGTTGAATTCCGAAGGTCACGCCAGCCCCGATCAGTGCTGTGGCGGCGGCGGTGGCCATTAGTGCCAGTTTCATGGTTCCTCCTGATTGCTGGTGGCATCAGCGTGTCCGGCGAGACTGACGTGCCCATCAACGAAAGCTGGAGGTTCCCTGGAAGTCTTTGGCTGGTTGGGGGAACCCTGGCCACACTCCTGGCATCTTTGTCGCGTGGAGTCTGCGCCGAAGGTCCTGGTAGTCGATGACGAGGAGAACATCTCTTTCCTGGTCACCTCAGCCTTGCGCCTGCACGGCTACCGGGTCGAAAGTGCCGCGACCGGCGCGGAGGCGGTGGCCTTGGCGGCGAAGCTGGATCCGCAAGTGATCCTGCTCGACGTCCAGCTACCCGACCTGGATGGCTACGAAGTGCTGAAACGGTTGCGGGCGGGCGGCTGTCGCGCTGCGGTGTTGTTCCTGACTGCGCGAGGTACAACCGCTGACCGAGTGCGTGGACTGACTGTCGGCGGTGACGACTACATGGTCAAGCCGTTTGCCCTGGAGGAGTTGGTGGCTCGCGTCCAGGTGGCCTTGCGTAGGCAGGGCACCGAGCTACCGCCGGTGCGCTATGAGGTCGCTGACCTGGTGTTGGACGTCGACGCCCACCGGGTGTGGCGGGCTGGCGCTGAGGTCAGCTTGTCGGCCACCGAGTTCCGCTTGCTGGAGTGCCTGATGTCCAATGCCAATCGGGTGGTCTCCCGAGGCGCCATCCTTGATCATGTGTGGGCCTATGACTTCGGTGGCGAGACGGCCATCATCGAATCCTTCATCTCCAACCTGCGCCGCAAGGTCGATGCGACTGAGCCCAGGTTGATCCACACCGTGCGCGGGGTTGGTTACAGCGTTCGGGAGCCTTCGTGACCCTGCGTCGGCGGCTCCTGTTGGCCGGCGCTGCGGTGCTGGTCATTACGGGTTTGGCGTTCGGCCTGGTCGCGTTGGTGCAGCGGCAGTACGTGTTGGCGCAGCTGGACGCGCGGGTCACCTCGCTGGTCGGTGACACCAAGACGCTGGTCGCGGTGGCCAACAAGGCCGAGGACGGCAATCCGGCGGCCGTGAGTCTGCTGAGTGAGGCCTACGTCGGCGTCCTTCGAGCCGATGGACGCCTGCGGACGGTGATGGCCCCGGTGGGAGATCCGCAGTTGGCGCCGCGGCTGCTCGGCAACGAGCGTGATGCCGGCCCGGTGACCAGAGGGACCACTGGCGGTGCCGCGGAGCGGGTTCGGGTCGAGGTGGCCCCACTCGGTGGGCAGCGCTATGTGGTGGTGGCGATATCGATGGCTCCGGTGGAGCAGGCCACTGCCCGGCTGGCGGTGGCGCTCGGCTTGGCGTGGGCGCTGGTGGCCCTGGCGGCGATCCTGGTCGGCCATTGGGTCGATCGGCACGGCCTTCGCCCGATCGCGCGCCTGACTGAGGCGGCCACTGGCGTTACCGCCTCCGGTGGACGGACGCCGGTGCAGGTGGCAGTGTCCGATCCGGCCACCGAAGCCGGTCAACTTGGTCAGGCCTTCAACACCATGGTCGCCACGGCGGCGGCCGGCCAGGAGCAGTTGCGCCGGTTCGTTGCCGATGCCGGTCATGAGCTTCGGACGCCGCTGACCACGCTGCAGGGCTATTCGGCCCTCTATGCGGCCGGGGGATTGGTTGATGAGGACGCGATCGCCGATGCGATGCGTCGGATCAACGCCGAGGCGTCCCGGATGAACCGAATCGTGGCTGACCTGTTGGATCTGACCTCGCTGGGGGATCCCAGCACCCTGTCGATTCACCCGGTGAACCTGAGCACGGTGGCCGAGGACCTGGCCATTGATCTGCGGGTGCGTGAGCCGCAACGCAGCGTGACGGTGACTACCAAGGGCGACTGTGTAGTGCTGGCCGATGAGGACCGGCTCCGCCAGGCGCTCACCGCGTTGATCGAGAATGCGGTGAAGTACTCTCCGGCGGGTTCGCCGATTCAACTGCAGGCGATTCGTGCTGAGGCGCAGGTGCGGGTGCTGGTGTCGGATTCCGGACGCGGCATCCCGCAGTCGGAGCTACCAAAGGTGTTTGACCGCTTCTACCGGGTCGCCACCGCTGGCCCGTCCGGTTCCGGGCTGGGTCTGGCAATCGTGGCCGCGATCCTGTCGGCTCACGGGGGCACCTGTGGGGTGGAGTCGGTGCCGGGCTCGGGATCGACTTTCTGGGTCTTGCTGCGGGCCGCAACCTCCGAGTGATACCCTGGGGGGTATCGAAAGGAGGGTGGATGTCCACCAAGAACCTCAGCGCGGCCGATTTCGAGCAGACGATCGCCGACAACGACATTGTGCTGGTCGACTTCTGGGCCGACTGGTGCGGACCCTGCCTGATGTTCGCCCCGGTCTACGAGGCGGCCTCTGAGAAGCACCCCGACCTGGTCTTCGGCAAGGTAGATACCGAGGCTGAGCGTGAGTTGTCCGCTGCTGCCCGGATCATGTCGATCCCCACTTTGATGGTCTTCCGGGAGGGCATTCTGGTCTTCGCCCAACCGGGCGCTCTGCCAGCGTCGGCATTGGAGGAGTTGATCGTTGCGGTCAAGGCCGCCGACATGGAAGCCATTCGCGTCGAAGTCGCCGAACAAGAGACGGTCGAGTCTTCGTCATGACCGACGGCGATGCCCCTACCACTAGTAGGATCAGCTTCAAACATGAAGTTGAGAGGGGTGCATTCATGCAACTCGACCCCGATGCGATGGTGCCGGTAGTCAAGCGACTCAAGCGAGCCCAAGGACAAATCGGTGGCATCATCCGAATGCTAGAAGAGGGCCGTGACTGCACCGAGGTGGTCACCCAGTTGGCTGCCGTCTCGAAGGCTATCGACCGGGCCGGCTTCGCCGTGATTGCTGGTGGACTACGCCAGTGCCTATTGGACGAGACCACCGACAGCGAGGTCGATACCACGACTCTGGAGAAGCTCTTCCTCTCGCTGGCCTGAGTCGTCGCTGGCTACTTGGGGGCTTCGACGCGCTCAGCCAACTCGCAGTTCCCTGACTTAACGCCCAGTTCCCTGACTTAACGTCCAGGTCCCTGAGCTTGTCGAAGGGCCAAGTGCCGCTCGCCTTTCCCAAGACAACCAAAGAGGCGCTCCCCGGAATCGGGGAGCGCCTCTTTGATCGTTTGCGTCAGTGGCCGCTGGAGACGACCATCTTCATGATGCGGTAGTTGAACGCCACGAACCGGCCAAACTGGCTGAACGGGTTGTAGCGAGCCTTCAGCGTCTTCACATTAGGCATGGGAGCTCGGGTCAGATCGAGCACCGGCTGGGGCTTCGGCTCGGACGGCTGGATATTTTGCTCAGTCATGATCACTCCGGAATGAGTTGCCAGCCGGGCAGAGCCTTGGCCTTGTAGATGAATAGGTAGTGGAGCATCAGCTTCGACCAATGCCCGTAGAGCCCGATTTCGCCACGAGTGGTGGCCAGATTGCGGCCGGTCGGGTACTTGGTGAAGTCCGGCACGACCGGATCCATGATCATGGCCGCTGCTGAACCGCGAGTGAGGCCGGTGCCAGCCGAAGCCACACAGACCGCGCCCATTTCGGTCATGGAAACGGTGTGGGACACGGCCTTGGGACCAATCTGGATCCGGTCGACGATGGTCTTCGCCACGATCTTGGCCATAAGCCCTGAAGGCATGCCGGTGCGTGGTGGAGCCGGCGCAATGACAGTGCCGTTCGGCGTTTTGCGCGGCTTGGAGATCTGATGCGGCGGGGCGAAAGCGATGCCTACCGCCCAGATGTTGTCGTAGCCAACCGACTGATACGTCTTGGGCCAGTCGTCGGCACGCCACTCCTCGTAGGGCTTGGGCGTGTAGTCGGCGTCCACCTTCATGAAGCCGCTGGGTGCGAACACCTGATCGGTGATGTCGTTGCCCTCAACGTCGAACGCCTTGATGGGATGCCCACCGAATGGCGGCAGCAACATGGCGAAGTCGTAATCCAGGTCGTGCATCTCACCATCGAGAGTCTCATAGGTGATCGTCGAGGAGGTGATCTTGTGTGGGTGAGTGCCCAGGATCGGCTTGACGCCCCGCTCCCGGAATAGCGAGCTGGTCCACAGCTCACTGGTGCTTTCAAAGCCGCCCTGGTTGAAGATCATTCCACCCACACCGAAGTCGCCAAGGGCTGCTTCGTTGGTCAGGTAGTACAGCGTGGCGAGATCGCGGACGCCGGCTTCGCGGAGTTCGTGGTCGACGTTGAAGGTGTACTCGAACGCCGCGCCCTCACAGGTGCAGGTGCCGTGACCGGTGCCGACGACCAGCGTCTGCGGCTGGCCCTCCTTGAGCTTTGCGATCGTGGCTGCGAGCTTTTCGGCGGCCTCCACCGCGTGATCTGCGGTGCAGACCGAGACGGTGTTGCCAGCGTCAGGTCCGAGGCCTTCGGTGGCCTCGAACTTCAGCTTGGGGCCGGTGGCGTTGATCAGGTAGTCATACCGGATCTTTTCGGTCTGACCGGCCTTGTCCTGGCCGGTGTATTGGATCTCAACAGCGCCGCGGGCATCCCCAGTGTCCCCCTGGGGATAGATCGCTACGGCTTTGGCCTGTCGATAGTCGACGCCCTTCTTCGCATAAACCGGAGCGAGGGGGAAGACCACCTTGGTCTTTGGCATCTTGCCCACCCCCACCCAGATGTTTGAGGGAATCCAGTTCCAGTTCGAGTTCGGGGATACGACCGTCACAGTGTGGTGACGGCCAAGCATCCGCCGAAGGTGTAGTGCCGCGGTGTGTCCGGCGATGCCGGCACCGAGGACGACAACGTTCGCCATCGTCAACTCCTTCCAGCTGGCAACGGGGCCAGCGGGCCATACCCTATGGGGTATATATAGGTAAGTCCAGCAGTTTTGCTCCCTGCGGGCGCACCGCAGTCTAGGCACAATTCGGCACTTCGTCGGGGGCCGTGAACTGCTATGAGTCTACGGCGACGATGGCGGGCATGGGCCGTTTTGCTAGGGCTTTCGAGCCGGGGTGGTCGGTCTACTCAGCCAACCGGGAAACGAACACCTTCGCTTCGGTCAGTGCTGACCAACCGCCGATGAACTCCAAGCCCACCACGGTTGCTGGCGGGAAGAGCGGCCGAACCTGAGCCAGCGCGGCCGCATCTGATTCGGAATTGGCCAGGTGGTAGACCAATCCGGGCAGCCCGGGGGCGTGACCAACCACCAGCACCTTGCGCAGCTGATCGTCCACGCCACACAGCTCCGCCAGTACCTGGCGGGCATTGGCGTTGTAGAGCCGGGGCAGATAGCGCACCGGTGCTCGAAGGTTGAGCAGCTCGGTGGTCTGGCGAGCGCGGGTGGCGCTGGAGCAAAGCACCAGGTCGATTCGGGCGCTGGCAAGGAAGGTGCCCGCCGCCCGCGCCTGAGCGCGACCGTCCCGGCTCAGCCCGCGGGACGCGTCCCCGAGACCGAGCAGGTCGCCCTCGGCGTCCGCGTGCCGGAGCAGATAGAGCCAGTGAGGCTTCAGCTCGCCGCGGATCGCCATGGTGGTGCGGTTTACTCCCGGGTGAACGTGTTCTCGTAGGAGGTGCCGCGGGCCCGCTCCCAGCTCGCGTGGATCTCCATCTCGGCTTCCGAATGGCCCACCCACACTGCTCCTTCGACCGACTTACCGGGCTCCAGATCTTTGTAGACGCTGAAGAAGTGCTCGATCTCGAGCAGAGCGAGGTTGGGCAGGTCGGTTAGCTCCTTGATCTGACCCTGCCGCTGGTCGGCAACCGGGATGCAGAGCACCTTGTCGTCGCCGCCCATCTCGTCGGTCATCCGGAACATCCCGATGGCGCGGCATTCGATCAATGCGCCAGGGAAGGTCGGCTCAGGCACTAGCACCATGGCGTCCAGCGGGTCGCCGTCCTGGCCGAGAGTGCCCTCGATAAAGCCGTAGTCGTTGGGGTACTGCGTCGAGGTGAACAGCGTCCGGTCGAGCCGAATGCGGCCGGTGTGATGGTCCATCTCGTACTTGTTCTTGGTCCCCTTGGGGATCTCGACGGTCACGTCGAAGTGCAGGCTCGGTTGGATCGTCGGGCGAGTAAAAGCTGGGTGATCCATTTGGGCGGCACCTCTCTGTCATGATTGACCTGTTATGTACGCACCGACCTTATCGTTAGCTGACGCACCCAGACGAACGCCGGTCTCGGCTCGTCGACTAGCCGTTATGTTGGCCGCGCCGCTGGCAGCAGTGGTGTTGGCTGGCTGTGCCGTGCCAGCTTCGATGGCCGCCCAGCCCCAGGTCGTGCCAACCCCTGGTGCAAGCGCGTCCCCGGCTCCGCTTCCTGAACCGGCCCAGCTCACCACCCGCCTAGCGCAGGTCTCCACCGCCAAAATCGACAAGGTCGCACTGACGATCACCACCACTGACGGCATCCTGCTGGCTGCGCGCTCAGGTACTAAGCCACTCACTCCGGCCTCCACCATGAAGGTGGTCACCACGATGGCCGCGGTCGACATCCTCGGTGCCGATCATCGCTTCACGACCAAGGCTGTTTACGCCGGCGCAGGCAAGGTGACCTTGGTTGGCGGCGGCGATCCGGTGCTCACTGATAAGAGCTCGACCTCGGTCTACAAGAAGGCCTCCCTGCAGCGCCTGGCCGCGGCCACTGCAGCCGCGCTGAAGGCGAAGGGGCAGACCCAAATCACCCTTGGCTATGACGCCTCATTGTTCAGCGGCCCCACCTTCAGCCCGTATTGGAAGAAGAAGTGGAAGGGCACCGAAGCCAGGGTTGCCGCGTTGGAGATCAACTCCGGCAAGGTCGGTTGGCGCGCGCAGGCGAATCCGCCGCTGACTGCAGCCAAGGCCTTCGCGTCCAGGCTGAAGAAGGCCGGGATCAAGGTCAACAAGATCGCTGCGGCCAAGGCCAGCGCCGGAGCCAGCGAGCTGGCATCGGTCACCTCGGCCTCCTTGGCGATGATCATCAAGCGGACGCTGCTGATCAGCGACAACGTTGGCGCGGAGACCCTTTCTCGCCACGCCTCGCTGGCCAACGGCCACGCCGGCAGCTTCACCAGCGCGGCCGCCAACGTCCAGGCCTGGCTGAACGCCAAGGGCCTGTGGGCTTCCGGGTTGAAGATCCTCGACGGTAGTGGCCTCGCGCCGGGCAGCAAGCTGAGCACCGAGACTCTCGCCAAAGCGATGCGTACCGCGCTGGCTGAGCCGACCTACGTGCCGGTGACCGCCGGGTTGCCGGTGGCCTGGGAAACCGGCACCTTGGCCAGGCGGTTCGACGATAAGTCGGAGAAGGCCGGTCGGCACAACGTCCACGCCAAGACCGGCACCCTGCGCGGAGTGGCTGGCCTGGTCGGCTATCTGACCACCAAGGATGGTGCCCGGCTGGTGTTCGCTGAGCTTGCCAACACCAGCAAGCCGGTCAGCTACACCCGGCTCTACAACTGGTTGGACCGCACGGCTGCGGCCACCATCACCTGTTCGTGTCGCTGACGACCTGCTGCCCACCTGGGCGGCGCGTGGGGTTGGCCTCGACGGGCCTCCTAAGCTGAACCCATGCAGCAACTTCCCGCAGTGGATTGGGACGCAGCCGTAACCGCTGGAGCGATGGTGCTCCCGGCCGGCCCCCGACTGGACCCAGCAGAGATCGAACAGACCGTTACCCAATTGCGCCAGGCTGCCGCTGCGGCCACCGGGCATGTGGCTGAGGTAACCGAGCTGGCCGCACCGACGCCAGCGCAAGTGCTGGTGGTCGACCGCGCTGGCTGGTTGAAGGCGTGCACCCAATCGGCTCAGGCTTTGCTGGAGGGTGCCGCAGGCGCGCCGGAGGAAGCTGATTCGAGTTGGGCCAAGGCGCGCGCCATGGCACTCGGTGGCCAGGCCGGGGTGGTTTTCGCGGCGATCGCCACCCGGATCCTTGGCCAGTTCGATCCGTTCTACCAACCCACTCGATTGATGCTGGTGGCGCCTAACGTGGTGGCCGTCGAGCGGGACCTGGGCGTAGTTCCGGCTGACTTCCGCCTCTGGGTTTGCTTGCATGAGGAGACCCATCGCTTCCAGTTCGGACATGCCCCCTGGTTGCGCGAGCACCTGCTGGGCCTGATCGGCGAGTTGTTGGACGGCGACGAGCTCAAGTTCGGTTGGCAGGCCGAAGACGCCACGATCTCGCGTCGGCTGATCGGTTCGCCGGCCCAGCGGCAGGCCTTCGATCAGGCCACCGCGGTGATGTCGCTGCTTGAAGGACACGCCGACGTGATGATGGATCGGGTCGGCGCCGATGTCGTGCCCAGCTACTCCTCGATTCGGGCGGCCTTCGAGCGGCGGCGCACCAACGCCGGCTGGTTCTCCTGGGTGCAGAAAGCGCTCGGTTTCGACCTGAAATACGCCCAGTACCGCGAGGGTGCTGCGTTCTGCCGGGCAGTGATCGAGGCCGCCGACGTGCCTACCTTGAACCAGGCCTTCGCCGCACCCGGACTGCTGCCCAGCCTGGAAGAGCTCCGCGACCCGCAGCGCTGGCTGCATCGGATCTAGGTCCTCAATGGCGCGTCGTGCGCTCGGCCCCGCCACGCTGCAGCTGGTCCAGGCGCTGTCGAATCTGCCTTCAGCGCCGCTGCTAGTGGCTTGCTCCGGAGGTCCGGATTCGCTGGCGCTGGCGGCTGCGGCCGCCGTCCTCGGTGATCGGCGGGGTACTGACGTCCGGGCGGTGGTGGTCGATCATGGGCTGCAGGAGGGCTCGGCCCAGGTGGCCGCTGGTGTCGTCGAACAGCTCGCCACCAAGTTGAGCCTGCCCGCCGCGGTGGTGTCGGCGGTAGTGGTGGCGAACGCGTCCGGCCCTGAGGCTGCCGCCCGCGCGGCCCGCTATGCCGCCCTGGAGGCTGCCGCTGCCGGCTCCGAACTGGTGTTGCTCGGCCACACTCTCGACGACCAGGCTGAGACGGTGCTGTTGGGCTTGGCCCGAGGATCGGGGCCCCGCTCGTTGGCTGGCATGCCTGCGGTCCGGGGGCGCTTCCACCGGCCACTGCTCGGCCTGCGCCGTCAGGTCACCGAGGCGGCTTGTGCCGAGTTGGGGTTGGTGGCCTGGATTGATCCCCACAACAGCGAAGATCGATTCTCCCGCGTCCGGGTGCGGCAGCGAGTGTTGCCAATGTTGGAGGCCGAACTGGGTCCCGGGGTGGCTGAAGCTCTGGCACGGTCGGCGGCCCTGGCCCGCGCGGACGCCGACCTGCTCGATGAGCTGGCCGCGGCCGAGTTGGGTGAGCCGGCGGCTGACCTGCTCGATTGCGCGCGACTGGCCCAACTGGCTCCGGCGCTGCGCTCGCGGGTGTTGCGGGCCTGGTTGTTCACCTGCGGAGCTGCTGAGGTGGGTGCGGCCCATTTGGCCGCCGTGACCGCATTGGTCACCGACTGGCACGGGCAGCGCTGGGTGGAAATCCCCGGGCTTCGGGTGAGTCGAAGCCAGGGCTCACTACGGGCGGTCGGCAACTGATGCACCGCAGAGCAGGGTAGGTTGTGCGGCGTGGATGCTGTTGATGTTGCCGCCGACCTCTCTGAAGTCCTCTACACCTCCGACCGGATAAATGCCCGGCTCGCCGAGGTGGCCGCGGAGATAGACCGCGACTACGTCGACAAGAACCCGCTGCTGGTGGGAGTGCTTAACGGTGCAGTGATGGTGATGGCCGATCTGTCCCGGGCGCTGCACATAGATTGCGCGATGGACTGGATGGCGATCTCGTCCTACGGGATGGGTACGCACTCTTCGGGGGTCGTGCGAATCCTGAAGGATCTGTCGACTGACCTCGTCGGGCGCCACGTGCTGGTGGTGGAAGACATCATCGACACCGGGCTGACGCTCACCTATCTGATGCAGAATCTGGCCTCCCGCAGCCCGGCGAGTCTGGAAATCATGACCATGTTCCGCAAGCCGGAAGCGATGAAGATCGAGGTGGACGTGAAATACGTCGGCTTCGACCTGCCCAACAAGTTCGTTGTCGGCTACGGGCTGGACTACTCCGGCCGCTACCGCAATTTGCGCGACGTGGGCATTCTGGCGCCGCACGTCTACAGCTGACCTTCGGCGGGGGAGTTGCCCGGTTCGGTATCGTCTACTTGCTCGTGCTCGATGCTTGACGAAAGCTGGCTATGAACTTTTCCCGGATCTTCCGATCCCCGATCTTGTGGGTTGTCCTGGGTTTCTTGGGGATCGCGATCATCTTCGAGGTCGTGGGCAATGCCAACGGGTTTGTGGCAAAGCCGACCTCTGAGATCGTCCAACTCATCAACTCCGACACCCCACTGACCGAAGTGGTCATCAACGATGGCGACCAGACCATCAAGGTGACCACCAAGGACGCGGTGCCGCTGAAGTACAAGTCAACCTGGATCCCGCCGCAGAACCAGCAACTGATCGATCGGCTGAATGCCCGGGTGAACGCTGGGATGCTCGACCGCTACCTGAGCGAGCCGGCCCAGCCGAACTTCTGGAGCACCTTCCTGTTCAGCGTGCTGCCCTTCCTGATCATCGGAATCCTGTTCTTCCTGATGCTGAACAACGTCCAGGGCGGCGGCAACCGGGTGCTCGGGTTTGGCAAGTCGAAAGCCAAGCTGGCCAGCAAGGACACCCCCAAGACCACCTTCGCTGACGTGGCTGGCTGTGAAGAGGCCATCGAGGAACTGCAGGAGATCCGCGAGTTCCTTTCCGAGCCAGGCAAGTTCACTGCGGTCGGCGCGAAGATCCCCAAGGGTGTGCTGCTCTACGGACCCCCCGGCACCGGCAAGACGCTGCTGGCCCGCGCAGTGGCCGGCGAAGCTGGCGTCCCGTTCTTCTCGATCTCTGGTTCGGATTTCGTGGAGATGTTCGTGGGCGTCGGCGCCTCCCGCGTACGTGATCTGTTCGAGCAGGCAAAGGAAGCCGCCCCAGCGATCGTCTTCATCGACGAGATTGATGCCGTCGGACGGCACCGCGGCGCCGGTATGGGCGGCGGCCATGACGAACGCGAACAGACCCTGAACCAGCTACTCGTCGAGATGGACGGGTTCGATGTGCGCGGCGGTGTGGTGCTGATCGCCGCGACCAACCGACCTGATGTTCTCGACCCGGCGCTGCTGCGCCCGGGTCGCTTCGACCGGCAGATTCCGGTCGAGGCGCCGGACATGAAGGGCCGGCTGCAGATTCTTCGCGTCCATGCGGCCAACAAGCCAATCGGCACCGACGTCGACTTGGCGACGGTGGCCAAGCGCACGCCCGGGTTCACTGGTGCCGATCTGGCCAATGTGCTGAATGAGGCGGCCCTGCTTACCGCCCGGATGAACCTGCGGTTCATCGGCAAGCCGGAGTTGGACGAGGCCATTGATCGGGTTATCGGTGGTCCGCAGAAGCGCAGCCGAGTGATGAACGAGCGTGAGTTGTTGATCACTGCCTACCACGAGGGCGGACACGCCCTGGTGGCCGCGGCAATGCCAGCAACTGACCCGGTGCAGAAGGTGACGATCCTGCCGCGCGGCCGGGCGCTGGGTTACACGATGGTGATGCCCGACGACGACAAGTACTCCCAGACCCGCGGTGAGCTGCTCGATCAGCTGGCCTACATGATGGGCGGACGGGCCGCCGAAGAGCTGGTCTTCCACGACCCGACCACGGGTGCCAGCAACGACATCGAGAAGGCCACCAAGCTGGCCCGGGCGATGGTCACCGAGTTCGGCATGACTGAATCCCTCGGCGCGGTCAAGTACGGCTCGGGTGACCGCGAACCGTTCCTGGGGATGAGCTACGCCAGCGATTCGCGCACCTACTCCGAGGCGATCGCCGGTCAGGTGGACGCTGAAGTCTCCAAGCTGATCTCCACCGCCCACCAGGAGGCCTTCGACGTCCTCACTGCCAACCGTGATGTGTTGGACGAGTTGGTGCGGCAGTTGTTCGAGAAGGAGACCCTCGACAAGGAGCAGGTGGCCAAGATTTTCGAGCCGCTGCGGCGTTGGCCGAAGCGGGCGGCCTGGACGGGCTCGGAGACCCGCAAGCCCAGCGACGTGCCGCCGATTGATCCGCCGGAGCGACCGACGCCCCCGGATCCGGCGCTGCCGCCAGCCGGTTTGATGCCGGGTTACCCGGGCTACCCCTCGCCATACCCAATGCCCGAACAGGCGCCGCCGGCCTACCCGCCGCTGTACCCAGGGGATCAGGGCATCGGAGGGGATGCCCCCAAACAGCCGGGGGCCTAAGTCATGGCAGTAGACCAGGAGCGGGTGGCTGCCGCGGTGCGCGAAATCCTCATCGGCATCGGTGAGGATCCAGATCGAGACGGGTTGTTGGCAACCCCCGCGCGAGTGGCTAGGGCCTATGCGGAGGTGTTCGCCGGCCTGGACGCCGATCCGGCCGAAGTGCTTTCGACGACCTTTGAGTTGAGCCACGACGAGATGGTCCTGGTGCGCGACATTGAGCTGTGGAGTATCTGCGAGCATCACCTGCTGCCGTTCACTGGGGTGGCGCACATCGGCTACATCCCAAGTCATGGCCGGGTGACCGGCCTCAGCAAGCTGGCCCGGTTGGTGGACGCGTTCGCCAAGCGCCCGCAGGTACAGGAGCGGCTGACCTCGCAGATCGCCGACGCCCTGGTGGAGCATCTGGGCGCCCGTGGCGTGATCGTGGTGATTGAGGCTGAGCACTTGTGTATGACGATGCGCGGGGTGCGAAAGCCCGGTGCGAAGACCGTCACCAGCGCCGTCCGCGGGGTGATGGCCAACCCGGCCACCCGGGCCGAAGTGATGAGCCTGATCATCGGCTGAGCTGGCTCGGCACCCGCGTAGTACCACCGGCGCGTTGTCCCCCTGTCGCTGGCGGGGCCAGCGCACTACTGTCTGGGGAATGATGCGTACCCCTCCTCGTGTGTTGGTAGTCGCGATAGCCACCATGGTCTCCTTGTCGGCCTGTGCCGCTCCTTCGGGGGCGGTGGTGGCGGGACCCACCACCGATGGCGGCTCGCCGGTGACCTCCACGCCGCAGGCCCCGGCCACGCCAGCCCAAACCGCGACCACCACGGCGACGCAGTTCACCGCCACCGCGGGCAATCCCAAAGGCAAAATGAAGGTGCCGTCTTATGGGCGACCGGTGAAGTCCACCAAGCCAAACCGGGTGATCGGCAGCGGCACGCCTGCCAGCTGCACCTCGGCCGCGGTGGTGGCTGCGGTAGCCAAGGGCGGGATCATTACCTTCAACTGCGGCCCAGACCCGGTAACGATCACCATGCTGGCCACTGCCAAAGTGCGCAACACCAGCAAACTGGTGGTGCTTGATGGTGGCGGAAAGGTCACCCTCAGCGGCGATAAGAAGCGACGGATCCTCTACCAGAACACCTGCGACCAGGCCCAGGTTTGGACGACCTCGCACTGCCAGAACCAGCAGTACCCGCGGCTGGTAGTGCAGAACCTGACCTTTGCTGACGGCAACTCCACTGGGCAGCGCGCCGAAGGCGGTGGCGGCGGAGCGATCTTCGTGCGCGGCGGCCGCTTCACCGCGGTGAACTCCACCTTCGTCCGCAACACCTGCGATTCGACGGGTCCGGATTTGGGCGGTGCCGCGATTCGGGTGCTTAGCCAATACAAGAACAAGCCGGCCTACGTGACTGCCAGCACCTTCGATGGCGGGAGATGTTCAAATGGTGGCGCGCTCAGCAGCATCGGGGTGTCCTGGGTGGTGTTGAACAGCTTGTTCACTAACAACAAGGCGATCGGCAAGGGCGCCAACCCCAAGCGATCGGGCACCCCCGGCGGCGGCAGCGGCGGCGCGATCTATGCCGACGGCAACAAGTTCAACATCCGAATCGGTGGCACCGTGATTCAGAACAACGACGCGGTGGAGGGCGGTGGCGCCATCTTCTTCGTGAGCAACAATCGAACCGGCAAGCTGCGGATCGAATACTCGACCTTGAAGAACAATCCGAGCCACCGATTCTGGACCCGCGGCTACCCCGGGATCTTCTTCCTGGGCAAGGGCAAGCCGTCGTTGTCCCACTCGAAGCTGAGCTGATTGGCATCGGTGGCCGCGATCCGGCGGCCAGGTGAGTTTGGCTAGGCTTCGCTGGTGAGCAAACTGCCGCGTCCCGGACGCACCCTGGTGATGGGGGTGCTGAATGTCACCCCTGACTCGTTCTCTGACGGGGGCGACTTCCTCGATGCCGATGCTGCGGTGGCCCGCGGCTTGGTGCTGGCGGCCGAAGGCGCCGATTTGGTGGACGTTGGTGGCGAGTCGACCCGTCCGGGCGCTGGCCGGATCGATCTGGACGCCGAACTGGCGCGGGTCCTGCCGGTGGTGGAGCGGCTGGCCGCAGCCGGGGTGGCGGTCTCAGTTGACACCACCAGGTCAGAAGTTGCGGCGGCGGCCGTGGCGGCTGGCGCCGTGTTGGTCAACGACGTCTCTGGGGGTTTGGCTGACGCGCAGATGCTAGCGACCGTCGCCGACCTGGATTGCGCCTACCTGGCGATGCATTGGCGGGGCCATTCGGCCGAAATGCAGCAGCGGGCTGTCTATCAAGACGTTGTTGCCGAAGTAATCGCCGAGCTGTCTGATCGGGTGACGGCGGCGAAAGCTGCTGGCATCAAAGCGTCCCGGTTGGTGATCGATCCGGGGCTGGGCTTCGCCAAGACCGTGGAACAAAACTGGACGCTGCTGCGTGAGCTCGACCAGTTCGACCGCTTGGGACTACCGATTCTGGTGGGCACGTCCCGGAAGCGCTTCCTTGGGGAACTGCTGGCCGATGCCGACGGTGCCCGCCCGCCAAAGAAACGTGACGATGCGACCACCGCTTTGACCGCGCTACTGGCCGCTACTGGGGTTTGGGGGGTGCGCACGCACACCGTGCGTCCACAACTCGATGCGATCCTGGTCGCGGGGATGTGGCAGCGCCGCTGAGCGGCTATGGTTCGCCAAGGAGGCGAGGCGATGGCAGTGGCAGACCGAATCCGGCTTACCGGAATTCGAGTGGACGCTGCCCATGGGGTCTATCCGGAAGAGAAGTTGCGACCGCAACCTTTCCTGATCGACGTCGAAGCCAGCCTGCGGCCGCGTCCAGACAGTGATGAGTTGGCCACTACCGTCGACTATTCAGTACTGGCGGCAGCTATCGCCGAAACCGCGAGCACTGGTTCGGTGGATCTGATCGAAACCCTGGCCGAGCGGGTCGCGGCAACCTGCCTGGCCGATGTGAGAATCGAGGCGGTCGAGGTGACCGTCCACAAACCTCAAGCACCAATGCCCGTTCCCGTCACCGGCGTCAGCGTGACAATCACCCGTAGGAGCCAGCAATGAGCGATGACTACCTAGATATCGACGTCCTATCTGGGATGAGCCCGCTGCGGGAGGCAGTATTCTCACTCGGTTCCAATCTCGGGGATCGGTTTGAGTACCTGCAAGGCGCAGTCAAACACCTGCGCACGACCCCAGGCTTAGAGGTGACCGGCATCTCCTCGGTTTACGAAACGACGCCGGTCGGGCCGCTGGATCAACCGGACTTCTTGAATCTGGTGGTGGTCACTTCTTCCTCACTGGCTTCGATGGTGATGTTGGAGCGCGCCCTGGCCATCGAGGATGCGTTTGAGCGGGTCCGTGAAGTGCCCGGCGGGCCCCGCACCGTGGACGTGGATCTGATCGCCGTCGATGACCGGCAGATCAACAACGACTTCATCACGCTGCCGCACCCGCGGGCCCACGAGCGCGGCTTCGTGCTGGTGCCGTGGCTGGAGCTGAGGCCTGATGCGGAGATTGTTGGCCAGGGCAAAATCGCCGACCTGGTAGCCGGGGTGGATGTGACTGGCGTGCGGCGTCGGGCTGACCTGCGAGTTGAGTAATGCCCGATTCTGAGCCTCAGGGCACGGTTGCGCCCACGGGCTGGCAGTCGGTCGTCGCGGCCGTCCTGATCGGCGCGGGCACTGGCTGGTTGATCTTCGATGTGCCAGATCGACTCGGTTGGCCGTTGCCAGCGCTGCCGATGATCGGATCGGGGGCCATTGCTGTTTTGGCGGTCTCGGTTGGCTTCGCGGCGTGGTCGACTCATCGGCGCATTCAGGTGCGACGCGAGCCCGTCCCGCCAGTGCGGGCTGTGACCTTGTTGGTGCTCGGGAAGACTTGCCTGCTGGCCGGTGCGGGGATGGCTGCCGGCTATGCGGTGGTGTTCGGGTACTTCCTGAACAGGTTGGCCGCAGAGCTGGCCAGAGAGCGGGTAATCAGTTCCGCGGTGGCCGCAGTTGGCGCAATCGGCTTGGCTATTGGCGGTGCAATTCTGGAGCGTTCCTGCCGAATCCCCGGTCCCCCTAGCGGGGACGCCACGCCGAAGGGCCTTCCGAGAAGTCCGGGGAGCCCCGACTAGACTCTGCGACGTGTTACCCGTAGCCGCTTCGAGGAAAGCGATACCTTCCCCGCGCCGCCGCTTCACGCGGCTCTCGTTGCTCGGTTCGGCAGTTGCTGCAGTTGTTGCTGGATTCGGTGGGGTGTGGTTGCCCATCGGTTTGGTGCTGGCAGTTGCTGGCGGTGTCCTTGCTGCCACCTTCGGATGGCGAGAAGTAAGGACGACCCGAACGACGCTACAAGCTGAACAGCGTGATGATGCCAAACGTGCCTCCGAATTGATGCAGCAAGCGAGTCGGCAGCACCTCGGCATTGTGAAGCTGTTGAGCTCACGTAATGAAGTACTAGTCCATCAACTCGCTGAGACCCGCTCGGAGTCGGCGACTCTTGCCCGTGAGGCCTCCCGGCTTCGCGGTGACAAGATCGCGCTGCAGTTCGAACTCAATCAGCGGACGCTTGAACTCACCACTGTGCGTGAGAGCCTGAACGCCGTTCAGGCCGCCCTTGACGCGGATGTGGTACCTCTGCCGGTACGCGAGATCGCTGACACTGCAAGTCACGATTTGTGGACCGAGGACGGTTTTCCGACCGTCATTCAGCTGGCAGCCCTGGCCAATCCGCCAGTGCGCCAGGTGGAGCAGCGCAAGCACGCTTGAGGCGACAACTAAGCATCGCACCCGACCCAACGGTCGGGTGCGATGTCGTTTACGCCGGAGTCCAGTGAGGCTTGAAATAGCTGTCGGATGGCACCCAGAAGCACGCGAGATCGTGCAGTCTGTGAGTGCGTCTGTGCACTTTGGTGCAAAACTACTTACCAAACCCAGGTTGCTTTGGATGGTCGATTTTCGTGAACACCGTACTCCGGACTTCCGCTTATGTGACCGTTACCCCAAGCCGGAACTTGCCGCTTGGCAAGGATGAAACAAAGCACCAAGATTCAGAAGTTGGCTTGCGAATAGCTACCTAAGGTATATGCTTCCAGAACGCATTGGGGAGCCAATTTGCTACCGTCTCCCGGTAGCCGAATCGAAAGGACCGACATGGCCAAGCGAGTTCAGGTCATCCACACCGACGACCTTGACGGTAGTGAAGCTGACGAGACAATCTCGTTCGCATTGGATGGCATCGCATACTCGATCGACCTGTCTGCTGCCAACGCCCGCAAGCTCCGCGACGCATTCGCACCGTTCATTGCCGCAGGGGAGCGCGATCGCAGCGCCCGCCGGCAGGGGTCGGGTCGTCGCAAGTCCGGTGGAACCGCCGCCACCGAGATTCGCGCCTGGGCGATTGCCCAGGGCATGCAGGTTTCCAGCCGTGGCCGAGTTTCGGCCGAGGTTCGCGAAGCTTACGAGCGCGCGCACAGCTGAGCATGACCGTGGCCCCCGGCTCAGATTGATTGAGCCGGGGGCGAACACGGGACTTCTTCGCGTTGGGCTGGCGTTAACTAGACTGATAGCACTGGATGCGCGGTCCGCAAAGGTCAGCGTCCCGGGGTTCGCCGCAGCTCGACTAAGGAGTCCCACGCATGTTCGATCGGTTCACCGACCGCGCCCGTCGAGTGATCGTGCTCGCTCAAGACGAGGCGCGGATGCTCAACCACAACTACATCGGTACTGAGCACCTGCTGCTCGGGCTGATTCATGAGGGTGAAGGCGTCGCGGCGAAGGCTCTGGAATCCCTGGGGATCTCCCTGGAAGCGGTTCGCGAACAGGTCGAGGAAATCATCGGGCAGGGACAACAGGCACCCACCGGCCATATTCCCTTCACTCCACGCGCCAAGAAGGTGCTGGAGTTCTCGATGCGCGAGGCGCTGCAGATCAATCACCCCTACATCGGTACCGAGCACATCCTGCTCGGGCTGATTCGTGAGGGTGAGGGGGTCGCAGCGCAGGTGCTGATCAAGCTCGGCGCCGATCTAAACCGGGTGCGCAGCACCGTATTGCAGTTGCTGAGTGGCTATCAGGGCAAGGAAGCTGCCACCTCAGGTGCACCCGACGTCGGCCCCGCAGCCTCGGCCGCGACCATCCTGGATCAGTTCGGGCGTAACTTGACCCAGGCTGCGCGGGAAAACAAGCTCGATCCGGTCATCGGCCGGGAGAAGGAAATCGAGCGCGTGATGACCGTGCTCTCCAGGCGCACCAAGAACAACCCGGTGTTGATTGGCGAACCAGGCGTTGGTAAGACCGCCGTCGTCGAAGGTTTGAGTCAGGCGATCGTGCGTGGCGATGTGCCAGAGACCTTGCGGGATAAGCAGATCTACACGTTGGACCTTGGCGCGCTGGTGGCCGGTTCGCGCTACCGCGGTGATTTCGAAGAGCGGCTGAAGAAGGTGCTTAAGGAAATCAAGACCCGCGGTGACGTGGTGCTGTTCATCGATGAGATCCACACCCTGGTCGGTGCAGGTGCGGCCGAAGGTGCGATTGATGCTGCCTCGATTTTGAAGCCCATGTTGGCGCGCGGGGAGTTGCAGACCATTGGCGCCACGACTTTGGACGAATACCGCAAGCACATCGAGAAGGATGCCGCTCTAGAGCGACGTTTCCAGCCGATCCAGGTCGCTGAGCCGTCGATTGCGCTGACCATCGACATTCTGCGCGGGCTTCGTGATCGGTACGAGGCGCACCACCGGATCACCATCACTGATGGGGCGCTCACTGCCGCGGCCCAGATGGCCAGCCGCTACATCTCCGACCGCTTCTTGCCGGACAAGGCGATTGATCTGATCGATGAGGCCGGCGCCCGGCTGCGCATTCGTCGGATGACTGCGCCGCCGGATCTGCGCGAGTTTGACGAGAAGATTGCGGCCGTCCGTTTGCAGAAAGAGGCTGCCATTGACGCCCAGGACTTCGAGGTGGCTGCCCGGCTGCGCGACGATGAGCGCAAACTGACGGTGGCTCGAGCCGAGAAGGAAGAGGCGTGGAAGTCCGGTGACCAGGACGTTCCGGCCGAGGTCGATGAAGAGGCGATCGCCGAGGTGCTCTCAAGCTCGACCGGAATCCCGGTCTTCAAACTGACCGAGGAAGAGTCCTCGCGGCTGCTGAAGATGGAGGAGGAGATCGGTCGGCGCTACATCGGCCAGCACGACGCGGTCAAGGCGCTTTCTCGTTCGATCCGGCGTACCCGGGCTGGGCTGAAGGATCCCAAGCGGCCCAGCGGGTCGTTCATCTTCGCCGGTCCTTCCGGGGTTGGTAAGACCGAGTTGACCAAGGCGCTCACCGAGTTCCTTTTCGGTGACGAAGACGCCCTGATCACCCTCGACATGAGCGAGTACTCCGAGAAGCACACCGCTTCGCGGATGTTCGGCTCCCCGCCCGGCTATGTGGGTTACGAGGAGGGTGGCCAGCTCACTGAGAAGGTGCGCCGCAAGCCGTTCAGTGTGGTCCTGTTTGACGAGATCGAGAAGGCCCACCCCGACATCTTCAACTCGCTGTTGCAGATCTTGGACGAGGGTCGACTCACCGACGCTCAGGGCCGGGTGGTCGACTTCAAGAACACGGTGATCGTGATGACCACCAACCTTGGCACCCGCGACATCTCTAAGTCGGTGAACCTGGGCTTCAGCCAGAGCTCCGATGAAGCAGGCAGCTACGAGAAGATGAAGGCCAAGGTCTCAGACGAACTGAAGCAGCACTTCCGGCCGGAGTTCTTGAACCGGGTGGACGAGATCGTGGTCTTCCATCAGCTCACCACGGCCGACATCGAACGCATCGTGGACCTGATGATCGCCGAGATCGAGGATCGGCTGCGGGATCGGGACATGGGCATCGAGCTAACGCCGGCTGCCAAGACTCTGATCGCCAAGCGTGGCTTCGACCCGGTGTTGGGTGCGCGTCCGTTGCGACGGGCCATCCAGCGCGACATCGAAGACATCCTGGCGGAGAAGATTCTGTTCTCTGAGGTCAAGTCCGGCCAGATTGTGGTTGTCGATGTCGCTCCAGAAGGCTCCGAGCTGGCTTTCACCTTCACCGGTGAGACCAAGCACGCGGTGCCGGATCTGCCTACCGCAGAGTTGGGCCAGACCTCCTAAACCAAGAAGAAGCGGCCCCGGTTCCACTCGGAACCGGGGCCGCTTCTTGATTGCTGGGTCAGGACAGGCCCACGCCCACGAGCGCAATAGCGAAGATCCCGAAGAAGAAGAGGATGAACAGTCCCCACAGCGCGGTGCCGATGAGACTGATAATCCAGCCGGCGGTGAGAGTGCCGCCATTTGCCCACCGACCGGGATTCGCGGCCACCTCACGGCGTCCCTTAGCCGCCAGGACCCAGCCCACCGGGCAGAGGATCGGCAGGAAGAAGAAGCCGACAATGCCCAGGATCAACGACGGGATCGCGTTGGGATGGTCGGCCACCGGGGCGCCCATGGCGGCATAGCCGTAGTCGTAGGCCACCGGGTCGTGCAACGGAGTCTGCGCGACCGGATACTGCTGGTACTGGGCTGGCGGCGCGGCGGACGCCAGGTAGGGATCCTGGGCGGGCGCCGGCTCGCTGTAGGAAGCCTGTGCTGGCCGGTAGGGGTCGGCGTAGCTAGCGGCGGCCGGGACGGTCGGTTGGGCGTAGTTCGAGGCCGCTGGGAACGGATTTGGGTCGATGGCCGATGCTGGCGTCGACTCGCTCAGCGCTGGGCCGTCGTAGCTGAAGTCCGGGTAGCTGCCGCCGCTACCAGCCGAGCCGAAGGGGTCGACCGTGGTCGGCTCCAGCGGGGGCACGTCCGGCTGGCTGTATCCCTGCGCAGGGACCAGGGGCACAGTCGGCTCCGCGCCGGCTGCGGCGTCGGTGGGTGGGTTCTGCTCGGTCATTGCTTCCTCGATCCGAAGTTCATCGTCACTCAAATCTAGCTGCTGTCCGACGTGGGTGTGATCGCCGGAGGTCCCGGTGCGGCGTGGTGAAGTCTGCCGCGCCACTTGCCGACTTAGCCTGAACCCATGAGTTCGTTGCTTCATCCCACGGGCTCGGAGCCGCCGCAGGTCTACTGGCGGCGGCGCCTGGTGGTCGTGGTCATCTTTGCCGCGGTGCTGGCGGCCGTCATTTGGCTGGTGTGGCCGAAGGAAACGCCGCTGGCCCAGCCGCAGTCGACGGCGTTGACCGCATCCGCTCCGACGTCGGCAGCGGTGCCCCCGCCCGCGCCGAGTTCGGCCAAACCGAGTGCTCCTGCGACGCCGACCGGACCGCAAGCCTGCGATCCGGCGAACCTTCGAGTGGGCTTGGCCGGGTTCCAGAAACTCAAGTCTGGGGCGGCGCAACCGTTCAAAGTCTCGATTACCAACAACAGCTCCCTCGGCTGTGTGCTGTCGGTCTCGGCTTCAACCTTCTCCGTGGTGGTCACCAGTGGCAAGGATCGGATCTGGACCACCGCAGATTGCGCTGCCTGGGTGCCAGCCAAGAGGCTGACGCTCACCCCCAACCAGGCCTACGTTTTCGATATCAACTGGCCCGGAAAGCGTTCCAAGGCCAGCTGTAAGACCACCAAAGACGCGGTGGCAGCCGGGACCTACGTCGGCACGGCTACTTTCACTGGTGCCGCGCCAGTCCGCTTCGTGATGACGATTTCGGCCAACTGATCGCCGAGGCTAGCCAGCCTCGGCGATGCTCAATCTGGCCGGGGCTGAGGTATCAGGGCGGTCCTTACGCGCCCGCAACCCCAGGACCTGTAGGGCGTTGGCCACACCCGAGACTTCGACGACGCGAAGCCCCGGCACCACTTGGCCGCTTCCTGGCGGCACCAATGCCACCTTGAACCCGAGCCGGGCGGCCTCAGCCAGCCGGCGGCCGGTGGCCGGGATGCGGCGCAACTCGCCCGATAGCCCGACTTCGCCCAGCGCAATTACCGGGCGAACGAAGCAGTGGTCGTACGCGGCCGACGCGATTGCGACCGCGGTCGCGAGATCAGCAGCCGGATCGCTCACCCTGACCCCGCCGACCGTGGAGACGTAAACCTCCTTGGTGTGCAGGCGCACGCCCGCGCGGCGTTGAAGGACCGCCAGAATCATTGCCACCCGGCTGGAATCAAGGCCGTTTGTGATCCGCCGCGGCACCGGAGCGGCGCTTGGCGCCACTAGGGCCTGCACTTCAGTCAGCAGCGGCCGCCGGCCAGCCAACGAAATGCTCAAGCAGGTGCCAGGGGCCGGTTCGCTGTGCAGCGAGGTGAACAGCCCACTCGGATCGGTGACCTCACCGATGCCGGTCTCGGTAAGTTCGAAACAACCGACCTCGTCGGCCGGTCCGAAGCGGTTCTTTGAGGCCCGGAGCATGCGGAAACCGCTATGGCTTTCACCTTCGAAGGTGAGCACCACATCGACCAGATGCTCCAGAGTGCGCGGCCCTGCGACGGTGCCCTCCTTAGTGACGTGCCCGATCAGCATCACTGGCATCGCCCGCTGTTTGGCCACTCGCACCAGGGCTGCGGTCACCTCTTTCACCTGGGCGACGCCACCAGGCACGCCTTCGGCGCCGGGGACGCCAACGGTTTGCACCGAATCCAGCACTAATAGGTCAGGAGCGAGTTGCTCCACTTGGCCCAGGACGGTGGCCAGATCGGATTCGGCGGCCAGATAAAGCGAATCGTCCACCGCGCCGGTGCGCTCGGCTCGTAGCCGCACCTGGGCGGCTGATTCTTCCGCACTGACGTACAAGGTGCGTCGACCCAGGCGGGCCCAACGTGCGGCCACCTCGAGCAGCAGGGTTGACTTGCCCACGCCCGGCTCGCCAGCCAACAGGACCACCGCGCCAGGGGTGAGCCCAGCGCCGAGCACCCGGTCGAGTTCACCCAGCCCCGTGGGCAGCGCCCTGGCCTCGTTTAGGTCTACTTGGCTAATCGGCAGCGCTGGCCTGCCAGGGGTGGTCGAGGCGACTCGGCCCCGCGGGGCGGCGGCGCCAGCGACGCTGCCCCAGGCCTGGCATTCGCCGCAGCGGCCGACCCAACGCGGTGTCGTCCAGCCGCATTCGGAGCATTGATACAGGTTCGGGGACTTCGCCATGCCGGTGAGGTTAATCGGCGCCTCTGACAGCAATGGCGGACGGCGGGATAACCCACCGTCCGCCATCGTGGCTAAGGCTCAGATGCGAACCAGACCTGACGTGGTTTCGAAAGTGGCCGCCTCGATACCGGGCTGGCCGTTAGGGGAGGTGAACTTGACGCCGACGCCGTCGAACACGTCGTCGAGACCGATCCCGAGCCATTCCTCGACGCGGTCGCGGGTGCCAGCGACTTCGATCTCGACCAGCCGGATGGTGCCGGGCAGGGCTTTGGGCAGCACCGAGTGATCAGAGTTCCACTTGATGAAGTAGGGCAGCTGTGGGTCAGCGAGCAGCCCACGGACCCCGAGCTGTTCCCATTCCAGCAGGCGTCCGTCGGGGAAATGCCGCGAGCCGTAGACGGCCTGGCGGTCAAGTCGGGTCTCGAACGGAGTGAGGTCGTCAACCGAGACCACCCAGCCCATCCAACCGCCGCCGATTTCGGAGCGGGCGCGCACGGCCTGCCCGAAGGCGGCCTTCTCAGCCGCTGGGTGCTCAAGCACTTCGACGACCTCTAGGTAGCGATCGTCGGCGAGCGGCAGGATTCGGTTCGTGGTGCCGAAACGGGGGTGGAAGCCGCCGTCGCGGAACTTGTCGCCGAGCAGGTCGCCGAGCCGTTTCGCCTCCGCCTTCAGTCCCTTTGGGCCGACCGCGAAGGTCAGATGATCGACATGCATGTCCACATTCTTGCCTCAGCCCGGCCCGTCCGCGAAATCGAGGCGTTTCGCCGGGGTATTTGCCCCCGGCGTTGAGCGCCTGCCTCGCCTAACATGGACGGCGTGACCAGCCCATCCGGACCTGCGGTGCAGGTCGTGCTGTCTTCTTCTTCGGTCTATCCCGAGCCCACCTCCGCAGCTTTCGCGCTGGCCAGTCGGCTCGGCTACGACGGGGTGGAGGTCATGGTTGGCATGGACGCCGTCTCCGCCGATGCGGACGCCCTGGCCGAACTGGCCGACTACCACCAGATGCCGGTAACTGCCATTCATTCCCCAACTCTGCTCTTGACGCAGCGGGTGTGGGGCACTGACCCCTGGGAGAAGCTGAAACGGGCCGCCGAGGCAGCCACCAAACTCGGGGCCAAGGTGGTGGTGGTGCATCCGCCCTTCCGTTGGCAGCGCAGTTACGCCGCTGGGTTCACCAAGGGCATCAGAGGTTTGGAAAGAGATACCGGGCTGATCTACGCGATCGAGAATATGTACCCCTGGCGCGGTCCCGGCGGCGGCGAGGTGCGGGCCTATTCCCCCAGCTGGGACGCAGCCCTGCTCGACTGTGATCACCTCACCCTCGATTTCTCCCACGCTTCCATCGCCCGCCAATCCTCCTTGGAGTTGGTCCACTACTGGGGGGAACGGCTGGCGCACGTCCATTTGACTGACGGCACCAACGGGGCCACCGACGAACACCTGCTGCCTGGCCAGGGCGATCAGCACCCCGATCTGGTGCTGGCGGAATTGGCGCGCACCGGTTTTGGTGGCCAGGTGGTGGTGGAGGTCAGCACCCGCGGGCTGAACCGCGCCGAGCGCACCCAGGCTTTGACGCAGACCCTGGCCTTCGCGCGCCAGCACCTAGGGCTGAACCAGGACGGGGAGCAGTAATGGCCGAGCCACATTCAGCGACCGTGGATTCGGCGGCGCCACCCTCGCGTCCCGGGATCGAACTGCTGTTGGTGATGGGGGTGTCGCTGGGATCCTCGGCGGTCTACTCGGTGCTGTCGATCATCGAGAAGCTGACCCGCAATGTGCCCCTGAACCAGCAGACCACCTCAATGAACTCCGCAATCACCCCGGACCGCCCCTGGCTCGACTTGGCTTATCAGCTGGCTGGGATGGCTTTCCCGCTGGTACCGGCCCTGCTGGCGATCTATCTGCTGCGCGTCAGCGGCGACTTTGGGCTAATCGGGTTCGACCTGACCCGCAAGCGGTTCGATTTGAGTCGCGGGCTCGGTTTGGCGGCGGTCATCGGGCTGCCCGGGATCGCGTTCTATCTGGTGGCCCGACAGCTTGGCTTCAATACCAACGTCTCTCCGGCCAATCTGGGCGAAAACTGGTGGACGGTGCCGGTGTTGATTGGCCTAGCGGTGATGAATGCGGTGCTCGAAGAAGTGATCATGGTGGGCTTCTGGTTCGTTCGTGGCCTGCAGCTGAAGTGGCCGCTGTGGGTTGTCCTGATCTCCAGCGCGCTCGTCCGGGGCAGCTATCACCTCTACCAGGGCTTTGGCGGCTTCGTCGGCAATGTGGTGATGGGGTTGGTCTTCGGGCTGGCCTATCTGCGCTTCAAACGGGTCGGCCCGCTAGTGGTTGCCCACTTCCTGCTCGACCTGTTCGCCTTCGTCGGGTATGCCCTGTTGGCGCCATATGTCGACTGGCTGTAGGGCGAGCCGGTTGCGGCAGCCTTGACCGCTGCCGGTCGGCGGAGGGCCGACCGGTAAGCTTGCCCCCATGCGTGTTGGAGTATTCGGAGCCACCGGACAGGTCGGCCGGGTCATGCGGACCCTGCTGGCTGAGCGTGGTTTTCCCGTCGATCAGATCAGATTCTTCTCCTCTGCCCGCTCGGCTGGCACCAAGCTGGCTTGGCAGGGCACCGAGATCATGGTCGAGGACACCGCCACCGCGGACTTCTCCGGGCTCGACCTGGCGTTGTTCTCTGCTGGTGGCGGCACCTCACGGGAGTTCGCCCCCAAGGTTGCTGCGGCCGGTGCCATCGTGATCGACAACTCCTCGGCCTGGCGCAAGGATCCCGAGGTGCCGCTGGTAGTCAGCGAGGTCAACCCCGAAGACACGCTCAACCCGCCCAAGGGAATCATCGCCAACCCGAACTGCACCACGATGGCCGCGATGCCGGTGCTCAAACCGCTGCACGATGAGGCCGGTTTGACCCGGCTCAAGGTGGCCACTTACCAGGCCGTCTCCGGCTCTGGGGTGGCCGGGGTGCAGGCGCTGGCCGACCAGATCGCTGCGGCCGGTGACGCCCGCGGCCTGTCGCTGGACGGCGCTGCGATCGCCGCTGGCGACCCGAAGCCCTATGTGCGCCCGATCGCCTACAACGTGGTGCCGCTGGCCGGCGCCATCGTTGAGGATGGCTGGTTGGAAACCGACGAGGAGCAGAAGCTGCGCCACGAGTCGCGCAAGATCCTGCACCTGCCGGAGCTGCTGGTGGCTGGCACCTGCGTGCGCGTCCCGGTATTCAGCGGGCACTCGCTGAGCATCCATGCCGAGTTCGCTTCGGCCATCAGCGTCGAACGGGCCACCGAGTTGCTCGCTGCCGCGCCAGGGGTACAGCTGTCCGAGGTGCCCACCCCGCGCGAAGGTGCTGGCCAGGACGCCTGCTTCGTCGGCCGGATCCGAGTCGACCAATCGGTGCCGGACGGCAAAGGCCTGGTGCTGTTCGTCGTGGGGGACAACCTACGCAAGGGCGCGGCGCTCAACGCCGTCCAGATCGCAGAGGTGGTGGCCAACCGATGAAACAACTAGCTGTTGTCGGCGCTGGGGTGATGGGTGAGACCCTGATCGCTGGCCTGTTGCGGGCTGGCTGGGAGCCGTCCCAGATCACCGCGGTTGATCGGCATGCGCCCCGCTTGACTGAGATCAGCGCGAAGTACGGCATCGCCAACAGCGAGCTTGCCGAGGCGGTGGCTGATGCGCAGGCCGTGGTGGTCGTGGTGAAGCCGCAGGACACCGGTGAGGTGCTGCCGCAGGTGGCTGCTGCGCTGCGTCCGGGCACCTTGGTGGTGTCGTTGTGTGCTGGGGTGACCACCGCCCAGATTGAAGCGGTGATGCCGATTGGCACCCCGGTGGTGCGAGTGATGCCGAATACGCCAGCCCAGGTTGACGAGGGGATGGCGGCGATTTCGGGTGGCTCAGCGGCGACCGCGGCGAACCTGGAGTTCGTCACTGGCCTGTTGGAGGCTGTCGGCAAGGTGGTGACCGTCCCGGAGAAGTACCAGGACGCGGTCACCGCGATCTCCGGCTCCGGCCCGGCCTACCTGTTCTTCGTGGTGGAGGCCATGATCGATGCTGGCGTGATGCTCGGCCTGCCTCGCGACATCGCCACCACCTTGGTCGTTCAGACCATGTACGGCTCGGCCAAACTGTTGGCCGAATCCGGGGCGCACCCAACTCAACTCCGCGAGCGGGTTACTTCCCCTGGCGGCACCACGGCGGCGGCGCTGCGCCAACTGGAGGATCATCGAGTGAAGGCCGCTTTCATGACTGCGATGGAGGCCGCCCGTGACCGGAGTCGTGAGCTGGCCTCATCTTGAACCGTGTGGTCTTGAACACGCCGCAGCCACCGAGGTGGCTGACGGTGTTCATCGACTTCGCGGCCACCGAGTTTGACGCCGGGACCCAGTTCTGGAGTGCGATCACGGGCTATGCGCTATCGGACTCCCGCGGTGAGCACGCCGAGTTCGCCACCTTGGTGCCGTCGAGCGGTGATGCCTATCTGCGGGTGCAGCGACTGGGTGAAGGCTTCACCAGATTGCACCTGGACGTCCACGTCGATGACCCAAGGGCATCGGCTGGGCAGGCAGTCGGGCTGGGTGCCGAAATCGTCGACGGCAGCCAACCCGGCCATGTGGTGCTGCACTCGCCTGCTGGGGTGGTCTTTTGTCTGGTCGCCGCTCTCACCGGGACGGTGCCGCCGGCGGCGAGCTGGCCGGGCGGCCAGCACAGCCGGCTGGATCAGCTGTGCCTCGACGTTCCTCAGGACGACTACGCCGCTGAGGTGGAGTTCTGGCAGGCGTTGCTCGGTGGTCAGTGGAAAATGAGGCGCACCGACCCACTGGCTACTCGAATGGCCGAAGGTGGCGCGCTCGAACTGCGGTTGCAGCCCAGCATGCTGGCTCCCGAACCGAATGGGCACCTGCACCTGGCCACTGATGATCGGGTCGCCGAAGTGGAGCGCCTAGTGGCCCTCGGCGCCAGAAAACGGGTCGACCGGGGCTCCTGGACGTTGCTCGAAGCGGTCGGTGGGCTGGCCATCTGTGTAGTCGATGATCCCGACGGCGGCGACTGCACGCACTAGCTGCGGTGACTCCGACTGGCACGGATCGGTCCGGCGGTCCAGGTTTTGAGCAGGTCTGCGTAAAGTTTTGGATCTCTTCGAGACAGGTGTTCACATGCACCCCTTCGCTGCCACTATCTTTGTCCAGTGGCCACCATGGCGGTGGCCGGCGTCGGAGAGAGCAGCCAGCCATGAGCGATTCGGTCACCCCCCTGGGAAACGTCAAGTTCCTGAAGGTGGCCGAGGTTGCAGCAGCACTGCGAGTCTCCCGGATGTCGGTCTACCGACTGATCCACGCCGGTGATTTGGAGGCGGTTCGGTTCGGCCGAAACTTCCGAGTTCCGGAGCATGCGGTCAACGTCTACCTGCGGGGCTCCTACTATCAGGCTGGCTGATTTCAGCCCGACCGCCCCGGTGAAGTAAGATCGTGCGTCGGCTGGATTGACCAGCCGTTTCGGTAGGGCTGCTAGGCAGCCCACAGCCACCAAACTTGCCGCTCCAAAGTGGAGTCGGAATCGAAAGAGGTCCTGCCAGTGGGTTCGGTCATCAAGAAGCGACGCAAGCGGATGGCAAAGAAGAAGCACCGCAAGCTTCTCAAGAAGACGCGCATCCAGCGCCGTCGCGCCGGCAAGTGAGCCGTCCGCTACCGGCTCTGTTCGTCTACCGGTAGCGCCCAAACACCCACGACGTTCCAAGCGTTGGCTTGGAACGTCGTTGTGGGCTACCCAGACGCTGAGCTGGCTCTGGAGGCAGACACCGGCTGCCTATAGTTGGCCGCGACAGCGAAGTGAGGAGACCAATGGCACCCAGGATCGTCCATCTGGTGCGGCACGGACAGGTTTACAACCCTGACGCCGTGCTCTACGGACGGCTACCCGGCTTTGGGCTGTCGGACCTCGGCAAGCAGATGGCTGAACGGCTGGGCGAGTACTTCGCGGACGCCCCGCTGGTGCACCTGGTCAGCTCACCGTTGCAGCGGGCCCAGGAGACCATGGCGCCGATCGCCGCAGGGCATCCCGAGCTGACGGTGAACATCGATGAGCGGGTGATCGAGGCCGCCAACGTCTTCGAAGGCAAGTCATTCGGCAAGTACAACCAGCTGTTGTTGCAGCCATCGAGTTGGTGGGCGCTACGCAACCCGCTGCAACCCTCCTGGGGCGAGCCGTACCCCTCGATCCTGGCCCGGATGCGGCTGGCCTTGGCCGACGCCGCCGAAAAGGCAGTCGATGGTGAGGCGCTGATCGTGGCCCACGAGCTGCCGATCTGGATGGCTCGTCGTTGGGCGCAGGGACGCTCACCGGTGCATGACCCGCGCAAGCGTGAAGCCAGACTGGCCAGCGTCACCACCTTCACCTTCGATGGTGATCAACTGCTCGGTGCGGAATATGCCGAGCCTGCTGGCGACCTGGTGCCGCCGAAGAAGCGGCGGTTCCGTCCCGGCGCCTGAGCGGGCCGCACATTCGCTACTGGGTGGCACTCAGCGCGGTCAACGGCGGCGTGGAAGGATTGGCCCATGGCTGACTACGACTTGTGCGTGATCGGATCCGGTGTTGGCAACACGATCATCACCAAGCGCTTCGCCGACTGGCGGGTAGCCCTGGTCGACGGCCAGAAGTGGTTCGGCGGCACCTGCCTGAATGCTGGCTGCATCCCGACCAAGATGTTCGTCTACCCCGCCGACATTGCTGAAGCTGCCCGGGACGCCGCTCGCCTGGGCATCGAGGCTGGCCCGATCAAGGTGCATTGGGACGAAGTGCGCAGCCGGATCTTCGGCCGCATTGATCCGCTGGCCGAAACTGGCGAGGCGTACCGCCGCAGCCAGGCCAATGTCACCCTGTTTCGTGATCGGGCGCGCTTCGTGGCGCCAAAGACGGTGCAGGTCGGCCGAACCCGGTTCAGCGCCGACCGATTCGTGATCGCGGCCGGTTCGCGTCCGCGGATTCCTGAGGTGCCCGGGATGGCTGACCCGCAGGTCGCGGCCCGCGTTCACACTTCTGATTCGATCATGCGCCTGCCCGCCCTACCCAAGTCGCTGATCATCGTCGGCGGCGGCCTGGCGGCCGCAGAGTTCGCCCACATCTTCGCCGCCTTCGGTACTGAAGTGACCGTGTTGCATCGCGGCCAGCAGATGCTGAAGTTCGCCGATCAGGCGATTTCGGATCGTTTCGCCAGCCTGCTCAGCCAGCGGGTGGCGCTGCGCTTTGGCCAGCACCTTGCTTCGGTGGAGGGCACCGATCGCGGTCTTGAGGTCGGGACGGTCGACGACGACGGCATCGAATATTTCTTCGGCGCCGAGCAACTGCTGCTGACCACCGGGCGCATCCCCAACTCCGACACCCTCGACCTGCACCGCACCGGGGTGGAGGTCGACGCCGATTCGGGACGGGTGGTGGTTGATGACTATCAGCGCACCACCGCAGAGGGCATCTTCGCCCTGGGCGATGTGAGTTCGCCCTGGCAGCTGCGCCATGTGGCCAACCACGAGGCCAAGGTCGTCCAGCACAACCTGCTGAACCCCAGTGCGCCGATCGCCAGCGATCACCGGTTCGTGCCCCGGGCGGTGTTCAGCGGGCCGCAGGTGGCCTGTGTGGGGCTTACTGAGGCCGAATGTAAGGCTCAGGGCCTCGACTATGTCGTCGGCGTTCGTGACTACGGCGGGGTGGCCTACGGCTGGGCGATGGAGGACACCGACCATTTCGCCAAAGTGATTGCCGAGCGGGGCACCGGGAAGCTGCTTGGCGCCCACATCATTGGTCCCCAGGCCTCGATTCTGATCCAGCCGCTGATTCAGGCCATCAGCACCGGGCTGGACGCCACCACGATGGCGCGGGGTCAGTACTGGATTCATCCAGCCTTGCCTGAGGTGGTCGAAAACGCCCTGCTCGCCCTCGGTCTTGACTGAGCCGCGCTTGCTTAGTGCGCCCCCTTGGGCTGAGGTGGAGTCATGACCAAGATCACCGCCGGGCTGGGGACGCTGCTATCTGTCGCGCTACTGAGTAGTGCTGGCTGCGCCGTCACTACGGCCGAGCCGACCAAGGCGGACGGCTCGACGACGGTGGCATCGGCACAAGCTACGGCTAGCGAGCCGGCGGCGGCTTGCGCGGCGCAGGCGCAGGCGATGAGCCTGAAGCAGCAGGCCGGGCAACTGGTGATGGTCGGGGTTTCGGGCAGCCTGGACCCGGCCGAGCGCAAGGCGATCACGGCCAGCAAGGCTGGTTCGGTGATCCTGATGGGCAACAACTACGGCGGGGTCAAACGGGTGGCCAAGCTGACCGCGAGCATCCAGAAGCTGGGTGGCGGGCGGTTGCTGATCGCGACCGACCAGGAGGGCGGCCTGGTGCAGCGATTGCGTGGCACCGGTTTTGTGAACCTGCCCTCGGCAGCTCAGCAGGCCAAGCTCAGCGATGCGGCGCTGACCGCGAAGGTGACTACTTTGGGCAAGTCGATGGCCTCGGCCGGTGTGCGGCTCGATCTGGCCCCGGTGGCTGATGTGGTGCCAGCCTCGAACCGGGCGGCCAACCGGCCAGTGGCCCGGTTGGGACGCGGCTACGGCAGCGATCCGGGGGTTGTCTCGGCGAAGGTGGCAGCCTTCCGGGCCGGTCTGAAGGCCGCAGGGGTGGCCGCTGCGGTCAAGCACTTCCCTGGGCTGGGGGCGGTCAAGGGCAACACTGATTTCGTGGCCAAGGTGAAAGACACCACCACCACCGCCGACTCTGCCCTGCTGCAGCCCTTCCGCGACGCAGCCGCCGATGACGTGGACGCGGTGATGATCTCCTCGGCGATCTACACCCGCATCGATGCCAAGAACCCGGCACTGTTCTCGGCCAAGGTGATCGGCCTGTTGCGCAGTTGGGGCTATGACGGTGTGGTGATCAGCGATGACCTCGGCGTCGCCGTGGCAGTGGCCAAGGTGCCGGCCAAACAGCGGGCCTACCGGTTCGTGCTGGCCGGGGGAGATATCGCGATCACCGTCAATCCGCGGTTGGCCACCGCCTTCACCAGCGGCGTGGTGGCCAAAGCCAAAACCAACCCGGCTTTCGCCGCCAAAGTCACCGCGGCCGCGGCCCGCGTCCTGCGGCTAAAGCAGTCGCTGGGCCTGGTTACCTGCAGCTGAGCCGATCCAGACGGCTCCTCAGGTGCGGTGTCTAACCGTCCACTCTGAGATTGGCCAGGGCGTCGCGCGCCTCGGGCAGGCGATCGGGGCTGGTGTCTGGCACGGAGGCGTAGAAAAGGCCGTACTGATCGGGCTCTACCTGCACCACCAGCAGCAACACCCGCTCGCCGGTGGCCTTGAGGTTGGGGACGCTGAAGCTGAGTTGGGTTTCGATGAGCCAGCCCGCGTGGCCATCTACCTGGTGTGCCTTCGAGCTGAGCTGCTTCTGGGTGACCACGGTGTTGGCGTAGTACTTGCCGAGCACGCATTTCAGCACCACATCAGAGGCCGACTTGGCATCGGCGAAGCCGTCACCGGAAACCAGGTCGGAGACCAGCACGCTGGAGACCCAGTCATTGCCCACGCCCTGACCGTCGTAGTCCGCCTGGTCTAGGGCGGATTGCATCATCGCAATCGTGCCGAAGGGCACTCGATTGTCGAGCTCGGCACCCCTCCAGGGGGAGCCCATGGTGGGGAAGGAGAGATGGCCAGCCGAAATCCGGCCAGGTTTGTCGGGCACGGGAGTTGCCGAGCTTGAAGTTACCCCGGCTGTGCAGAAGTTCTCGACGGGGTCGCTGCCCGGCTGATCCCACGGATTGTCTTGGCCGGTGAGCTTCGGCAGGCCGCCAATCACCGCCCAGATGATTAGGGCCACCACTAGCAGGCCGGCACCGATGGCGATCCACCAGCCCACCGACTGCTTTTTCGCCCCACCTGGGGAGGTGGCTGTGGCGGTGGGTTGCCCGGGTGGGGGCGGGGTCTGGCGCGGCGTCGTGGTGGTCTCGGCAGACCAAGTGCTGCCGTTCCAGTAGCGATACTGGCCCGGCAGGCCACCCGGATCCGGGTACCACCCCACGTTGCTCACGGCTAAATCCTAGTTGAGCGAATCCAGCCCCAAGCGAGCCGGTATGCCGAGGCTTCGACAGGCTCAGCCAACTTGGGCTTCGACGGGCTCAGCCAGCTGATGTTTGGTTCCCTGCGCCGCCGCCCAGTTCCCTGAGCTTGTCGAAGGGTCGGCCAACTGGGGCTTCGACCCTTCTACGGGCTCAGGACAGGCGGGCTCAGCCAACTGGGTCGGCTTAGCCGAAGCGGCCGGAGATGTAATCCTCGGTGGCCTTCACATCGGGAGCAGAGAAGATCTTGTCGGTCGGGCCGGATTCGATCAGCCGACCCGGAGCGCCGGTGCCGGCGATATTGAAGAAGGCGGTCACATCGGAGACCCGGGCAGCCTGCTGCATGTTGTGGGTGACGANNAGCACGGCTCGTCCATCAGCAGCACCTCAGGCTCCATTGCGATCGCCCGGGCGATACACAACCGCTGCTGCTGACCACCAGATAGCCCTGAGCCGGGCAGGTTCATCCGGTTCTTGACCTCTTCCCATAGGTTCGCGCCCCGCAAGGCGTGCTCGGCCAGGTCGTCCTTGTCCGACGAGGGCATCCGCCGGTTGTTCAGATTGATGCCAGCCAGCACGTTCTCTTTGATCGACATCGTCGGGAACGGGTTGGGGCGCTGGAACACCATGCCCACCTGGCGACGCACCCGCACCGGGTCGACGCCGGGTCCGTACAGGTTCTCCCCGTCCAACAGCACTTCGCCTTCAACCCGGGCGCCGGGAATCACTTCGTGCATCCGGTTCAGGGTGCGCAGGAAGGTCGACTTGCCACAGCCGGACGGACCGATGAACGCGGTCACCGACTTCGGCATGATGGTCATGGTGACGTCTTCAACGGCCCTGAACGAGCCGTAGTAGACGTTCAGGTCAGTGATCTCGATGCGTTTGCTCATTCGAGTTTCTCCTTCTCAGTGCCCGGTCTTGGGGGCGAAGCGACGGGCGATGAGGCGTCCGATCAGGTTCAGCAACATCACGATGAGGATCAAGGTGAGCGCTCCGGCCCACGCCCGATCGAGGTAGACCTGCACATCGACCCCTGGGTGTTGGTAGGAGTCGTAGACGTACACCGGCAGGGTCATCATCGGGTTGGCGAACAGGTTGTTGTTCATGCTCGCGGTGAAGCCAGCAGCCACCAGCAGTGGCGCGGTCTCACCGATCACTCGAGCGATCGCCAGGATGACCCCGGATATGATGCCCGAAACCGCAGTCGGCAGCACTACGCGGGTGATGGTCAGCCATTTCGGCACCCCGAGGGCATAGGACGCCTCCCGCAGTTCGTTGGGCACCAGTCGCAGCAACTCCTCGCTGGAGCGCACCACCACTGGGATCATCAGTACCGAAAGCGCCACGCTGCCCGAAAGGCCAAAGCCATTGTTCGGGCCGACGATCAGCGTCATCAACGCGTAGGCAAACAAACCGGCCACGATTGAGGGCACGCCAGTCATCACGTCGACGAAGAAGGTGATGGCCTTCGCCAGCCGCTTACCGGCGCCGTACTCAGCCAGGTAAATGGCAGACAGCAGGCCGATCGGCACCGAGATCGCGGTGGCAGCGCCGGTGACCAGCAAGGTGCCGGTGATGGCGTGCAGGGCACCGCCGCCGGGGCCAACCACGTTGCGCATCGACATACTGAAGAAGTCCACATCGAAGCGGGCCATCCCTTTGCTGATCGCCGACCAAGTGACCGAGCCCAGCGGAATCAGGGCTAGCGCGAAAGCGCCGACGATCAAGTTGGACGCTCGCCGGTCGGCAGCCTGCCGGGATCCTTCGACGATGCGGGCAGCCACCTCGATCGCGACCAGGTAGAGCAGGTAGGCCAGCAAGGCGGCCAGGGCCAGATTGCCCCCGGCGAACAACACCGCTAGCGCGAAACCGAGCAGAGAAGCCGCCACCAGGAACACCGGGACGGTGGCCCGCGGCAGCCGTCCGGACGTGAGCTGGCCTGGCGCCAGCGCTTGGCTGATTGTGGTCATCAGTTGGCTCCGGAGTATTCGGCGCGGCGGGAGACGATCCACCGGGCGATCATGTTGACCACCAAAGTGATCAGGAACAGCACTAGGCCAGCGGCGATCAGCTGGTTGGTCTTCAGCCCGAAGGCCTCAGGGAAGTTCAAAGCGATGGTGGCGGCAATGGTGTTGGGGTTCTGGCTGGTCAGCACCTCAAAGGAGATGCTGCGGCCACCGGAGAGCACCATGGTCACGGCCATGGTCTCGCCAAGGGCGCGGCCCAGACCGAGCATCACCGCGGCGATAATGCCGGGGCGGGCGAATGGCAACACGGCCATCCTGATCATTTCCCAGCGGGTAGCGCCCAGAGCCAACGCCGCTTCCTCATGCAGCCGGGGCGCCTGTAGGAACACCTCTCGGCTCAGGCTGGTGATGATCGGCAGCACCATTACCGCCAGCACCACCGCTGCAGTGAGGATGGTCCGGCCGGTGCCCGAAACCTGACCGGAGAAGAGGGGGATGAAACCCAGATTGGCATTCAGCCAGGAGTAGAGGCCTTTGACCGCGGGTGCGAGAAGTTCGGCACCCCACAGGCCGAAAACCACCGACGGCACGGCGGCCAGTAGATCGATCACATAGCCGAGCGGCTGCGCTAACCGTCTGGGTGCGTAGTGGGAGATGAACAGGGCAATGCCGATCGCCACCGGCACTGCCATCGCCAGGGCCAGCGTTGCCGCCCAAACGGTGCCGAAAGCGTAGGGCAGGACCCACGAGGCGAACTCGCCGTAGCCCTGGGAAACGAGTTTGGCCGGATCGGCGAAGAGTGCTGGCGCACCCTGAACGAGCAGGAAGGTGGCCACCGCAGCCAGGATCACCAGGATCATGATCCCCGAAGCTCCGGCGAGGGCGCCGAAGACCTTGTCGCCAACCCGCTTTGGGTCGGCTTTCCCGGCGGAGGTGCCGCCGATCAAACCGGCCGAAGAGTTAGTCATCGGCTGTCCTGCTCTCTAACTGGCACTGGATAAGGCTAAGCGACCCGACGGCGCCGAGCGGGATCCGCTCGGCGCCGTCACAACTTAGGGTCTTACTTGATCGAATCGATCGCGGTCTTGACCTTGGCCTGCAAGGCGGCCGACAGCGGGGCAGAGCCAGCTGAGGTGGCCGCAGCCTGCTGGCCATCAGCGGAGGCGATGTAGCCGATGTAGGACTTCACCAGTTTGGCCACGTTGGCGTCCTTGTAGGTCTCGCAAACGATTGCGTAGGAGACCAGGACGGCCGGGTAAGCGCCACCAGTGGTGCGATCCAGCTTGTACGCCAGGTCGTTGGCGCCACGGCCTGCGACGACCTTGGAGTCATCCAGGATCGCGGCAGCGGCCTCGGCGGTGGGCTTGAGGGCCTTGCCCTTGACCAGCAGTTCGGCGATGCCGACATTCTTGGCGGCCGACGCGTCGGCGTAGCCGATGGTGCCGGTGCCGTTGGTGACCGCACCGACTACACCGGAAGTGCCGTTGGCAGCCTCGCCACCGAAGGCCGACGGCCAGGTGTCGGAGGCCGACTCGGTCCACACCGACGGGGCCAACTGGGCCATGGTGTCGGTGAAGTTGTTGGTGGTGCCGGAGTCGTCAGCGCGGTGCACCGCGGTGATCGCCAGGTCGGGCAGCTTGGCCTTCGGGTTGAGCTTGGCGATGGCCGCGTCATTCCAGTTCTTGATCTTGCCGGTGAAGATGCTGGCCAGCGTGTTCTCGTCCAGAGTCAGGGAATCCACCCCGTCGAGCTTGTAGATCACGGCGATCGGTGAGACGTAGATCGGCAGGTTGAGGGCATTGGAGTCGGCAGCGCAGCCGGCGAACTTGCCCGCGCCCATTTCTTCGTCCTTGAACGCCCGGTCGGAGCCAGCAAACTGAGCCGCACCGGCGATGAACGCCGAGCGACCCGCGCCGGAGCCATCGGGGGCGTAGTTCACGGTGACGCCAGTGTTGGCGGTCTGGAAGGCGGCAACCCACTTTTCCTGGGCGGCCTTCTGGGAGGAGGCGCCCTTGCCGGTGAGGGTGGTGGTGGAAGCCCCGCCCTCGTTGGCCGCGCAACCGGCGAATGCCAGAGTGGAGGCCGTCACCAGGGCGGCGGCGCTGATCAGCTTGGTTTTCACGCTGTTCCTTCGTATCGAAGTCGAAAGAGCTTTCTGCTCTAGGACTGACGCTAGATAGTCGGCGTGAGCGGGCCGGGACCGCTTGGTGAACGGAAGGTGAATTCGTACCCAAAAGTTCGTCTGTGAGGTAGCGGGCCGCCATCTGTGAGCACGTGCAATAGCATGACCTCCATGGAAGACGGCCAGCTTCGACCCACCCCAGGCCGTCGGGTGCCAACAGTTACCGATGTGGCCCGACGTGCCGGAGTCTCGGCGATGACGGTGTCTCGGGTGATAAACCAGCAGGCCCGAGTCGCCGACGACACCCGCGAACGAGTGCTGGTGGCCATGCGCGAACTCGACTTCCGCCCCAACCTGATGGCCCAGGGATTGGCCAGCGGCCGTTCCCGGACGATCGGCGTCCTCACCGAAGACACCACCTTGTGGGGCCCGAGTGCGGCCTTGCACGGCATTGAGTTGGCAGCTGGGGCGCGCGGCTACGCGGTCACCATCACCCACCTAACTGAGAGCGGTCCGGACGCGGTGGTGCGCGGCGCCAACCTCATGCGGTCGCGTTCATCTGAAGGCATGGTGCTGGTTCAACCGAGGATGACCGCCAACGGTGAAGCGCTGCCCGCTGGCCTGCCGCCGATGGTGGCGATTCACGCTGGCATGCAAGGCGACTACCCGTTGGTGGGCGTCAACCAGGGCCTGGGCGCCAGGATGGCCACCGATCACCTGCTCGCGCTGGGGCACCGCACCGTCCATCATCTCGCCGGGCCGGAGAACTGGTACGAGAGCGTGGAGCGCGAGGCCGGCTGGCGCAAGGCGCTCTCCGATGCTGGCGCGGAGGTGCCTGATCCGATTCGCGGCGACTGGAGTGCGACCTCCGGCTATGAAGCAGGGGCTCAACTACTCGACCGCCGCGATGTCACGGCGATCTTCTGCGCCAACGACGAGATGGCTTTGGGCCTGCTGCATGCCGCGCACGAGCGGGGGATTCAATGCCCCGAGCGCCTCAGCCTGGTCGGTTTCGATGATGCCCCGATGTCGGCCTTTTTCACCCCGTCGCTAACGACCATCCGGCAGGATTTCAACGAAATCGGACGCCTAAGCGTCCAGCTTCTGATCGACATGATCGAATCTGGCAACACCAATCCGGCCCACATTGCCCTGGAGCCGACTTTGGTGGTTCGCCAAAGCACCGCCCCGCCAGCCTGAGACCAGCCCTCAGAGCACCGGCTTGTGCATCTCCAAAGCCACGACTTCCCCGGACGGGGCCAGGTGGGCGATCAATGCCGCAGCCGGGGACAGTGAATGCGGCTCGATGCCCACTCCGGCCAGCATCGCTGGCAGCACCGGGCGGTGACCGCAGACCACCGTCGGCACGCCACTGGTGGCGGTCTCGGCAGCCAGTTTGCGTAGCTGCTTGGTGACTGTCTTCGGGTCGGGAACGCCAGCTTCCTCAGTGAACGCGGGGCGCGCGTCCACCTCCAGCTCATGGGACCTGGCAAACGGCCGCACCGTTCTGAGGCATCGGGTTGCCGCCGAGGTGACGATCCGCCGCACGCCGTAGGCGTCCAGCAGCGGAATGACCGCCTTGCTCTGTAGTTGGCCGCGCGGGTCGAGGCCACGCTCGTGATCGGGGCGACCGCGCCACTCCGATCTCGACAGCGCCTTTGCGTGCCGCAGGATCACCAATGGGGTGGTGGCTGGCAGGTTCACCGCCTGGCGGATTACCTCACGTTCGTCGGCGTAGGAGTCTTGGCGCAGGGCGTCCTTCAGGCTGAACCAGCTCGCTTGATCCACCTCGCTGTTTGGCTTGTGCTTCCGCTCGCCTACCAGGTGGCCAACCCAGTAGGTGACTGCTTTCACCCCGCCGCCCACCGGATAGGTGATTTCGGTGATCGGCAGGCCCAAGCGGGTGCTAATCGAAGACTCTTCATCGGTTTCGCGGACCGCGCAGACCGCCAGATACTCCCCGGTCTCCAACTTGCCCTTAGGCAGCGTCCAGTCGTCGTAGCGGGGCCGGTGCACCAACAGCACCTCTGGACGGGTGGCGGTGTTGCGCAGCGTCACGGTGCCAGCGGCAACGATCCGTTTGACTAGTTCGGTCATGGCTTCAGCGCTCTAGGGCGCGACGCTGGCCCATCTGGGAGATCATGTGCTCCTGCATGTCGAGCAGTGGCTCGCCTTCGGCGTTGGTGGTGTGTTGGCGCCAGTCCTCGCCGTCCAGCCACCAGGCGGCCGTGCCCTCGTCGAAGGCCTGGTCGAAGAGCTGCTCGATCTGGGCGATGTGGGCCGGATTGGCCAGGCCGACGATCACCTCGACCCGGCGATCGAGGTTGCGGTGCATCAGGTCTGCCGACCCGATGCCGACCTGGGGATGGCCCCCGTTGGCGAACCAGAACAGTCGGCTGTGTTCGAGAAAGCGGCCCAGGATGCTGCGCACTCGAATGTTGTCGCTGACCCCAGGAATCCCGGGACGGACCGCGCAGATGCCACGCACCCAAAGGTCAACCGGCACGCCCGCCTGGGAGGCCCGGTAGAGGGCATCGGTGATGGTCTCATCGACAATCGAGTTCAACTTGAGCCGGATACCCGCGGGCAGCCCAGCCCGGTGGTTGTTGATCTCCCGGTTGATCGCCGAGATCAGGCCCTTGCGCACTGAGTGCGGTGCCACCAACAGCCGGCGGTAGCTCGTCTCCTGCGACATGCCGGAGAGGTGGTTGAACAGCTTGGCAACGTCTTCGGTGATCACCGCATTCGAGGTGAGCAGGCCCATGTCTTCATAAAGCCGGGCGGTCTTCGGGTTGTAGTTGCCGGTGCCGATGTGGCAGTAGCGACGCAGCCCGGCTGGCTCCTCGCGCACGACCAGCGACAGCTTGCAGTGGGTCTTCAGGCCCAGCACCCCGTAGACAACATGGCAGCCAGCCTTCTCCAGCTTGCGGGCCCAGGCGATGTTGGCTTGCTCGTCGAAGCGGGCCTTGATCTCGACCAGCGCCAGCACCTGCTTGCCGGCCCGGGCTGCCTCGATCAGGGCATCGATGATCGGGGAATCGCCCGAGGTGCGATACAGGGTCTGCTTGATCGCCAGGACGGCCGGATCGGCGGCGGCCTGTTCGATGAACCGCTGCACGCTGGTGGCAAACGAGTCATAGGGATGCTGCAGCAACACATCGCGGCTCTTCAGCGCGGCGAACATGTCGGCCGGTTGGGCGGTCTCCACCTTGGCCAGCTCTGGGTGGGTCTTGGGCAAGAAGGAGGGGTATTTCAGCGAATCGCGGTTCAGGTCGGCCAGGGAGAACAGGCCGCGCAGATCGAGCGGACGGGGCAGCTTGAAGACTTCACCCTCGTCGATATCGAGCTCGCTGATGAGCAGCTCCAGCATGCCTTCGTTGATATCTGCCTCAACCTCGAGCCGTACTGGCGGGCGTCCGGTCTTGCGACGCAGCAGCTCCTTCTCCAGGGCGAACAGCAGGTTTTCGGCGTCGTCCTCTTCAACTTCGACATCTTCGTTGCGGGTGACCCGGAAGGTGCTGTGCGCCACGATCTCCATGCCGGAGAACAGCTGGCCCAGATGCGGGGCGATCACCTCTTCCAGCGGAATGAACCGGTCATTGCCCAGCGAAACGAAGCGGCTCAGGATGGTGGGCACCTTCACCCGGGCGAACTGGCGCACCCCGGTGGTGGGATTCATCACCAGCACCGCCAAGTTCACGCTCAGCCCGGAAATGTAGGGGAACGGGTGGGACGGGTCGACGGCCAGCGGGGTAAGGACGGGGAAAATCCGGTTCTCGAACAGCTCGGTCATTTTCCGACGCTCTTCGTCGTTGAGCTCGGTCCAAGCCAGAATCTGGATGCCGTTAGCGGCCAGTTCGGGCCGGATCTCGTCGGCGAAGACTCGGGTGACTTCGTTCACCAGGTCGCGGGTGCGGTCAAGGATTGTTGCCATGAGGGCACCGGGCATCATGCCGGAGTTGGACGGCACAGCCACCCCGGCGGCAATCCGGCGCTTCAGACCGGCCACTCGCACCATGAAGAACTCGTCGAGGTTGCCGGAGAAGATGGCCAGGAACCGGGCCCGTTCCAGTAGCGGCACCCGCTTGGAGTCGCGGGCCAGATCGAGCACTCGCTCGTTGAAGGCCAGCCAGCTGAGTTCGCGGTCGTTGTAGCGGTCGGCAGGCAGCTCAGGCAGGCCCTCGGCGTGCTCGTCAAGGTCGACGTGGCCGTCGGTGAACGTCATTGACTGCTCCTGCTGCATCGATTCGTAGAAGACGTCGCGGTGTGCCTCGATGAACCCCGCGCGCTCATACATTCTTACCGCGATCTCGTCGGCACTGTCGACGTACAGCTCAACGGTGGGCAAACCCTTGGCAGCAAGGTGAGACATGCCAGCGTCCAGCAGGGCCTTGCCGTAGCCACGTCCCTGCGCTCGCGGTGCCACGGCTACCACGTACACCTCGCCGCTGTCAGCGGCAGTTTTGGTCCAGTGGAAGCCGGCCAAGCCGTCGGCATCGAAGCCGAGGATCAGCCCGTCCGGATCGAACCAGTCTTCGGCCATCCGAGTAGCCAGGCCAGTTGCGTCCAGGGACCCCTGTTCGTGGTGGTGGACGAAAGCGGCGGCGTTGACGGCCAGCAACTCAGCGGCATCGGTTGGTTGATAGCCGCGCAGGCTCAGCCCGTTGATTTCGGTGGCGGCGGGTAGCCCGGCCAGTGGTCGCGCCATCACCAGCAGGCTACGAGCCGGCCGCAAGCCGAGGCTGGCGGCAAAGCCGCGGGCTGGCTCCAGATCACCGAAAGCCCAGATTCCGACCCGCTCGGGGTCGGGAAGCTCACCCCAAAGCCTGGTGCCCACCCCGCGGCGGCGCCACTCGGGATCGACCACGAGTTGCACAGTGGCTAGGGCCGGTTGCCAGTTCAGGTAGCCGATCAGCGCTTCGCCTTCGCTGACCAGGACGTGCCGGGAGTAGGTGTCGACCAGCGAAAACTGCGCTTCCTCATTGAGGGGAACCACGCCGTCGAAGTCGGCCGCCCGGCCGGCCAGTGCGCGCACAGCGGCTGCTTGGGCTGACGTGAGTTGGTGGGTCCACACCCTGGCAAGGCTACGGCCAACGGAGGCCCTCGGCACCAAGATCGGGCGTGCGGATTAGCGGCGTCCGGAGCCGTCCGGGGAGAAGCGGTAGCCGACGTTGCGGACGGTGCCGATGAGGGCTTCGTGTTCGGGGCCGAGCTTGGCGCGCAATCGGCGAACGTGGACGTCCACGGTGCGGGTGCCGCCGTAGTAGTCGTAGCCCCAAACGTCGGCCAGCAAATGCTCCCGGCTGAACACCCGGCCGGGATGCTGCACTAGGTACTTCAGCAACTCGAACTCGGTGTAGGTCAGATCGAGGGCCTCGCCGTCCAACACCACCGAGTAGGCGGCGTCGTCGATCACGATGCCGCCAGCCGAGATCAGGCCGTCGTTGGCAGCAGAGGTGGCCAGCAGCCGGATGCGCGCCTCAAACTCGGCCGGACCAGCGGTGTCGAGCAGCAGATCGGAAAGGCCCCAGTCGGCGGCTACCGCGGCCAGGCCGGATTCGGTGAGCACCAGCAGCAGCGGAACCGTCGATCCGGAGGACTGAAAGAGCCGGGCCATCATCCGGGCGCCAGCCAGGTCAGCGCGTCCGTCCAACACCACGACATCGCAGCGAGCCGACTCAGTCAGCGCCTGGGTGTCGGCGGCGACGCCGTGAATTGAATGCGAGAGCAGGGCCAAAACGGGCAGTGAGCGTTCCGCGGGCACGCCATTGGCGACCTCGTTGCTGACCAGCAACAGTTGCGCCATCACCCCTCCTAAGGCCACCGTACGGGGCAAACTCTAGTGACCCCGCCGCGTTTTGCTGTACTTAGGTCCACGGATGGGGCAGTTCAGTCGACGTCGATGACCAGCGTCATGGGTCCGTCGTTGACCAATTCAACCGCCATCATCGCTCCAAAACGCCCGGTTTCTACCTGGGCGCCCAGCTCGCGTAGGGCGGCCACGAATGCCTCGACCAGGGGTTCACTAATCGGGGCGGGGGCTGCCTTCGACCATGACGGTCGCCGGCCCTTGCCGGTGTCGGCGTAGAGCGTGAACTGGCTGATCACCAACAGCGGTGCGCCGACTTCAGCACACGAGGTCTCCCCAGCCAGGATTCGCTGTTGCCAGATCTTGGTCGCCAGTTTGGTTGCTGTTTGTTCGTTGTCGGTGTGGGTGACCCCAACCAACACCAGCAGCCCAGGGGCATCTATGCGGCCAACGACCGCGCCATCGACGCTTACCGAAGCTCGGCTGACTCGCTGCACTACTGCTCGCACGGGCCCATCCAATCAGCTTTGGCAGCGCGCAGCCTCACTCGGTCGGTCAATCACTCGAGTCGAGGACGCCAGCCCTGGTGGCCGGGGTGGCGGAGCGCCAGCCGTGGAGCCAACACAACGCAATGCCGACTACGGCCGCCGCACCAAGGCCACCGGTGAGAGCGTTGAACGCGACCGCACCCGCACCGTCCTCTAGGGCTTCGTATTGCACGATCCGGCTGGCCGCCCCAGCCAGGCCGGTCAGCCCGAGCAGCCAGGGCAGCAGGGCTTTCAACGGGGACGGCGGCGCCACTGGCACTGCCGTTCGTGGCTGCCGCCAACCGACCCAGGCGATGATGGCCAAGCCGATCGCGCCGCTTAGGTATTGGGCCCACTGATGGCCGGGCCAGTGGCCGCCAACAGGGTTGGGGTAGGTCGCGGCTAGAAAGGCCAACTGCGTGCTGCCCCAGCGTCCAGCGTGGGTGAACGAATCCCAAAGCACATGAGTGCCGGCACCGAGCGCGACCGCCAGCACCACCGTCCAGGCTGGTGTAGAGCGCCAGTCCGCCGGACGCCAACGTTCGCGCAGCCACGATGGGGCCAGGTCGTGTAGTGGTGTGGCCACCGAGCGCCAAAGCACCCACAGGCCCAGTCCGATCACCACATCGAGACTCACCGTTGCCCACGGCTGGTGGGTCCAGGCGCTGATGCCGTAGAGACCGGGCACGTAGTAGGGCGCGTCCGGACTCATGCTGCCAGCGGCCAGCGCGGCCAGCGGCAAGGCCACCCCGAGGCGCCGCAGCGGTAGCACTGCGGCGATGTGGCTAGGCGTGAACGGCATGGCTCCAACCTAGGTCGCGGGCCCAAGGCCAGCGCGGTCGGAATGCCGTCGCCGCCTTGGCGGTTATGCTGCACAGGTGCTCAGCCTCGTCCCACTTTCCGTGACCGGATTGGTGCTGTTTACCGCCTGCCTGGTGTTGGCGGTGTTGGCCGGCTTGGGCATCTATGCCCTGCTGCGCGCCAAACGAGGAGAGTGAAATGGTCTTCGAGATCCCGGCCGATCTGAACCCGGCCCTGGTCGGGCTGGCCTGGCTGCGCGGACGTTGGGAAGGCACCGGCTATCGCCAGTGGCCCGGCGAAGAGAAGGTTAGTTACGCCATCCAGATCGACTTCGCCGACAACGGTGAGGATTTTCTGCACTACTTGGCCCAGGCCTTTGAGGTCGACGCCGGCGGCTTGCCAGCCAAGCCGCTGTTCATGGAGACCGGTTTTTGGCGTCCGTTGGCCGACGGCACCGTGGACGTGATGATGGCCTCGCCGGATGGCTACGCCGAGATTTGGTTCGGCAAGTTGCAGCCCGGGCGCCTCGATCTGATCACCGACGCGGTGGCCCGTACCCGGGATGCCAAGGTGGCCTACACCGCCGGCCGACGCCTCTACGGCACAGTCGACGGCAAGCTGATGTTCTCCTTCGATCGCGCCACCGAGACCGAAGAGCTGCAGCCCTACCTCTGGGCAACGCTGGCGCGACGATGACCGTTCTGGTCGAGACCGGGGTGGACGTTGGTGCGGTGTGGCACCACGGCGATCCGTTCCGGGAGCAGAAGGCGCTCGTGGCCGGGGAGGCCGCAGTGGACCTGTCGCATCGGCCGGTGTTCACCATCAGCGGCGCTGACCGGCTGAGTTGGCTGCAGGCGATCACCTCGGCCGATTTCAACTCGCTGGCGCCCGGGGTGCCGATTACCGCCTACGTGCTGAACCCACAAGGGCACCTCACGCACGCTTTCGCCGCGGTAGACGATGGGGCGCAGTTGTTCTGCCACACCGAGCCGGGTCACGACGTCGCGCTGATCGCCTGGCTACGCAAAATGGTGTTCGCGGCGCGGGTAGAGATCTCTGATCGCCTGGACGACTTCGCGGTGGGGGTCGCGCCGGGGGGCCGTCCGATGATCGTGGCGCGGGCGGAGTTGGACGCCGCGCTTGGTCCCGTTCGGGCTGGCACCTGGGCGGTTGAGGCGCTGCGGATCGCGTCCGGGCTACCACGGGTCTTTCTTGATACCGATGAGCGCACTATTCCCAACGAACTGGCCAATCCCGACGGCGAGGCGCTCGGGGCTGCGGTGCACCTGCGCAAGGGCTGCTACCCCGGCCAGGAGGCGGTGGCCCGCATCTACAACCTTGGACGGCCGCCGCGACGACTCACCCTGCTTCACCTGGACGGCACCGCCAACGAATTGCCGCCGATCGGCGCCGAAGTGTTCGCCGGGGGCGTGGTGGTTGGCCGGATGGGCACCGCTGAGCGTCATTACGAGCTGGGTCCGATCGGACTGGCGCTGCTGAAGCGGCAGGTGCCGGTCGATGCCGCCTTGGTGGTGGCTGGAATCGATGCCGCCCAAGAGGTGCTGGTCGATCCCGAAGCCGGGCTACATTTTCGGCCCGCCGCGCGCTGAACCGGGCGTCCGGGAGCGATGATTCAGCCATGACAGATCTGGATTTCGCCAGTTTCGCCGAACAGGCACGGCTGGTGGCCGCTGGTGAAGTGACCTCGGTTGAGCTGGTTGAGCATGCCCTGGGCCGCATTCGCCGCCTCGATCAGCGGCTCAACGCCTTCGCCTACGTGCTCGATGACGCGGCTTTGGCTGAGGCTGCCGTCCGGGATGCGACCCCCTCGGTTCAACGGGGGGCGTTGCATGGGGTGCCGATCGCGATCAAGGATGAGAACGATGTGGCTGGTCTGCCGACCGCCTACGGTGGCGCGGCGTTCACCACCCCGGCCGCAGCCGACAGCGAAGTGGTGCGGCGGCTGCGCGAAGCGGGGGCGGTGATCATCGGCAAGACCCGAATGCCGGAGTTCGGCATCTGGCCGTGGACCGAGACCAGCGCGAACGGCTACACCCGCAACCCGTGGAACCCGCTGCGCTCAACCGCTGGCTCCTCGGGCGGTTCGGCGGCGGCGGTGGCGTCCGGCATGGTGGCCGGGGCGATTGGTGGCGACGGCGGCGGCTCGATCCGGTTGCCAGCCTCCTTCTGTGGTCTGTACGGGCTCAAGTGTCAGCGCGGCCGGACCAGTGCCGCCCCCAATGCGCACCTTTGGCGCTCGTTGGGCGTGATTGGGCCGCTCACCCGGACTGTTGAAGACAGTGCGCTGATCTACGACGCGATCACCGGTTCATTGCCCTCAGATGCGTGGACGGCTGCGCCACTGGCGATGACGATGTCCCAGGCGTACCGCACCGAACCTGGCCCACTGCGAATCGGGTTCACCACCAGGCTGGGTGGGCTGAGCGCGGATGCCGAAACCACCGCCGCGTTGTTCGCCACAGTGGCGGCATTGCGCGAGTTGGGTCATTCGGTCACTCAGGTGAAGCCGCGATTCCCGGAGGTGTCAGTGGCCTTCATGGCTCAGACCGCTGCCGGGGTGGGTGAGGAGGCCGAGCGGGCCGAGTTCGCTGAGTTGCTGGAGCAGCGCACCCGGACGTTGCTGAAACTCACTGGCGCTTTGCGCGGACGAGCCGAGTGGGCCGAACGGGCCGGTATTGCCGCCGGGGCAGAGTTCGCCGGTACCTTCTTTGCCGATTTCGACCTGCTGTTGATGCCCACCACGCCGACCCCGGCGGTGCCGGTCGGACAGCTGGATGGGCTTGGTGCGGTTGCTGCCTCCGCGAAGGCCACCAAAGCCTCAGGGTTCACCTCGCTGTGGAATGTGCTGGGGAACCCGGCGGCGGCGATCCCGTCCGGCTTCAGTGCCGACGGCTTGCCGCTGAGTGTTCAACTGGTCGGGCCGCCCGACGGTGAGCCGGTCGTGATACAGGTCTCAGCCCAGTTGGAGCGGGTTCGCCCTTGGGCGCAGCTGCGTCCACCAATCGACTGACCCGTCGCGCCGCGCAAAACGGGGACGGT
>DIVW01000045.1:105726-124921 GCA_002428365.1 Propionibacteriaceae bacterium UBA6122
GGGGACGGTGCCAGTGCTCAGTTCTCCGGATCGGGCACCGCGTAGGGCAGGACGTCGATCCCGGCGAGTTGGGCCTGGAGGCGAGGCTGACGGCGATCGAACGCCACCTGGTCGCGGCGACGGCGCTCATAGAGCACAGCGGCGATGAACTCCTCGGGGTGGGTTCCCCACGGCGGTGCGGGGGCCACATGGCGCTCGAGTTGGGCAGCCAGCCGCAATGCCAGGCGGTAACGGGCGAATGGCGGGAATTGTCGAGCACGTCCCAGGAACTGCCGGGCCCGCAGCGCGAGTCCAGCCGGCAGCGGGCGAATATCGGCCACCCCAACCCAACCCGCAAGCTGAGGGGGGAGCCACAAGCCGGTGAACGCGCGTGGCCGGGTCTTCACCCGAATCACGTAGGTGCCAGCGAGGAAGTCACCCACCCTTTTGCCGCGGTCGTTGAACATGGCCACCATGAAGGCCAGACCGCCGGTCAGCGCCCACAACTCGAAGAAGCCCACCAAACCGCGCACCGCCGAGTGCCGCAGCCGAACCGGGCCGCCATCGTCGCGAATAACTTGAAGGCCAAGTGCGTACTTACCCAAGGACCGGCCGTGGGTGAGGGTCTCCACCGTCACCGGCACCACCATGAAAGCGAAGAACACGATCACAAACAGCAGGGCGGTGGCCAGCGCGGGATCGAGGCGATCGACTCCAAGCACCCCGATGATCGACAGCGGGGCAACGACCAACACCACACCGACGACGAGGGCATCGATCAACCAAGCTCCGGCACGGATGAGGACCGAAGCGGCGCTCACCTGAAGCGCAACCCCTTCGCCGGTAAGGATCTCGTCGGCCATGACAGGAGGCTAGCGTGCTCCTCCCGGCGATCCCCACGCCGACGCTACGCTGACCGACGTGGATGTGGACGTGTTCGTGGTTTCGCACGAGGCTCAGTGGCAGCGCCTGCGCGCACTAGCTGCCCAGAGGCGCCTTAGCGGACAGGAGGCTGACGAGCTCGTCCGGCTCTATCGGCAGACCGCCACCCACCTGTCGTTGTTGCGCTCGCGGGCACCCGAGCCTGGCCTGATCGACGAATTGTCGGTGCTGCTGGTGAAGGCGAAGGCGCGCATCGCCAGCCCCCGCAACCTGAGTTGGCCCGCCGTCGGTGCCTTCTTTGCCCAAACCATCCCAGCCGCCCTTTATCGGGTGCGCTGGTGGTCAGTGGTGGTCGCGGTCGCCTGCCTACTCATCGCGGTGGTGGCGGGATTATGGCTGGTCGCCAATCCTGAGCTGCTCGACTCGGTGGTGCCGCCGGCGCGGCAGCGAGAAATCGCTCAGGAGGCGTTCGCGTCCTACTACTCGACCTATCCCAGCGGGAGCTTCGCCAGTCAGGTCTGGACCAACAACTCCTTCATTGCCGCGCTGTGCGTCGCCACCGGCATCACCGGGATTTACCCGGCTACCGTGCTGTTCGAGAACTCGCTCAGCGTGGGCGTGATGGGTGCAGTGATGCACGTCCAGAACGCTGACGAGGTGTTTTGGACCCTCATCCTGCCGCATGGTCTGTTGGAGCTCAGCTGTGTCTTCGTGGCGGGAGCTGCCGGGATGCGGCTCTTCTGGGCCTGGCTGGTGCCCGGGGCGCGGACGCGCGCCACCTCGTTGGCCCAAGAAGGACGCACCACGATCGTGGTGGTGCTGGCGGTCACCATCGGGCTGGGCGTAAGCGGGATCATCGAGGGCTTCGTCACCGGATCCCAACTCAACCCCTGGGTGAAGATCGCCCTTGGAGTGCTCGCCTTTACCGCCTTCTGGGTGGTCACCTTCGTTGCTGGGCGCCGAGCGGTGGACGCCGGGGTAGACCCAGGACTCAGCGAAGAGGAAGCCCGCAACGAGATTGCCGTCGCAGCGTGAGGGGCACCAGAGGCTACAGCCGTCCGGTTGCCTTCAGCAGCAGGTAGGTATCGCAGACGGCTGGAGCGACCCGATCGGGGTCGGCATGGACGATTTCAACCCCCAGCCGATGGACCCGTTCAGACAGACCCTGGCCGGCCAACCACAGCCGTGCTGAGGCGGCGGCCGCGTAGGCCTCTGCTGGCGTGGTCGTCTCCGGTGTCGGGTCGTGTTCGGCGGGGTCGGTGACGTGGGCGATGACTACCTGGTGTTGATGAGCCAGTCTCCCGATCACGGTGCCCAGGCCCTCGGCGTACAGCGCCGGATCGAGCCCGGTGATCAGCACCACCAAGCTGCGCTGGCGGCACAACTGGTCGACCTGGTTTGCCACCATCGACCAGTCGGTTTCGACGAGGGTGGCCTCGGCCAGGCTGAGCCGGTCGGCGAAGGACGCCAGCGCCGACCCCTTCGCGGTGCCAGCCAGCCGCTGACGCACCGTGGCATCGGCAACCAACAGGCTCATCCGATCCCCGGAGGCTGAACCGAGTGCAGCCATCAGCAGGCACACCTCGATTCCAGCGTCGAGGCGGAGCTGGTCGGTAGGGCCGGTGCCGATTCGTCCGGCCGCCCACCGGGAGGTGTCCAGCACCATCAGCACATGCCGGTCACGCTCTGGGCGCCAGGTTCGAACCATGGTTCGGGTGGCCCGAGCGGTTGCTCGCCAGTCGATGGAGCGGACGTCGTCGCCGGCGGCGTATTCGCGTAGCGAATCGAACTCGGTGCCCTGTCCGCGGACGTGCACCGAGGCTTGGCCGTCCAATTCGCGCAGCCGGGCCAGCCGCGAGGGCAGGTGGCTGCGCGAACGGAACTCGGGAAGCACCCGCAGCACTCCCGGGATCGCCAGGGAGCTCTGCCGCGCCACTAGGCGCAGCGGGCCATAGGAACGCACGGTCACCGCGGCTGCTGCCAGGTCGCCACGGCGGCTCGGAGTGACCGTGGTGCTTTGCCGTACCGATCCACCCGGAGCAACCCGCAGCAGGGGGTGCTCGGTGGCCGGATGCGCACTCGGCGGCCAGGCATCGCGGAGCTGCAGCCATGCTTTGCGTCGGGTCGGGTTCACCACGGTGAGCTGCGAGGTGGCCGACTCGGTCAACCGGACGCTTGGCGGCAGGTCGCGGGCGAGGTGCAGGAGTTCGGGTCGAACGGCGATGAGCAGGTCGGCGACGCACACCACCAACACCACCACCATCCACCCCAGGACTGTCAGCGGCTGCGGCCACCCGATTACCGGTAGCGCCCCGATCAGCACCAGTAGCGGAACCCGACCCGAAATCGCCATGGGCGTTAGCGCGGGACCGGCACGGTGGCCAACACGCTGGCCAGGATGCCCGCCGCGTTGCTGCCGTCCATCTGGGCTTCGGTACGAATCCCAATGCGGTGACCCAGCGTGATCGTCGCCATCGCCTTCACGTCGTCGGGCGTGACGAAGTCGCGTCCATGCAGCCAGGCCCACGCGCGGGCAGTCTTCAACAGCGCGGTCGCACCGCGCGGCGAAGCGCCAAGGGACACCGACGGTGCCGAGCGGGTGGCCCGGCACAGGTCGACGATGTAGCCGAGCACCTGCTGATCAACTCTTGTCTTCGCAACCTGCTGGCGGGCGGTTACCAGGTCGGAGGCGCTGGCAGCCTGGGTCAACCCGGCGGCCTTTAGGTCACGGGGGTCGAAGCCTGCGGCGTGTCGCGACAGCACGCTGATTTCGTCGTCCCGCGGCGGAATCGGCATCACGATCTTGAGCAGGAAGCGGTCGAGCTGGGCCTCGGGAAGGGGATAGGTGCCCTCGTACTCCACCGGGTTTTGGGTGGCAATCACCATGAACGGGTCGGGCAGCATCCGGGCCGTGCCGTCGACACTCACCTGTCGTTCTTCCATCGCCTCTAACAGGGCGGCTTGGGTCTTGGGCGGCGTGCGGTTGATCTCGTCAGCCAGCAGCAGATTGGTGAAGATCGGCCCGGCACGGAAGTCGAACTGCGCCGCCTGGGCGTTGTAGATCAGCGATCCAGTGACATCGCCGGGCATGAGGTCTGGCGTGAACTGAACTCGGCGGGTCTCCAAGCTCAGGCTTGCCGACAGTGCCCGCACCAACAGCGTCTTCGCTACCCCGGGCACGCCTTCCAAGAGCACATGCCCACCGACCAAGAGCCCGACCAGGAGTCCGGTGACGGCGACGTCCTGGCCCACGACCGCCTTGCCCACCTCGACGCGGACGCGCTGCAGGGTCTCCTGAGCCGGATTCAGGGCCACCGGAATTGCTGTGGCGGGTGCGGCCGGGGGGATCGGGGCTCCACTGGGCATGAACGGTGCCGCAGGTGCACCGGGCGGCGGCGGCACGACCCCGGGGCCGGGTGGCACCAGCTGCCCGGCAGGCGGAGCGAACATCGGGCTGCCGGTCGGTGGCATCGGGTCGGTCATCTGCTGCTCAACTTCCTGTCGAGGTCGGTCAAGGTGGTGGCCAGGTCGGCCAGGTCTTGGTCGGTGATCGGGGGCGGCCCATAGAGCAGATTGCTCAGCACCCCCGGATCGATGCTGCTGGCATCGGCCAGGCGGGTCACCACCGTTTCCGGTGTGGCGGAGGTGGGCAGCCCCAGCCGCGCGGCGGCGCGCTTGATGCTGGCAGCGCGCAGGGCCGCTGCGGCGTGGCCCCGGGCACCGCTTTGCCGGTAGAGCCCGGCCAGCCCTGCCGACGCTTCGGACGCCGGCAGCTCCACTGGCATCTGCTCCTTGACCAGGGCACCGAAGCGGCGTCCGCGCCACAGGGCCGCCGCCGCAGCCGCAGCGAGCAGGATGACGAAGACGGGGCGCGACCAGGGCGGCAGGAGGGTGAAGGAGTCGAACTGCGCGTCTTCGCTCGTCGCGGCGGTTTTCGCATCGGCGCCGGGCAGATACCAGATCAGTTGGTCCTGCCGGCCGAACACCCGCAGGGCGAGGGCGGCATTTCCTTCTTGGGCGATGGTGCCGTTCTGCAGCCAGGTACGTCCCGCCACAATGGTGACCCGGTGGACGTCGGTGGTGAGGTCGACGTAGAGCGCTGCATCGTATTCGTCGGTGAAGCAGGCGATGTTGTTGGCATTCAGGCTGTCCAGGGCCCACAACGGGTCCTCGGTGATGGATCCGGCAGCCAGCGCATCAGGATCGGTGCAGTCGAGGGGGGCGTTGTTGGCGTCGAGCCACCAGTAGGTGGTTTCGACCTGGTGGTCGGACAATGCCTCGACGGTGTAGGACTCCTCAGATCCGGCGTAGACGACCACCAGGTCCGCTGCCGTCCGGCTCAGCTGGCCGATAGCTGCCGGGGTGAGCTCCTCATTCACCACCACGGCCAGGGTGGCACCGGCCGGTGCTGCCAACGCATCGGCCAGCGCGGTCACCTGGGTGACCGTTACGCCGTTCGCGGCCAGCACCTGGCCGAGCGCCCGAGTTCCCGCGGGACGGGCGTTGGTGACCGAATACGGCAACCGCTCGGGGCTTTCGGGCATCATCACGCTCGCGGTGACCAAGGCGGCGAACAGCAGCAGCGCCACGCCACCGGCGATCACGAGGCGCTTCATCAGACCGCCTCAACCGCGACGGACGCCGGGGCCGCCACAACGGTTACCTGGGTGGGAGTCGCCGTCCCCACCTCAGTATCGAGAGCCGCAAGCAACTGGTACTGCTCGGCCGAGGCCGTGCCGCGCCCGTAGGCCAGGGAGTCGAAAAGCTGCGCGGCGACGTCCAGCCGGTCGACGAAGTCGGGCAGTCGAACCGCGGCCTGATCGGTCGCCTCGTGGGCGGTCATGCCCCCGAACTCCTCGATGGTGCCCCGCTCCGACAGGGTGCGGATCATCGCTCGGAAGATGGCGAGCGCCGCTGAGGTCCAGTCCCCGGCGGCGGCCAGAGCAACGGCGTCGGCGCGAACCTCACTGGCGCTGCGCTCATCATCGGCAAACAACGCCTTCTCGGCGCGGCGGCGACGCTGGAGGGGCCCCAAGGTGGACCACACGATGATGGCGGCCAGGATCACGGCGACTAGGACGATCCCGCCCAGCTGCCCGGTGGACAAGCCCGCCGATGACGGGGTGCCGCCGCTCAGCCAGTCGAGCACCCGGTTCCAGACGTCGAGGAGCCAACTACCGGGATCGGCGTAGATGGGTTTGGAGAGTTCCTCGGCGAGCTGGCGTCGGGCCTCGTCGGCGTCCGGGGTCAGGGGCGGGCTCATCCGTACAGCGCCTCTGCGATGGTGAGGTCGTAGCCCTCATGGCGAATGCGAGTGTCGACATACAGCAGAGTGACCACCGCCGTCGTGAGGGGGAGGCTCAACACCACGGTGGCCACGGTGGAGGCGACCATCGCCGCGACCAGGCCAGCTTCCTGATTCGCGACGCTCACCATCAGCGCGGCGAAGGAAAACACGGTGGACACCATGTTGGTGGCGATCGAGATGAGCAGGGACGACAGCAGGTAGATGCCGAAGAGGCGCCAGAACTGGCCACGGGTGAGTTCCCAGCTGCGGCGAATCGCGCGTAAGGGTCCGAGTTTCTCGATGGCAATCGCTGGCGGCACCAGCAACAGCCGAATACTCAACCACGGCACCACGACCAGGGTGGCGAGCACTAGCGGGATCAGCACCAGCCACAGACCGGCGTTCTCCGTGCCGCTCGCGGTGTTTGCCACGAACGCAATCAGCAAGGCAACGACGAAGATGCCTACCCCGACCAGCGCGCTGAACCCGAGCATGGCCCCCACCCGTGACCCCATGCGACGCAGGGTGTCAGCTGGGGTTGCTCGCCGGGCGAACACTGCCTCGTGGACGGCGTAGGTCAGGCCGATTTCTAGGACCAAAGTGGCGAGGGCTGTGCTGAGGTAGCTGGCGAAGGTGGCCCAGGTGGCCATCGGGCCGAGTCCGCCGAACTCGTCAGAGAATCCGGCCAGATCAAACTCGCGACTGAGGATGGCGCCGACCCCCAATGCCAGCACCTGGGCGATCAAGATGCCCATCAGTGTCACCCCGAACATGGTCACCGGGGAGTAGCGGACGGCTCGGAACGCGCCGCTGAGAATGTCGCCCAGCTGCAGCGGGCGCGCAGTGATGATGCCAAGCTCGACGACCCGGACGGTGGCCTCAGGTGGTGCCTGCTCAGGGAGAAGCTGGGCAGCGTAGTAGCCCGTCACATCCCAACCGGTGGGGGATGTCATCGGGGTTCCAAGGTGTCCATCGTCGGTCAGCTTAGAGGGGGAGAGCCATTGCCGACTGATGAGGGGCTGGGTTTCCGATTCTTAGGGACGCAAACGCCTGTCGGCCATCCCGCCGGAGCCTCAGTTAGGCCTTCTTGGCGCGGCTGCGGACCTTAGCGCGCTCGTTGGCGTCCAGAACCACCTTGCGGATGCGGACGTTCTTCGGGGTGACCTCTAGGCACTCATCACCGCGGCAGAACTCCAGGGCCTGCTCAAGGCTGAGCAGCCGCGGGGGAATCAGCCGCTCCAGTTCGTCGCCGGTGGAGGAGCGGACGTTGGACAGCTTCTTTTCCTTGGTCGGGTTCACGTCCATGTCTTCGGGACGCGGGTTCTCCCCAACGATCATGCCCTCGTAGACCTCTTCGGTCGGCGAGACGAACAAGGTGCCGCGCTCCTGCAGGTTGAACAGGGCGAAGCCGGTCACCGTGCCGGTACGGTCGGCAACCAGCGAGCCGGACTGGCGGGTCTTGATCTCGCCAGACCATGGCTCGTAGCCCTCGAAGACGTGGTGCATGATGCCGGTGCCGCGGGTCTCGGTCAGGAATTCGGTACGGAAGCCGATCAGGCCGCGAGCCGGGATGACATATTCGACGCGCACCCAGCCGGTGCCGTGATTGACCATCTGCTCCATCCGCGCCCGGCGGGTGCCCATCAGCTGGCTAATGGTGCCGACATGATCTTCGGGGACGTCCACGGTGAGCCGCTCGACCGGCTCCTCCAACTTGCCGTTCACCATGCGGGTCAGCACCTCAGGCTTGCCGACGGTGAGCTCGAAGCCTTCGCGGCGCATCATCTCCACCAGGACGGCAAGCTGCAGCTCGCCACGTCCCTGCACCTCCCAGGTATCGGGACGCTCAGTGTTCAGCACCCGGATCGACACATTGCCGATCAGTTCGGTGTCGAGGCGGTTCTTCACCAGGCGCGCGGTGAGCAGCTTGCCCACCTTGCCGGCCAGCGGGGAGGTGTTGATGCCGATGGTCATCGAGATGCTCGGCTCATCGACGATGATCAGCGGCAGCGGCCGCGGGTCGGCCGGATCCGCGATCGTCTCGCCGATGGTGATCTCGGGAATACCAGCGATGGCCACGATGTCGCCGGGGCCAGCCGAATCGGCTGGCAGCCGCTCCAGTGCGTGCGTCATCAGCAACTCCGACAGGCGCACATTGGTGATGGTTCCGTCGTGGCGGCACCAGGCCACCGTCTGCCCGCGAGTGATGGTGCCCTCGACGATCCGGCAAAGCGCCAGGCGGCCCAAGTAGGGCGAGGCGTCCAGGTTGGTCACATGGGCCTGCAGCGGGGCACCCTCGGTGTAGACCGGCGCCGGAATGGTGTCGGTGATCAGGGTGAAAAGCGGCTCCAGGTTTTCCGAATCCGGCATGCCGCCGTCTTCGGGCTTGTTCATCGAAGCCCGGCCAGCCTTGGCGGCGCAGTAGATGATCGGGAAGTCGAGGTGGTGTGCCTCGTCGTCGTCGAGCAGGTCAAGGAAGAGGGAGTAGACCTCATCGACGACCTCGTCGATGCGCGCGTCGGGACGGTCAACCTTGTTGATCACCACGATGATCGGCAGGTTCTTGGCCAGCGCCTTGCGCAGCACGAACCGGGTCTGGGGTAGCGGGCCTTCGGAAGCGTCCACCAGTAGCAGGACGCCGTCGACCATTTCCAAGCCGCGCTCTACCTCGCCACCGAAATCGGCGTGGCCGGGGGTGTNNCCGGGGGTGTCGATGATGTTGATGGTGAGCTGCTGGCCATCGGCCATCGTGTGGTCGACCGCAGTGTTCTTGGCCAGGATCGTGATGCCTTTTTCGCGCTCCAGATCCATCGAGTCCATCACCCGGGCGTTGACATCCTGGTTCGCGCGGAAGGCGCCGGACTGCCACAACATGGCGTCGACCAAGGTGGTCTTGCCGTGGTCTACGTGGGCGATGATGGCGACGTTGCGCAGGTCGGCGCGGACGGACATGGAAAACTCCGGTCTATTTCGGGAAACCCGACAAGTCTATCTGCCTTTGGCTGGGCTTCGTTCCGCCCCTAGTGAGGGGCCCCCTTTGGCTGCCTTGCCCCCGCGGGCAAGGTTGGCTGACGAGACCCGCTGGGGGCCCGCGGTGCGGCGGGGGCAGCAAGGCAGGAAAAGGCGAGGTTTGGGGGGTGTGGAACCAGGCGGCTGACCCCTACGCTTGTGCCGCTCATTCCAGTGATCGGAGTACGCATGGAGCACCGTGGCCCATTGCCTGATATCGAGATCCCACCGGTGGCTCTCTACGACCTGATCTTCGCCGGGCTAACCGAGGCCGACGCCGCGCGGGTCGCCTTCGTCCACCCCGAAACCGGTGCCACGCTCACTTTCGGTGAGGTGAAGCAGTCCACCGACGCGGTGGCCACCTGGCTGGCGGCCCGCGGCATTGGCGCTGGGGACGCGGTGGCGATCGACCTGCCGAACTGCCCGGAGTACGCCGCGGCTTTCCACGGGATCGCCCGGACGGGCGCGGCCACCTCGCCGGTGAATCCGGCGGCCGTGGCCAGCGAGATCGCTCGCCAGCTGCGGGAGACCAAGGCCAGCTTCGTGATTACCAACCAGCTGCTGTTGCCGAAGGTGGCTGAGGCTGCAGCCACAGCCGGGTTGGCACCCGAAGCGGTGATCGTCCTTGACCCAACCGATCCTGCCCACACTGCGTGGGCCGAGCTGGTGGCCACCGTCCCCGATCTGCCTGAGGTGAGCATCGAGCCAGCCACCCACATCGCCTGTTTGCCGTTCTCGTCCGGCACTTCGGGTATGCCGAAGGCCGTCATGCTGAGTCACCGCAATCTGGTGGCGAATCTGCTGCAATTCAATGAGGTGCTGCTGCCGCTGGGTGAGGACAACTCGATTGTGGCCTTCCTGCCCTACAGCCACATCTACGGCATGACCACCAACCTCAACTACGGGCTGTTCCGCCGGTTCCCGCAATACACAATGTCGAGCTTCGCGCCGCACGCCTTCCTCGAAATCATCGCCAAGTACCGTCCAACCATCTTGTTTGTGGTGCCGCCAGTGGCCGCCTTCCTGGCCAAGCACCCGGGCGTCACCACGGTGAGTTGGGACAGTGTTCGCCTGATCGTTTCCGGCGCGGCCCCGCTGGACGGCCCCGTGGGCGAGGCTATTCAGTCGCGCCTGAACACCCGGGTGGTGCAGGGCTACGGCATGACCGAGCTTTCACCAGTGACTCACGTGATTCCGCTGGATCGGCGCGATATCGACTTGAGCACCATCGGCCTGGCCGTGCCCAATGTGCGTTTCCGGGTGGTTGATCCCGAATCCGGGGTGGACGTGGACGTGCCCGCCGAGGGCCAAAGCGAGCCTGGTGAGCTTTGGTGCACCGGCCCCAACGCGATGCTCGGCTACTTGGGCGTCCCGCGCGATGCCGACGCCGTGCTCGATGCTGACGGTTGGGTGCATACCGGTGACTTGGTGACGGTGGACGCCGAAGGTGTGGTGCGCATCGTGGATCGAATCAAGGAGCTGATCAAGCGCCGTGGTTTCCAGGTGGCACCGGCCGAGCTCGAGGCGCTGCTGTGTTCGCATCCGGCCGTTGCCGACGCGGGGGTGTTGGGGTTGGCGTCGACCATTGCTGGGGAGCAGATCCCGCACGCCTTGGTGCAACTGCGCGAGGGCGCTGAGGTGGGTGGCCACGAGTTGACCCATTGGTTGGCCGGTCAGGTGGCGAGCTACAAGCGGCTCGGCGGGGTCACCTTCGTGGAGAAGGTGCCGCGCTCGGCTGCCGGGAAGATCCTGCGCCGGGAGCTGCCAAAGCTGTTGCCCCTATCGAGCTAGCGACCCGACGTCCGTCCCCGTGAACTGCTCGTGGGAACCGTCCCCGGTGAGCTGCTCGTGGGGACGGTTCCGGTGAGCTGCTCGTGGGGACGGTTCCTCCCTGCGCTGCGCTAATTGGAACCGTCCCCATTTTGAGCAGGTGGGGTTTGGCAAAGGGTCGTGAGCTGGCGGGGCTGGTGCAGTATCGTCAAAAACGCCGGGCGGACGTGCGAAAGGGCGAGTGGTGGACGGATTCTTCGACTTCATCGCCTCCGTCGGCCTGGCCATCTGGTTGATGCTCACCCTCGACCAGAACACGCTGGGGTGGTTTCGTGCGCATCCGCTAAATCTGGAGATTTCGGCGACGGTGGCCGCGCTGGCTGGCATCTCTACCTTGCTTGGCAACTCTGTGGTGTTGTTCTTGAACCGGGTGCGGGGATGGCGCTTCCTGGTCACTGTGCTGCTAAACGGGTTGGCGATGGTGCTGCTTTATGCGCTCCAGGCGTCGATGATTGCCGTCATTGGTCCGCTGGTGGTGGGGCACACCCCAGGGCTGATCGCGATCATGCGCGGGGTGATGCTGGCCACCGCGCCGATGGTCTTCGGCTTCCTTGGGCTGATTCCCTACGCTGGCCCAGCGATCACCCGGATGCTGCAGGCCTGGGGGGTGCTGACGCTTTGGATAGTGGTGGCCGCGCTGTTTGAGGCCGGCTTCTGGCCCAGCCTGATGATCACCCTGATCGGTTGGGGCGCGATGCAGCTGCTGTCGTGGGGGCTGTCCCGTCCGGTCTCCTGGGTGGGGGACCAGATCTGGCGGGTTGTGACCGGCAAGCCGTCCATGATGACCGGGCACGACCTGCTCAGCGGGCAGATGTTCATGCCGCTGGATGCGGGCTTCCAGGCCAAGGGTGAGCGCTGATGATCACCACCTTGTTGATCGGTCTGGCCGTCTTCGCCCTGCTGGCCCTCACCGTTGCGCCGCTGGATGCGCTGGGCTGGTGGTCACACAAGGGCGCTGATGAGGCGGCGCAGTTGGTGGCCGACATTCTGGACGAGGACGATGGCGATGACACCCCAGAGCCGTACGAGCACTACGTGGTCTACCTGTCCGGAATCGGCGCCATCGACGGCCTTTCGGTACCGCCGGAGGAGGAGCCGCTGCTGGCGGCCATTGCGGCCCTGCCCAACACCTGCCTGATTCGCGATGTGTTTCCGTATTCGGTAGCCAACCGCGGATTGACCGCGCAGCGTCCGCTGTCGTGGCTGTGGCGACGGATTGAACGGGCGCGACTGAAGAAGCCCGAAGCGATTGCTGGCATGTTGGTGAATGCCCGCAACGCGATGCAGCTGTTCGTCAGCGCAGATCGTCGCTATGGCCCGGCGTACAACATTGGGACGGCCCGCGAGGTGGTGCTCGCTTTGCGGCGCAATGGCTACCAGTTGGACGGTGGCAAACCGGTGACTCTGATCGGGTGGAGCGGCGGCGCCCAGATTTCGATCGGTGCCGCCGCCTACCTTGGGTTGGGCAAGATGCCCGTGCGGGTGGTCTCCATCGGCGGCATGTTGAGCGATGACCCCGGCCTGAACCGCGTCGAGCATCTCTGGCATCTGCGGGGCAGCAAAGACATTCTGGAGAAGCTAGGTGGCGTGATGTTCGCCGGACGTTGGCCGCACGCGGTGTTTTCGCCCTGGAGCGATGCGCTGGCCGACGGCCGGATCGACGTGATCGAGCTCGGGCCGATGCATCACAGCGGCAAGCTGCACTACTTCGACGAAAAGACCATTGCTGGCGACGGACGCAGCTATTTGCAGGTCACCACTGATGCGGTGATCGCAGTGTTGACCGGGCAGCCGGTGAGGGCGATCACCGCAGACTGATCCTTCGACCGGGCGAGGCTGGCTAGCCGGCCCGCGACCACCGGGTGTGCGATTTTGGTGGCTCTGGTTGCGGGCTCCGGTGAATCCGCCGATCGCTGTGCGTTTCTTGTCGTTTTTGAGACCGCCGGGGGGCGTCCAAACGACGAATTTCGAACACGTGCCCAGGAGGGCGGGACTGACCTGGCTGGTAGCGACGAATTTCGAACACGGCGGAGCTGCGGGGACTCCTAGGGGTCGGTCCGGGGTCGGTCGGGGTGGTGTACGGGCGCGGGATCAATAGGCTGACTACGTGACGCAATGGTTCACCGAATCTTTCAACGCCGAGTACGCCGCCCAAGCCGAGCAGCTCGGGCGAGTAAATCTGGCCGTGTTCGGCAAGACCGGGGTGGGCAAGTCCACTTTGGTGAATGCGATCTTCGGCGAGCGGGTGGCAGCCACCGGTATCGGCGCCCCGGTGACCGTGGGCTCGCATCTGTATCTGGATCGGCGCGGCACCCTTGGCGTGATCGACACCCGCGGGCTCGAGATCGGTCGCGATGATGACGAGCTGATCAAGGAGCTGACCAAGGCGGTCAAAGACTCCCGCGGTAAGCCGATTGATGAGCAGATTCATGTGGCCTGGTATTGCGTTCGCGGCATGGATCGACGGTTCGAAGACGTAGAGGCCCGCTTCATTCGCACCCTGGCCGACCTGGAGATTCCGGTGATCGTGGTGCTCACCCAGGTGCCGATGCGCGATGGCCAGTTCCATCCGGACGCGGTCGAGCTGGCCCGCCAGATTGAGGCGCGCAACCTGCCGATCTACGGCGGACGTCCCTTCCTGACCTACGCGATGAGGGACCAGTTTTCTGGTCAGCCGGCCTACGGCTTGATTGAGGTGTTACGGGCCACCTTTCACCTTGCACCTGAGGCAGTCCAAGCCGCGCTCGTCGCGGCCCAAGGCATCGATTTGGAACTCAAGGCGAACCAGTCGCACAAGGCCATCGCGGCAGCGGTAACTGCTTCGGCGGCCGCCGCCGCCGTGCCGATCCCGTTCTCCTCGGCGGTGGTGCTGGTGCCGATTCAGCTGTCGATGATGGCCCGAATAGCCCACTTGCACGGCATCGGCTTGGAGAAGTCGGCGCTGCTGGCGGTGGCTTCCACCTCACTGGCCACCTCGGCGGGACGGGCGGCGGCGTCCAGTCTGCTGAAGTTCATTCCTGGCGCGGGCAGCATCGCCGGTGGGGTGATCAATGCATCGGTGGCCTCCGGCTTCACCCTCGCGATGGGCCAGGCCTGGCTGGTGGTCTGTCAGAAGACCTTCAACAAGTCCCTGCCCATGCTCGACGGCAAGATCGACACTGCCGCCGTGCGCAAGCTGTTCGAATCGGAGTTGGCCCGGCGGCTGCCGGGCATGCGCAAGCCGTCCTGATCAGCGGATGCGCTGCGAGCGGGTACTGCAGTTGACGGTGGCATAGCCCGTTTTAGTGATGGTGACGCGCACCCTGAGCATCTTGTTGCGGTAGGACCGCTTGAGCTTCAGTTTCGGTGTGGTCGTTGTCTTCACCCGATGGCCATTGACGTACCAGGTGTAGGTGAAACGCGCCCCGGACGGCCAGCCACCGTGCCGCACAGTCATGGTGCGCCCAGCGTAGGGCGCGCCCTTGTAGCTCGGTCCGCTGGTGTTGACCATGACGCCCGGCTCGATCTTCACCGGATCAGAGCAGGTCCGTGCGGTGGCGAACTCATCCCGGGATCCGGTTCGGCAGACGGTGATCCGGTGGCCGAAGTCAGCAACGCCGACGCGGAAGGCCTGTGACTCCCAGGAAGTCGAGACATCGCTTCGCACCAGGACGTCGTCGCGATACCAATCCACCTGCCAGCTGGTCGGCATCGGGTTCCAAGCGAAGCCCGTATTGCCGTCGAGAACCGACTCCACTTTCGCGTGCTCAGGCAACGAGGGCTTCATGGTGACGAACTGGCCGATCGCCTCCCGGACGTAGAACGGTGTGATGAACACGTAGTCGGGGGCGCCGCTGAGTTCGTAGGTGCCAGCGGTGGCGAAGGTGGCTACGCCGTCCTGGCAGGGGGTGGCCGGTGTGATGGTGGGGCAAATGGGATCGCCGGTGACAGAGCGAAGTCCGAAATCAAAGGGCTTCTCCGCCTTGATGCTGGGGAGGAATGGGACGACCTGAGTTTTCGTTATCGCCTGAACGGTGTCGGGGATCGGGCTGAAGTCCTTGATCTGGTTGTAGGACAGATCGACCGACGCGGTGGCGGTTAGTCCGGCCAACCCGCGAACGTCGGTGAGCTGGTTGTGGGACAGGTCGAGCGTCCCTGCCTCGGCAACCGATTCAAGCCCGGGCTCGGCACCGAGGTTGTTGTATGCCAAGACCACTTTGGCGCCAGCGTGAAGGAGCCCGGGCGCGTCTAGGGAGGTGATCCCCAGATTGGTGGCCGTGAAGGACTCCAGCTGCATTCCGGTCAATGGGGCCAGGGTCCGAATCCGGTTACCCGATACGTCCAGGGTCGTCAACTGAAGGTCTCGCAGGGGCCCCAGGTCCGTCAGTGCGGCCTGAGGTACGCGGAGGGTGCGCAGTTCGGTGAGCTCGGAAAAGCTGGCCAACGAGTCGATTTTGCTCGGGCCAGCGGCGAACTCCGCGAGGTGAGAATCCTGGGACAGGGCCGAGACGTCCTGGAGGTTAGCACTCGATGGCGCCTGAAGCGTGCGAAGCTGCGGGAATGCCTGGATGCCGTCCAGGGTGGTTAAGGAGCGCGTGTAAAGGGTGGCCTTGGTAGCCGAGCTGGTCGCGGCCAGCTGCGGCAGGCGAGTCAGGGCGGCGTCGTCAATCGTGAGCCAGGTCAGCGAGTCGGGAAGGCTAAGCTCACTCAGCGTTGAGGCTTGGGATTTCAATGTCAGGTGGGTGATTCCAGGGAACTTGGCGGGCAGTGCGAGTGCGTCCTGATTAGGGTCGCGGATGACCACGGTGCGCAGGCTCGGCAGCGACGGAACCGAAGTCGGGTCGAAGGTCGGCCCCAGTCGTAAGTCGAGGCCCCGCAACGAGGTGAAGCCAGCGAGGAAGCTGTAGTCGGTCACCGCCGGGGCGTCGAGGATGAGGGTGGCGAGGCTGGTCAGAGAAACCAGCGGCGCTGCTTCCTCCAGTTGTGGGTCCGCCAGTTGTAGGCCGGTCAGGTTCGTGAGTGTGGCGAGCGGTGAAATGTCAGTCGTGGTGAGGTTGCTGATACTGATCCCACGGGCTCCGGTCAACGCCTGGATGCCGGTGAGATCCGTGATGGAAGCGTTGCGTGAGGAATTGCAGTAGAGGTGGACAAGACGGGCCAAGTTGCTCGCGGTGAGGTCGCCGGGCAGCTTGTCGTTCGCCAACTGGGAGCTGATGCAAGTCTTCAGGCCTGCGTCGGGGATGCTCACTTCGTCTTCGGCCTGAGCCAGGGTGGCTGGCAGCGCTGAGGCGAGGACGGCGGTGGCCAGCAAGCCGGCGAAAAGGGTGCGCAAGAGGTGGGTGGCGCCCATGCGGGGGCGCTGCGGAACGATGTTCACGACGGAATAATGGCAGCTTGGCGACCGCTGGGGAAGCGCTGCGAGGCCACTATGGCCGACCGGACATCAGTGGCACTGGCAACCGCTCCAAGTGTGGCCATCAGCTTGGCTGCCCACGGGCTCACGGCGGGCTCGAAACCGACGGTGTAGGGCCGGGATCGCTCGCGATCGGAGTCGGGTTCGCCACGGTCAAAAACACCGTGCCACCGAGGTGAAACAAGACGTTGGCGGCTGGCCGCGACCCGCTGACCACCGCCTCCTCTGGGTAGCCTGCCGGGCTCGACCCGGTGAACCCAGCTGCACTGAGCGCAGCCCGCGCCTCGGTCACGGTGAGGCCCTCGACGGTAGGGACGATGTTTGAGCCAGAAGCGACGCGAAGGTCGACTTTGGTGCCGGCGGCGACGGACCGGCCCGCCTGGGGCGTCTGGCCAAGCACGGTGCCGGCAGCCTGGGCGGACGGAATCCTGGTGATGACCCCCACGGCGAGGCCCGCGGTATTAAGACTGGCCTCGGCAGCGGCCAGCGAGCCGCTCAGCACCGGAACCTGCACCGACACCACCGCCGTTGCGGTGGGCAGGGCCGACGCTGGAGCACTCGTTGGCGCAGCCGCAGCCGAGGCAGGGGTTGCGGTCGCCGGACGGGCCGCAGTACCGGTAGCGGTGAAGGCACTCAGCACCGCCAACACGGCCACTCCCGCGATTGCGGCCACCGCGATGCCCGCCGCCGAACCGCCGGGCTCGGCGGCAACGCCTGAGGCTTGGGCAGGCCGGGGCGTCGGGGCCGAGGTCGCGTTGGCGGGGTTGAGGTAGTCGAGCGCGGCACGGCGTCCAGTGGCACCCAGCGGGGTGAGCGGTGGCTGGGCGGTCGAGAGCGCGCCGCCATCAATCAACCGGGTGGTCGGGTAGGCCCGGCCGGTAGTTGCCTCAGCCAGGCCGTGTTCCTGGCGGGTCCAAGCGCCCAGCAGCGCCTCCCGAAAGGCGGCAGCGTCGGCGAAGCGGTCTTCGGGGCGCTTCGCCATTGCGGTGGTGACCACCCTGTCCAACCGCCGAGCGGTGGGCTGTGAAGCCGACGGCACCGGCGGCGGTGCGGACAGATGCGCGTGGAGCACCGCCGCAACGCTGTTGCGCGGAAACGGCGGCGCCGCCGTGAGCGCAAAGTAGAGCACCGCCCCGGCTTGATAGAGGTCACCGGAAGCTCCCACCGGCCGTCCCGAGGCCTGCTCAGGGGAGAGGTAGGCCAGGTTGCCGACCACCGTGCGCCCCTGACCGGCGTCATCACTCAGCAACAGATCGCTGCCGACGGTGCTGCGCCCAACCACATCAGCCAAGCCGAAGTCGATCAGCCGAACCAGGTCTGCGCGCACCTCCTTGGTGAGCCAGCCCAGGCCATGCAGGACGACATTGCCCGGCGAGACGTCCCGGTGGGCCAAGCCGGCCGCGTGGGCCGCCGACAGCCCGTCCAACACCCCGGTCAAGACCGCAACCGCCTCCGCCTCGGAGAGCGGTCCGGACGCGGCCACGTGCTCGGCCAGGGTCGGGCCGGACGCCAAGTCGAGCGCTATCCAGGGCATCAACACCTCACCGGCGTCGTGCAGACCGAAATCGCGCACCGCGGCGATGTTGGGGTGGCGCAGCGTGCCCAACCGTCCCGCTTCGGCCAGAAAGGCCTGCCGGGCGCTCTCGGTCGCGCACAGGTGCGGGTGCAGCACCTTCAGGGCCACCTGCGAATCGGTGGCTGCTGGGTCCAGATCGTCAGCGCGATACACCGAAGCCGATCCACCAACCCCCAGCAGGGCACCGGGCCGATACCGTCGGCCAAATAGGGACGCATCCAGCGGCGGCGCTGGTTGGTTCATTGGCCAGCCTGGGCCGCATAGCGGTTGGCGGCATTGGCGATCTTGTCGACATAGGCGCCTGAGTGGTTGTAGGAGAACACCGCGGCCCGCCAGCCGGCGGCAGTTCGCATCGAGCCGGACGCGCACAGATAGCGAGCGGCACTGAGAGCGGCGTCATCGATCTGGTTGGGGTTGGCGTCGCCGTCGGCGTTCCCGTCCGCCCCCCATCTGCGCCAGGTTGACGGGATGAACTGCATTGGCCCGACCGCGCGATCCCAAACCGCGTCGCCGTCCCAGCGGCCCTGATCGGAGTCGCGAATCGCAGCTACGCCCTGTCCGTTCAGCGCTGGGCCGCGAATGGCCTGATCGGTCTCACCGGTGGCCAGTAGTTGGGCGCCGCCGTGGCTGCCGTGAGCTGATTCGGTCAGCCCGATGGCGGCCAGGGTGTTCCAGGCCAGGCCGCAGTTCGGCTGTTCCGAGCCCACCTGCACCCCAGCTGAGGCGTAAGCCAGCAAGGCCCGATACGGAATGCCGGTGCGGGTGGCGACCCGTTGTGCCCAGGCCTGGTCGATCCGCTTGGTCGGCGCCGGTACCGCAGAACTGGGCTCGACCGAACTTGGCAGCGCCTGGCCGGGTTGCGCCACGGCAGTGGTGGGGTCTTCGGTGGCTGGCATGGCTACCGGCACCGGGGCCAGGGCTGCCGCCGAGGTGCGCTGGAAGGCGGCGATGGACAACCCGCCGATGATTGCGGCGACGACGCCCAACACCACCGCGCTGGCGCCAATGCTGGAGGCAACACCGCGCCAGGCCTGCCAACGTCCGCCGAAGCTCAGTTTGGTCAGCATCAGCTCACCCGAAGCGGCCGTTGACGTAGTCGAAAGTGCGCGGGTCCTGGGGCTCGGTGAACATCGATTCGGTGTCGCCGTGCTCCACGATCACGCCCGGTTTGCCCAGGCTGGCCAGGAAGAACGCACACTGCTGGGAAACCCGATGGGCCTGCTGCATGTTGTGGGTGACG
>DIVW01000045.1:125004-125220 GCA_002428365.1 Propionibacteriaceae bacterium UBA6122
GGGCGATGCAGAGCCGCTGTTGCTGACCGCCGGACAGGCCGCCGCCGGGCTGACGAAGCCGGTTGCGCACCTCTTTCCACAAGCCGGCCCTGATCAGGCTGGTCTCAACCAGCTCGTCGCGGCGATCCCGATCTACTTTCACCCCGGTCAGCTTCAAACCCGCCACGACGTTGTCGTAGATCGACATTGCCGGGAACGGGTTCGGCTTCTGGAAGA
>DIVW01000045.1:125247-198894 GCA_002428365.1 Propionibacteriaceae bacterium UBA6122
AGGCAGCGCAGGAAGGTCGACTTGCCGCACCCGGACGGCCCGATCAGGGCGGTGATCTGACCGGCCTGCATGTCGAGGCTCACCCGATCGAGCACGAGGTGATCGCCAAACCAAGCCGAGATGTTGCGGGCCTGCAGGCCGCCCACGCCCGAGGCGCTCTCGGGTACCGCCGACTCAGCGAGCCGGGCTGGGGCGGGCTGGGTCGCGACGACCTGGACGGGCTGGGGGTGGGCTGAGGACAGCTCAGCGGGACGGAAGTCGGCGGGTCGCGGCGGCGGCGGCAGCACCTGGGTGATGTCGCCGCTGGCGCTGCCGAAGCTGAGTTGGCTCTCCATGGTCACCTTCGTGGTTGTCATCGGTCACATCAGATTGGGCAGTAGACGGGTCACCTGATCGGCGACCAATAGGCCGCTGAGCAGGAGCACAGGCATCATGACGATCCAGGCTTTGCGGCCGCCGAAGTGGCGACGGGCGTAGACCGTGGCCGCCTCGGCCACCAGCAGGAACTGCAGGGCGAACACCAGCGCCCACGCCGTGCTGGGGTCGATGGCCAGTTCGCGGTCTTTGGCAGCCAAGGTGGCGTAGGTGGTGAGTCGGGCCCCATTTGGCTGGACGGCTGAGACCAGCTCCGCGTCCACCCGCACCAGCCCGCTCGGCATGAACGGGCCACCGCGGGCAGTCACCAACACCAGTCGGCTCTTGCCAGCGGTGATCGCTGCCGGGGCCGGATCACCGGCGTAGCGAACCCCGATTACCCGGTAGATGTGTTCGCCCTGCCCGGTGATGATGCTGATCGTCTCGCCCGGTGGCAGCTCCTGCAGCCGGGCGAACGGGCCGCCGTAGGCAGTGGCGCGTCCCATCAGCACGGTCACCCCGGCCTGCCCAGGAAGGGCAGTATCGCGGCGATGCCCGGGGCCTTTGGCCAGTACCCCGGACGAGGTGCCCTCGGCCACGATTTCGTCGACGCCCAGCGCGGGGATCTCGATTCGGGCTACCGGCTCGCCATCGGTGAGTAGGACGTTGTCGTAGTTGCCCTCGCTGACCGGAGCCATGCCGGCGGCGAGTTGTTCGGCGTATTGCCCGCGCAGCTGTTGTTGGGAGATCACATGCTGCAGCGGCCCCAGCAAAGCCAAAGTCGTCACAAAGCCGAGCAGCACCACGGCCGCCATGCTTGCGGTGCCTTTGATCACCAGTTCCCGTGGGCTAAGTGGTTCCCGTAGCCGGCTCGGCTTCGGGCGCCGCCGTGGCGGCCGGGGCGGGCGGACGCCTACGCTGCGGCGGGCCGGAGGTCGTCCGCCGCTGGCCGCCGGAGCTGGTGTGGCGGGTGGGGTTGCGGTGTCCGGAACCTCGGCCACCGTGTTGGTGGTCTCGATCACCCGGCTTCCCCTTCGTCAGGGCCAGCCGCTGCGGCGCGGCGCAGCTTGCGACGACGCCGCTCAACCAGCCCGGTGGCCACCATCGCTAGCAGCAGTAGAACGAACCACGGCAGATACCAAACCAAGGTGGTGCGGGTCAGCGGGGTCAGCTTGAGCTCGCCCAAGGTCGCCGGTGGGGTGAAGGTGGCGCTGGCGGTCACCACCGTCCACTGCGCCAAGCCGTTGATCCTGGCAGTCACCAGCCGGGTTTCACCAGGCTTGATCGCTTCGACCGGAAACTCCACCGGTTGGCCAACCGCCACGCCGAACGGACCGGTCAGCCAGAATCTCGCCCAACCGGAGACCTCGCCCGGGTAGACGTTACGCACGGTGAAACGTAAGTCGACGCTGCCGTCCAGCGGATCAATCGAGGGCGAATAGGTCCAAGTGAGGGCACTGACGTAGAGCACCCCGCCGATGGTTTGTTCGTCGCCGGGGCTGACGATGGTGCTCGGCGTGGACGAGCTGCCCGGCGCGGTAGTGGTCGGTGCTGGGGCAGTGGTCGCACTGGTCGGGGTGGTGCTGGCGGCGGGCGTAGTCGACCCGCTCGGCGTTGACGTGGCGGTGGCCGAGGAGGTTGGGTTGCTGCTGATCACCTCCACGTTCAGACCGACGTCGTCATCGTCTTGGGGGTGAGCGGTAGCCGCCAACGTCGGGGCCACACCGAGCAGGAGGACGGTCACCACTGTGCCGATAACTGCCGGCACAGTGGTGGTGAGGTGACGGACGAACCTCACCGACTGTCCTCCCCGGCCTGGCTGCCGCCGGGCTCGGTGGTGGCTTGGTCAAGCGCGTTACCGGCGTCGGCGGTCTTGGCGGCCCGCTGCGCATCGAGGACTTCCTGGGCGCGCTGTAAGGCTTCAGCTTCGGTCTGCTCAGCCCATTCGCGGGCGGCCTGGTCTTCGCGGTCGCGGCGCCAGCGCAGGAAAAACCACCCGGCTGCCCCGAGGACGACCAGACCGACCAGCAGCCACGGGATGGCCCAGACCAAGGCGTCACGCTGGATGACTGGCAGTGGGCCAGGGTCGGGGGCGTCCCCGGAGATACCGCCTTGCACCAGCATTCGCACCACGCCGTAACCCACCTGCGGGATGCCGCCAACTTCGAAGGTCACCGTGGAGGTGTTACCCGGCAAGATCTCAGGCAACTCGGTGCGAACCGTTTGGCCGACCCCCAGCCCAAACCAGGTGGTCGTCGAAATGGTGTTGGTTCCTTCCAAGGCCACGTTGCCGCTGTTGGTGACCGTGGCGGCCACGGTGATAGAGCCGTCCAGCGGGTTGAACCCGGAGTGGTAGGTGCCGGAGAAGCTGCTGATGGTGAGAATCGGTTGTAGATCGCCGGAGACGCGGACGTACATCCGGTTGGCGATGCGGCGCTCGACTCGCACTTGGCCCTCAGTGGTGGCCGAGGCCAACACTCCGGCGGCGTGATCGCCAGGGGTCGCGTCCTTCGGGATCGTCACAGTGAACGGCACGGTTCGCGACTCACCGGCTTTGAGGGAGATCTTCAGTTGCGGCGAGCCATTGAAGCTGACCCAGGAGGCCGCGCCGGTCTTGTCAGTCGCGTTATCGCGCAGCGAGAAGTCACCGTTGGCTTCGTTGAAGGCGTCAGCGGCCAGGACGGTCACCTTCAGTGGGGTCGTGCCCGCATTGGTCACCCGCACGTGATCGGTGACCTGCTGGCCCGGATCGGCCTGGTAGGTGAACCGGCTGCGTCCGTCGGTTTTGCCCTTCGCATTGACCGGCGAAATCGCGATGCCGACGGTGTCCTCGGCTTGGGCGGTGGTGGCGGTAAGCGCCACGCCCCCGACAGCGAGCACGGCGGTGGTCAACAGCGCACCGAGGCGGCGCAGGGCGGGCACAGGTGTCATGCCTCTACCTTGCGGTTCTTGAGGCGGTGTTGAGTTGCGTTGGCGGGGCCGCAGGGTGAACAGCGCGCGAACGACTCTGGATGGGCTTCGGGTAGACGCAGCTCGTCCGCGCCCTGGCCTTTTGGGCCTGAGCGCGGACGAGGTCTGAGACTGCTGCTGATCACCGGGTGAGGTCGCAGGCTGCGACCTCACCCGGCCAAGATCACTTGGAGATCAGCGTCAGGGTGAGGGTTGAGGAGTAGGTACCGGCCGGCTTGCCCGCGGGAGCGGTGAAGACGAGGTCGGCGTTGTAGGTGCTCACACCGGAGTAGGCGCTTGCGGCCAACTCGGCGAAGTCCCACGGGTAGGCAGCCGCTCCGGAGACCTGAGCCGCACCCATGGTGGGGGCGGTGGCACCGGTTCCGGCCTGGCTGACGACCTTGGGGGCGATACCCAGAGCGGACTTGCCGATGGTGTCGGTGCCCTTGGTGAAGTCGGCCACGGTGGTGCTCAGATTCCAGCCGGGCTTGGACACCTGGCGAAGGTCGGTGACCTTGAAGTTGCCGAGTTCACCGGAAACCACGGACTGGCCGTTGACCAGCGCCGGGTTGGTGAGGTTGACGGTGCTGCCGCTGAGGTTGGTCAGCGAGAACTCGCCGTCAGCCGGGGTCTGGGCGTTGGCGACGTCAGCATTGATCTGCTTGGTGAAGGACGGATCGATCGCAGCGTCGGTCTTGGTGAACATAGCCCACGCAACTACATCACCAGCGGTGTTGGTGATGGCCATCTTGTGGTCGCCAGCGTCCAGCATGGAGACGTCGGCAGTGATGGTGCCACCGGCCACGGCGAAATCACCGAGGTAGGTCGCCGTGGAGTAGACGAACGTGTGGAAGGTGGTGCCGTTGTTGGCGGCGTCTACCGTCAGCGTGGCAGCGTGGGTGGTCGCATTGTAGGAAGCGGTTGCACCGTGAGCCGTGTTGGCGTTCAGGGCGTTATCCGAAGGAGCCATCGGCGGCATCGCGACTGCCGGCAGGATGCCGGTGATGGTGACGTCGGCCGAAGTGGAGGCCTTGAACGTGTCGGTGGTCTTGGCGGGGCAAGCGCCGGTTTCCACGACGCTCTCCACGTACTTCGCGGAGAAGGTGTTCGCGCCGACGACGCCAACGGTAGCGGTGTGCGAAGTGGTTCCGCCGGAAAGCGCGGTGGTACCGATCTTGGTGGTGCCGCTGTAGAACTCGACGTTGCCGGTGACGGCCTTGCTGGCGCTGACCGTGGCGGTCAGGACCGTGCTTTGACCTTGCTCAGCCTCGGTCTTGTCGGCCGCCAAGGTCGTGGTGGTCGCGATGTCGGTGTTGACCGTGTTGCAGGCAGGCGCAGGGGTGGCGAACTTCCAGGTGCCGGTGCCCGCGTCTACGTTGATGGTGGTGAAGTAGGCGCTGACCACGGTCAGGCCGTTGTTCTTCACGTAGGCAACACCCAAGCTGTAGGTGCCGCCAGCGGCTTTGACCGCAGCCTGCCCGGGCAGGCCGTTGATCTGCGCGGACGGGTTGACGTTCGGAAGCAGTACGCCCTGGCCGTTGAGTGCTACCAAGTCGCCGTAGGCCTGCCAGTTGCTGCGGGCGCTCTCTCCACCGGGGGTGGAAATGAAGGTGATGGCCTGCTCGGCAGTTGCCGCGTAGGGCATCCGCACGGTCTCGTAATCTTCAGGAGTGGTCGGCACCGGAATGGGTGCGATGTGGGCGTTGAGCGGAGCATTCCAGGGCAACTCGGTGCCTGCGGCGTACTGGATGTTGTCGATGCCATCAACCAGGTAGACCGGGGCGGCCGAGGTGCTTGGGTAGCTGGGTTCGGTGGCCGCATGGGCGGCACCGACCGGGGCGAGGGTGGCCAGCAGGCCGGTGACGATTCCGGCCGCCAACAGACGGCTCTTTCGATTCCTAAGCATTGGTGAACCTTTCAAGCGTGAAGGTGAGGGTGCTGATTGGCAGATCAGTAGACCGACGGGTAGGCCCGGATCACGGTCGTGGAGGCCGGGGCCAAGAAGCCGAACTTCTTCTTCACCGCGCCGGAACTGGTCGGGGAGGCGCTGAAGTTGGTCAGGCTGGTCGGCTTGGTCCGATCAACCAGGTCGGCGAGGTTGACGTCATACTTGGCATCGGTTGGGTCGATTCGAGCGAACTCGACAATCACGTAGGTGTCCCGACCGAAAGCCGTGGCGTAGAAAGTGCTGCTCGGCACCAGGGTGGTGCCGCTGGTGGTGAACGGCGCGACCCCATCGGGGCTTCCCATCGCCGCATTGGCGGTGAGGCTGCTCGGGGCTGCGCCGTTAGCCTGAGCAACCCAGCTGGCTGCCGAGAACGGCACGATCTGGCCGACTTCGGTCAACACTGTTGCGTTGTTCTCGGGCAGGGTGTTGGTGACACCGTTGTAGCTACTGCTGACGGTGCTGCCGAGGGTGGTGACCCCGATGGCGCCGAGGAAGAAGCTGCGGGTGCCCGAGCTGCTCTGCGGAATCAGCGGCTTCACCACAGTGCCGCCGATGGTGACATCGGTGTTCGACTCGTAGATCGCCTTCAGTTGGGCGGTGGTCAGGTTGCCCAGGTCGGCAGCCGGGCCGTAGTAGGCATAGGCGACGGCGTCACGGCCATACGGCACGTAGGCGAGGTCGCCTGCGGAGTTGGCATTGCTGCCGGGGCCGCTGGAGGAGCGGGCGATGTCCACCTGGCCGGTGATGACCGTGCCGTGCCAAGCCGCGCCGGTAATCGAAGAGATCAGGGCATTACGACCGTCACCCGAGCCTGCCGGACGGTAGAAGAAGGGCCCCCCCGGTTTGGTCTGGATGTTGGCGGAACCGAAGGCGTCGAAGTTGCCGAGCGAGGAGCCGTTGGCGACGACTCGCACCGAGGACCCGGTCACCGAACTGCCATTGGTCAAGGCATTGGCGGAGTCCTGCAGCGTGTCCGAGCCGACCAGCACGTAGCTGTTCGAAACCGGATCGGCGAAAGCCGGGGTGATCGCGGCGAAAGTGGACAGCGCAAGGCCGGCCACCACCCCGAGGATCAATGGCTTCTTGATCTTCATCGTGAGATCCTTTCTTTGTGGTATCGGGTCGCTCGCGGATGCGATTGACCCTCCGGGGTGGAGGCGTTGTGGAACGAGGTCTCCACCCCGGAACTCTTGGGTGACGGGCAGCCCGTCACGTTTTTCTCCCTCGGAAGCGCGCGATGAGCGNNCTGCCAATAGACCGGCGGCAGCACTCCCCGGAACCACTGCGCTGAACGCCCCGAGGTTCGGGTCAGCAGGGGTAGCCGCTCCGCTCAACTGGCCTGAAGACGTGCCCTCAACCGTTGGTTGGCTGCTCGGTGTGCTGGCGGTCGGTTCGCTCGTGTTCGTCGAACTGGGCGGGCTGGACGAACTGGAGGAGCTTGGCCTGGGGACAGTAGTGGTAGTGGCGGGGGTCGGCCACTTGCCGTTCCTGATTGCGGTGGCTGCAGCCAGCGCCTGGGTCTTCCAGGCACTTGGCAGGGGTGCGTAGCCGGGCGGAAGCTGGCCATCATCAGTGCCGGGAGTTTGGCCGGTCTTGACCACCGAAGTGATGAAGTCGGCGTAATCGACACGCACGGTGGAATCACTCATAGCCGGGTTCGTGGCGGCGTAGACCGGCATCGTCAGTGGGTAGGCGCTGGTGGCCTTCTTTGCCTTCGCTGAGGTCTGATCGAAGCGCAACACCTGCTTCTGCCCGGTCTCAGCAGTCATCGCCGAGGCTGCGGCGCTAAGCGAACTGTTTGTCGGAGCGACAAACTTGCCAGCCGGGTTGAGCAAGGACACTTGCGCGATCTGGTACTTGGCGGCTGAAGAGGTGTCGGTGAGCCCTATCACGCTTTGTAGGCCGACGAGGGCGCGGGGAGCCTTGCCATATTTCGGCGGCACCGACGTGGCATCCCACTCGCCTAGCACCTGGGCGTCTCCCCGAAGCACCAGGTAGCCGCCGGTGTCCAGGCTGGAGGTGTAGGGGCGCCAGGTGACTAGGTTCACCGAGTCGGCGTAGTCGTGATTGGCGTAGCCGGCGAACTCCACCGGATCAGCCTTGGGAAAGTCGTCTCGGGGCAGTTCTAGGCCCACCCCGTTCTTGTTCACCTTGGCGTTCGTCGAGTAGTAGGGGTTGACCTTAATTCCGGCGTTGCCAGCATCACCCGGGCGGACGTTATCGGCTTCGCCATTGAGGAAGGCCGCGGCAGCGGCATCGGCGACGATGTACTCCCAGACCGCACGGGCGGTATCGGAGCGTCCCAATGGCATCAGCAGGTCGCCCACCCCTGGCCCAACGATGCGCATGTGGGCCCATTCGGGATCATTGATCGCCAGGAACTCCGGATCCTGGGTGACATTGCGAACGGTGGAGATATGCGATTTGTCAGCGCCGCTGGGTAGTGCGTCTGCATAGGAGGCGGTCAGCAGTTTGGCCAGCAACCTAGGGGTCAGCTTCAGTGACTTGAAGGCCTGGCGCTCTTTCGCGGAGACCGTGTCGGGCACTGAGCCGTTGGTGGCATCGGCCTGGTGATCAATCGAAAAGCCGATCGTGACGCCGGTCAGTGCAATCGGCGCATAGGCGAGCGCATCGGTACCAGCATCGGCGGCCAGCGCCCTCGAGGTCAGCGCTAGCGGTGCGGTGGCGGTGGTGTTTGCGGCCTTGGCTGCGTCCGACTCCGGGCCAGTCAGTAGCGAGTAGACCGAACCGTCGGCTTCTGCGCAGAGTTTGGGTTGCCACTGGCCAACTGCCCCGGAGATCAGCTCGCTGCCCGACAGTTGGCGCTCGGCTGCGCCGATCGCGCACCGCAGCCCGCTGGGCTTGAACTTCAGCCGAAAAGCCAGATGGTGCTTCCAGGAGTCCCAAAATAGGCCTGACTTGGTGATGCCGTACTCGCCGGTGTCATTGTCACCCCGGGGAATCACCACCAACCAACATGACTTACCCGAGACGGTGCCGTCGGCAGCAGTTGTCGGCGCACCACAGCCCAGGCCGGGGGCCTGCTGGTTGGTCTGTAGCTCGAAACTGACCGATCCTGACCCATCTGCTCCAGACCCAGCCCAGGAGACCTCATTGGTGGTGAACTTGGTGAAGAATTCGTTGTTGTTCAAGTCCGGTGCGTCGCTCACCCGCTTGCCATCTACCACCGATGCCACCGTGCTGCCGGTAGCCGAGTGGAAGGGGATCGCGGTCATCGTCGATTCCCACCAGCCAGCACCAGCCGCGGTGTAGGCGGTGTCCTCGGCCGCGATCGGTGCATCGTCGGAACGGGTGGACCAACGGCTGTCGCCGGGTAAGTTGAAGCCGCCGTACTGGCACGTCGTTCGATCAGGACGAGTGCCGTTGCTTCCTGGCTCGTCACCCCAGCATTGCGCAATCTGAAGGAAGTCCGTCCCGCCGGTCTGCTGGTTGGGTACGCCAGACCGTTTGCCACCGGTCCAACTCACGGTGATGCCCTGCTGAATCAGATCTTCAGTCTGGGAGACCGTCACGTCCAGGTCTGGGGTGGGGGAGTTGGCCACGTCGGCGTCGTAGTCAGCGGCCTTCACCGTTTTGGCTGAAGCGCTGGTCTCGGCCTTAGCCGGGACGGTGCCGAGGACGGCACTGGTCCAAGCCAAGGCGCAGGCGCAGCCAACAGCTAGCGCGAGCAGTCGGCGGGTCGAAATCAGCTCAGTTGCCATTGCTCTCACCGGCCTTCAATCGTTGTGAGACCAGGGGCGGAACGACCACCGAGGCGACTAGGAGCAACGCGGCGGCCACCATCAGCCATTGGCTGGTGCCCATGCCAGGGTCGGGCAGCGTGAACGCGCTGGCCACCGCACCGCCAGCGCTGGTGCCGCTGGCTGACAGGACGTTGCCGTTCTCATCGGTCACCGTGCCGGTGCCGGTGCCCGTGTCGGTGGAGCCGCCGGTGCCAGTGGTGGTGCCGGTGTCGGCGGTGCCACCGGAGTTGGTGGCATCGCCGCCGGTGCCACCACCAGTAACCGGGGTGTCCTGGTTGGCGCCACCGGTGCCGGTGCTGCACTGGCTGGTGCCCTTCTTGTCACACGCGGCCGGGTAAGGCGCGGTGAGGGCGAGTTGGTTCTTCGATGGCGAATCGCCGGCTTTGAAGGTCGGGTTGTTGCAGCTGGTGGTATCGACGCCCTTGTTGCCAGCCCCGGGGATCTTCTTGATCTGCTCAGAGCCGGCCAGTACGAGGTTCATCGGCAGCGGCGAGTAGCCCAGGGTGTCGGCCTGCTGCTGGCCTTCGCACAGGACGTACCGGGCGAAGGCGCCCAGAGTGTTGCCCTTGTTGGTGGTGAAGATGCCAGCCACCTCGGTCGGCACGATCATGTAGGAGTAGCTCGAAAGTGGGTAGGCCCGCTTGTCAGCGCTGTTGTAGACCCCGTCCAAAATCTGGGTCAGGTAGTTGGCCGAAGACTTGTCGTCGTTGATCTCGGCCTTCATCATCGCCACCGCCACCGAGGAGGCCGTCGGCTCGACGTAGTAGCCAGACTTGTTCAGCACCTTGGCCACCGGGAAGCCGGCCTTCTTGGCGTAGGAATACTCCACGTAGGTGATCGCACCCTCGCCGTAGCTCTGGGAGACGTACCCGGCCACGCCGTCGGATCCCTTCTGGGCCTTGGAGTTGCCGAAGCTCGGGAACTGGGACGTCATCCCCTTCTTCCACAGCGAGGGGTACTGCTTGCTCATCCACAAGGTGAACTGGGCCGAGGTGCCCGAGCCGTCGGAGCGGATCACCGGCACGATTCGCTTGTCGGGCATCGCCAGGGCCGGGTTGTCGGCCTTGATCGCCGCGTCGTTCCAGTTGCTGATGGCACCGGTGAAGATCTTGGTGATGGTGTCCCCAGAAAGGCGCAGGTTCGTCACCCGTTTGCCGTTGATCTTGAGGTTGTACATGAAGCTCGTACCACCAGCCACGATCGGCATGTAGGCGTAGCCGCGGTTGGGCTTTTCCGGCGCTGAGCCGTCCTCGGGCTTGGCCTGGAAGGGAATCTCAGAGATCGCATAGTCGACGGTGCCGTCGATGAAGTCGCGGCGTCCGGAGGTGGAACCGGCGCCGGTGTAGTTGATCGTCATGGCGTAGTTCTTGGCCACATTGCTGCGCCACTGGTCCAGCGCGTTCTGTGACCAGGTAGAACCGGTGCCGGTAATCGGAAAGTAGGTTTCGGCGCGGGCGGCAGTGCTGGCCATCGGTGCGGCGAGCACCAGGGTGAGGCTGGCCATGACGGCGGCACGAATGATCGTCTTAGGCCGCATGGGGGCTCCCTTCGAGGGTGGGGACGGTGGCCGCGCGCTTGGCGAAGCGTTGCTCGTCGCGCCTGGAGGCGGCCAAAGTGGCTCGGCGTTGGCGCGGGGACAGGTCTCCGGGGGCTCGCCCGCCCAGGGCGCGGGCGATCAGGAACAGGGTCAGCACCAGCACCAGCAGCACTGCTGCCGCGCCAAAGCCGCGGGCGACCATGTTCGGCTCCGGTGAGCGGACGAAATCGAAGACCTGCAGCGGCAGGGAAATCATCGGCCCGCCAAAGGGGTTGGTGTTCATGGCTGCGGTGATGCCGGAGGTCAGCAGCACCGGGCTGGTTTCGCCGATACCGCGGGCGGTGCCCAGGATCACCGAGGTCACCAGGCCAGAACGCGCGGTCGGCAGCACGACGTGCCAGACCGTCCGCCACCGCGAGGAGCCCAAACCGTAGGAGGCTTCGCGCAGATTGGCTGGCACCAACCGCAGCACCACATCGGCTGAGCGAATGATGATCGGCAGCATCATCACCGTGATGGCGATGCCAGCCGCCAGCCCGGAGCGCTCGTGAGTGAGCCCCTGAATCAGGGCGGCATAGACGAACAACCCGGCCACGATGGACGGCAGCGCGGTCATGGCGTCGGAGACCGTCCGGACGAACCTGGCGAAGCGCCCGCCCACCTCGTTGAGGAAGACCGCCGTACCGATCCCGAGCGGCACCGCGATCGCCAAGGCAATCGAAATCTGAATCAGCGTGCCGACGATGGCGTGGCCGATGCCCCCGTTGGTGAGCGGGTCGAGGGGACCGCTGAACTCCATGGTTTGGGTGAAGAAGTTGAGGTTGACCAGCGCTTCGGCGCCGCGGGTCAGGGTGTAGACCACGATGAAGACCAGCGAGCCGAACAGCAGCACCCCAGCGCTGGCGAACAGCACGGTCGCCAGCCGGTCTTTCACTTCCTGCAGGTCGGCCTCCATCGAGACCAGCAGCACGTACAGCCCGAGGAAGGCGGCGAAGGCCACCACCACCCAACCCAAGGCGCCCGAGAGTGGGGCGAACCAGCCAAACAGCAGGGTGGCCAGCGCCATCGCGGCCGCACCGCCACCGATCAGGTCGAAGCGCTGGGCGGCAGTGAATCCGCGGACGTCCCGGCGCGGTCCGGTGGCGCGGTCGCCCGCCTCGGGGCAGTTGGTCTGCGGCTGGTCGGCATCAGGATCGGTGATCAGCAGTTCGGTCAGCTCAGTCGTCACTCTCGGCCCCCGATCTCGACTTGGCGACGATGGTGGAGGCGGTGAAGTTGATCACCAAGGTGAGCGCGAACAGCACCAGGCCAGCCGCCATCAGCGCCGAAAGGCCGAATTCGCTGGCTTCGCCGTAGCGCAGTGCGATCAGGGCTGAGACGGAGTTGGTCCCGGTCTTGAGCACCTGCCAGTTGATGGTGAAGATCGGCGAAATGATCATGTAAACCGCGATGGTCTCGCCCAGGGCCCGGCCGAGTCCGAGCATGGTGCCGCCGATCATGCCGCCTTTGCCGAAGGGCAGCACGACCGAGGTGATCATTCCCCAGCGGGTGGCACCGAGGGCGAAGGCCCCTTCGCGCTCGCCGATCGGGGCGCGGGCGAATGCCTCGCGCATGATCGAGGTCTGGGTCGGCACCACCATCAGCCCGACCACGATGCCGGCGATGAACGCTGAGGAAGTGAAGGCACTGGCCTCGGTGAACGGCCGGCCCTCGGCATCAGTGACAGCGAAGAACGGCAACCAGCCGAACCAGATCGAGATCCATTTGGCCGCCGGAATAATCGCGCCTTGCAGGTAGTAGACCCCCCACAGCCCGAACACGATGCTGGGCACCGCTGCCATCAGGTCAACCAAGGAGACCAGTAGCGCGCGTAGCCGTCCCTGCACCACTTCAGCGAGCAGCAGGGCAGTGCCGATCGAAAGCGGCACGCTCACCACCAGAGCGATCAGGGCGATGGTGACGGTGCCGAACAAGATGGCCGCCACCCCGAAGGTGTTCGTCTCTGGCGACCACTCCTGAATCGCCAGGAACGCCCAGCCGACCGTCCCCAGGGCATTGGCGGCTCGTAGTGAGAGGAACAGGCCCACCGCCAGCATGATCGCCACGGTGATGATGCCGGCACCGAAGGCGGCCCGGCGGAAGGTGAGATCTCCGAAGGATTCGCGACTGAGAATTCGACGCGGACGAACTGCGATGGTCGCCGGTGCTACCTCAGGAGTCTGGACGGGGTTGGCGAGGATCGTGGAGTTCGTCACTCGCCACCCCCTTCAACCACGTTGGTCGGCCCCCCGGCCGACTCGACGGGATAAACCTCGCCTGTGTTAGGGCTATGGACACCCTTTACCGGGTGAACGGGTGACGACGTCGAGATGAATCGCCAGGGCCTGGGTGAACATGTGGTGACGGGTTCGGGCGCCGTCGATGACCTGGCTTAGTCCGGTGCAGTAACGGCCCTAGTGGGGCGACGTTGAGCCGACCTGTCCGGCGGGTAGTGCTGATTTGCCTCGACTCGGTTGGCTGTGCTCGCCAACGACCTCGGCGGAAGGCTGTCCGGGGGTGGGTCAGCACGTTTGCTCACCGGTGGGCCAGTTCGTCTCATGTTCTGTCAATTTCCGCCGACCGCCAGAGGCGGTCCGAACCACAGTGCAAGGATGCTTACATGAGTCAGCGAACTATTGGTGTGACCGAACTCGCCCTCCGCGACGCCCATCAGAGCTTGATCGCAATCCGAATGGCCCTCGAAGACATGGTTGATGCCTGCGCGGACATTGATGCGGCCGGCTACTGGAGCGTCGAATGCTGGGGTGGCGCTACCTACGACGCGTGTATCCGATACCTGAACGAAGACCCCTGGGTGCGGCTGCGGACCTTCCGTGAACTGATGCCCAACTCGCGCCTGCAGATGCTGCTGCGCGGTCAGAATCTGCTCGGCTACCGCCACTACGAGGACGACGTCGTCCGGCGTTTCGTGGACAAGTCGGCCGAGAACGGCATGGACGTCTTCCGCGTCTTCGACGCGTTGAACGATCCGCGCAACATGGCCCAGGCGATGCAGGCGGTCAAGGCGACCGGCAAGCATGCCCAGGGCACCATCTGCTACACCATCTCCCCGCTGCATACGGTCGAGGGCTATGTGAAGCTCGCCGGCCAGCTGCTCGACATGGGCGCTGAGTCGATCGCGCTGAAGGACATGGCGGCATTGCTGCAGCCACAGCCGGCCTACGACATCGTCCGTGGCATCAAGGAGACCTACGGCGAGGACGTCCAGATCAACGTCCACTGTCACGCCACCACCGGAGTGACCCTGGTCTCACTGATGAAGGCGATCGAAGCCGGTGCTGATGTGGTCGACACCGCGATCAGTTCGATGTCGCTCGGCCCGGGCCACAACCCGACTGAGTCCTTGGTGGCGATGTTGGAGGGTACGCCCTACACCACCAACCTCGACGCTGATCGGCTGACAAAGATCCGCGACCATTTCGCCAAGGTTCGCCCCAAATACGCAGCCTTCGAGTCGGCGACCCTGGTCGACACTGACATCTTCTCCAGCCAGATCCCCGGCGGCATGCTCTCCAACATGGAGAGCCAGCTGAAGGCCCAGGGCGCTGGCGACCGGATCAAAGAGGTCATGGAGGAGGTGCCGCTGGTCAAGGCCGATGCTGGTCACCCGCCGCTGGTCACCCCGTCCAGCCAGATCGTTGGCACCCAGGCCGTCTTCAACGTGCTGATGGGCAAGTACAAGGTGATGACCGGCGAGTTCGCCGACCTGATGCTCGGCTACTACGGCGAGTGCATCGGCGAGCGGAACCCGGAGGTAGTCGCGATCGCTCAGGCCCAGGCCAAGAAGGATCCGATCACGGTTCGTCCGGCCGATCTGATCCCACCGGAATGGGACAAGCTGGTCACCGAGGCGACCGCCCTGCCAGGTGCCGACGGAACCGATGAGGACGTGCTCACCTACGCCATGTTCCCCGGGGTCGCCCCCGGCTTCTTCAGCACTCGAGATGAGGGACCGAAGAATGTCGGCAAGACCGCCGAGCAGCTCAAAGCCGAGGCGGACGCTGCTAGTGGGTCGGCGAATGCGGTGCGCGGCCCAATCAAATACAAGGTCTCTCTTGGCGGACGCGAACACAGCGTCTCGGTCGAGATGGCGTGAGGTGAGTTGAAGATGACTAAGAAACCAGAGTCAATGACGAAGCGCACCGCGGCCCTGCGAGCTGCCCAGGAGAAGGCTCGCCTGGGTGGCGGCGAGGCTCGGCTGGCCAAGCAGCGCGAGCAAGGCAAGCTGACGGCCCGGGAGCGCCTGGACGCACTGCTCGATCCGGAGAGCTTCGCCGAGGTTGGCCTATTCCGCCGCAATCGCACCGTCACTTTCGGCATGGACACGGCCGTCATGCCTGCCGACGGGGTGATCACCGGTACCGGCTCGGTGTTGGGTCGCCCGGTGCATGTGGCCAGTCAGGACTTCTCAGTGATGGGCGGCTCGGCCGGTGAGACCCATAACGACAAAGTCGTGTCGATGATGAAGGCGGCGCTGGAGAACGGCACCCCCTTCATCTTCTTCAACGATTCCGGCGGCGCCCGAGTGCAGGAGGGTATCGACTCGCTGTCCGGCTACGGGCGGGTGTTCTACGCCAACGTCCTGCTCTCGGGTGTAGTGCCCCAGGTCTCGATCATCGCTGGCCCCTGTGCCGGTGGGGCGGTCTACTCCCCGGCACTGACCGACTTCATCATTCAGACCCGCAAGGCCCACATGTTCATCACTGGGCCGAATGTGATCAAGCAGGTCACCGGGGAGGACGTCACCCAGGATCAGCTCGGCGGTGCCGACACCCACATGGCGGTCTCCGGGGTGAACAGCTTCGTCGCCGACGATGACGAGCAGGCGATCCTGCTGGCCAAGAAGCTGCTCAGCTTCCTGCCGCAGAACAACACTGAAGACGCGCCATTGGTCGAAGGTGAATACAGCCTGGACTATGACGAGGAGATCGGTGAGATCGTCCCGGTCGACGGCAAGGCCGGTTACGACGTCCGCGAGGTCATCGGGCGAATGGTTGACTACGCCGACTTCCTTGAGGTTCAGGCCGGTTACGCCACCAACATCGTGGTCGGGTTCGCTCGCATCAATGGGCGCAGCATCGGCATTGTGGCAAACCAGCCGAACTCGCTGGCCGGGGTGCTCGACATCAACGCCTCCGATAAGGGCAGCAAGTTCATCCGGTTCTGCAATGCCTTCAACATCCCGATCCTCACCCTGGTGGACGTGCCCGGCTATCTGCCCGGCGTTGCCCAGGAGTACGGCGGCATCATCCGCCACGGCGCGAAGATGCTCTACGCCTACTCGGCGGCCACGGTGCCCAAGATCACGGTGGTGCTCCGCAAGGCCTATGGCGGCTCGTACCTGGCGATGGCTGCCAAGGATTTGGGCGCCGACCGGGTGTTCGCCTGGCCGACAGCCGAGATCGCGGTCATGGGTGCTGAGGGTGCCGCAGCTGTGGTCTTCCGCAAGGAGATCGCCGCGGCTGAGGATCCCGAAGCTCGACGGGCCGAGTTGGTGGCCGAATACCGCGACACCTTTGCCACGCCGTTCATGGCGGCCTCCCGTGGCCTGGTCGACGAGATCATCGATCCCGGCGACACCCGGCGAGCGGTGGCGATGGCCTTGGAGGTCTTTGCCAACAAGCGCGAGCTGCGTCCGAGCAAGAAGCACGGACTCGGACCGGTCTAAGGAGCCACGATGTCAGCCACAGACGAGCAGTTGCTTGAACTGGTGAAGGCCCTGACCGAGAAGGTGGACGGGCTGGAAACCAGGATCAAGCGCATCGAGGTGCTCAATCAAGATGTGCCCGAGGAGACCATGGTGGCCATTGCGGCCGCCGTGGCCGCCTACCTCGGTCATCGGGCCAAGCGCCGCCAGCGGCACTTCACCACTGGCCGAAATTGGGCCGCGAGCACCCGCCGCTCCCAACACGCCCACCACCCGCTGTACACGCGCTGAGAGCGTGAAAGGAAAGCCCAATGAAACTGAAAGTGACTGTCAACGGCATCAACTACGACATTGACGTCGAAGTTGAAGAGCCCGACGTTCAGCTCGGCACCATCGTCATCGGTGGCACCGGTTCAGCTCCGGTGGTTCCGACGACCGCTTCAATGAGCGGTGCTTCGGCCAATGCGGTGACCGCGCCGTTGGCGGGCTCGGTGGCCAGGGTGTTGGTCGAAGAAGGCCAAGAGATCAAGGCTGGGGAGGTGCTGCTGGTGCTGGAGGCGATGAAGATGGAGACCGAAATCACCGCCCCCAAGGACGGCACCGTGGCCCGGATTCTGGTCGAGAAGGGCACTCCGGTGCAGGCTGGCGAAGGCTTGGTCGAACTCGACTAGCCCTTCAACCCTTCGACAGGCTCAGGGAACTTGCAGTTCGCTGAGCTCGTCGAAGCCTGCAGCTGGCTGAGTGACCACAGTTGGCTGAGCTTGTCGAAGCCTTGTCGGTCCGTCCCTTCCCGGGCGGGCCGATTTCGTCTGTACGGGCTGCCGGATTGCCTTGGGTGAGCTGAGGTTGTTGACTGGCGAGGCAGATGTCGGCAGATGGAAGAGGTTCGATGATCGAGGTGTTGAGTGCCCGCCAGTTGGCTGCGGCGCGTCCGGCGGGGGAGTTCGTCGGGGCGACCCTGGCCGAGTTGCGGCGACGCACCGAGCCGGGCACCAACCTGCTCGAAATCGACGGCTGGGCCGCCGACCTGATCAACAAAGGTGGTGCGGTTTCCTGCTACTACGACTACGCGCCGGCCTTTGGCCGCGGACCTTTCGGCAAGGTGATCTGCACCTCAGTAAACGATGCGGTGCTGCATGGCCTACCCCACGACTATGTGCTCAGCGACGGTGACCTACTCAGCCTCGATTTCGCCGTCAGTGTGGACGGGCTGGTTGCCGATGCGGCCATCAGTTTCGTGGTTGGCGACTCGGTGGCGGCGGCCGACCAAAAGTTGATCGAGGCGACCGAGCAGGCGTTGGCGGCCGGCATCGCCGCCGCTGGCCAGGGCACCCACACCGGCGATATCTCCGCAGCGATCGGGCAGGTGCTCACTGGGGCGGGCTACTTGGTGAACACCGACTTCGGTGGACACGGCGTGGGCACCACCATGCATCAGGATCCGCATATTCCCAATAACGGCCGCCCGGGGCGCGGCTACCGGTTGCGCCCGGGCCTGCTGCTGGCGATCGAGCCGTGGGTGATGGCCGATACCGACACCCTGATCGTCGACGACGACGGCTGGACGCTGCGCAGTAGCACCGGCAGCCGGACCGCGCACACCGAACACACCATCGCCCTGACCGAAGATGGGCCGCAGATCCTCACCCTGGCGCCGTCCTGACCGCAACGGAGGCTCAGGCGCCTACTCGCTGCGGCGAAACACTTTGTGGTTGGCTGCCTGAGACACCGGACGGATCACCAGGCGGTCGATGTTCACATGTGCGGGCCGGGTCGCCATCCAGGCGATCGCCTCGGCCACGTCCGCAGCCTGAAGAGGGTCGGGTACCCCGGCGTAGACGGCCTCGGCCTTGGCCTGGTCACCGCCGAAGCGGGTCAGGCTGAACTCTTCAGTGGCCACCATGCCGGGGCTGATTTCGGTGATGCGGATCGGCTGGTCGTAGAACTCCAACCGCAAAGAGCCAGCGATCATCCGCTCGGCTGCTTTCACCCCGCAATAGCCCGCACCGCCCTCGTAGGCGGCATCAGCTGCCGTCGAAGTGACGAAAACCACTGCGCCACGAGCCGCGATCAAGGCTGGGAGCAAGGCTCTGGTGACCCGCTCGGTGCCGAGGACGTTGACCGCATACATCTGTTCCCAGGCGTCCAGATCGGCTGCCGACACTGGCTCTAGGCCGATGGCGCCACCGGCGTTGTTCACCAGCACGGCGAGCTCGGCACCCACGGCCGCGGTCAGGGCGTCCACATCGGCTTGGACGGTGATGTCGCAGGCCAGGGCCCGGCCCCCGATTTCGGCCGCCAACGCCTGTACGCGCTCGGCTCGACGGGCCGCGCAGATCACCTCGAAGCCGTCGGCAGCCAGCTGGCGCGCGGTGGCGGCACCGATCCCGCTGCTGGCCCCGGTGACGACTGCTACTCCACGTTCGCTCATGGTGAGCATTCTCTCAGGGCCGGGCACCCAGCCACCGCCGCGGACCATCGCCGATAAGCTGGCGCCATGACTTCAACGCTGATTCTGCTCCGTCATGGCGAGAGCGAATGGAACGCCCTGAATCAGTTCACCGGCTGGGTGGATGTCGACATCAACGCCAAGGGTGTCGCTGAGGCCGAACGGGGAGCTGAGCTACTCAAAGCCGAGGGCTTGCTGCCAGATGTGGTGCACACCTCGCTGCTGCGTCGGGCCATTCACACCGCCTATCTGGCCCTGGACGGCTGCGATCGCCATTGGATCGATGTCAAGCGCTCCTGGCGGTTGAACGAGCGCCATTACGGTGCGCTGCAGGGCAAGAACAAGGCGCAGACGCTGGCGGCCTACGGCGATGAGCAGTTCATGCTGTGGCGTCGCTCCTATGACACCCCGCCGCCGGCGATTGCCACCGATGATGAGTTCAGCCAGTTCAACGACCCGCGCTATGCCGAGTTGCCTAGCGAGGCCCGTCCGCTGACCGAATGCCTGGCCGATGTCGTCGTGCGCATGCTGCCCTACTGGTACGACGCGATCGTGCCCGACTTGCGCCTGGGCAAGGTGACTTTGGTGGTGGCCCACGGCAACTCGCTGCGCGCTTTGGTGAAGCACCTGGACGGTATCAGTGACGCCGACATCGCCGGGCTCAACATTCCTACTGGCATCCCGCTGCTCTACGAACTGGACGATGACCTGCGTCCGGTGACCCGGGGTGGCCGCTACCTCGATCCGGCTGCCGCGGCTGCCGCCATTGAAGCGGTCAAGAACCAAGGCAAGAAGTAGTCGAAGTCCGACGACCCTTCGACCCTTCGACGAGCTCAGGACAGGCGGGCTCAGGGGACTGAACGCCAGTTGGCTGAGTTTGTCGGCGGGCTCAGGGAACTGAATGCCAGTTGGCTGAGCCCGTCGAAGCCTCAGGCGACCGGCCAGTTCTCGCCTTCGGGCAACAGGCCGGTGATCACGTAGATCACCCGGGCAGCCATGATGACGGCGTGATCGGCGATCCGCTCGTAGTAGCGGCCGAGCAGGGCAACGTCCACGGCGGCCTCCACCGAGTAGTTCCACTCTGAGCTGAGGATCACCCGGAACTGGCTCTTGCGCAGCTCGTCCATCTCCTCGTCGCTGTCGGCCAGTCGGCCAGCATCGTGGGCGTTGCGTTCGTGCAGCGAGCGCCCGGCGGTGGTCACCATCTCCTGCGCCACTCGGGCCATCAGGGTGAAGTTGGGCACCAGCGGTTCGGGGACGGCATGCTCTGGGTAGCGCAGGCGGGCAATCTTGGCCACGTGGGCGGCCAGATCTCCCATCCGCGCCAGGTCGGCGATCATTCGCATGGCCGCCACGATCGTGCGCAGCTCACCGGCCACCGGGGCTTGGCGGGCCAGCAGCGAGAAACAGCGGGCTTCGAGATCGTCGTGGCGCCGGTCTATCTCGACATCAGCTGAGATGACCTTCTCAGCGGTGGCCAGGTCGGCCTCCAGCAACGCAGTGGTGGCGTCCTGAACGGCCACCTGTACCAGGCCGGTCATTTCGACCAGGTCGGTTACTACGCTTTCAAGGCTCTCGCGGTAGTTGTCGCGCATCTGCTTCTTCCCGTCCGGCTGCACCATCGACTGACGGCGCAATTGTCCCGTGCCTCAAGGGTAGATAGCCAGGGCCCAGGAGAGTCGGACGACAGCCCAACGGCAGGTGAACAGTCGGTGAAAGTTAGGCCAAGACCTGTCCGAACCACCCGAATTGGTCGCGTCGGGCCAGATTTGCGGCCCTAGACTCCAAGTCATGACGCCGTTTGCGTGGGCCCTGCTGGGCTTTGTGCTGGGCGCTGCGTTGGGCGCCGCGGTGGTTTGGATGGTGATCCAGCGGGCCGCCCGCAAAGTTCGGGGCCAGATCGTGAACCGACATCATCTCGGCGAGATCCTGGCACCGCTGCGAGCCGCTGTCGTCGTCGTCTCCGAGGCTGACTTCGTGTTGGCCGCCTCTGCTTTCGCCCGAAAGCTGGGAATGGCGCGCGGTTCATCGCTCTATCCGGCTGAGGTCAGCGATCTGCTGGCTGATGCCCGCAAGGCCAAGCGGACCATGGAATGTGACCTGCGGCTGGTCGGTGCCTCCGGTGAACCGATGCAGCTGGCGGTGCGGGCCGTGCCACTGAGCAATGGTGCGGCAGTGATTGTCGGTGAGGACCGCTCCGAAGACCTTCGGTTCAGCGAGACCCGCCGGGATTTCGTGGCCAACATCAGCCATGAACTGAAGACGCCGATCGGGGCGATCGGGCTGCTCGCTGAGGCCGCTGACAGTGCGGCGGGCGATCCGGAGGCCGTCCACCTGTTCTTGGGGAAGCTCACCAAGGAGACCCGGCGCCTGAACGAGTTGGTTTCGCAGATCATCGCGTTGTCGCGGTTGCAGGCCGTTGACCCATTGCTGGACGCCCACGAGGTAGAAGTGACTCAGGTGATGGAGGCGGCGGTGGCCCGCTGTGCCGAGATCGCGGAGGCCGGAAGCATCTCCATTTCGGTGCAGGCCGAACCGGACCTAATGGTGATCGGGGACGCCGAGGAGCTGGAGACGGCGGTGACCAACCTGGTCCAGAACGCGATCGCCTACTCCGAGCCAGGCGCTCGGGTTGCGGTGACCAGCGGGCTGGCTGACGACGGCCGGGTCGAGATCAGGGTCTCCGACAACGGCATCGGCATCAGCACCGAAGACCAGAAGCGCATTTTCGAGCGCTTCTTCCGAGTGAACGCCGACCGCAGCCGCGCCAGCGGCGGCACTGGATTGGGGTTGTCGATCGTGAAACACGTCGCAGTCGCCCATGGTGGCGAGGTGACGGTCTGGAGCCGGGTCGGTCGTGGATCGACCTTCACTTTGCGGCTCCCGCAGAGCAAAGAAGGGGGATCTGAATGACCAAAGTCCTGATCATTGAGGACGAGGAGAGCTACCGCGAGTCGCTGTCCTTCCTGCTAGCCAAAGAGGGTTTCGAGGTGGCGGCTGCGCCGGACGGTGCGGCCGGCCTCACCGCCTACGACCGGGCCGGGGCTGACATCGTCCTGCTCGATCTGATGATGCCTGGGATGTCTGGCACGGAGGTGTGCAAGCAGCTTCGGGCCCGCGGCAACGTCGGCATCATCATGGTCACCGCACGTGACTCCGAGATCGACAAGGTCGTTGGCCTTGAGCTCGGCGCCGACGACTATGTGACCAAGCCGTTCAGCCATCGTGAGTTGCTTGCCCGCATTCGGGCGGTGCTGCGCCGCGGCCAGGACATTGAGCTGATCACCGACGTGATCGAGGCAGCTGGGGTGCGGATGGACACCGACCGCCACGAGTTGAGTGTGCGCGGCAAGCCGGTGCAGTTGGCGCTGAAGGAATTCGAACTGCTCGAGCTACTTTTGCGCAACTCCGGCCGGGTGCTGACCCGCAGCCAGTTGATCGATCGGGTGTGGGGGCCGGATTACGTCGGTGACACCAAAACCCTGGACGTCCACGTCAAGCGACTGCGGGCGAAGCTGGAAGAGGACCCAGCCAACCCGGTGATGCTGGTCACCGTGCGCGGTCTGGGTTACAAGTTCAACAACTGAGCGTCTCGGCTGGTTGAGGGGCAGCGCCGCCTCGAAACCAACATCCGTCCAGATAAAACAACACATTGCCACACTTCGTACGACCAAACCTCTTGCAAACCCAACCAAAACAGGGTAAACCAATACATACCCACATTGGAGTCGGTCGGAGGGCCTCATGTACGCAGAGGAGCGGCAACGCACCATCGTCAACCTCGCCCTGCATCAGGAGCGAGTAGTAGTCGCTGACCTGGCCGAGCAGTTCTCAGTCACCACCGAGACTATTCGCCGCGATCTGGACGTTCTGGATCAGCGCGGCATCCTGCGGCGCGTCCATGGTGGTGCCGTGGTGGCCGAAAACGTGGCGCTATTGGAAGCCGGATTGGCCGAGCGCGAGCCGACCAACGCCGCCCAGAAGGCGCGAATCGCCGAAGCCGCGCAGGCCTACCTTCCTGGGGCCAATGGCTCGGTGCTGCTGGACGCTGGCACCACCACCGGACGAATGGCCACCCTGCTGCACCCGGGGGCCCTCAAGACTCTGGTGACCAACTCGCTGCCCATTGCCAGCCAACTCGCCGCCAACGCGATCAGCGTCCAACTCCTCGGTGGCCGGGTACGTGGCGTCACCGGTGCCACTGTTGGCGCTGAGGCCGTCGCGCGGCTGGCCAAGCTGCGCTGCGATGTCGCCTTCGTCGGGGCCAACGGGATTTCGCTACGCCACGGTCTGTCCACCCCGGATGCTGAAGAGGCGGCCGTCAAAGAAGCAATGGTGCGCTGTGCTACGCGGGTGGTTGTGCTGGCCGACAGCGCCAAAGTCGGCGCCGAACTGCTGGTGAGCTTCGCTGCTCTTGGTCAGGTGGACGTGCTGATCACCGATGATGGCTTGCCCGATGACGATCGAGCCGATCTGCTCAATGCCGGGCTAGAGGTGGTAGTCGCATGATCGTCACCCTGACCGCCAACCCGTCGCTGGACCGCACCGTCCCGTTGGATCGGGGGCTGACCCGTGGCGAAGTGCATCGCGCTGGAGCTGTCACTGTGGAGCCCGGCGGCAAAGGCATCAACGTCGCTCGGGTCGTCCATTACGCGGGTCACCCGGTGCGCGCGGTGTTGCCGGCCGACCCCGGCGATCCGATCCTTCGTGGTCTGGACGATCTGCAGCTGCCCTACCGGACGGTGCCGCTGCTCGGCCAGGTGCGCACCAACCTCACCCTCACCGAGCCGGACGGCACCACCACCAAGATCAACGAACCCGGTCCGATGCCGAGCCCGGCCACTGTTGAGGCGCTGGCTCGGCTGCTGGTGCTCGAAGCTGAGCGGGCCGACTGGGTGGTCCTCTCCGGCTCGCTACCGCCCGGAGTGCCGGCCAGCTGGTACGCCGATCTGGTCCAGGCGCTGCGTCCATGGGGCTGCCGGATCGCCGTGGACACCTCCGATGCGCCGCTGCTTGCCCTGGCCGCGGCCTTCCCCGCGGCTGCCCCGGATCTGATCAAGCCCAACTCCGAAGAGCTCGCCCAGCTCACCGGCGCCGACCCCGAGGCGCTGGAGGCTGCCGCCGCTGCCGGTGATCCGAGCGCGACAGTTTTGGCCGCCCGATCGCTGGTCGCCGACGGCGTCGGCGCCGTCCTGGTCACCCTGGGGGCAGCCGGTGCGGTGTTGGTCACTGCCGCTGGTGCTTGGCAGGCCGTCCCACCCCCGATCGTGGTTCGCAGCACGGTTGGGGCCGGTGATTCTTCAGTGGCCGGCTACGTGCTCGCCGAAACCCGCGGCCTACCGCCAGCCGATCGGCTGCGCCTGGCCGTGGCGTACGGCTCGGCGGCAGCCTCGCTGGCCGGCACTCAACTTCCCAAGCCCGAACAGCTCCACACCGAACAGGTCAAGGTCATCGCCCTGCCCGCGACCTGAGCCCGCCCAACCCCACCAGTTAGGAACGATGATGTCCCAACAGCACGCACCATTGATTACTGCCGATCTGGTCGCACTCGATGCCGACCTGGGTGCCACCAAGACTGAGGTGATTACCGCGATGGCGGCGCTCATCGGTCGCACCGGACGCGCGGACGCGGCCGGGTTGGCCGCCGACGCGTTGGCTCGCGAAGAGAAGATGGCCACCGGGCTGGGGGGTGGCATCGCTATTCCGCACTGCCGATCAGCCGCGGTGACCACCAACTCGCTGGCCTTCGTCAGACTCAAGCCGCCAGTCGACTTCGGGGCTGCGGACGGCCCGGCCGATGTGGCCTTCATGATCGCTGCTGGCGAAGGCTCTGATGATGCGCATCTGGAGCTGTTGGCCATGCTGGCCCGCTCGTTGATGCGAGCCGAATTCACCGCCGCGCTGCGTAGCGCCACCACCGCTGCCCAGATCGTCGAGCTGGTTGACCAGGCAACCCGTACTGAGGAAGTCGCAGCGCCGGCTAGCACCCCGGTCGTCGCCGCGAGTGGGGCAAAGGTGCCGGTGATCGTTGCCGTCACCGCCTGCCCGACCGGGATCGCCCACACCTTCATGGCCGCCGACGGCTTGGAACAGGCCGCCAAAGCCGCCGGCGTAGAGATCTACGTCGAGCCGCAGGGGTCGGGACGGATCGACTGGCTCGCCCCCGAGGTGATCGCCTCGGCCGATGCGGCTATCTTCGCCACCGATCTGCCGGTACGTGATCGGGAGCGCTTCGCCGGGCTACCAGTGATCGAAGGCAGTGTGAAGCGGGCGATCAACGAACCGCAGAAGATGGTGGCCGAAGCCCTGGTTGCGGCGGATGATCCAAAAGCACGGCGAGTTGCTGGCGTCGCCGCCGGTGGCAGCCAGAGCGCTTCGGCCGCTGGTGGCGCGAATCTTGGCTGGGGCCGACGCATTCAGCAGGCGCTGATGACCGGCGTCTCTTACATGATCCCCTTCGTGGCCGCCGGTGGTCTGCTGATCGCCCTGGGGTTCCTGTTGGGCGGTTTCGACATCGCTGCCCCTCCCGGTTCGGCGAGCGCACGGACCTGTGCCGATCTGACGTGGCTGGACCCGGCGGCCTGTCAGGCCGCAGTTGATGGCGAGAAGTCCATTGGATCTTTGGTGCTGGCCAACGCCAGTCTGACCAGCATGCCGGCTGGCTTCATCATGACCCTCGGCGCGGTCATGTTCGCCATCGGCGCCGCGGCTTTCGGATTCCTGGTGCCCGCCTTGAGTGGCTACATCGCCTACGCGCTGGCTGGCCGTCCCGGCATTGCCCCAGGATTCGTCGGTGGCGCGATCTCGGTCACCCTGGGTGCGGGCTTCCTTGGTGGCTTGGTGACCGGTCTGGTTGCGGGCCTGATCGCAGCGTGGATTGCCAGCTTCAAGGCACCGCGCTGGTTGGCCGGCTTGATGCCAGTGGTGATCATTCCGCTGATCGCGACCGCGATCACCGGTGGACTGATGTACTTCCTTCTCGGCCAGCCCCTCGCCAATCTGACCAAGTCCATGCAGGACGGCCTGATGGGTATGTCGGGCGGCTCGGCGATCGTGCTGGGCGTGGTGCTCGGCCTGATGATGTGCTTCGACCTCGGTGGGCCGGTGAACAAGGCCGCCTACCTCTTCGCTACCGCTGGGCTCTCGGCTGGTACGACGGCCAACTTCCAGGTGATGGCCGCAGTGATGGCCGCCGGTATGGTGCCGCCGCTGGCCATGGCGTTGGCCACGGTGATCCGCAAGAAGCTGTTCACCCAGGTGGAGCGCGAGAACGGTGCTGCTGCCTGGCTGCTGGGCGCGTCCTTCATCTCCGAAGGTGCGATCCCGTTCGCTGCTGCTGACCCGCTGCGGGTCATCCCCTCGATGATGGTCGGTGGTGCGGTCACCGGTGCGCTGAGCATGGCGCTGGGGGTCGGGCTGCGGGCACCGCATGGCGGCATTTTCGTGATGTTTGCCTTCCAGCCGCTGCCGGCCGCGATCTTCGGATTCCTCGTCAGCCTGGCTATCGGCGTGGTGATCTCCACGGCGTTGGTGGTCTCTGCCAAGACCATCTGGCCAGCGAAGAAGGTAGAAGCGCTGGCGTGAGCTGGCCGTCCCCACCCCCTGATCGACGAGTGGCCGCAGGCGCCCCCCGGCCTGCGGCCGCTCGTCCACGTTTGGTGGCGTTAGGGGGGCTGGCAGTGGTTCGGGGCCGCCGCGCAAGCCGTCTCGCGCCACTCGGCTGGCTGGGGAAACCTGCGGTTTACAGCTATGGTTACCGGCCGTGACGGATATCACCGTGTTTTCCGGCCACGCCCACCAGGCCTTTGCCGAGGAGATGTGCCAAATCCTCGGGGTGGAGCTGTCGCCGTCGAGACTTTCCCGGTTCTCCAACGATTGTCTGCAGGTTCAACTGCGGGCCAACTGCCGCCAGCGGGACGTCTACATCGTCCAGCCGCTGGTGCCGCCCACCCAGGAAAACCTGATGGAGCTGCTGATGATGGTCGACGCGGCCCGCGGCGCCTCAGCGGGTCACGTCACCGTGGTGATGCCGCATTACGCCTACGCCCGCTCAGACAAGAAGGACGCCCCGCGCATCAGCATCGGCGGCCGACTGGTGGCCGACCTCATTCACACCGCCGGTGCCCAGCGCGTGCTCACTATGGCTTTGCATGCCAAGCAGGTGCACGGCTTTTTCTCGATGCCGGTTGATCACCTCACCGCGCTGCCGGTGCTGGCTGAGCACTTCCGCAATCGTGATCTGAGCAACACCGTGGTGGTCTCGCCCGACTTCGGCAACGCCAAGGAGGCCAACCAGTTCGCCCGAATGCTCGGGGTGGGGATGGCGGCCGGCTCGAAGCGGCGACTGGCCGATGACAAGGTGGTTATCGACACCATCGTGGGCAAGGTTGGCGGCAAGGACGTGATCATCCTCGACGACGAGATCGCCACCGCTGGCTCAGTGGTGGAGCTGATCGACACCGTCCGCGGTTACAACGTCAAGACCATCTCGGTGGCCTGCACGCACGGGCTGTTTTCCGGCAAAGCCGTTGAGCGGCTGAATGCGGTACCCGATATAACCGAGATCGTCACCACCAATACCGTCCCGCCGCCAGCCGGGCTGAAGAGGCTCACCACGGTGTCAGTGGCGCCGTTGTTCGCTGAGGTGGTGCACCGGATCAACTGCGGCGAAAGTGTGTCGGGGTTGTTCTCTGACGAGGTCACCTACGGCTGATCCAGGTCAGTGGGATGAAGGGTCAAGCGCGGCGCTATCAGGACGGGTACTTCACGCAACCACCGGAAATGGAGAGGTTGCCCCCGTCATCGTTGTTCTTGACATAGGCGCGCAGGCTAACCACCGGTTTGGCGCAAAGCCTGCCGTCTTGACCGCCGATGACTGCTTCGGGCCAGGACACGACCGTCCCGGTGTTGCTCTGGGTGTAGCTGCTGGCCTTCGTTGGGTTGGTGGTTGACCGCTTGGCGAGGTTGACCTTGCCGCACGAGTTGGTGACCCCCAGGCTGATGGACAACCCCGTGCCAACACTCAGCCCCACCGAGGTGTTGGCCGCACACTTGTCGGCGTAGTAGGCCTGACTGAGCGTCAGCTTTGTCAGTTTGGCCTTCTTCTTCCCACTTCCACATTTGTTGTAGACGGTCGCCTTCATCTTCGGGTCAAGGAGGCGCAAATTTGAGAGCCGGTAGATCGTGCCCTTAATACCGGTGTAGGGATCGCTAACCGTCCAAGTCTTCCAATCCGCCTGTGTCTTGCCGCTCAGGGTCACCTTGATGCACCGTTTGATGTCCTTCGTTGAGAACGTGGAGCTGGTGGAGAAGCTCTGCGTGACGGTTCCCGAGGCAGCGGCCTGAGCGGTGCCCATCTGAGGGGACCAGACGCTGGACGCAGATAGGAGAATGGCCGTCCCGACCACGGCGGACGCACGGCGAAGTGAAGGCTGCATGATTGTCTCCTTTTGGTGGGTGTGGCGGGAGACTAGCACCCGAAATCACTACTGTGAACGGCGATCTCTGATTGCGGGATTGGCACAGCATGGGCGGTGGATGCGGAGAGGTCCCCTAAGAAACGAAGCGGTGGCCTTTGGCCTTTTAGCAACGCCAGGCGGTGTAGGTGAGCCTCGCCCTAGTGTGTGGCGCGGGGGCCGTGCGCCTTTTACGCCCTGGCAAGGTGAAATCCGCAAAAGGTGGCCCGGATGCACATTCCGACGGCGGCTGTCAAGACCCAAAAGTCGCCCTGGCTAGGTGCGATGTGGAATCTGGGCGCTCTGTTGTGGTAGAGTGAGCAGTCGGGAAAGGTGGTAAACGCTGTTATGACGTTCACAATCGGTGAGACCGTGGTCTACCCCAATCATGGCGCAGCAGTCATCGAAGCCCTCGAAACCCGAACGATCAAAGGCGAAGACAAGCTCTATCTCGTCCTGCGTATCGTCGGCCAGAATGATCTGGTAGTTCGAGTGCCAGCCTGCAACCTCGATCTCGTCGGTGTGCGTGATGTTGTTGACGCCGCTGGTCTGGAGCGAGTGTTCGGCGTCCTGCGAGCACCCCATGCCGAAGAGCCCACCAACTGGTCGCGTCGCTACAAGGCCAACCTGGAGAAGTTGCACTCTGGCAACGTGCTCAAGGTTGCCGAGGTCGTCCGCGACCTGTGGCGTCGCGAGCGCGAGCGTGGCCTGTCGGCTGGCGAGAAGCGGATGCTCGCCAAAGCCCGTCAGATCCTGGTCTCGGAGTTGGCGTTGGCCGAAAAAGTCGAGGAAGACCGCGCTGAGGTTTTGCTCGACGAGGTGCTCGCCTCCTGAGGCAGCGCCCACCAATGGAGCCGACCCAGCCAGTCGTGGCCGTCGTGGTCGCAGCGGGAGCTGGCGTCCGACTCGGTGACGGACCACCCAAAGCACTTCGTGATGTCGCTGGGCGTTCCCTGGTGAGACACAGCCTCGACGGTCTGGCCGCCGGTGGTGTTGATCGCGCGGTCGTGGTGATCGCGCCTGGTGAGCAGGCGGCCTTCGAAACCGCATTGGCCGATTCTCCAATTCCCGCCAGCTACGTTTTTGGCGGCGCCCGGCGTCAGGATTCGGTTCGCGCCGGTCTGGACGCTATTGCTGGCGATCCGGTGCTGGCCGTCTGCGAATACGTCCTCGTCCACGATGCGGCTCGCGCTCTGGTGCCTGGTGCGGTGGTGGCCCGGGTAATCGAAGCACTAAAGGCCGGTGCCGTCGGCTGTGTGCCGGTGGTGGCGGTAGTCGATTCAATCCGCAGCGTCGATGACGCTGGCGGCTCGGTGGTCGTAGACCGCTCACCACTGCGAGCCGTCCAAACGCCCCAGGGTTTCAAGCGCTCCCTGCTGGAGGCCGCTTTGGCGCACGCAGATCAGGCTGGCCTTGAGGTGAGCGATGACGCGACTGCGGTCGAGGCCATCGGTCAGGTGGTGGCGCTGGTAGAAGGATCCCGGGAGGCGCTGAAGGTGACTGAGCCGGCCGATCTGGTGTTGGCCGAAGCGATTGCCAGGAGCCGGGTGTGAACCTGCGGATCGGGGTCGGTACTGACGTTCACGCCTACGCCCCCGGCGTGCCGCTATGGGTGGCAGGCCTGGAGTTTCCCGGCGAGCCAGCCGGGCTATCGGGCCATTCTGACGGGGACGTTGCTGCTCATGCGGCCGTCGATGCGCTGCTGTCGGCCGCCGGGTTAGGCGACATCGGCGGTAACTTCGGCACTGACGACCCAGCCTGGGCCGGAGCGAATGGAGTCGCCTTCCTCACCGAGACCGTGGCCCGCTTGGGCCAGGCCGGTTTCTCGGTCGTGAACGTGTCAGTGCAGTTGATCGGGCAGCGTCCGCACCTGGCGGCCCGGCGCCGTGAGGCAGAGGCCGTGCTGTCGGCCGCAGTTGGTGCGCCGGTGAGCCTCTCGGCGACCACTACCGATGGTCTCGGTTTGACCGGGCGAGGCGAAGGCCTGGCCGCGATCGCGGTCGCCCTGGTTCAAGCGGTCTGAGCGTTTTCCCTTCGAGCCTTCGACAAGCTCAGGGAACTGAACTCAAGTTGGCTGAGCCGAAGTTGGCGCAGCCCGTCCTAGGTCAGCGCACCTCGCTGGCCGGGGCGACATAGGTGTTGCACTTGCCGATTTGGCTGTTGCCGAGCCCGATGGTCGCCCAGGCTTGGCGGTTCTTGCCTAGGCCGTGGTCGCCGTCGTAGTTGGGCTTCCCGGTGAGCACATCGTCGCCGATGCTGTTGAACAAGAACTTCAGGTTGTCGATATCGGCATCGGTTACGTTCGACGCTTTCGAGACCGCGTTCACCCACATGCCAGCCAGGCAGTCGGCCTGCACCTCAAGGCGGCGGGAGAAGACTCGCGCATCGGCCTTAGTGCTCTTCTGCTCCCAGGCGTTGCCGGCGACCAGGATGCCGGTGCGAGCCTGCAGGGCATGACCAAACTCGTGAGCCATGATCGCGTCGGTGACGAAGGGCTTTGTGCGGATTTTGGTCGGCAGGATGCGGGGCAAGTCCGAGGCGTAGTAGATGTGTTGGTCGGCGGCGCAGTAGAAGGCGTTGCCGGTCTCGGCCTCACCACACGGGGTGGTGATCTTGGCACTGTAAACAGTTGCCGGCGGTCGGGGCAGCTTGAACCCAGCCTCAGTCATCGGGCCTTCCCAGACTCCCCAGAGGCAGGCGGTTAGCTGACCGAGGTGTTCCTCCAACTCGGCGTTGCTGGCCGTGGTGGGATCAACGTGGGGCACGGTGCAGTTAGTGGGCACCGGGACGGATTGGTCGTAAATCGCGTTCTGACGTAACCAATCAGTGGCCTGCTCGTAAGTCTTAGGAATCGGAATCGCCGGCGGGTTGTAGTCAGGCGCAGGCACGTTGTTCACCTGGTGGTAGGTGGGGTCGTTGCCACCGCCGCCACCACCGCCGTTCAGATAGTTCACCAGAGCGATCAGGAAGAAGCCGAGAATCAGCACGAACACGCCACCGCCGATGACCGCCAGCAGCGGGTTCTTGCGGGGCTTGGGTGGCTGTGGGAAGACGCCGGGCACTCCGTAGGGAGGCTGGCCGTAACCAGGCGGGAAACCTGGTGCCTGCGTGGGCGGAGTGTTGAGCAACTGCGCGTACTGGTAGGCGGGCGTGGGTTGCTGCGGTGGCATTCCGGGCGCAGGTGGCGCACCCCAGGCACTCGGTTGCCTATTCCAGCCCTGGTTCCCCGGCCATTGGCCCGGGTTGGGCGCACCCCAGTTCTGCGTCACGCCGAAAGACTAGTGGCCCAGACAAAAGCGCACCACACTCGGCTTTGCGCAGTGTTGCGCGTAGGGCCTGCTGCAGACCGATCAGCGCACCTGATCGGCGGGGGCGATATAGCTGTTGCAGGTACTGACCTGGGAGCTTCCCATGCCGGCGGTCACCCAGGCCAACCGGGAGGACGACGCGCCGTGGTTGTCTTCGGGGTCAGGTTCGGCGGAGCCGATAGCGGCTGCGATCTTCTTGATGTTTTCCACGTCCGTTGTGCTCAGCTGGGAGGCTTGGCCCACGGAGTTGATCCACTGCCCGCTGAAGCAGTCGGCTTGGAGTTCCATTCGCCGGTTGTATTCGATGGCCAGCAGCTTGGTGGAATTGGCCTGCAGTCCGTCGGTAGCGTTCATGATCCCGGTCCGGCCCTGAAGGTGGTGCCCGAACTCGTGGGCCATCACATAGTCAACGACCCACGGCTTAGCGCGGAGCGACGCCGGGAGTACTTCAAAAATGTCGTAGGCGAAATAGACGTGCTGATCGGCACTGCAGTAGTAGGCGTTGTGGGTCTCGATCTTGCCGCAGGGGGTTGTGATGGTGTGGGAGTAGACCGTCACCGGCGTACGCGGTAACTCGAAACCGCTGGCGATGACCGGCCCTTCCCAGACCCCCCAAAGGCAAGCAGTGAGCTGATTGAGGCGGGTCTCCATTTCCGCGGCCGTGGCGGTAGTCGGATCCTGGTGTGGCACCACGCAGTTGGTCGGCACCGGGGTGGACTGCCGGTAGATGGGGTTGTCTTTGGTCCAAGCCCGCAGTTGGTCAGCATTGGCTGGCTTGGGCAGCGCTGGCGGGTTGAAATCCGGCGCGGGCACGTTATCGACCTGGTGATAGCTGGGTTCAGCGGAAGGTGTCCCGCTGCCCCCAGCGCCGAGGTAGTTGATCAGAGCCACCCCGAAGAACATGGCCATGAGCACAAAAGCTCCGCCACCCAGGATGGCCAACAGCGGGCTCTTCTTTGCTGGCGGGGTGGGGTAGTACCCGCCGGGCGGCCCGTAGGTGAACTGCTGGCCGCCGACGCCTGGCGGCGTTGCGGGTGCGGGCGGGTATTGCCCCTGGGGTGCGACGCCGGGCGGCGGGACTGGCCCCGTCCAGGCATTCGGCGGCCGGTTCCAGCCTTGCTGCCCCGGCCATTGCTGACCTTGATTCGGCACTCCCCAGTTTTGCGTCACGCGGCCAGATTAGTAACGGAAAAAAGGGGGCCAATTCGGCCAGCTTCGGCGGCTTTAGCGGTGGAGCCGTACAACACTGCCGATCAGCGCACCTGATCGGCAGCGGCCGCGAAGGTATTGCAGTTGCTGATCGGGGGTGAACCAAGGCCCTCGGAAAGCCAGTACGCCTGCGACTTGCCGGTGCCGTGGTCATCGGTCGGGGACGGCTCGTCGGTGCCCAGGGCCAAGTCCATCGCCTTGATATTCGCCACATCGGCCTCGCTCAGCTTGGACGCCATGGCGATGGCGTTGAGCCAGCTACCGGCGAAGCATTCCGCCTGAAGCTCAAGGCGACGGCGGTATTCGAAGCCGAGGAGCTCAGGGCTCTTCTTTTCCAGCGAATACTCGGCAATGAGGAGCCCAGTCCTGGCCTGAACGACGTGCCCGAACTCGTGGGCCATGATCGCTTCGACGATGAACGGTTTGGAGCGAATGGCGCTCGGGAGCCGTTCGGGCATGTTGAGGTCGTAGTAGACCTGTTGGTTCGCCGGACAGTAGAAGGCGTTGTACTCGAGGGTCTTTCCGCACGGCGTGGTGAGTTCGGTGGTGTACACCGTCACGGGCGGCCTTGGTAGTCGGAATCCGGACGAGGTGAGCGGCGGCTCCCAAACCGTCCACAGACAGGCGGTGAGGCTGTTGAGTTGTGCTTCCAACTCCGCAGCGCTAACTCCAGCGCTCTTGACCGGGGTGAGTGGGCAGTTCGTCGGTGATGGCACGCCTTGGGCATAGACCGCATTGGCTTTGGTCCACTCGACGGATTCCGCTTTCGTGGCCGGGTAGGGGAGCTCTGGCGGGTTGGGATCGGGTTCAGGAACCTTGTCGGCCTGGTGGTAGCTGGGCTCGGGACTGGGGCTGGCGCTGGGGTCACCAACGCCAGTTGCGCTTGGGTTCAGGAAGTTCCACAACGTGACACCGAAGAAGACGGTGGCCAACACGAGCCCAAGTCCGGCGAGGAGCACCGACAGCTGCCCAGTAGCCCGACGTGCTGGTGGTGCCGGGAAGGGCTCTGGCGCAGGTGGGAAGAAGGAGGCCTGTCCGGGTGGGGCTGGCCAGGGGCTGGCCCCGGAATTCCAGGGCGCCGGGGGCGACTGCGGTTGGCCGACTCCAGGCCCGTCCCACCTATGGCTCATGATCAGAGATTACGGCCCGAAGCAAAGACTGCTGAGTAGAAGAAGGTGCGTCAATGGGTACCGGCGCAGGCCGAGTTCGCCTTAGGCTGCCTCCCAAGCTGTGGCTCTGGTGTGGGTCGCTAGGCTGTACCACGGGTGCTGACGAGCGCAAAGAAGAGGAACCAGAAATGGCAACATTCAGGGCTGGGTTGAAGCGAAGCCTGGCGGTCGTACTGATTGCATTTGGGCTCGCCATTTCGATGGTTCCCGGTGCTCGTGCTGCGGGTGAGCAGCTTTCGACCTACAACGCGGTGGCCAGTGTTGGTGCCGACGGAGTGCTGACGGTCGAGGCTGTGCTGACCTTTGACGGCGCGGCTCCGGCCAGCATTCAGCAGGTGTTCAGCACCGCTCGACGGACGACGCAGTCCACCGAGTATCGCTTCGCGATTACCGACATCACCGCCACCAGCGGTGCCACCAAACTGGACGCCAAGGTGGCGTCCGGGCCAAACACGGTGACCGTTGACCTGCCGACTGCGGGTCTGACTGAGCCGGTGAAGTTGGCCTACAAGGTGAGTGGCGCTGCGGTAGCGAACGCCGGCGGCGGCACCTTGGTGGTATGGCCGCTGCTGCAGGGGTTGAGCGTCCCGGTGCAGCAGTTCAATGCTGAAGTGAGCGCCCCGGCCCAGTTCAATCAACTCGACTGTGCCGCTGGTGCTCCGGCATCGCCTGGCAACTGCACCTTCTACGGCGGCGGCAACCACGACTACCCGACCCCGACCTTCCGGCAGGACGCGAACAGCTCCGGCGATGTGGTCATCATCACTCTCGGCTTCCCGGCCGGTCAGATCGCGGTGAACGAGGACGTCCGCCAGCTGTGGACGATTGAGCGGGCCTTCTCGGTGGCTCCGCTGCCGTTGGGCGTTGGGCTGGGCGCTCTGCTGCTCGGCGCACTGGCCCTTTGGGCCGCGCACCGCAAGATCGGGCAGGACTTCGTTGGCGCCGTCGAGCCGGTGATGATCGCCGAGTTCCAGCCGGTTGGCGCGGGCCGCAGTGAGTTCAAGGTGGTTGATGGTATTCATGCCGGCGCCATTGGGACGCTGGCTGATGAGCATGTCGATCCGGTTGATGTAACCGCTGCGATCCTTGATCTGGCCGTCCGTGGGCACCTGGTGATTACGGAATTGCCGCGCGAATCCGACCATGCCACGACCGACTGGACGTTCACCAGACGCGCCAATGATGAGCCGCTTGCCGACTATGAACGCACGTTGCTAAACGCGATAGCGCCGGTTCAGGGCGATGCCGTGAAGCTTTCCAACCTTCCCGGCAGCTTGGGCGCCGTGATCGGCGATGTGCAGTCGCAGTTGTACGACGAGGTGGTAGCGAAGGGCTGGTTCGCGCACCGTCCGGACGCCACCCGGGATCGTTGGGGCGTGATCGGCTGGATCGGATTGGTGGTGGCCACGGGTGCCGCAATCGGGCTGATCTGGGGCACCACCTTCGGCTTGTTTGGCCTGGCCCTGGTGTTGTTGGCGCTTGGCCTGCTGTTCGTGTCCAAGGAGATGCCGGCCCGGACGGCGGCGGGTGCTGCGGTGCTGCGTGGGCTTGAGGTCCTGCATGGCAACCTGCTCACCCACCCGGTGGAAAACCTCGCCGGCACTGACCCGTATCGGCAGATTTCGCCGGTGCTGCCCTATGCGGTGGTGCTCGGTGGCCGGGATCGTTGGTTGAAGGCGATGGCTGACGCCGATGACGATGCCGTGCCCGATTCGACCGACCTGGATTGGTACCACGGTCCCGACGGCTGGCACATGGCTGATCTGCCCGCCTCGTTGAACAACTTCGTGACCACCCTGCAAGGCACCCTGTTCAGCCGCTAACTGCGCTAAATGGAACCGTCCCCAATCTGAGCAGTTCAGGGGGACGGTTCCTGGTGGCGTCAGAGTCTGGCGACAGCCAGGACGTGACCGTCGGGGTCAAGGGCGTAACCGACCGCCTCACCCCAACCACGGAGTTCGACTTCGCTGAGCACTGAGCCGCCAGCTGGAGCCACTTTGGTGAGGATGGCCTCGGCGTCAGGTCGGCGCAGGTAGAGCTCGCAGCGTTGTCCGCTGCCAGCCGTGATGCCGGGTATCAGGGCGGCCATGTCGGCCACCGGCATCAGCCCCAAGGTGGTGCCGCCGAGGTCGAACTCAGTCATGCCGGGCACATCAAGACTCGGCTCATCGGCTAACACCGTGGCGTAGAAATCGCGGGCGCGGGCCTGATCAGTCACGTAGAGGATTACCTCGTTGCGGTTCACCAGGCCCGTCCCGAGATCAGAGTTCGAGGCCGGGGTAGAGCGGGTTGGCGTCGAGCAGTTCCGCGGCCGCGGCCTTGGTCCGCTCGGCCACGCCGTCAGCGATGGCGTACTTCGCCTTTCCGGGGGTGCCAGCAGCGGTGATGCTCGGCGTAGTGGCCTTGAGGACGTCAGTGATCAGCTCAGCGACCTTGTCGAACTCGTTGGCGCCGAAGCCACGCGAGGTAAGCGCCGGGGTGCCGATCCGGACGCCGGAGGTGTACCAGGCGCCGTTGGCGTCGTTGGGGACGGAGTTGCGGTTGGTGACCACTCCGGCATCCAGCAGAGCCGATTCCGCCTGGCGTCCGGTAAGGCCGAAGGAGCTGACGTCCATCAGCACCAAGTGGTTGTCGGTGCCGCCGGTGACCAGGTTGACCCCGCGCTTGAGGAGGCCTTCGGCCAGCGTCTTGGCGTTGTCGGCCACGGCCTGGGCGTAGACGGCGAAGGACGGCTGACGTGCCTCGGCCAGCGCGACGGCCTTGGCGGCCATCACGTGGCTAAGCGGCCCGCCCAGCACCATCGGGCAGCCGCGATCGACACTAGGGCCGTACTCGGCGGTCGCCAGCACCATGCCGCCGCGCGGGCCACGCAGCGACTTGTGGGTGGTGGTGGCCACCACATCGGCGTACGGCACAGGGTTCTCTTCGCCGGTGAACACCTTGCCGGCCACCAGGCCAGCGAAGTGGGCCATGTCGACGAACAAGGTGGCGCCCACGGCGTCGGCGATCTCGCGCATTTTCGCGAAGTTCACCCGGCGCGGATAGGCCGAATAGCCAGCCACCAGAATCAGCGGCTTGAATTCCTTCGCATCAGCCAACAACTTGGCGTAGTCGATCAGGCCGGTTTCGGGGTTGGTGCCGTAGGAATGCTGCTTGAACATCTTGCCGGAGATGTTGTGCCGGAAGCCGTGGGTGAGATGCCCGCCGGCGTCCAGGCTCATGCCCATCACCCGCTGAGAGTTGAACTCGGCCCGCAGCGCGTCCCAGTCTGCTTCGGAAAGGTCATTGACGGTCTTGGCGCCCAAACGCTCCAGGGTCGGGCTTTCGATCCGATGGGAGAGGATCGACCAGTACGCGACCAGATTGGCATCGATACCCGAGTGGGGTTGGACGTAGGCGTACTCGGCGCCGAAAAGCTCCCGGGCATGCTCGGCGGCTACTGACTCGACGGTGTCGACGTTCTGGCAGCCCGCATAGAAGCGGTGACCGACAGTGCCTTCGGCGTACTTGTCGCTCAGCCAGGTGCCCATCGTCATCAGCACCGGTAGTGAGGCGTAGTTCTCACTGGCGATGAGCTTCAGCGAACCTCGCTGGTCGGCGAGCTCGGCCCTGGTCGCAGCGGCGATGCGAGGTTCGACCGACTCGATCACCCCCAGTGCCTGGGAGTAGATATTGGACACTGTGCTGGCGAAATCAGCCACGGGCAGGCTCCTAGCTCGGCGAGACCCCAACTGTATCGACAATTGGCTCCTCGACGATCTTCACTGACGGGCGCCCAGGCAGAGGTGGTCAGCTGCGTTGGGGACGCTGCTGGCTTGGGTGGATTGGTAGGAGCGCTATCGGCGGTTTTGGCAACCCTTGTGCCCCCAGATTCCTACACTCCCTGGTATGAGTTCGGTACAACCGCCACCAGGACTGATCGAATCGCACCTATCGCCGACTGAACGGCTGTTGTGGGCCGGTCGTCCGGGCGCCCGCTCGGTCTTCCGACTAGGTGACTTGATGTCGGGCTTGGTCGGCATGGCGTTCATCGTGGTGCCGGCACTGATGCTGTTCGCCTTTGGCGGGGTGCGCGCCCCGATCTATGTGCAGCTTTTCCTGCTGTTCTTTGTGTTGGTCGGGCTGTCCCAACTGGTCGGCCCGCCAGCGATGCGGGCTTGGCAGCTCCCGCGGACTTGGTACGCGCTCACAGATCAGCGGGCTTTAGAGCTGGTGGGCGACGACGTCCGGTCGGTGCGCCTGAACCAGGTTGAGGCCTTTGACGTGACCACGCGCGCTGACGGCTCGGGCACCATCGTGTTTGTTCGCTCACTCGGTTTGCCGCCGCAGGTGAGTCAATTGCTCGGCAGCCTGCAATCCAGCGGGGTCTTCCGCGCTCGGGGCGGCTCCAGTTCCAATTCGGTAATGGCCTTCTACAATGTCGCAGATGTCGCGGCGGTGGAGGCGTTGGTGAACTCCTACCGCCAGGGGTTGCGCTGAAGGCAACCGCCTCGAGTGCGGTTTGAGTCGCTACTGGCCGAGTTGGCGGCGAGGCGCTGGTATTCTTGGGGTGCAGTGGACTTCAGCTGAGCAGGTTTTGACCGCCGCAAGTTCATGCGATGGACGTCGCGGCCCGGGGAAAACTCATCCGACGCAATCCCCTTTGCGAGCCCGGGCCGCGACCCTCTCCATCACCTTCAGTTGGCTGACGCGGCGAGGTCGCGAGGTAGTCTGGTCCAGACGCCTGAAATCGATATCTCAAGGTGTGGGCCACCTCTTTTCACCCGCAGGAGTTGCGGCGATAATCGGTAGCGGAGAGGACTTGCAACGTGGCGAGACACTGCCTGGTAGGTGAGGTCATCATGAGTGAAGGCCACCTGGCTGGAGCCGGGGACCCGCGATGAGCGCACGTTTCTTCGCCGCCGCCGACCTGGGGGCCTCCAGCGGTCGGGTGATGCTCGGGCGCCTGAGTGCGGGACGCTTCGAGCTGACCGAGATGGCCCGATTCAAGAATGGGCCGGTCGAGGCGGCTGACGGCAGCATCCACACTGATGCAGCAGCGCTGTACGCGGCGGTCTGTCGCGGGATCGAGGCCGCCATCGCGGCCAGCGGGGGCAGGCTTGAGTCGGTCGGGGTGGACACCTGGGGAGTTGACTTCGGTCGGCTGGACGCTGCTGGTGAGTTGTTGGAGGCGCCGTTCCATTACCGCGACGAGCGCACGGGCGAGATCCCCGAGTTGGTGTTCGCCGCGCTCCCGGCCGCGGAGCTTTACCGGGCCGCGGGGCTAGAGGTGATGCCCTTCAACACCATCTTCCAGCTGGTGGCAGCCCGTACTGATCCGGCCTGGTCGAAGGTGGCCAAGCTGCTATTCACCCCAGACCTGTTGGCCTATTGGCTCAGCGGGGCGCAGGTGGCCGAGGTGACGATCGCCTCTACGTCCGGGCTACTTGATGTCGCCACCCGCACTTGGTCGAAAGCTACCTGCGATCACCTGGCCCAGACCTATGGGCTGCCGGTGCCGCGAGTGCTTCCCGAGTTGGTTGAGCCAGGAACCGTGGTCGGCACCACCAGGCCCGGCCTTTTCAGCCAGCCCATCCAGGTGGTTGCGGTCGGCGGGCACGACACCGCCTCAGCGGTGGCTTCGGTTCCAGCCACCACCAGCGACTTCGCCTTCGTCTCCTCCGGCACGTGGTCGCTGGTCGGTTTGGAGTTGGAGTCGCCAGTGTTGACGGCGGCCAGCCGGGAGGCCGATTTCACCAACGAGCTCGGCATCGATGGCACCGTCCGCTACCTGAAAAATGTGATGGGGCTGTGGGTGCTCAGCGAGAGCATGCGCATCTGGGCCGTCAAGGGCCACAGCGTTGAGTTGGCCCCCTTGCTAACTCAAGCCGCGCAAGTGCCTGGCCTCACCTGTGTGCTGGATATGACCGACGAGCGGCTGCTACCCCCAGGCGACATGCCTGCCCGCCTGCTGGAGATGGCCGCTGAGACTGGGCAGGAACTCATCGCCGACCCGGCGGTGATGTGCCGCTGCATCCTGGACTCACTGGCCGTTGCCTACCGCCGGACGATTGCCATGGCAGTTGAACTCGCCGGACGGCAGGTCTCGGTAGTGCACATCGTTGGGGGTGGTTGTCGCAACGAGTTGCTCTGCCAGTTGACCGCTGAAGCCACCGGGCTCCCGGTAGTGGCGGGCCCGGCCGAAGGTACGGCCCTGGGCAATTTGCTGGTGCAGGCGAGGGCCTGTGGCGCGATCAGCGGTGATCGCGCGGCACTGCGACAGGTGTCGATTGCCTCTGCTGACCTGGTGAACTACCAGCCAGGAGTGCTGCCCTTCGGCGATCGAGCCTGGGCGGAGGCCGAAAGCCGCGCCTATCACCGGAAGGCTGGAGGGTGACAACCACATCTGGATTGCGTTGGGCGGCGACAGAAGCCTGTTCAGCTGATTGACCATCCCCCCGAATGGTCGGCCGCGGACGCCTCCCACACAACCGTCCCAGCCAGCGCTGAACAAGAAAGTGGGCCCCGGTTTCCCGGGGCCCACTTTTATGTTGCGGTCAGTGCAGATCGTTCAGCACGTCGCCGCACAGGTGCACTTCGTAACCCATCGCGGCGAACATCGCGGCCTTGGTCGTGAGCGCGGCATCTGCACTCGCAGCGTCATTGGCGTAGGCGACGTTCACGTGATTGGCTTTGTGGCGGGCCATCAGCTGGTCGCGGCTCACACCGTGCAGGATGGCGTTCATGATCGGCCACTCCTTGTTGGTGGAGTTGAGCCGGCGCTGCACCTCTTCGGTTGGCATCTCGATGCAAGTGCCGCGACCCAGATCGACGTGCAGCTTGGAGTCCATGATGAAGACCCGAGACCAGACGATCTCGCCGGGCTTGGACACCCCAGAAAGGGTGCCGCCGCCGAGCGGGAAGTAGTAGGCGCTCTGCCGGTAGGAGTGGGCCTTGTCGTAGCCGCCCAGATGCGAGGCAGGAACCGAGCCGGAAATCTCCAACACCCAGACGAAGTCGTCGCCCCAGTCATCGCCCCAACGCACGTCGTGCAGGGTGGTGGAGGGGTCAAGACCCATTGCTGTCCAGACTCGGTTGGTCACCACCGCATCGATGGCAACGCCTTCGTCCACCTCGTTGAAGTGGGGCATCGCCAAGCCCTCGAACAACACCCGATCACCTTCGCGGGAGCGGACAGGGGGACGAACCGGGTCGTTCAGCAGGCCTTCGGCCAGGTCAGAGGCCGGCACCATGTCCTTGAGCCCCTGCTGGTACTGGATGCCGACCGCGTCGGCGCCGAAGTCGTCGGCGATCCGCAGCGCGGCGATGTACATCTTGAACTGGCTGGTGAGCTGGTCGTCGGTGAGATTCTCTCGCCAGTCGCCGTCGTTGTTGACGTGGAAGGTCACACCAGCGTTGACCAGCCAGGTGCGGATCTCGGCGGCTTCGGCGTCGGTGACCTTGTTCATCTCAGCGACCAGCGCCGACTGGGACAGCCGCTCCTTGTAGATGCCAGCGGGGTTCATCAGCTCGTCGTCGATGATGGCGTTGTACATGCCCATGCAGCCTTCGTCGAAGACCGCCAGGATGGCCTTCTTGGCCTTCAACTCAGCCGCGAGCGCCTCACCCAGAGCCTTTTCAGCCGTTTCGGGGAGCGCAGGCAGGTCGCGCACGTGCGAGGTGTCGTGGACGATCGCGCCGGTGGTCAGCCATTCCTGGAGCTTCTGGTTGGCCCAATCATCGGTGAAGTCCTTGCTCCAGATGGTGGAGTGCGCGACGTTGGCTTTGGTCAATGAGCCGTGAAGGTTGGCCATGCCCACCAGGCCGGGGAAGTCGCCAGCGAAGTTGGCGGCCAACAGGATCGGGCCGGTGTGATCGCGAAGGCCGGCCAGTACGTGGTGGCTGTACTGCCAGACGGCCTCGATCACCACTAGCGGGGCATCGGAGGGGATGGTGGCGAAGACGTCCATGCCCTTGCGTTGGTTGTCGATGAATCCGTGACCGGACACCGGATCGACGCCGTGGGCGCGCTTCACCTGCCAGCCGAGGGCCTGTAGTGCGGCGGCGAATTCGCCCTCCACTTGCTGCTGCATCGGCCAGGTCTTGAGGTTGGTCGCAAGCCGGAGGTCGCCACTGGTGACGGTATAGACAGTCTGAGGCTCGGCGGCAGGCTTGGTTGGAATCTCGGGTACGAGATAGGTGGTCACAACACACTCCTAGGTTGGGTCTGACCGCTCATCGCCGAGGGTCGCGTCAACGCTGAACGGACGGGACGAGCGCCCTCCCATAGTTTCAGCAATCGATTTCACCGTCAAGCTTCGGGGGGCCCAAACAGGACACCGCTACGCCACTGAAGGTGGATTCCCGACCGCACTCAGCGAGGTGCGGCGGTCGGGGCCTGCGCCCCTCGACTATTCGGCAGCGGTGCTGCCGTAACCGGACCAGCCCGGAATGGAGCCGTCCACGTCCCACAGATCAAGCCAGGAGCCTGAGCCCTCCCACAGGAACACCTGGCCTTTGATCAGTCTGCTGTTGGCCTCAACTGAGCGCATCGAGTTCAGCATCTCCGGGCTTAGTGGCCGCTCGGTGACCGCTTTGAGGTTGGCCAGGATCTGTGCCGGCTTGACCGAGAACGGGATCGCCACGTGACCGCGCTGGGTGGCCCATTTCAGGCAGACTTCGGCGGGATGAACCGCGAGGGCTTCGGCGATCGCGACCACTGCCGGATGCTCCATGTCGACCACGTCGCCGTCGAACTTGTCCCGCTCCGGACGCCGCGGCGAGCCCATCGGGGAGTAGCCGATCACCACTAGGTCGTGATCCACGCTGTACTGGTAAAGCTCGCCCTGCTGGAACGCCGGATGGAGTTCCAACTCGTTGAGCGCTGGCGCGATGCGCGCGTCGCGGAGCACCAGTCGCAGTTTCGGGATGGTCATGTTCGACACCCCGAGGTGGCGGATCAGTCCGGCGTCCACCAACTCCTCCAGTGCGTGATACATGACCATGTACTCGGCATGAATGTAGGGCCGCGAGGTTGGGTTGCGGGCATCCGGGGCGGCGAAGCGCTCGTGGGTATTGGGGAACGGCCAGTGGATCAACAGCGCATCGAGGTAGTCCAGGCCAAGGTCGGCCAGGCTCTGGTGCACCGAAGCCACCGCGTCGGCCGGAGCATGGGCGTCGTTCCAGACTTTGGAGATCACAAAGACCTCGTCGCGGGTGATCCCCTCGGCGGCCATGGTCTCGGCGATGACCGGCCCGATCACAGCTTCGTTGGCATACACCGAGGCGCAGTCGATCAACCGGTAACCGGTGCGCAGGGCGACTCCGACCGCGGCGGCAATGTCCTCAGCGGAGAACCGGTCCGACCCGAAAGTACCCAGGCCGATGGCCGGGATTCGGGCGCCCCCAGTCAGGACGAAACTCGGTACCTGGGCTGGGTCGATGCGGTTTTCGATGGTCATGCTCACTCCTTTGAGGACGCGCTGGGTGCGAAGAGGATCTTTCCGGTGACTGCACCGGGAGTTTCGAAGAGCTGGAAGGCGGTCATCACCTGGTCGAGGCTGAACACGTCATGGACGAGCTCATCGACGATCTGCAGGCGGCCGTCGGCGACGCATTCGGCGGTCAGGCTCCATTCGGGCCCGGGGAACGGTGCGCTGTAGGACATCCAGGAGCCGGTGAGGGTGAACTCCTTGCGATTCATCAGTTCGAAGATCGCGTGGTCGAAGCGCAGGTCGGCGTGGCTGTTGCCGATGAAGCAGACCGTGGAATGCACTCCGGCCAGCTGGAAGGCCTGGCTCATGGTGGCGTTCTGGCCAGCAGTCTCGAAGGTAAAGCCAAAGCCGTCCCCGCCCTGCCAGGCGCGGACGGTGGCCAGGAAGTCCTCAGCCCTGGCGTCGAAGGTGGCCGCTGCGCCGAGTTTGCGGGCGGTGGCCAGGCGGGCCGGATTCACATCGACCACCGCCACTCGCTTGGCTCCCAGAATCCGGGCCCACTGCATGGTGAAGAGGCCGATGGTGCCGGCGCCCAGCACGATCACATCCTCGCCAGCGGTGAACCCAGCTTGGCGAATGCCATGGAGCGCCACCGTGGAAGGCTCGAAGAAGGCGGCGTCGCGGAAGGACACGGCGTCGTCGACCACGGTGAGATTGCGCACCGGCGCAGTCAGGTATTCAGCCAGTCCGCCGTTCACTCGCGAGCCGATGAAGCTGTAGTTCGGGCACTGGGCATAGCGGCCAGCCAAGCAGTGGGCACAATCGTGGCAAGGCAGCAGCGGCGCCACCGCGACTCGACGTCCGACCAGTGCGGTGTCGCTGTCGTCGCCCACCGCAGCGACGACGCCGGAGATCTCGTGGCCCAGCACCAGCGGGTAGAAGTGGGCGCCGTCGCTAAGCACCCGGGGGATGTCCGAGCCGCACACTCCGGTCATCTTCACTTCAATTAGCGCCTCGCCGGCGGTCGGCTGTGGGGTGGGGATCTCCGCCACCTGGACGTCCCGCTGACCGCGGAGCACTGCTGCTTTCACTTCTTCTCCAATCTCAGCGGCCGAAGGCGGCAAGCTGGTGCATGCCTTCGGCCATTGCCGGATAGAGCCCGGCGTAGGTTCGGTAGAGGTGGTCATAGCTCGCCGTGGCGGCCGGGTCGGGGTGATACTCCGAACCGCGGCGCACCCAACGATCGACCAGGTCGGTTGCCGTGCCAGCGCCGGTGCCGATGGCAGCCAGCATCGCCGCGCCCAGTGGGGTGGCGAAGTCCTCGGCGCTGACGACCAGCGGGACGCCGGTGATATCGGCTTTGATCTGCATCCACAGCGGGCTGCGGGTGGCGCCGCCGATGGCCAGCAGTTCGGTCACTTCAGCTCCAGCGGCGGCCGCCACCTCGAGGTTGTGTCGCAGCGACATCGCGACCCCCTCCAGCACGGCCCGGTAGAGATCAGCACGGGTGGTGCCGAGGGTGAGCCCGACGAACGCGCCGCGGGCGTCGGCGTCCCACAGTGGCGAACGCTCACCGGAAAGGTAGGGCAGGAAGATCAGCCCGCCAGCTCCGCGCGGCGAGGTGGCCGCCAGGGCCGAGACCTCTGCAAAGGGGCTACGGCTGGCGGCGATGCCGGCCAGACGCTCGGCCTCGCCGATTACCTTGGTTAGCCAGGCCAGGCTGGCCGAGCCAGCCACGGTGCCGCCTTGGAGTAGCCAGCTTCCTGGCACGACGTGGCGGGAGAGAATCAATCTCTCATCAGCCACGGGCGCGGCCAACGCGATACTCATCCCGCCGGCCTGTCCGCCCTGCTCCTGGGTTTGGCCGGGCCGGTAGACCCCGGCACCCAAGGTGCCGCAGGCTGCGTCCAGCCCGCCAGCTACCACCGGGGTGCCCTCGGGCAGTCCAACCCGTTCGGCGGTCGCGCGGGTCAGGCCGCCGACGATGGCGGTCGGCTCCACCGGGCTGGGAAACCGCGTCGGGTCGATTCCCAGCCGCCGGGCCATGGCCGCATCGACCGTGCCGGTGGCCACGTCGACGAAGTGCAGGCCGTAGCCCTGGGAATGGTCCTGGGAGGCCACCCCGGTCAGCGCCAGCACGATCAGGGAGTTGCTCTGCAGGAACCAGCGGGTGCGGGCGTAGATCTCCGGGTGCTGGCGGGCGAACCAGATCACCTTTGCGGTGCTGTAGCTGGGGCTGAGTCGATTGCCGGAAAGTGCCAGGATCTCCGCAGCCGGGATCTCCGCGAGCAACTCATCGCAGATCGATTGGCAGCGGGTGTCCATCCAGATCGGGGTGTTGGCCAACACCTCACCGGCCTCGTCGACCGGGACGCAGGACCAACTCTGGCCGTCGATGCCGATCCCCCGAACGGCCGCTGGGTCGAAGGCGCCGCTGGCAGCCACACTCGCGATCGTGGCAATCGCGCCTGCTATCCAGTCGTTCGGGTCCTGTTCGGCCCAGCCGGGGGATGGGGTGTGTAGCGGGTAGCTGGCTTCGCCGACGGCAAGGGTGCGACCGTCGGCATCGATCGCAACGGTGCGGCACCCGGAGGTGCCGATGTCCACGCCTAGGTAGACCGCTGGCGCGTTGTGCTGGCTGAGCTGAGTCACGCCTCTCCCTTGAGAGCGAAACGTTTTGCTTAGGCTAACCCCTCGTGTCGACGCGCCGCAACAGTGAGCGAACCGTTTCGGTCACGCGGATAGTTTGTTTGACAAGGTGCGGCTGCGAGGTAGAGTGCGTCACAACGAAACGTTTCGGCGACGGAGTGAGGCGTGGTGCCTGCGACCTACAAGGACATCCGGCGGTTGACCGGCTTGTCGTTGGCAACCATTTCCAAGCACTTCAATGGCGGCAACGTTCTTTACGCGAACCGAGTGTTGATCGACCAAGCTGCCCGTGACCTTGGCTATCAGGTAAACGACTTCGCCCGTGGCCTGCGCAGCCGCCGATCAATGACCCTCGGAGTGGTGCTGGCGCAGCTGAACTCGACTTTCAACACCACCATCGTGGCTGGCATGGAGGAGCGTCTCCGTGAGGCTGGCTACGGCACCATCATCTGCGATTCTCGGGGCAGTGCGGCCGCCGAGACCGAGGCGTTGCAGTTCCTAATCGGCAAGATGGTCGACGGGATCGTCATCGTGCCGGTCGGTGACCGGGTTGACGGGCTGGAGGTAGCCGCCGAGCGGGGGGTGCCCGTGGTGGCGATCGACCGTCCGATCGCCAACGCTGCTGTGGACGCAGTGGTCATCGACAACCGAGCAGCCATTGCCTCTGCGGTGGAGCTGCTCTGCTCAGCCGGACATACCGACCTGGCGCTGTTGGCCGGGCCGGAAGTGGTGTTCACCATGCGTGAGCGCCGGATCGGCTTCCGCGAGACGGTAAAGCGGCGGACCGGACGCCTGCCCAGACGCGCGCTCGTCGGCGTCGACCCGATCAGCATCGAAGGCGGTTACGCCGGCATGGTTCGGCTGATGCGCCTTGAGGCACCGCCGACGGCGGTGGTCTGTGCCAACTACGAGTTCACCCTCGGCGCCACCATCGCTTTGAACGAACTGGCCCCTGACCTGCCGGCTCCGGCCCTGGTCGGCTTCGACAATCTGGAGTTGGCGCGGGTCATTCGACCGCGACCCACCCTGGTGGTGCAACCGGTCGCCCAGATCGCGGCCAAGGCCGCCGAACTGATTCTGCAGCGCATTGCTGGCCAGGCCGGCGCTGAACCGCGACTGGAGGTGCTCGGCACTGAACTGGTTGTCGGAGAGGCGGCCACCTACACCCTGCGAAGGAGCCGGGCATGACCGTCCTCACTGTCACTTTGAACGCTGCGATTGACAAGCGCTACGACCTGCCCAGCGTCGAGATCGGCCAGGTCCGCCGGATCGGCCGGGTGTTGACCAGCGCGGGTGGCAAGGGCCTGAACGTGGCTCGCAGCGCGCAACTTTGCGGCCAGCCGGTGGTGGTTACCGGGTTCGTGGCGGGCTTTGCCGGGGACTACGTCATCGGCGAGGTGACCCGGGAGGGGATGACCGAGGAGTTCGTCCGGGTTGCTGGCGAGACCCGAACCTGCATCAACATCATCGATGACGACGGCCGCTCCACTGAATTGCTGGAGCCTGGCGTGACCGTGACCGAGGTGGATCTGACGACGTTGGTGGCCAGGTTCGTGGGTTTGCTACCCCAAGTCGAGGTGGTGACGTTGTCGGGCAGTGCCCCCAACGGCTGCCCGGACGGGGTGTACGTACCGTTGATTGAGGCTGCCCGGCAGGCGGGGAAACCGGTGATTCTGGATACCAGTGGTGCTCTGCTGGCGGCCGGACTAGGTGCCCGACCGATGGTGGTCAAGCCGAATCGGGAGGAATTGTCCGCGCTGGTTGGCGCCGACCTGGGCGACCTCGCCTCGGTGGTGGCTGCCGGTCGCGAGCTGTGCCACCACGGTCCGCAGTGGGTGGTCGTCTCCCTCGGCGGGGACGGCGCAGTGGCGATCAGTGCCGACCGGGCCGTCCAGGTGGTGCCGCCGCCAGTAGCCGTGGCCAACGCCGTTGGCTGCGGCGACGTCCTGGTGGGTGGGTTGGCCTCCGGGCTGGCTAACGGGCTCACGGTGGCGGCGGCCTTGCCGTTGGCTGTTCGAGTTTCGGCTGCCGCCGCAGCCCATCCTCAGACCGGGCGGTTCGATCCCGCCTATGCCGAGACCCTGTCGGTCGAAGTCCGCACCCTCTAGTTCAAGAAGGAATCCATGATGTTGGCCTATCGCAACGAGTTGGTGTGCTGATGCGCGCGAACCTGGTTGAGCTTGCCACCGCTGCCCAGGCTGCCCGAGTTGGTCTGGGCGCCTTCAACGTCATTCACCTCGAACACGCAACCGCCTTCGCTCAGGCGGCCGAGTTGGCGAATCGCCCGGTGATCCTGCAGATCTCGGAAAATGCGGTTCGCTATCACGGCGCGTTGGCGCCGCTGGCATTGGCCACCTTGGCCATCGCCGATCAGGCGAGCGTGCCGGTGGTGGTGCACCTCGACCACGCCGAGGACACCGCACTGGTGGCTGAGGCAGTTCGGCTTGGGTTCGGGTCAGTGATGTACGACGGCTCCAAGCTGCCGGACGCCGAGAACCGCGCGACCACGAGGCAGATGGTCGCGCTGTGTCACGCCGCCGGGGTAGCGATCGAAGCCGAACTGGGCGAGGTGGGCGGCAAGAACGGCGTCCATGACCCGTCGGCGCGAACTTCGCCAGCCGATGCTGCCGCCTTCGTCGCTGACACCGGAGTCGACCTGCTGGCGGTCGCCGTCGGTTCCTCGCACGCCATGACCACCCGGGACGCCAAGCTGGACGAAGCCCTGATCGCCGCGATTCGGGCGGCCGTGCCCGTGCCCCTGGTGCTGCACGGGTCTTCTGGGGTCTCCGATGCCGGCATGCAGGCATCGATTGCGGCTGGCATGACCAAGATCAACGTGTCGACCCATCTGAACAAGGTGTTCACTGGTTCGGTACGAGCGGCGTTGGTGGCCGACCCCACCCTGGTGGATTCGCGCAAATGGCTGAAGCCGGCAAGGGAAGCGGTGAAGATCGAAGCCGCCCGACTGCTGGAGCTATACGGTCGACCGCAGTGATTGCTCAGTTGTAGGCGCGAGCGTGGCCGCCGATCAACGAGGTGGCGCCGCCCTCCTCGCCGATCACAACCGGTACCACAACCTCACGCGGTGGGGAGGCGAGGCCTTGAATGCGCTCCAGCAGCATGGTCGCCGCAGTGACGCCCATCTCGCGAACCGGCAGGTGCGCCTCCAAGACCCCGGTCGGCACCAGCAGCACCAGCGGCAGGCCACCGAAGGAGACCACGCCAACGGTTGGCGGCAACTTGCCGATATCGGACAGCACTCGGATCACTCCGGCGGCGAGCTTGTTGTTGGCGGCCAGAATGGCGTCCGGTGGGTTCGGCAGTGACAGCAAGACGTGCGCGGCCTCCTCACCACCAGCGACCGTGTAGCTGGTACGCACCAGCAACTCAGGCGGCGGCTCGGTGCCGGTCGCCTCGCGGTAGGTGTTGGCCCAGCCAGCCGCGCGATTGTCGGCGGTCTCGACCCCCTCTGGGCCACTGATGCAGCCAATTCGGTGGTAGCCAGCCGCCACCAGCATTTGGGCCGCATCGGCCGCTCCGGTGAGGTTGTCGGCGACCACGGCATCTACGGGATAGTTCGGTGCCCGGCGGTCGACGCACACCACCGGCACGCCGCGCTCCATCGCGATGTCGAGCTTGGAGTCCTTGCTGGCCGGAGCGACGATGATGCCAGCCACCGGATCACTCACAGCGGCCCGGAGGTAGTCCTGCTCGCGCTGCAGGTCCTCGTCGGTGTTGCAGAGCATGACTGAGTACCCTCCGGCGCGCGCGACATCTTCGACTGCGCGAGTCATCACGGTGAAGAAAGGGTTCTCGATGTCGGGGATCAGCATGGCGATGATCTCCGAAGAACTGGTGCGCAGCCGGCGGGCGTTGCGATTGGGCACGAAGTCCAGTTCTTTGGCCGCCTTACGCACCGCCTCGACTCGATCTGGGGACACCTTGATGCCGTTGAAGACGCGCGAAACTGTGGCAGGCGAAACGCCGGCCTTTGCTGCCACGTCGTAGATGGTGACCATCAGACCGTCCGACCTTGAGTTGGGCTGAACCAGGGACGTAACGCCAGGTAGGCATCGGTGAACCGGCTCAGGTGGGCGGCATGTGAGCGGCTTTCCGTGCCGGGCGCAAACTCCGCGTCCACGGCCGAGAGCCTATTCGCAATGCTGAAATCAGCAAGTCCAAGTCCAACTAGGCCGGTCACCGCTGCACCGAGGCTGTTGGCCTGGGTGGTGACGCTGCGCCGACGGACCCCGACTCCCCAGATATCGGCCAACAGGCCCAGCCAGCGCTCTGAGGTCGCACCGCCGCCGATCACATCGATCGGGGCATCCGCGGAGTTGGCCCGTAGCGGGGCCATGCAAAGGGCCAGGCTGTAGCCGACGGCCTCCAGCACTGCTCGGGTTAGGTGCGGACGGCGGTGGTGCATCCGTAGACCGAGGAAGGCGCCACTGGCGTCCGTATCCCACCAGGGCGAGCGCTCACCGATCAGGTAAGGAAGGAAGAACAGCCCCTCGGCTGCCGCCTCCACCTCGGCGGCAGCCCCGATCAACTCCTCAACTTCGGTGGGTAGCTCGCCGAGGGCCTGCGCGGCCCAGTGCAGCGAGCCGGCACCAGTCTGGGTGGTGGAGGTGGGGGCGAACAGCCCGGGCACGATGTGCCGGAAGGTGAACGAGCGGCGCTCTTCATCGAACACTGGGGCGTCGCTGGTCGCCGAATACCAGGCGGAGGTGCCAAGGCAGACATAACCGGCCGAGTCAGTGGAAACGCAGCCAGCGCCCACTGAGGCCATGGGGCCATCCCCGCCGCCAGCGATGACCTGGGTCTGGGGGTTCAGGCCGAGCTCGGCTGCGGCCGGCGCGCTCAGGGTGCCGAGCACGGTGGTGGAATCGACGATCTCCGGCCACAGCTCGGCGTCGACGTCGGCAGCAGCGAGCAGGACATCGGACCAGTGGCCGCCGACCAGGTCATAGGCATCGGTGGAGGAGGCGTCAGAGTGATCGGTGACCAGCACCCCGGTCAGTCGGTAGTTGAGGTAGTCCTTAGGCATCAACACCTTGGCAACCCGGCGGTAGAGCTCCGGCTCGTTCTCGCGCAGCCACATCAGTTTGGGTAGCGGGTAGGTGGCGCCAAGGCGGTGCCCGGTTAGCCGATAGGCGGCCTCGTCGCCGAAGCGTTCGGCCAGTGCCGCTGCCTGCGGTTTGGCCCGTTGGTCGGACCAGATCATCGCCGGACGGACGGGGGCGCCGGCGGCGTCCACGGTGACCAGGCCCATCATCTGGCCGCTAACGCAGAGCGCCAGGATTTCACCAGCTGGAGTGCCGGTGGTCGCCAGCAGTTGCCGGGTTGCCGCGACGACGGCCGTCCACCAGTCCTGGGGGTCTTGTTCACTGGTGGTGTCGGCGGCGTAGCGCGTCGGGTAGCCGACCGTCACCGCCGCGATCAGGTTGCCCTGGACGTCGTGCAGTGAGGCCTTGTTACCGGAGGTGCCCAGGTCATGTGCGATCAGCATTGGTGAGCCTTCGCTGGATGAGAGTGGGGGCGGTCCCGTTGGAGACCGCCCCCACCGTGGTGTGGCTTCAGCTAGCTAGCCAGCTGTCGAGGATCACTTGTACAGAACAGCCTGGATCTTCGCTTCATTGATGTTGGTCTTGTCGTACCAGTAGTAGCCGGTGTCGACGACCTTGGGCAGGGTCTCACCCTTGAGGGCCTTGACTGCGTTGGCGACAACCTGCTCGCCAATGCCGACCGGGTTCTGGGTGATGGCGCCAGCCATGGTGCCATCGTTGATCGCCGCGATCTGGTCAGAGCCGGAGTCGAAGCCGATCAGCACGAGCTTGCCATCGACGCCCTTCTCCTTGGCTGCCTTGATGCCACCGATCGCGGTGCCCTCGTTGGCCAGGAAGATGCCCTTGAGGTCCTTGTTGGCCTCGATGATCGAGGACGCGATGTCGGCGCTGATGTTCGGGTCGCCCTTGCCGTACTGCGGCTCAAGAACCTTCACGTCCGGGCAGGTCGCCTTCATGCCTTCAATGAAGCCATCGCGGCGATCCTGGCCAGTCCGGGAGGTCTGGTCATGGACCATGACGCCCACGGTGCCAGCCGAACCAATCAGGGTGCACATGTGCTTGGCGGCCTCAGCAGCGGCAGCCTTGTTGTCGGTGGCAGCGGTCGTCACCGGGATGTCGGAGTCGACGCCGGAGTCGAAAGCGATGACCGGGATGTTGGCATCCTTGAACTGCTGCAGGACCGGCGCTGCGGCCTTGCTGTCCAGAGCGGCGAAGCCGAGCGCGGCTGGCTTCTTCGCCAGAGCGTTGGTCAGCATCGTCATCTGGTTCTCAACCTCAGACTCGCTCGCGGGGCCCTCGAAAGTAATCTCGACCCCATCCTTTGCCGCCTGCTGCTCCGCGCCCTTCTTGACGGCTTGCCAGAACTGGTGCTGGAAACCCTTCGAGATGATTGCGATGTACGGCTTGGCGGCACCCGACGCACCGCCGGAGGCAGCTGGCGTGCCGGTTGAACAGGCCGCCAGGGACATCGAGGCTGCTACGCCGAAGGCGACGAGCCCCATAGAAATCTTCCGCATCTGATTCTCCTTCGTTGGTTTGTTGCGGGAGTGCTGGTGTTGCGGGGGTGGTGCTTAGGGGTTAGGTGGTGGCGGCCTGGCGAGCGCGGAACTGGTCGATGAAGACCACGACCAGGATCACCAAGCCGAGGATGACGTTCTGCCATTCCTGGCGGACCGACATGATTTGGAGGCCGTTGTTGATCACCGCGATGATCAACGCACCGATCACGGTGCCGACGATGGTGCCCTTGCCTCCAGAAAGGGAGGTGCCGCCGATCACCACGGCCGCGATGGCCTGGAGTTCGTAACCGGCGCCGGTGGAAGGCTGGGCCGAGCCCAGCCGGGCGGAGATCATCACCCCGGCCAGGCCGGTGAAAAGGCCAGCTACGGCGTAGATGATCATCGTCCACTTTTTCGTGTTGATGCCGGACAGAGCGGTGGCCTCTTCATTGCTGCCGATCGAAATGTCGTAGCGGCCGAGCAGGGTCTTGTTCAGCAGGATGAAGGCGACCACCGCGGCCAGGGCGAACACCAATACGGCGTTCGGTAAGCCCGGAACCAACTTGCCGGTGGACAACCACAGGTAGGCGGAGAAATTCTCCGGGTCGAAGTAGATCGGGGCAGCGTTGGAGATAACCAGGGCCAGGCCCTGGGCCACCAGCATCATGGCCAGCGTGGCGATGAACGGCGGCAGCCCAAAGACGGCGACGTTGACGCCGTTGATCAGGCCGATCAGTGCGCCGAACAGGAGCGTCATGATGACCCCGAGCCAGATCGGGATGTGCCAGTTCACGATGAAGGTGGCTGCCATCACCGCGGTCAAGGTCATGCCGGTGCCGACTGAGAGGTCAATGCCGCTGGTGATGATGACCAGCGTCACGCCCAAGGCCAACAGACCGACCACCGTGGCGGAGAACAAGATGGCGGTGACATTGGACCAGGACGGGAAGATCTGCGGCCGGGCGATGGAGAACACGATGAAGATCAGCACCAAGCCAGCCAGAGCAAAGAGCTGTTGGACGCGCTCACGCCAACCGCCGGTCTTTTCGGCGACGGCGAGCACCGCCGCCGGCGGGTTCGTCTTGGTGGACATCAGATTCCTGCTTTCTCGGTCTTGGTGGTAACCGCATCGTCGCGGTGAGTGGCTAGGCGCATGATCGTTTCCTGAGTTGCCTCGGCCGCCGACAAAATGCCGGTGATGCGGCCGTCGGCCATGACGACCACCCGGTGGGACATGCGAAGGATCTCCGGGAGTTCGGAGGAGATCATGATGATCGACTTGCCCTGACTGGCCAGCTTGTTGAGGAGCTGGTAGATCTCCTCCTTGGCGCCAACGTCGATGCCTCGGGTGGGCTCATCGAAAATCAGGATGTCGCAGTCCTTGACCAGCCAGCGGGCAATGATCGCCTTCTGCTGATTGCCGCCGGACAGGTACTTCACCAGCTGGTTGACATCGGGGGTCTTGATGCTGAGCAGCTTTCGAGCAGCTTCGGCAGCCTCGATGATTGCCTTGTTGCGGAGGAACCCGAACCGGGTGAAGCGTTCGCTCAGCGAGCTGACAGCGATGTTGTGTGACACCGGCAAACTGAGCATCAACCCCATCCGCTTGCGGTCTTCGGAGAGGTAGCCGATTCCGTGGTGGGCCGCCTGGGCCGGATTGCTGATCGTCACCCGGTTCCCGTTGAGGATCACGTCGGCACTGGTCACCGGATCGGCTCCGACGATCGCTCGGGCGACTTCGGTGCGGCCGGCGCCCATCAGCCCGGCGAAGCCGAGGACTTCACCGCGGTGCAGGTCGAAGGCCACGTCCTGGAGCAGGGCCTTGGTGGAGAGGTCGGAGACACTCAGCACGATCGGACGGTCATCGCGCACGCCCTCTGGCCGCGCCTCGGTGTTGATCGATCGCCCGACCATCTTTGAGATCACCTGGTCCAGGCTGGTCTCTGCCATCGGCATGGTGTCGATGTAGTGACCGTCGCGGATCACCGTGATCCGATCGGCGATCCGTTTCAGCTCAGCCATCCGGTGGGAGATGTAGACCACCCCGGTCTGCGGGGTGATGAACCGCCGGATCAGTTCATGGAGCTGATCCACCTCGGCCTCATTCAGCGCCGCTGTGGGCTCGTCCATGATCAGCACCTTGGTGGAGGAGAAGCTGAGCGCCTTGGCGATCTCGACCATCTGCTGCTTGGCCACCGGGAGGCTGGAAACTGGGGCCTTGGCATCAATGTGCATGCCGAGCTGGCTGAGCAGTTCCCTGGTCTTCTGTACCTGGGCGCCGGGCTGAGTGAAGAATCCGCCGGTCACCGGTTCGCGACCCAGCCAGATGTTCTCGGCGACGGTCAGGTGCGGCACCAGGTTCAACTCCTGATGGATGATCGCCAGCCCGGCCTCCTGGGCCTCCTTTGGGCTGGTCACCTGCAGCGGCTGGCCGTCCAGCCAGAAGTCGCCGGCTTCACGGGTGTAGATCCCGGTGAGCAGCTTCATCAGAGTGGATTTGCCGGCACCGTTCTCGCCGACCAGGCCGAGCACCTCGCCGCGACGCAGGTCCAGGCGCATGTCCTCCAGGGCTTTGACGCCGGGGAAGCTCTTTTCCACGCCCTCAACCTGAAGGAGCAGTTCGGCGTTGTGGGCTCCGGTGGCCGCAGCAGTCTCGGTGGTGGTCATGATGGCTGCACCGGGGTGACGCCCTTGCGGAAGATGGCGTTGCCGTAGATCCGAACCTCGCCGGTGCGGATGATCAGTTCGGCCTTGGCAGCCAGGTCGTAGAACGCGAACCGCTCCACCATCTCCACATCGGCAGGGGTCAGACCAGCAGCCGCGATGAGCTCGGTCTGCACCGGAAGGATGCCGTCTGGGGCGTCCATTAGTGCCAACGGGGTCTGGTGGGCATCGGGAACCATCACCGAGCGAATCGCCTGCAGAACCCGTGGGGAACTGATCCCCGGCAGGTCAATCAGGGTCTTCTTGGCCAACGCGGATGCCGTGAAATGGGCGTCCGCAATGACCACTGCGTCACCGTGTCCCATCTCGTCCAGCGCCATCAGCAGCCGCCCGGTGAGCAACGGATCCAGATTGAGCAGCATCATTGCCTCCATCTGAGAAATCGATTTCTGTATGCTAGGCAGAGTAGCCCGAAGTTGTCTGCTGGAACCAGCGAATCGTGACAATTTCGAGACCGAAGGGAGTCGACGGTGACCGGATTTGAGCTCACCAGGAGTGGTGGTGGCGCTGGTCGCTGGCGCCAATTTGCCCTCCGGCATCGCCCGGGGTGCGAGCTTGTACTTACTGCGGCCGACCCGGGCGGACGGGTCGATGCTGGGTCACTGACGCTCGCCGAACTCTGGGGCTGCGGCCACCCAAGTCGCCTAGGAGGCCGCTGATGTTGAGCCAGGCCAGCGGCGAAACCCAGGCCCTGCCGGTGGTGAACACCCACGTTCACTTCCCGCCGAACTTCTCCGCCTTCGCCACGGTGGCCGAGGCCGTGAGCGCGGCGACCAATCAGGGCGCCCGGGCCATCGGCATCTCCAATTTCTTCGACCAGCAGGTCTACGCCGCTTTCGCTGAGCAAGCGAGGGCAGCTGGCGTCCGGCCGCTCTACGGGCTGGAGTTCATCACCTTGATCGACGAACTCGCCGCCGCCGGGGTTCGGATCAATGACCCGGCGAATCCGGGCCGGATGTACCTGTGCGGCAAGGGGATCGCGCCGTTCAAGCAGAAGGCGACTGCCGCGGCGGCCATCGCCACCCAGATACGTGCCGGCAATGACGAGCGGGCCGCCAGGATGGTCGCCCAACTGGCGGCGTGGTTCGCCGAGTGCGGCCTGGATACCGGGCTGAACGCAGACGTAATCGCGGCCAAGGTCGCCGACCGGGCCGGAGTTCGCCTGAGTTGGGTCTCGCTGCAGGAGCGGCACGTGGCGATGGCTTTCCAGGAGGAGCTCGCAGCCTTGGCCCAGTCCGAGCGGGAGGACGTGCTGGAGCGTGCCTACGGCGGTCCGAGCGAGGTTGACACCGCCGATGCGGTCGCGCTGCAGGGCGAGCTGCGCTCGCGCCTGATCAAGGCAGGCACCCCGGGTTTCGTCCCCGAAGTGCCGCTGAGTTTTGCCGACGCCTACGCCTACGTGCTCGCCATGGACGGCATTCCCACCTATCCGACCCTGGCTGACGGTGTAGACCCGGTCTGCCCGTTCGAGGCCTCGCCGACGGAGTTGGCCGGCCAGTTGCGGCGCCGGGGCATCCACGCCGCGGAGTTGATCCCGAACCGGAATACCAGCACCGCGGTCGATGCCTATATCCGGGCGTTCACCGCTGCTGGAATGATCGTGATGGGTGGCACCGAGCACAACACCCTGGACAAGATTCCGCTCGACGTCGCCTGCACCGACGGGCCAGTCTCCGACTACGCCCGGCTGGCCTTCTGGGAGGGCACCTGCGTAGTCGCGGCCCATCAGCATTTGGTGGCCGGCGGCCGTCCGGGCTTCGTGGTGGGCAGTGGCGCCCGCAGCGAAGTTGGCGTGGCGGAGTTGATCGAGCTTGGAGCCCAACTGATCAAGGAGGAACAGTGAACCAGGTAGCCGAACTGACGACTTCGGTGTTGAACGTGCTCGCGCCCACCCTGCGCGGCCTGTTGGGTGCCGCTGACCGCCTCGCAGTGGTCACCACCGATACAACCGAGCTGGCGCGATCAGTCACCGCGGCCGTAGCTGGCCGGAAGTTGGCCGCCGACGCAGGGTTGACTCCCGACCAGATCGGCCACGCCGGTTCCTTCCCGCTGGTGCTGGAACTCGCCGCCGATGCCGACGTTGCCCAAGCCACCACCGCGGCCGTGATGAACTTCCGTGAGCAGCACGGCACCGACCCGATCATCGTGGTCCTGCCCGGGCAGGCCGTGCTGGCCGCCGGCGCTGACCTGGCCGCTGCGCGGACCGCACTGGCCGCCTTCCTCGAGAACCGAGAGGCGCCGGAGCACCACCGACCGCCGGTGACCAGCGGTGCTGCTGGTCGAATGAGCGGCAAGGTGGTCATGGTCACCGGCGCTGCCCAGGGGTTCGGGCTGGGCATCGCCACCGAACTACTGGCTCAGGACGCGACGGTGGTATTGGCCGACCTGAACATCGAGCTGGCTCGCCAGCAGGCGGCCGAGCTGGCCGCCACCTACGGCCACGGTCGGGCAGTGGCGGTGCGGGTGGACGTCTCCGATGAACACTCGCAACTGGCCGCAGTGGCCGAAGTGGTCGCCCTGTTCGGCGGCCTGGACGTGTTCATCTCCAACGCCGGCGTCCTGCGGGCCGATGGCGTGATGACCCAACCGGTGGCCGATTTCGACCTGGTTACGGCAGTCAACTACCGCGGATACTTCCTCGGTGTCCGGGCAGTCGCCCCGGTGCTGGCCGCCCAGCATGCCGCCCGGCCACAGGTATGGAGCGACATCATCGAGATCAACTCCAAGTCGGGCCTGGAAGGCTCGAAGCGCAACTTCGCTTATGCCGGTTCCAAGTTCGGTGGCATCGGGCTCACTCAGTCCTTTGCCCTGGAACTGGTGGAGTACGGCATCAAGGTGAATGCGATCTGCCCGGGCAATTACCTGGACGGACCGCTGTGGACCGACCCGGAGCGCGGCCTGTTCGTGCAGTACCTGCGGGCCGGCAAAGTGCCGGGGGCGACCACTGTCGCCGAGGTCCGCAGCTTCTATGAGTCCAAAGTGCCGATCGGTCGCGGCTGTCTGCCGTCCGACTTGGCCAAGGCGGTCTACTACGTCGTCGACCAGCAGTACGAAACCGGGCAGGCCGTGCCCGTCACTGGCGGCCAGAACATGCTCAACTGAGAGAAGGATTGCGATGACCTACGAGTTACCCCCCACCCAACATGCCATTCAGTTCGTCGGCGTCGATCAGTTGGTGCACAACCCGGCCAAGCCGATGTATGCCCTCGGCCCGACTCAGCTGCTGCTGAAGACCGAAGCTGTCGGCATCTGCTTCTCCGACACCAAGCTGCTGCACGCCTTCGATTCGCACCCGCGCAAGAGTGAGGTCCTTTCCGGGCTGTCGGCCGCCGAGCTCGCCGAGATCCCCAGTTACCAGCCCGGCTCCAAGCCGGTCGTCCCTGGCCACGAGCCGGTGGGCCGGATCGTCGCGGTCGGCGCTGAAGTGAAGCAGCACCAGGTGGGGGAGCGCGTCCTGGTGCAGACCGACTACCGGCACCTCCCGACGGCCGGCTCGAATGCCGCGTTCGGCTACAACTTCGAGGGCGCACTGCAGGAGTACGTGGTGCTCGACGAGCGGATGATCACCGATCCGGACACGGGGGAGCGCTTCCTGATTCCGGTCAGTGAGGGACCCTCGGCCTCAGCGGTGGCCCTGATTGAGCCTTGGGCCTGTGTTGAGGCTGCCTACGCCTGGGGAGAGCGGCAACACCTGCAGGATGGCGGTCGGCTGCTCGTGGTGGTCGAACCCGGACGCCAGGTGGCCGGTCTGGCCGCCGCGCTCGCCGACCATGCGCCAGCGGCGGTGACCGTGGTGGGCACGACCGACGCTGCCAGCCTGGGCGCTGACTTCACCCTCGCCGATGGTGTCGAGCAGCTCAACGCGCACTCCTTCGATGACATCGTCTACTTCGGCGCGCAGGCCGCCACCATCGCCAAGCTGGGGCCGCTGTTAGCCGCGTCCGGGATCCTGAACCTGGTGCTGGGCGGAGCCAAGATCGCCGCGCCAGTGACGGTGGACGTTGGCCGGGTGCACTACGACCTGATTCGCTACATCGGCACCACTGGCACCGATGCGGCTGCCGCCTACCAGCGCATTCCGGCCCAGTGCGAGGTGCGGGCCAACGACAAGGTGGCAATCATCGGTGCAGCCGGTCCGATGGGGTTGATGCACTCCATTCGCACCGTCGTCTCTGGCGTACCGGGGCTGAGGATGGACGCGGTCGATGTCGATGACGCTCGCCTGGCGCATCTGGCCGCGGTGGTGGCGCCGGTGGCCGAGGCCAACGGCGTGCCGGCCACCTTCCGGAACTCTCGCACCGAACCGTTGACCGATCGTTACTCCTATGTGGCGGTGATGGTGCCAGCGCCGGTTTTGCTGGCCCAGGCTGTCGAGATCGCCGGGGAGGGTGCCATCGTCAACGCCTTCGCTGGGTTCGCCATCGGCACCCTGGCCGAGCTTGATCTCAATGCGGTCGCCGAGCGTGGGGTGTACCTGGTGGGCACTTCGGGCTCCCGCATTCAGGACATGAAGGCGATGCTGGCGAAGGTCGAATCCGGTGCGCTGGACACCAACGTTTCACTGTGGGCAATCACAGGGATGGCCGGGGTGGCCGATGCGGTGGCGGCAGTGAATGACCGCACGTCCGGCGGCAAAATCATGGTCTACCCGATGTTGCCGGAACTGGGGCTGACCAGGCTGGACGACCTTGCCGAGAAGCTGCCCACAGTCGCGGCAGCTATCGCTGATGGCCGCTGGACGCGAGCGGCCGAAGAGGCCCTGCTGGCCACCAGCGCCTAACAAAATCGTCGCGGCCCGGGGCACTCAACCCAACTCAATCCCCCAAGAGCGCCCCGGGTCGCGGCCCCTTCCGCGCCACCTGCGCCCTGGCGACCGCTTTGGTCAACCCGGCCCGAAAGCTCATGTCAGGACATTGCGTCTGGACGTCGAGTGACTTACGATTGACTTGGCATATGGCGCCAACCGAAACCAAACCGAAAGGCTGATCGATGACGATCGAGCGCACCGAGCGTGAGTCGGCCATGCTGAGTCGGCTCGCCCAGGACGGTTCCCTGCAGGTCGCGAAGCTGGCCCGTGATCTAGGGGTTTCGGAGGTGACCATTCGCGCCGACCTGCGACAACTCGAGGAGCGGGGCCTGTTGTCCCGCACCCACGGCGGCGCCGAGCCCACCGGTTACCGCGACGTGTTGGAGCGCCGGTTTCAGCATCCGGCGGAAAAGGAGCGGATCGCTGCGGCGGCCGCGGCTCTGGTGCACGATCACGACCAGATCATGATCGAAGCTGGCACCACCACTGCTGGCATCGTCGGCCATCTGGGCGGACTCCGCGGCGTGCAGATCGTCACCAACTCCACCCTGGTCTTCGCCAAGGCCCGCCTCAATCCGGCGCTCACGGTGATCCTCACCGGCGGCACCTTCCACCGGTCCTCGGAATCCCTGGTCGGCCCGGTGGCGCTGCGCACCCTGGCCGACTTCAACGTCCGGCTGGCTTTTCTCGGCACGGACGGTTTCACCGTCGAACGGGGCCTCACCACCGGCTTCACCGAAGGTGTTGAGGTGCTCCGGGCGATGCACCAGCGGGCCCAGGAGTCGTGGCTGGTGGCCGACTCCTCCAAGTACGGGCAGGTCGGCTTCGCCTCGGTGCTGCCGTTGGCCGAAGTTACCGGCGTAATCACCGATGACCGCCTCAGTGATGAGGCGAAAGTCGAACTCACCGAAGGCGCCTCGCAGGCGCACTTCGTATAGTCGCGAAGGAGAACCAGATGGCCCAGGTAGTGGTGATGCCACAGCTTGGAAACACCGTGGAGTCGTGCCTGGTCACGACCTGGCTGGTGAAGGTCGGCGATGTAGTCGAACCAACCAGTCTGTTGTGCGAGATCGAGACCGACAAGTCCGCGATGGAAGTGCCCGCCGGGGTCTCCGGGACGGTGTTGGCGCTATTCGCCGAAGAGGGCGACGAAGTGCCGGTGAAGCAGGCCCTGGTGGTCGTGGGCGAGCCCGGCGAGGACATTTCAGCTCTGAGGGGCACCACTGGTGCCCCGACCGACCCGCAGCCCGCAGCGCCCCAGACCGCTGCGGCCGGGGAACCGGCGGTGGCCGCAGCGGCTGCGCCAGCGGCCTCCGCGCCGGAAGCTGGCGCCGATGGCGGCGCTGCGGCCTCCCCCCGTGCCCGCGGACTTGCGGGTGCTCAGGGCATCGCGGCCGACCTACTGGCTGGCTCCGGGCCCCACGGTCGAGTGATCGAGCGTGACGTGCGAGCCGCGATGGCGGCCGGTCCCGCGCTTACCGTTGGGGCCAGGGCTGATGCTGACGGCTTCGTGCCCGGGCAGCAGGGCAGCGGCATCGGTGGGCGGGTCACGCGTGCCGATCTGGCCAACGCAGGGGCTGGGCCTGTAGTCGAGACGCCGACATCGCCGGCTGAGGAGTACACCGACACGCCTCTGAAGGGCATCCGCAAGGTGATCGCCGAGCGGATGATGAACTCGCTGGCCACCTCGGCCCAGCTCACCTACACCGCCACCGCGCCGGCAGCGGCGCTCTTGGCGCTGCGAAAGCGGTTGAAGGATGCCGCCGATTCCGACCTCGCCGGGGTAACCATCGGCGACCTGGTCGGCTACGCCGCAGTGCGGACCCTAAGCAAGCACCCGGCGGTCAACGCCCACCTCACCGCAGGGGTGGTGCGCACCTTCGCCCACGTTCACCTGGGCATGGCGGTGGACACGCCGCGCGGCCTGTTGGTGCCGACGCTGCGGTTGGCTGACACGCTGAATCTGCGCCAGTTTTCGGTGCAGACCAAGCAGCTGGCCGGCGAGGCCATCGATGGCACGATCAACCCCGACCTGCTCGGCGGGGCCACCTTCACCGTCTCCAACCTTGGCGCCTTCGGGATCGAGTCATTCACCCCGTTGCTGAACGTGCCGCAGGTCGCCATTCTCGGCGTGGACGCGATCTTCCCCCGTGCGGTGATCAATGCCGACGGCACCATCGGCGCCGAGCAGCGAATCGGTTTCTCGCTAACCGCGGATCATCAGGTGATCGACGGCGCTGACGCGGCGCGGTACCTGAAGGACCTGTGCGCTGCAGTCGCCGAAATCGACCTGACGGTCCTGGGCTGAGGACGGCGAGATGGCTGACTTTGACGTGATCGTTCTGGGTGGCGGGCCGGGCGGCTACTTGGCCGCGGAGCGGCTGGGGCATGCTGGGAAAAAAGTGCTGCTGATCGAGAAGGACGCCCTGGGCGGAACCTGTCTGAATGTGGGCTGCATTCCGACCAAGAGCCTGCTCAACTCGGCCAAGCTTTACTCCCACGCACTCCATTCGGCTCAGTTCGGCGTCACCGCGACCGGGGTCGAGTACGACTGGGCGAAGGTGCAGGAGTGGAAGGCCGACGTGGTCGGCAAGCTGGTGGCCGGGGTCGGCGCGGCCGAGAAGCGGGCTGGCGTCGAGGTGATCAAGGCCCACGGGACGCTGATTTCGGCCGGGGTGGTTGAGGTCAACGGCGAGCGGAAAACCGCGGACCACGTGATCATCGCGACCGGATCGGTGCCGGTGATGCCGCCGATCCCCGGAGTGAAGGGCAACCCGCTGGTGGTCGACTCCACCGGGCTGCTGGCGATCGAAGCCGTCCCCAAGCGACTGGCGGTGATCGGCGGTGGCGTGATCGGCGTCGAGTTTGCCTCGCTGTTTGCCGCCTTCGGCGCCGAGGTAGTGGTGATCGAGATGCTGCCGGAGATCGTCCCGTTCGCCGACCCTGATCTGGCCGCACGGTTGCGCAAGGCACTGACCGGGGTGAAGTTCGCCCTGGGCTGCAAGGTGACCGGAATCGAGGGCGCCACCGTGAGCTACGAAAACGGCAAGGGCGAGACCGTCCGGGTTGAGGCCGATCTGGTGCTGATGGCCGTCGGTCGACGGCCGCTCACCGACGGCTGGGGCGCAGCCGAGGCCGGCCTTGAGGTCGGGCCCAAGGGCGTGGTCGTCGACGACACCATGCGCACCAATTTGCCGAACGTATGGGCGGTCGGCGATGTCACCGGACGCAGCCTGTTGGCTCATGCCGCCTACCGGATGGGCGAGATCGCCGCGGCGCACATCATCGACCCGATCAAGGCCACCTCGGCCGGCCAACGGCTCCGCACCGCCACCATTCCGTGGGCGGTCTATTCGATCCCGGAGGCCGCCGGGGTCGGGCTCACCGAGGCGCAAGCCAAAACCGACGGGCGCGAGGTGCTCACCGCGATCGTGCCGCTGGCCGTCTCGGGTCGCTTCGTCGCCGAGAACGGCGTCCGGGCCCCTGGCGCGGTGAAGATCATCGCCGACGCCGCCAGCCGAACAGTCCTCGGCATTCACCTGCTCGGCAACTACGCCCCGGAGACCATCTGGGGCGCCGCCGCGATACTCGAAACCGAGCTGACCATCGACGACCTACGCCAGGTCGTCTTCCCCCATCCCACAGTCTCCGAAGGTATCCGCGAGGCCGCCTGGGCCGTCCGCGACTGACGCCGCCCATCAACGAAGAAGGAAGAAATGCCCAAGTCAATACCGGTCAACCCAACCGAGGTGCGCAAGTCCGGCCTGATCACGGTGCCGCCGATCCCGGTGAACGCCTATGTGCCCGATTTCGCCGCGGCGAAGAAGCGCTACGGCGCCGACGGCCTGGTGGCGATGCTCCACGACATGCTGGCCATCCGCGAGTTCGAGAACATGCTCAACTCGCTCAAAACCACCGGTGGCTGGCAAGGCATCGAATACAACCACAAGGGGCCGGCCCACCTGTCGATGGGTCAGGAAGCTTCCGCAGTCGGCCAGGCTGCCGAGCTGGACGCCGATGACTACATCTTCGGTTCGCACCGTAGCCACGGAGAGATTCTGGCGAAGAGCTTCTCCGCGGCCCGCAAGCTGGACCCGGCCAAGCTGAGCCAGATCATGGCCACCTTCGCCGACGGTGACACCCTGCGGTACGCCGAAAAGATCGGCTACGACAGCCCAGAGGAGCTCACCGAGAACTTCATCCTGTTCGGCACGCTGGCCGAGATTTTTGCCCGCAAGGTGGGCTTCAATGCCGGCATGGGCGGCTCGATGCACGCCTTCTTCACCCCCTTCGGCTCGATGCCGAACAACGCCATCGTCGGCGGCTCGGCCCCAATCGCCAACGGTGCGGCCCTGTTCAAGCGGGTCAATCGTCAGCCCGGCATCGTGATCGCCAATATCGGCGACGCCTCGATGGGTTGCGGGCCGGTCTGGGAGGCGATGATGTTCGCCGCGATGGACCAGTTCCGCCAGCTTTGGCGTGCCGAAGATGGGGGCAGCCCGCCGATCCTGTTCAACTTCTTCAACAACTTCTACGGCATGGGCGGCCAGACCCACGGCGAGACGATGGGCTACGACATGCTGGCCCGAGTCGGCGCCGGGGTGAACCCCGAGGCGATGCACGCCGAGCGGGTGGACGGCTACGACCCGCTGGCGGTGGCCGACGCAGTGGCGCGCAAGAAGGAGCTTCTGCTGGCTGGTAAGGGGCCGGTGCTGTTGGACACCATCACTTACCGGATCTCGGGCCACTCGCCCTCAGATGCGTCCAGCTACCGCACTCGGGAAGAGATCGAGGCCTGGGAGGAAGCCGACTCGATCAAGTCCTTCTCGGCGGAGTTGGTGAGCAAGAAGGTGATCACCGCCAGTGAGGTGGACGATCTGCACTCGCGGATCCTCGAGCGGCTGACCAAGGTGTTGGCACTGGCTTCCAACGACACTGAATGCGAGCGGGTCGATGTCACCTACATCGAGTCCAAGATGCTCTCCAATGGGCATGTCGAGGCCTTCGGCACTGGTGAGCCCGAGCTGCTTGAGCCGCTGGCCGAAAACGCCAGGGTGAAGGCGATCGCGAAGAAGGTGCGCACCGCCACCGACGCCGCTGGTAAGCCGGTCTCGAAGGTGAAGATGTACCAGTTCCGCGACGGCCTGTTCGAGGCGATGGCCTACCGGTATGCGATCGACCCGACCATGTGTGCCTGGGGCGAGGAGAACCGCGATTGGGGTGGCGCGTTCGCGGTCTACCGCGGGCTGACCGAACTACTGCCCTATCGGCGGCTGTTCAACTCCCCGATTTCTGAGGCGGCCATCGTCGGCGCCGGGGTGGGCTATGCGCTCTCGGGCGGACGGGCAGTGGTTGAACTGATGTATTGCGACTTCCTCGGTCGGGCTGGCGATGAGGTCTTCAACCAGATGGCCAAGTGGCAGTCGATGTCGGCCGGGCTGTTGAAGATGCCGCTGGTGCTGCGAGTCAGCGTCGGCAACAAGTACGGCGCCCAGCACTCGCAGGACTGGTCGGCGCTGGTCGCGCACATCCCGGGCCTGAAGGTGTACTTCCCGGCCAGCCCAGCCGATGCCAAGGGCATGTTGAACCTGGCCTTGGCTGGCACCGACCCGGTGGTGTTCCTGGAGTCCCAGTTGCTCTACGACATCGGCGAGCAGTTCGTGGCCGAAGGCGTCCCGACCGGCTACTACGAGACGCCGGAAGGGGAGCCGGTGGTCCGCCGGGAGGGCAGTGACCTGACCATCGCTACCCTCGGCGCCACCCTTTACCGGGCGCTGGAGGCGGCTGATGAGCTGCAGGCCACCTACGGGCTGTCGGCAGAGGTGATCGACCTGCGCTTCGTGGCGCCGCTCAACTACGAAAAGGTGCTGGCCAGCGTCCGGAAGACCGGACGGTTGGTGCTGGCCTCCGATGCGGTGGCGCGTGGCTCCTTCCTGCAGACCGTGGCCGCCGACGTCCAAAACCTGGCCTTCGATGCGCTGGACGCTCCGGTGGTCGTGGTCGGCGCCCGCAATCACATCACCCCAGCACCGGAGTTGGAGGACCTGTTCTTCCCGCAGGCGAGTTGGATCATCGACGCTATTCACACCCGGATCGTGCCGCTGCCCGGCCATGTGGCTGGCGCCAACTTCACCGACGGTGAGCTGCAGCGCCGGGCTCGCTTGGGGGTCTGAGCCGAGGTGGTGAGCGAAGTCCTGGTTGGGAGCTGCGCGGCGGCACGGATTCCCGGCCAGGGCCGCTGCTATCGCCGTGCCGGTGCCTGGCTGGTTAGGCTCGCTTGAAGCGAGGAGGTCTTTGATGGCGGATTTGAGTGGCAAGAAGGTTGCATTCCTGCTGAAGCGCGGGGTGGAACAGCCCGAACTGACCGAACCCTGGGCTGCGCTGGTCGGCGCTGGTGCCCAACCCGTCCTGGTCTCAGAGGAGCACGGCACCATTACGGCTCTGATCGGCGACTGGGATCGAGGCGAGGATTTCGTGGTCGATCTCACCCTGGATGAGGCTGATCCGGCCGATTTCGATGCGCTGGTGCTGCCCGGCGGCACGTTGAACTCAGACAAGATCCGCAACAATCCCAAGGCGATCGCTTTCGTGCGGGCCTTCTTCGATGCCAACAAACCGGTGGCCTCCATTTGCCACGGGCCGTGGATCATGATCGAAGCTGGGGTAGTGGCCGGCCGCAAGCTGACCTCGACTACCCGGATCTCCACTGATCTGAGGAACGCTGGCGCGGCGTGGGTGGACGCCGAGGTGGTGGTGGACGCGAATCTGGTGACCAGCCGCAGTCCGCGGGATCTGCCCGCCTTCAATCGGGCACTGCTGGCAGCAGTAGCCAACGGCTGACCCTTCGACGGGCTCAGGGACCTGCAGATCCCTGAGCCCGCCAAAGGACACTCGTCCGGCTCTGAACTGGCTGGTCACGAGTTCAGCAGTGACCAGCTCAACTCACTTGCGAATGGTGAAGGTGGCCGTTGTCGTGCCGGTGACCACTCCGGGCAGAGTCCACTGGAAGGCCCGGTCGACGCTGCCCTTCTTGAGCCGATAGGTCGCTGTACCAATGACACCGCTGTTGGGCTGGAGGTCATCGAGGATGGCCATCAGTTCATCGAAGCTGGCGGCCTCGACGGTGTCCTCAATCTGGGTGCAGGTGGTGTTGCCGGCGGCATCAGTCGTGCAGGATTCCTCGAGCTGGTTGGCCGCCGTAACCGCAAACGTCCCGCCCGTGCGCGCGGTCGACTTCAGCTTGATTTTCGCCACACTCCCAACCCTGGTGCCGCTGGGCTTTCCGTTCTGCATGATTTTGAAAGCCGGACGGAACGAGTAGGTGAGGCCAGCCTTGAGCCGGGCACCCTGGAGCGTGTTCCACTTGCCCTTGGTGAATACCTGGACGCCGCTGGGTCGGTAGCTGACGGTGCTGGCACTGGTCAGCTTCAGGGTGACTGCCACCGAAGTGATGCTCACATCCTCGAACTCGTTGTTCACGATCGCAGCTATATCTGCGGCGGGGTCCGACCCCACGACGTACGGGAAGGAGCCTGGGTCGGAGACGACCTGGGAGTTGGTCAGGCTGGCGGTCTCACCGTTCGCGCGCCGATAGTTGATCGTCCAGGTGACCGCAGCCGAACCGGCCCCGAACTGGTCAAGCTGTTCGTAGGCGGCGGTGCCGATCAGGCTGTACACGGTGCTCGCGGCGGCTGTTGGTTCGGCCACTGCGACCTGGTAGTTGGCTTTGGCTGCCCCGGCGGAGTTCTGCACCGCCACTGTGATCGGGAATGTGGTGGTGGTGCCCACACTGCCCCTGATCCCGAACTGGCGATCCTGGGTGATCATGCCGACCGGGCTGCCAATCTGGGAGAGCTGCTTGTAGGAGCCATAGAATCCGGCACCGTCGGGCACGATCATCGCGGTCGAGACGTTCGACATCAGCATCTTCGATTCGCCCTCGAAGGCCATCGGATGGCCGAATGCCCACACCGTGTCGCCACAAATCGCGGTCACTGTGCCGATCGCGCCCGTTAGCAGGTCGCCGCTGGTGTAGGTGGCGGCGATCGAGCCGCCAGCTACCAACGGCTGGGTCACGGCTGCCGGGCTCGTTGAGGCGGCTGGCAGGAAGTTCTTACTGCGCAGGAAGCTGGCTACACCGGTGCTGCCGGGCGTGCGGGCCAGGGCGGTGTTGATGAACGCGTTCTGCTTGGCACCGGCCTTGCCGGCGATGTTCACCGTCTTCACCTGGTTGAAGCTGGAATTGTTCAGATTGGCGCCAGCGACCTTGAGCCCGGCAGCGGTGACCTTGAGGTTCGCCGCAGTCGCGCGGACCTTTGCGGCCGAGCTGACCGCGCTGGAGCCGATCGATTTCATGTATTCGGCCGGGGTCACGCCAGCAATGGGGAGGTTTTCGAAGTTGAGACTATAGGCCACCGCACCGATCAATCGGCCGTCCTCGTCGTAGACAGGAGAGCCGGACATGCCAGCCCAGATGCCGGCGCCTTTCAGGCCTCCGGTCGCCTCGGTGCCATCGATAGTGGGGCTACTCAGGCGGAAGAGCAGCAGGTCCTTGCGGGTGCCCAACCCGTCAGCGATGAAGCCGACGTAGGTGCCCGTGAACGCCTCCGGGGTAGTGCCATTGGTCACCGAAAGGCCGCTGACGGCATGACCAGCGGCGTAGGACTCCACGGTGGCCACCGGGACGTAAGGCTGGGTCGAGTTGGAGCAGAAGTAGGACTCCGCAGCTTGCGCCGGGGCGGCCGCGGTAACCAGGCCGCCAGCGACCAACGCGATCGTCAGCGCGGCGGTGAGGCGCCGCCGGAATTGACGAGCCGGGCCCGGCGGAGCCGCCGGTGCTGGGGGAAGCTGGAGTTCGGTTGGTGCCTGCCTAGCCATGCATGCCTCCTGGGCGGGGTTGTCCTAGCGGGGTGATGTTGCCTACTGCGGTGAGGCGCCAACTGGGAGACTGCAAATCCGTCCCGAGTAGAGGAGCCACCATTCAATGGCCCCGGCGTCCGCCCCGACTATAGCTCGCAGTGTCGAATGGGCAAGTCAATCCAAAAAGGGTCCCATTTGGGGAAAGAATTCTCCGTATTGATGGCCCACTGCCTACCAGAATCATGGGCAAGAAGGGTGCGCGAATCGCCGGTAATTCACTATCGCGCGGCCACCGTCGACTGGTGACCGCGCGATAGTGCGTCGAGGGTGTCAGGCGCGCGAGCGACTGACCTCATAGAGGGCGATCGAAGTGGCCACGCTCGCATTCAGTGACTCCACCGCCGACCCAATCGGGATGTGCACCAACACGTCGCAGTTCTCGCGCACCAGTCGGGCCAGGCCCTCACCTTCGGAGCCGACCACCAACAGCACCGGGCCGTCAATGCCGGGGAATCCAGCCACATCGGTCTCGGCCTCGCCGGCCAGACCCACGACAGTGAAACCCGCATCGGCATAGCGCTTGAGCGTGCGGTTCAGGTTAGTTACCTGGGCCACCGGAACCCGCGCTGCCGCCCCGGCCGAGGTCTTCCAAGCCGCCGCGGACATTTGCGCCGAACGTCGCTCGGGAATGATCACCCCGTGCGCACCGAAGGCGGCTGCACTGCGGATGATCGCGCCCAGGTTGCGTGGGTCGGTGATCGAATCACAGGCCACCACTACCGGGGCAGTTTCGGAATCCAGCGCGTCGGCCAGCACGTCCTCGGCATCGGCATATTCGAAGGCTGGCAACTGCAGCGCCACGCCCTGGTGGACGCCACCGCCAGTCATCCGATCCAGCTCGGTTCGAGTGGCCTGAAGTAGCGGGATGCCCTTCTCGGCGGCGAACTTGAAGATGTCGCGCAGCCGGTCATCGCGCTCCACGCCATCAGCCACGTAGGCGCGCCGGATCGGCAGCCCGGCCTGGAGCGCCTCCAGCACCGGATTGCGGCCAATCACCCAATCCGCGCCTGCGGTGGCGGTATTGGAGGCGGGACGCGGCGTGCTGCGCCCCGGCCGCGTCCGGTTGCCGGTGGTCTTGTTGGCCTCTTCCGGGCGGCGCTTGCGGTAGGACTTGTGGTACGGGCGATCCTCGGCCCGCGGGGTGGGGCCGTGGCCCTCCAGAGCGCGGCGAACCCGGCCGCCCGAGCCGGCCGGAGTGGTCTTGCCCTTCTTGCGCACGGCACCCTTGCGCTGGCTGTTACCTGGCATCAGTTCTCATTTCTCCAGCGACCAGCGCGGGCCGTCGGCGGTGTCGGTGACTTGCAGTCCGATGGCGGCCAGCTGATCGCGAATGGCATCAGCAGCGGCCCAGTCTTTGCGGGTGCGGGCCTGGGTGCGCTGTTCGAGCAGGGCAGCGACCAGGCCGTCGACCACCGGCAACAGCTCGGCCTCGGTCTCGGCGCCAGCCCATTCGGGCGCGGACGGGTTGAGGCCGAAGATGTCGAGCATGGCCAATACCTCGTCGTGGGCCAAGCTGGCTGCGGCCAGGTCGCCAGCGTCGAGGGCCACATTGCCGGCCTTGACCGTGTTGAACACCGTGGCCAAGGCGCCCGGGGTGCCCAGGTCGTCATCCATCGCCTCGGCGAAAGCAACCGGGAGGGCCACCGGTCCGGCAGCTTCAGGGAACTTGGCCCTGGCCCCCTTGGCCCGGCTAAGGAAGCCGTCGATGCGCGCCAGCTGGGCCGCGGCTTCGGTCAGGGATGCCTCAGATAGCTCGATAGCGGAGCGATAGTGCGGCCCGGCCAGATACAGCCGCACTGCGCGACCGCCGTAGTCATTCACCGCAGCAAGTACGTCCGCGGTGTTGCCCAGCGATTTGCTCATCTTTTCACCGGCCAGGGTGACCCAGGCATTGTGCATCCAGTAGCTGGCGAATCCCCGCCCGGCCGCCTTGGATTGGGCAATCTCGTTTTCGTGGTGCGGGAAGCGTAGATCCAGCCCGCCGCCGTGAATGTCGAAGGCATCACCGAGGTATTTGCCAGCCATCGCTGAGCACTCCAGATGCCAGCCGGGACGTCCGCGGCCCCAGGGGGTCTCCCAGGAGGCGGAGTCCGGGTCGCCGGGCTTGGTGCCCTTCCACAGCGCGAAGTCGCGCGGATCACGTTTGCCACGCGGATCTGCATCCTCGGCGGCGGTCATCTCCTCGATCTTCATTCCGGACAGCTCCCCGTAGGACGGCCAGGAGCGGACGTCGAAGTAGACATCCCCGGAGCCGTCGGCCGCCGCATAGGCGTGGCCGCGTTCGATGAGGATGGCCATCAGTTCGATCATCTCCGGAATGTGCCCGGTTGCCCGTGGTTCATAGGTCGGCAGGCGCACCCCAAGAGCCCGAAAGGCCTCATGGAAGGCGGCTTCGAACAGGAACGCGTGCGCCCACCAGGGACGTCCGGCTTCAGCTGATTTGGCCAGGATCTTGTCGTCGATGTCGGTGATGTTGGTCAACATCGTCACCCGGTTGCCCGAATGCTCCAGCCAGCGCCGCAGGACGTCGAAATTGACCTCCTTGCGGACGTGGCCCAAGTGGGGTGCCCCCTGCACGGTGGCGCCGCAGCAGTAGATCGAGACCTCGCCAGGAACTAACGGGGCGAACTCGACCACTTTGCGCTGAACGCTGTCATACAGGTGGAAACTCACCCGGGGAGTCTACCGGCCAGCGTGGACGCGGCGTGTGGTCACCCCTGCAGTGTGCTGCTGCCCAGCGCTCGCTCGACCAGCAACAGTGCCTCGCTGGGGCTCAGGCCAAGGCTGCGGGCCTGCTCGGCGTACGCCGCTGCGGCCTGCCGGGCGGCCCTGCTGGCCTGATCGCCGGTGACGAAAGTGCCGGCTCGGCCACGAGTGTCGAGGAGGCCGGTCGCCTCCAACTCCCGATAGGCCCGAGCCACCGTATTGGGGGCCAAACCCAAATCGTCAGCGAGTCGGCGCACGGTCGGCAGCTTGTCGCCAGGCTGCAGTTCGCCAGCGGCGACCATCGCCGAGAGCTGACGCTTCACCTGGTCATAGGGCGGCTCGGCCGCGGTGGTGTCGATGGTGATCACTGCGGGTTCGGCTTTGATCGGGCGCGCAGCGCGTCGATGTCGAGGTAGGCGGGGCCGGGTTCGGGCTCGGTGTCGTCGATGTCCTCCCAGGGGTCGACGGGCATGGGACCGTCGGAATCGTCGACGAAGCCGGCCGAGGGGTCATAGGGGTTGGCTAGTTGGCGTCCATCCAGGTGGACGGCCTCCGGCGCGATCGCCTCATCGGGCAGGGTGGTGAGCACGTCGCGAATGTAGCCAGCGGTGGCTTCCAGCAGTGGCACCTCCCGCTGCTCGCGCTGCGAGGCGTACCAGCGATAGTCGAGCACCTCATGGAAGATCTGGGCACCCTCGCGTTTGCCCCGCAGGTCATCGGGCACCGCAGCCACCACCGGGGCGAAGCTCTCGGTGACCCAGCGGTGAGCCACCACCGCCTCATCTACGGCGGCCTGATTGCTGCGGGCGCGGAAGGTGTCCAAGTCGTTGAGGAGGCGACGGGCCTGATTCTCTTCGACGTCCAGGCCGGTCAGGCGCAGCAGCCGGCGGGAGTGGTGGCCAGCATCGACCACCTTGGGCTGGATGCGAAGCCGCGAGCCGTCCGGGGAGGTATCGATGGCCAACTCGGCCACATCAAAGCCGAGCGCGTTGAGTCGGCGCACCCGTTTCTCGATCCGGAACATTTCGGTGTCGGAGAACTCCTCGGCTCCGGTCAACTCGGCCCAAAGCTCGCGGTAGCGAGCCAGGATCGAATCGACCAGGCGCTGCGGGTCGAGCGAATCGTCCAGCAGCTTCCCTGCCTCCAGATCGCAGAACTCGCCGAAAAGGTTGGTGGTGGCAATCGCCAGATCGTGCTCGCGCTGGCCATCGGTTAGCCGGGGGTGCATTTCGCCAGTTTCGGCGTCAACCAGGTAGGCGGCGAACTCGCCGGCGTCGCGCCGGAAGAGCACATTCGACAGCGATACGTCCCCCCACAGGAAGCCGACCAGGTGCAGCCGAGCCAACAACAGCACTAGGGCGTCCAGCAGGCGCCCGACAGTTTCTGAGCGCACCCCTTGGGCGAACAGCGAGCGGTAGGGCAGAGAAAACTCCAGGTGCCTGGTGACCAACACCGGGTCGAGTGGCTGATCCTCGCTGCCCAACCGTCCGGTGATCACCGCCAACGGTTCGACCGATGGTGTGCCAGCCCGATGCAGTTCGGTGAGCAGGCGGTATTCGTGGAGGGCGAGGTGTTCGAGCACTTCTTTGGCCGCGTAGACGGCGTTGCCAACTTTGATGAAGCGGACGACGTGGCGGGAGATGCCTCGGGGGAGCGCGACCAGGTGATCTTCGGGCCACTGCGACAGCGGCAGTTCCCACGGCAGTGGAATCAGCCGGGAGTCCGGGCGGGACGATAAGAACCGGGGCACCCATCATTCTTACCCCACTACCGGCAATTGCGCTGGACCCAACGCAGATCGGCCCANNGGAGCCGATCTAGCGGGTGTCGCTCAGTCGTTCAGACGCTGTTGGGTCGCCTTGGAGAACACGTGCATGAGCTTCGGATCAGCCACATTCAGCTTGACGCTGCTGCCACGCTGCGGCGGGGTACGGGTGGAAATTCGAGCCACAATCTGCTGGGCCTTGAGCTTCTCGGCAGTGTCCAACCCGGCCATGGTGCCGTAGACGTAGCCG